>NZ_JBBCBV010000055.1:0-546 GCF_037204045.1 Variovorax sp. CCNWLW225 | reverse complement strand
GACGCGCTGGCACCCGAGTACTCGAAGGAAACCCTCGAGTACCACTACGGCAAGCACCACAACGCCTACGTGGTGAACCTGAACAACCTGCAAAAGGGCACAGAGTTCGAATCGATGACGCTCGAGGAGATCGTCAAGAAGTCCAGCGGGGGCATCTACAACAACGCCGCCCAGATCTGGAACCACACCTTCTTCTGGAACTGCATGAAGCCCCAGGGCGGCGGCACCCCGAACGGCGCGCTGGCCAAGGCCATCGATGCCAAGTGGGGCAGCTACGACGCGTTCAAGGAAGCCTTCGTGAAGTCGGCCGTGGGCAACTTCGGCTCGGGCTGGACGTGGCTGGTGAAGAAGGCCGACGGTTCGGTGGACATCGTGAACATGGGCGCCGCCGGCACGCCTCTGACCACGGGCGACACCCCGGTGCTGACGGTGGACGTGTGGGAACACGCCTATTACATCGACTACCGCAACCTGCGCCCGAAGTTCGTCGAGACCTTCCTGGCCAAGCTGGTGAACTGGGACTTCGCGGCCAAGAACTTCGGCTGA
>NZ_JBBCBV010000054.1:0-589 GCF_037204045.1 Variovorax sp. CCNWLW225 | reverse complement strand
GAAGTCCGCGCCGCACCAGCATGTTTTATGATCCCCCCGCGTGCAAGACGCGCCCGGGCCCGCGGGAAGGGTTGAACCCACTTGCCTCGATCTCCCATCCACGCCTTTTGTGCAGCCGACACTGCGGGTCATCGGCATCTGATGCACGGAGGTGTCCATGAAGCGCGTTCCCCCTCGTCCCGACATTGGCCAGCTGAAGAAGCAGGCCAAGGAATTGCTCACCCTTTATCGTCGTGAAGATGCCGCGGCGATGCAGCGATTCCGCGAATCTCTGCCTGCGGCTCGCGGCAAGGAGAACAAGGACCTGCTCGCCATGTCCTTGCGCCTGCACGACGCACAGTCGTGCCTGGCGCGGGAGCATGGCTTTCCCTCTTGGGCCGACCTGCAGCTCTTCGTCCATGCGCGCCGCGCGCTCGCCGACGATCCGAACCTGGCGGTGCGCCGATGGCTGTCCATGGTCTATGCCGGCGATGTCGCTGGCGGCAACAACGCCCACCGGCCCGCCGTGGCCGAACGGTTGCTCATCGAGAACCCCGCGCTGCCCGGCGACGATCCGTACCTGGCTTGTGCTGTCGGGGACGAGGCTGGC
>NZ_JBBCBV010000053.1:0-809 GCF_037204045.1 Variovorax sp. CCNWLW225 | reverse complement strand
GCCATTAGCTCAATTGGTAGAGCATCTGACTTTTAATCAGAGGGTCGAAGGTTCGAGTCCTTCATGGCTCACCATTTTACGCGGGTGTGGCGGAATTGGCAGACGCGCTAGACTTAGGATCTAGTGTCTTTATGACGTGGGGGTTCAAGTCCCTTCACCCGCATTATATAGGATAACAGTTAGAAAAACTGGACATCCTGTCTGCGGAAGTAGTTCAGTGGTAGAACACCACCTTGCCAAGGTGGGGGTCGCGGGTTCGAATCCCGTCTTCCGCTCCAACTATACCATCCACGCCGGGGTGGTGGAATTGGCAGACACACAGGACTTAAAATCCTGCGGTAGGTGACTACCGTGCCGGTTCAAGTCCGGCCCTCGGCATTAAGTTTTGCGCCCGTAGCTCAATTGGATAGAGCGTTTGACTACGGATCAAAAGGTTAGGGGTTCGACTCCTCTCGGGCGCGCCATATCTTTTAATAGAATAGATAGGAAATCGGGAAGTAGCTCAGCTTGGTAGAGCACATGGTTTGGGACCATGGGGTCGCAGGTTCGAATCCTGTCTTCCCGACCATTTTTATGGGGCCTTAGCTCAGCTGGGAGAGCGCCTGCTTTGCACGCAGGAGGTCAGCGGTTCGATCCCGCTAGGCTCCACCAAAAGTTTTTAAAAAAAGTTGTTGACTTTGAAGAAGTGACATTGTATACCAATAAAGTTGCTTTAACAAAGCGGACAAACAAAATGATCTTTGAAAACTAAACAAGACAAAACGTACCTGTTAATTCAGTTTTTAAAAATCGCACAGCGATGTGCGTAG
>NZ_JBBCBV010000052.1:0-829 GCF_037204045.1 Variovorax sp. CCNWLW225 | reverse complement strand
CTAGGGCCTGTTAACACAATCGAAGTCCGTCGGCGATCAGCGCAAAGCTGATGAAGCCAAGGAACATTACGTCGAGCTTCTCGAATCGCGAGAAGATTCGGCGGAAGCCCTTCAGGCGCCGGAACAGTCGCTCGACTTCGTTGCGGCGCTTGTACATCTCTCGGTCGTACTCCCAGGGCTCGACCCTGGTCTTCAGCGGCGGCACTACGGGGATGAATCCAAGGTCCAGCGCCAACTGCCGTGTCTCGTTGCCTTCGTAGGCACGATCCATCAGCAGATGCAGTGGGCGGGTTGGCCCACCCAGCCGACGCAGCAAGGCCCGGCCTTCGGGCGCATCGTGTGCCTGCCCGGGCGACAGCGAGAACGTTATGGCCGTTCGAGCATCCGCGGCAACCATATGAATCTTGGTGTTCCATCCGCCTCGGGACTTGCCGATGGCTTGTGGCCCGTTTTTTTTAACGCACCAGTTCCATCCGGATGTACCTTGATGCTCGTGCTGTCCAGCGAGACGGCCTCGATCTTGATGCGCACAACCTGAGCACGCTGCAACTCCTCGAACACCCTATCGAGCACGCCGGCCTTGGACCACCGATTCATGCGTGTATAGATCGTGTGCCAATTGCCGAACCGCTTGGGCAGACCGCGCCACTTGCAGCCGTGCTCGGCCACATACAGCACCGCGTTCAACACACTCAGGTTCGACAGGCTGACGTTGCCTCTCTGTGTAGGCAAACAATGTGCAATCTGCTCGAATTGGGCTTGCGTGATCTCCATACCCGGAGTTTCCGATATGAGCCTGGAGTCACGCCAGTAGTGTTAACACGCCCTA
>NZ_JBBCBV010000051.1:0-885 GCF_037204045.1 Variovorax sp. CCNWLW225 | reverse complement strand
TGACCCACCCGCTTTGTGAGCCCGAGGGCTTCACGGTGTGGATAAGTGCTTGATGTTCTCCTTTTTGGATTGAGGTTTTGCGGAACTGTTTTTGAACCGGAAACTGTCGTTTCCGGTCTCCAGGATGTGGCATCGATGCGTCAGGCGATCGAGCAACGCAGTCGTCATCTTCGCATCGCCGAAGACGCTGGCCCACTCTCCGAAGCTCAGATTGGTGGTGATCACAACGCTGGTTCTCTCGTAAAGCTTCGAGAGCAAGTGGAACAGGAGCGCGCCTCCGGACTCGCTGAAGGGCAGGTAGCCCAGTTCATCCAGGATCACCAGGTCCACGTGTAGAAGCTTGTTGGCGATCTGACCTGTGTGACCGTTGGATTTCTCCACCTCTAGCGCGTTGACCAGTTCAATCGTCGAGAGGAACCGCACCCGTCGACGGTGGTGCTCGATGGCCTGCACCCCGATCGCGGTCGCCAAATGGGTCTTTCCTGTTCCGGGCCCGCCAACGAGAACAACGTTGTGCGCCTGGTCGAGGAACTCGCATCTGTGAAGCTGGCGTACCGTCGCTTCGTTCACTTCGCTGTGTCCGAAGTCGAATCCAACCAGATCTCGGTACGCGGGGAACTTGGCCAGCTTCATCTGGTAAGCCAGCGAGCGAACCTCCCGCTCTGCTGTTTCAGCTTTCAGCAGCTTCGACAGGATCGGTTGGGCCGCTTCGAAGGCGGGCACGCCTTGTTCTCCGAGTTCCGATACCGCGTGCGCCATGCCATACATCTTCAAGCTCTTCAGGAGGCTGACGATCGCCGTCGTCGTTGAATCATGTGCCATGGCGTACCTCCTTGTCCTGCTGCGCTGCCCTGAGCAGGTCGTAGCGCAAGACGTTGGCCTGCG
>NZ_JBBCBV010000050.1:0-1123 GCF_037204045.1 Variovorax sp. CCNWLW225 | reverse complement strand
TCTTCCATCGCGATCGGGTTGATCAGCTTCACGGTGATGCTGACGTTGTCGCCAGGCATGACCATTTCCTTGTCCTTGGGCAGCTCGATCGCGCCGGTCACGTCCGTCGTGCGGAAGTAGAACTGCGGACGGTAGTTGTTGAAGAACGGCGTGTGACGGCCACCTTCGTCCTTGGACAGCACGTACACCTCGGCGGTGAAGTGCGTGTGCGGCTTGATGGAGCCGGGCTTGCACAGCACTTGGCCGCGCTCGACTTCTTCGCGCTTGGTGCCGCGCAGCAGCACGCCGACGTTGTCGCCCGCTTGACCTTGGTCCAGCAGCTTGCGGAACATTTCCACGCCGGTGCAGGTGGTCTTGACGGTCGGGCGGATGCCGACGATCTCGATTTCCTCGCCGACCTTGATCACGCCGCGCTCGACGGCGCCGGTCACGACGGTGCCGCGGCCGGAGATCGAGAACACGTCTTCCACGGGCATCAGGAAGGTGCCGTCCACGGCGCGCTCGGGCGTCGGGATGTAGGTGTCGAGGGCTTCGGCCAGCTTCATGATGGCTTCTTCACCGAGCTTGCCCTTGTCGCCTTCCAGGGCGAGCTTGGCCGAGCCGTGGATGATGGGGGTGTCGTCGCCAGGGAACTCGTACTTGTCGAGGAGTTCGCGCACTTCCATTTCGACGAGCTCGAGCAGTTCGGCGTCGTCGACCATGTCGCACTTGTTCAGGAAGACGATGATGTAGCCCACACCCACCTGGCGCGCCAGCAGGATGTGCTCGCGGGTCTGGGGCATGGGGCCGTCGGCGGCCGAGCACACAAGAATGGCGCCGTCCATCTGGGCCGCGCCGGTGATCATGTTCTTGACGTAGTCGGCGTGGCCGGGGCAGTCGACGTGTGCGTAGTGGCGGTTGGCCGTTTCGTACTCGACGTGGGCGGTGTTGATGGTGATGCCGCGGGCCTTTTCTTCGGGCGCCGCGTCGATCTGGTCGTAGGCCTTGGCTTCGCCGCCGAACTTGGCCGACAGCACCGTCGCGATTGCAGCCGTCAGCGTGGTCTTGCCGTGGTCAACGTGACCGATCGTGCCCACGTTCACGTGCGGCTTGGTGCGGGTGAATTTACCTTTTGCCATTTTTC
>NZ_JBBCBV010000049.1:0-1286 GCF_037204045.1 Variovorax sp. CCNWLW225 | reverse complement strand
GGGACTGACCCCCGTTTTTGAGACAGGGATCAAAACACCTTTTAAACAGCCAATTGCCGATAATTTATCGGTGATTGGTTGTTTAGTTTCGTTTGAATACGAATATTGTTATAATAATGAATGTATTCTATGACAGTGCGTTCTACGATGGCGGTCGTGGTTCGATCAATGCTGTTAAGATAGAACGTTTCAGACTTTAGTGAGGAATGAAACGATTCGATGGAGGCATTATCAGCGGGTGTCCCTTTGCGGGACATGCTCATGGTAATGCCTTTTGTTTTAACAGCTTTCTGATACTCGTAAGATGTATACACAGATCCTTGGTCACTATGTAACACGCAGTTCTCAGGCAGTGTTGGCAGTTGATCAAGTGTGTGTAAGACAAAGTCTGTGTCCTGCTTATCTCCAATCGTAAAAGCAATCACTTCTCCATTATATACATCCAATATACTGGAAAGGTACAATTGTTTCTGTCCATAAGGCAAATACGTGATGTCTGTTACTAGTTTTTCAAGAGGATGATCAGACTGAAAGTTCCTATCTAATATATTGTCGACCACGGCATATGGCTGCCCATTCTTCTTGCGCTTTTTCACCTTAACCCGGCACTGCCACTGATTTTTCTGCATAATACGCTGAACCGTTTTATGGTTAATACACATTCTCTTTTTTAATATAGCTGTGATTTTTCGATATCCATATCGATACTGGTGCTCTCGGCACAACGTGCCGATTTGTTTTTCTAAATGGCGCTTGGGATGATCTTTCTTCAGATTCTTCTTCCAACGATAATAAGACGAGCGAGAGATACCTAAATGAATACAGATATCCTGCACGGTCATTGTGCTGTGCAATTCTTCTACAAGTTCGACTGACGTTTGGCTATCAACTTCCTTTCCAATTCGTTGTACTTTTTTAACACTTCATTCTGTTGTCTCAGATATCGATTCTCTGCCTGCAGTTTCTCTAATTCGGAAGAATACTCCGGACCTTTTCCATAAGTGTATTGCTTACCAACAGGCTGTTCAAATCGATGTGTATCACCAGCCTTATACCATCTGACCCATGTCTTAATCTGCGTATTATTTTTGATATTCAACTCCTGCATGATCTCTTTCATAGGTACGCCTGCCAATCTCATTTCTACAGCCTTCTGTTTCACTTCAACCGGATAACTCACTCTTGTCCCCATAGAAAAAACACCTCCAAGTCTAATTTCGGATAACAATCATCCGTATTCAAACTTGAAGGTGTTTTTATTTGTCTCATCTTATGGGGTCAGTCCC
>NZ_JBBCBV010000048.1:0-1310 GCF_037204045.1 Variovorax sp. CCNWLW225 | reverse complement strand
TGGTCTTACCCCTGTCAAGTAGACAGCCATAAAAAGCCTAAGCAACCAGTGTGTTACGGTATTCTACCGGAGCACACTGGTTTAATTTTTTCTGGAATCGTTCGTGATTATAGAACTGGATGTAATCTTTAATGCTTTTGTGGAGCTCTTTTTCAGTTTGGCATGAAGAAAAGTATGTATTCTCTGTTTTGAGGTGCGAGAAAAATGATTCGATACAGGCGTTATCCAGGCAGTTTCCCTTACGGGAATGGCTGCCCTTCAAACCAACGGTTTCAAGTCGCTTTTGATATGCTTTTGTTGTGTATTGGAATCCTTGATCAGAGTGGAGAATGGCCCCTTGGACATCCCGTTGAGCTGTTAAACTTTCCACTGTTTTCATCACCAGTTCAAGATCATTTCGCTTTGACAGTTTCCATGCGACAACCTCATTGTTGTAAAGATCTTGTACTGCAGAAAGATAATAGAATCGTTGTCCGCAAGCAATATAGGTAATATCGGTTACATATAACTGATTAGGCTGATTGGTTTGAAATTCTCGGTTAAGCCGGTTTGGCAGGACAACCGATGCCTTTCTTCCAAAATAACGACGCTTTTTTCGAATAATCGAGTGGATGTTCATCTCTCTCATCAATCTGTAAACACGCTTATGGTTGACGCAGAAACCTTCTTTCTTTAAAGCGACAGTAATCCGAGGATAGCCATAGAAAGGGCGTGAATGATGAATCGCCATGATGTGCTCTTTTATGATCTGATCTCTCTGTTGCCTTGCCATTCGAAACCTTTGAGCCTTGCGCCATTTATAGTACCCTGACCGTGACACTTTGGCGATACATACCAGCCACGTAATCGGATAACGGTCCTTCAATTCGTGAACAGCTTCAAATCGTGCTGCCTTCAAAATCCGTCCTCCCCATGCAGATTTGGATAGCGCTTTTTTAGGTATTCGACCTGTGCCTTTAAATAATCTCGTTCTTCCTCAACACTTTTAAACGTTGTTTTAGGGCGTCCAATAAAAGGATTGTCTGACTTTGTATCTTTTCCCCTTTGATCATCAAAAGACTTGCCTTCCCGATATGTTTTCACCCAATTTTTGAGCTGGGTTGAACTTCGAAGCCCTAATTCTTCAGCTAACGTGTTATAGCTTTTGTTTCCTTCCTCGTACATTTTGACAGCTTTCATCTTAAATTCTTTCGTATAGTGCTGAAAGTGTTGCCCTTTTCTCGCCATAAAAAATCCCCTCCACGTATAGTGTAACAGCCACTTTTGAAAAGCGGGCTTTTTACACTGTCTACTTAGAGGGGATAATATCA
>NZ_JBBCBV010000047.1:0-1325 GCF_037204045.1 Variovorax sp. CCNWLW225 | reverse complement strand
AACCCGAACCAGCCGCTTTCCAGCCTGTCACTGGTCACTGAAACAGAAAAACAAGCGCTTCTTGAGGCATGGAAGGGCAAAGCGCTGCCTGTGCCGACAGACAAAACGGTTCATCAGCTATTCGAAGAGACTGTCCAGCGCCACAAAGACCGCCCGGCTGTCACATACAACGGCCAATCTTGGACGTACGGCGAGCTGAATGCGAAGGCAAACCGTCTCGCACGGATTCTGATGGACTGCGGCATCAGCCCGGATGACCGCGTCGGCGTTCTCACGAAGCCGTCGCTTGAAATGTCCGCCGCGGTGCTCGGCGTCTTGAAAGCCGGAGCGGCGTTTGTGCCGATTGATCCTGACTACCCGGATCAGCGGATTGAGTATATTTTACAGGACAGCGGCGCGAAGCTTCTCTTGAAGCAAGAAGGCATTTCAGTGCCGGATAGCTTCTCAGGAGACGTTATTCTTCTCGACGGAAGCCGCACGATTCTAAGCCTGCCGCTTGATGAAAACGACGAGGAAAATCCAGAGACGGCTGTAACCGCGGAGAACTTGGCGTACATGATTTACACATCTGGAACGACCGGACAGCCGAAGGGTGTCATGATCGAGCACCATGCGCTTGTGAACCTGTGCTTCTGGCACCACGACGCGTTCAGCATGACAGCGGAGGACCGCAGTGCGAAATACGCGGGCTTTGGGTTCGACGCTTCCATTTGGGAGATGTTCCCGACCTGGACGATCGGCGCGGAGCTTCACGTCATTGATGAAGCGATCCGCCTCGATATCGTCCGCCTGAACGATTATTTTGAAACGAACGGCGTAACGATCACGTTCCTGCCGACACAGCTTGCGGAACAGTTCATGGAGCTTGAGAACACATCACTTCGCGTCCTCTTGACTGGAGGAGACAAGCTGAAGCGGGCAGTGAAAAAGCCGTACACACTTGTCAACAACTACGGGCCGACAGAAAATACGGTCGTTGCCACAAGCGCAGAAATCCATCCGGAGGAAGGCTCGCTTTCCATCGGACGGGCCATTGCCAATACGAGAGTATACATTCTCGGCGAGGGCAATCAGGTGCAGCCGGAAGGCGTAGCCGGAGAGCTTTGCGTGGCGGGGCGCGGACTGGCGCGAGGCTATCTGAATAAAGAAGACGAAACCGCGAAGCGGTTTGTCGCTGATCCGTTTGTGCCGGGTGAGCGCATGTACCGCACCGGCGACTTGGTGAAGTGGGTGAACGGCGGCATCGAATACATCGGCCGGATCGACCAGCAGGTCAAGGTCCGCGGCTACCGGATCGAGCTCTCAGAAATTGAAGTCCAGCTCGC
>NZ_JBBCBV010000046.1:0-1369 GCF_037204045.1 Variovorax sp. CCNWLW225 | reverse complement strand
ACGGCTACTGGGCCGCGGGCGGCGGCGGCGCAGGCGGCCACGGCGCCACGCTGCTCGACCCCCTGGCCGATGTCGCTGCCAGCGGCGTCTTCACCGGCGGGGCCGGCGGCGCGGGCGGCGATGCCTTCTCCCAGGCCGGCGGCGGCGGCAGCGGCGGCAGCGGGCTGTGGCTGCGCAGCGCCACCCCAGGGCTCACACTGACCCACAGCGGCACCTCGGCGGGCGGCGCCGGCGGCGCGGGCGGCTCGGAGCTGCTGCCGGCGCGCAGCAACGCCTCGGGCGGCGGCGGGGGCGCCGGCGGGGCCGGCCTCACGCTCGCGGGCAGCACCGCGGTGAATGTGGTCAACACCGGCCAGCTCCTGGGCGGCGCCGGGGGCGCGGGCGGTGCCGGCGGCGGCGGGGTGGGCGGCACCGGCACCCCGGGCAACGGCGGCGACGGCGGCGCCGGGCTGGCCTCGGTCGGCGCGGGCGGCGTGATCGTGATCAACAGCGGCACCATCGCCGGCGGGGCGGGCGGTGCAGGCGGCGCCAGCAGCAACGGCGGCGCGGCAGGCCTGCCGGGGGCGGGCGGCGCCGGGGTAACGGGCGCGGACCTGGATGTCACCCACAGCGGCGGCACCCTGGCCGGCGGGCTGGGCGGCGACGGCGTCACACGCGCGCCGGCGGTGGCGTTCACCGGCGGCAGCAGCAACCGCCTGGTGCTGAATGCGGGCGGCACGCTGCTGGGTGCGGTGGCCATCGACAGCGGCGCGGCGGCGCGCCTCGTGGCGGGCGCGGACGGGCTGGACCTGGGCAATGCGCTGCTGCTGGGCGGCACCGGCACCATCGACAGCAACGGCCATGGCCTGGGCTGGTCGGGCCCGATCTCGGGCGCGGGCGAGCTGGTGAAGGTGGGCGCGGGCACCTTGACCCTGAGCGGGGCGAACACGTACACGGGCGCCACCCGGGTGGCGGCGGGCAGCCTGCGCGCGGGGGCGGCGGGCACCTTCAGCAGCGCGAGCGCGTTCACGGTGGACGCGGGCGCAGTGCTGGACCTGGCGGGGCACAGCCAGACCATTGCGGGCATGGCCAGCGCGGGCACGGTGTCGCTGCTGAGCGGCTCGCCGGGGGCGACGCTGACGGTGCAGGGCCCCTGGGTGGGCAATGGCGGCACGCTGCGCCTGGGCACGGCGCTGGGGGGCAGCGGGAGCCTGAGCGACCGGCTGATCCTGAGCGGCTGCACGGCGATTGCCAGCGGCACGACGAACATCCAGATCACGAACCTGGGCGGGCTGGGGGCGCTGACGGTGGGCAGCGGCATCGAGGTGGTGACGGCGATGAACGGGGCCACGACGACGGCGCAGACCACGCGCGATGCGTTCCGCCTGGC
>NZ_JBBCBV010000045.1:0-1369 GCF_037204045.1 Variovorax sp. CCNWLW225 | reverse complement strand
GGGAGTGTAATATTAACTGTGTAAGTAAGGAATGCGTACGGTTCCTTACTCACACAGTTTTTTATTTGATAGAATAATAAGTATAAAGCTAAAGGAGTGGTTTCAGTGGGGAAATTGAAAAGAGATCCGAACTCCGTAGAATTAGCTAACAAGATTATCGAACAGTATCAGCCTAAATCAGTAGAAGATATGCAAGAAGCATTAAAAGACATATTTGGTCCCATGTTTGAGTCAATGCTAAAAGGTGAAATGAATCACCATTTGGGCTATGAATCCAATGACAAGGGAGAAAAAGAAACAAGAAATAGAAGAAATGGATATGGCAAAAAGATCGTGAAAACAACGGCAGGAGAAGTTGAAATTGCAGTCCCCCGTGATCGTGATGGTTCATTTGAACCGCAGTTGATTCCAAAGCGTAAAAGAGATGTATCCTCTATAGAGGATAAGGTCATTTCGATGTATGCCAGAGGAATGTCACAACGAGACATTTCTTCCACGATAGAAGACATCTATGGCTTTTCTGTATCTCATGAAATGGTATCCGACATTACGGATACTGTACTTCCTAATTTAGAAGAGTGGCAAAATCGTCCCTTAAGTAACTGTTACCCTTTTGTGTTTGTCGATTGTCTTTACACAACCATTCGTAATGACTATGAAACGAAGAAGTATGCCGTTTACACAATACTAGGATATACCATAGAAGGTAAAAAGGACATTCTAGGTTTGTGGTTGAATGAAACGGAAAGTAAACATAAATGGATGCAAATTTTTGATGAAATCAAATCTCGTGGTGTAGAAGATATCTTCTTTCTCTCAATGGATGGCGTTAGTGGTCTGGAAGAAGGAGCACGTGCGATTTTTCCTGATGTGACCGTACAGAGATGTATTGTTCATTTAATTCGAAATTCGATTAAGTATATACCAAGTAAAGACTACAAGCCTTTTACTGCTGCCTTAAAGAAAGTGTATGGAGCTCCAAGCCTTAAGGCTTGTCACAGTGCATTTGAATCTTTTGAAAAGCAGTGGTCTACGTACCCTGGAGCTGTAGACGTATGGAAACGAAACTTTTCTCATGTGGAACAACTTTTCGATTATGGTGGTAATATTCGTAAAATCATGTACACTACAAATGCCGTTGAAAGTATCCACTCTAGCTTTCGAAAAGTCACGAAAAAAGGAGCATTCCCCCATGAGAATGCCCTATTAAAAATATTGTTTTTACGAACAAAAGAATTAGAAAAGAAATGGGATGGTGGACGCATCCAGCAATGGGCTATGGTCATGAATCAACTATTAGTTCATGACCACCTAAAGGAACGTGTGAAGAAATATCTAGAATAACTTACACACTTTTCTTGACAAGCCC
>NZ_JBBCBV010000044.1:0-1405 GCF_037204045.1 Variovorax sp. CCNWLW225 | reverse complement strand
CGGGTTAACCCCCTAATTTTGGACACATACTACTCTTAGCTCATTATTTCATAGAATTGCTCTTTATTTTAGGTGAGGCAAGAAAATCATCCTGCCTCATACTCTCACTTCTTTAATCGTTAGCTCTTCTGTTTGGTTTCGTTGATAAAATTCATTTGGTGCTAAATCTAAAATACTCGAATGGATTCTTCGATTATTGTAGAAATCCATGTATTCAGCCACCTCATGATACGCATCTGCGTAGGAATGAAAAGCGAACCGCCTCAAACATTCATACTCTAGTAATCGGTGAAACGACTCGATATGGGCATTCATATTCGGTGTTCTCGGCGGAATGCGTTCATGTTCGATGTGGAACGTTTCACATGCTTTCTGAAACGCTAGAGAAATAAATTGTGGACCATTATCCGTTCGAATGACTGGCTTTGTTTCTCTTTCAAATTGCTGACGCTTAAACAAGGCACGCTGCACGAGTTGGCCAGCGTCGTGTCCGGTACAATGTAAACCAATATGATAATCAATGATGGAACGGTCATATACATCAATGAGCGATAGAATAAAGAAGAAACGCTCTTCACCTTCGATGTAGCCGTATTTAATATCTGCTTCCCACAGCTGATTCGATTCAGTGATGATCCGGTTCCTCGCTAATTTTCTTGGATAGTGGAACTTCACTTCTCGCTGTGGCTGTAGGATATCGAGTTCCTTACATAATCGGTACACTTTCTTTTTGTTAATCTGTAGCGCATACTCGCTTCGAAGGCGGAGGCACAACTTTCGATAGCCATAGACACCGGCTTCACCTGAGATGAGTTCCATCAGCCATTCCTGTATTTGTTCATCCGGTATTTTTTTGCCGTTCTTAGTGAGTGAATAGCCCGGAATGGGTCTGCCCTCACTTACTGACTTTTCTTCTTTCTTGTATTGATAATAGTACGTAGAAGGAGAAATCTCTAAAATCTTCAGGACTTTACGGACGGCATAACCTTTCGCAATCCACTCATTCGCTATTTCAAGCGTTTCAGTAAGTGAGGGTTCTTCTTTTTTAGTACGTCACGGAGAATGGAAATTTCTAAATCTTTTTCGCCTAACAGCTTTTTAAGCTGGTCATTCTCCTCCTCCAACTGTTTGATCCCTGAGGGAGAAACAATATCTTGAATGCCGGAATGATCTAGATTGCCTTTTTCCTGAAAAGCTTTTACCCATTTGCTTACGAGATTTGGACTGAGCTCGTGACGTCTCGCCACCAAAGCTTTATTGCCTGTTTCAATTGCTTCTTGTACCACCTGTTGTTTAAATTCAGCAGAATGTTTTCGTCTTTGCATCACAAAAGCCCCCTTATTTGGCAACCTTAAGTATAAAACCACTCTTAGTAGGTGTCCAAATTCATTAGGGGGCTAAATAG
>NZ_JBBCBV010000043.1:0-1560 GCF_037204045.1 Variovorax sp. CCNWLW225 | reverse complement strand
TCAGACTGTAGACAAACTGGAAGAAATCCAGTTTGCCTACAGTCTTTTTTATTTTACAATGGAAGTACTACATAACTTGAGGTGATTGACATGCTTTCGAAACATAATCCCATTCAACGAGATCAATTAGAAATGATTACGTTAAATCAATTGGTACCGGCCAGCCACTTGGTTCGTAAAATAGAGGCAGCACTTGATTTTTCGTTCATCTATGACTTGGTGAAGGACATGTATTCAGAAATCGGTCGTCCCAGTATTGATCCTGTCATCTTAATTAAATTGACCTTCCTTCAATACACGTTTGGAATCCGGTCCATGCGCCAAACGATTGAACAAGTGGAAACCAATATGGCCTATCGCTGGTTCCTTGGGTATGGTTTTCACGATAAAGTGCCTCATTTCTCTACGTTCGGAAAAAACTATGAACGCCGTTTTAAAGATACCGATCTGTTTGAACAGATTTTCTATCGCATCTTAAAGGAAGCTGCCGAGAAAAAGCTAATCAGTGCCGAGCACGTTTTCGTGGATTCGACCCATGTTAAAGCGAGTGCGAACAAACGCAAATTTGAAAAGAAAGTCGTTCGCAAAGAGACACGCGCGTATCAGGAACGCCTTCAAGAAGAGATTAACCAGGACCGGGAAGATCACGGAAAAAAAACATTTCCTCCGGACAAGTTTGAGAAGGAAGAGAAGAAAGAAATCAAAGAAAGCACCACCGATCCAGAGAGTGGTTACTATGTGAAGGATGAACGGACGAAGCAGTTCGCCTATTCTTTTCACGCAGCCGCGGATCGTAACGGTTTTGTGCTTGGCACCATGGTCACACCTGGCAACACACATGATAGTCAGATTTTAGAGCCATTGGTCGGAAAGGTCATAGAGAGAGTCGGAAAGCCTGAAGCGGTCGCCGCAGATGCCGCGTACAAAACTCCTGCGATTACCCGTTACTTATTGGAACAGGGGATGACCCCTGCCTTGCCATACACACGACCACGTACGAAAAAAGGTTTTTTCCGAAAACATGACTATGTGTATGACGAATACTTTGACTGTTATCTTTGCCCGGCAGGTGAGATCTTGGCCTACTCGACAACGAATAAAGAAGGATATCGGGAGTACAAATCGCCAAAACAGATTTGTGCGACATGCCCATTTTTAGCCAGATGTACGGAGAGTAAAGACCACCAGAAAGTGGTGACGCGTCATATTTGGCAGGAATACGTAGAAGAGGCAGACCATCTTCGCTATCACGCAGAGGTGAAAGAGATTTATGCCAAACGTAAAGAAACCATTGAGCGTGTATTCGCAGATGGAAAAGAAAAGCATGGCATGCGTTGGACAACGTTAAGGGGACTTAAAAAATTGTCGATGCAGGCGATGCTTACTTTCGCTGCCATGAACCTGAAGAAGATGGCCAACTGGACGTGGCAAGGTCCAAAAATGGCCTAAATGATGAACTCGAAGAGGTCTGTCTTTTTATTAAATAGCTTAAAATCCCATAAAAAGCTAAAAAGGGGTTCGGAATGAGACCATTCCGAACCCCTTTTGTCGACAAACTGA
>NZ_JBBCBV010000041.1:0-1826 GCF_037204045.1 Variovorax sp. CCNWLW225 | reverse complement strand
ATGCTGCGCGGCATGAGCGTCACCGTGGTGCACGTCATGCCCTGGCTCATGGAGCGCCAGCTGGACGACGTGGCCGGCAAGCTGCTGCAGAAGTCCCTGGAAGACCGGGGCCTGAAGTTCCTCATCGGCGCCCAGACCCAGGAGCTGGTGGGCGACGCCGAGGACGGCAAAGGCGGGCGTGTCAAGGCCATCCGCTTCAAGGACGGCACCGAGGTGGCCGCCGACCTGGTCGTCATGGCCGTGGGCATCCGCCCCAACACCGCGCTGGCCGAGCAGATGCGCCTGCACTGCAACCGCGGCATCGTGGTCAACGACACCATGCAGACCGTGACCGATGCGCGCATCTACTCGGTGGGCGAATGCGCCGCCCACCGCGGCATCGCCTACGGCCTGGTCGCCCCCCTCTTCGAGCAGGCCAAGGTCGCGGCCAACCACCTGGCCCAGTTCGGCATCGGCCGCTACCTGGGGTCGCTGACCTCCACCAAGCTCAAGGTCACCGGCATCGACCTGTTCTCGGCCGGGGAGTTCATGGGCGGCGAAGGCACCGAGGAGATCGTCATGAGCGACCCCTTCGGCGGGGTCTACAAGAAGCTGGTGATCAAGGACGACAAGCTGGTGGGCGCGTGCCTGTACGGCGACACGGTGGACGGCAGCTGGTACTTCAAGCTCTTGCGCGACGGGCGCAGCGTGCACGACATCCGCGACAAGCTGATGTTCGGCGAATCCAACATCGGCGACACCGGCCACGAGGGCCACAACAAGGCCGCCAGCATGCCCGACGAGGCCGAGGTGTGCGGCTGCAACGGGGTGAGCAAGGGCACCATCTGCAAGGCGATCAAGGAAAAAGGCCTGTTCACGCTGGACGAGGTCAAGAAGCACACCAAGGCCAGCGCCAGCTGCGGCTCGTGCACCGGCCTGGTGGAGCAGATCCTGATGTTCACCGCCGGCGGCGACTATTCGGCCACGCCCAAGAAGAAGGCGGTGTGCGGCTGCACCGATGCGAGCCACCAGGAGGTGCGCGACGCCATCAAGAAGGACCACCACCTGACGCACGAAGCGGTGTACCGCCACCTGGGCTGGCGCACGCCCAACGGCTGCGCGACCTGCCGCCCGGCGGTGAACTACTACCTGATCAGCACCTGGCCCAAGGAGGCCAAGGACGATCCGCAGAGCCGCTTCATCAACGAGCGCAGCCACGCCAACATCCAGAAGGACGGCACCTATTCGGTGATTCCGCGCATGTGGGGCGGCCACACCACGCCGGACGAGCTGCGGCGCATCGCGGATGCGGCGGACAAGTACAAGATTCCCACCGTCAAGGTCACGGGCGGCCAGCGCATCGACCTCTTGGGGGTGAAGAAGGAAGACCTGGAGGGCGTCTGGAAGGACATCGGCATGCCTTCGGGCTTTGCCTATGCCAAGAGCCTGCGCACGGTGAAGACCTGCGTGGGCAGCGAGTGGTGCCGCTTCGGCACGCAGGATTCCACCCAGATGGGCAAGGACCTGGAGCGGGCGCTGTGGGCGATGTATTCGCCGCACAAGGTCAAGCTGGCGGTTTCGGGCTGCCCGCGCAACTGCGCCGAGGCGGGGATCAAGGACGTGGGGGTGATCGGGGTGGATTCGGGCTGGGAGCTGTATGTGGGGGGCAACGGCGGCATCAAGACGGAGGTGGCGCAGTTCCTGGTGAAGGTGAAGACGGCGGCCGAGGTGATGGAGTACTCGGGCGCCTTCCTGCAGCTGTACCGCGAGGAAGGCTGGTACCTGGAGCGCACGGTGCACTACATCGGGCGGGTGGGGCTGGACTATGTGAAGAAGAAGATCCTGGA
>NZ_JBBCBV010000040.1:0-1829 GCF_037204045.1 Variovorax sp. CCNWLW225 | reverse complement strand
GTGACCGACATCATGGGCGAGATCACCGCGGCCAGCCAGGAGCAGAGCACCGGCATCGAGCAGGTGAACCAGGCCATCGCGCAAATGGACCAGGTGACGCAGCAGAACGCCGCATTGGTCGAAGAAGCAGCGGCCGCAGCCCAGTCGATGCAGGAGCAGGCCGCAAGCCTGGTGGAAGCGGTGAGCGTGTTCAAACTCGAAGGCGGCCAAGCCCCTGCCGCAGCCAAGGCGGCGCGCCCCTCCGAATCGTCCCCCAAGCCCCGGCGCGCGGCGCCGGCCAAGAAGACCCAACAAGCACCTTCGTCTCCGCAGCTGGCCATGGCCGGCGCCGCCGGCGGCGACTGGACAGAGTTTTAAGCCAACAGCCACAGGTTTCCCGATGAGCGCAACCCCAACCCAACAAACCGCGGACATCCGCAACGCCGCACCGTCCCGTGCCGGCCGGCCCCTGGAATTTCTCTCCTTCACGCTGGGCCAGGAAGAGTACGGAATCGACATCCAGAAGGTGCAGGAGCTGCGCGGCTACGACGCGGTGACGCGCATTGCCAATGCGCCCGAATACATCAAGGGCGTGGTGAACCTGCGCGGAATCATCGTGCCGATCATCGACATGCGCATCAAGTTCCAGCTGGGCGCGCCGACGTACGACCAGTTCACGGTGGTGATCGTGCTGAACATCGGCGGCCGTGTGGTGGGCATGGTGGTGGACAGCGTTTCGGACGTGATCACGCTGAGCGCAGAGCAGATCAAGCCCGCGCCGGAGATGGGTGCCGTGCTGGACACGGACTACCTGATCGGGTTGGGCACGCTGGACGAGCGGATGCTGATCCTGGTGGACATCGACAAGCTGATGTCCAGCGACGAGATGGGCCTGGTCGAGAAGATCGCCGCCTGATTTCGCCGCGTTAGAGAGATAGAGAGAAGAAGTTCATGCAAGCGTTCTACAACCTCAGGATTGCGACCAAGCTGCTCGTGTCTTTTGTGGCTGTCCTGGCGTTGACCGCGGTGCTCGGCGTCGTGTCGGTGCTGCAGCTTTCCAAGGTCAACCAGATGTCGACGGACATCGCCACCAACTGGATGCCGTCGGCCCAGTCGCTGCTCGAGATGAGGGGGCTGATGGCTCGCTACCGCTCCGAGGAAATGCAGCACCTGCTGTCGACGTCTCCCGAAGACACGGCGCGCTACGAGAAGTCGATGGCCGCGCTCTGGGAGGCACTGGGCAAGGCGCGGGCGAGCTACGAGGCGCTCATGTCCGAGCCCGAAGAAAAGAAGATCTACCCGGAATACGTGAAGACGCTGGGCCTGTATGCGCGCGAGCACGACAAGGTGATGGAACTCTCCCGCGCGCAGCAGAAGGACCAGGCCGTTGCTCTCATCCGCGCGGATGCGTCGCGCCTGAACCACCAGCTGACCGAGATGGTCGACCGGCTCGTCGAGCTCAACGTCAAGGGCGGCCAGCAGGCCAGCGCCAATGGCGATGCCCTGTATGCGCGGGCGCGGCTGTGGATCGTGGCGCTGTTGTTGGGCAGCATCGGGCTGGGCTTTGTGCTGGCGCTGTGCGTCGCGCGCGTCGTGGCGCGGCCACTGGCCGAGGCGGTGGAAGTTGCGCAGTCGGTTGCCGCGGGCGATTTGACGAGGCGCATCGAAGTCCAGAGCCGCGACGAGACGGGGCAGCTGATGCAAGCCCTCAAGAGCATGAACACGAGCCTTGCCAACGTGGTCAGCGGCGTGCGCACCGGCACCGACGCCATCGCCACGGCCTCGGGCCAGATCGCCGCAGGCAACCAGGATTTGTCTTCGCGCACCGAAGAGCAGGCCAGCTCGCTCGA
>NZ_JBBCBV010000039.1:0-3173 GCF_037204045.1 Variovorax sp. CCNWLW225 | reverse complement strand
GCGGCGTCCTACTCTCACAGGGGGAAACCCCCGACTACCATCGGCGCTGAAGAGCTTAACTTCCGTGTTCGGTATGGGAACGGGTGTGACCTCTTCGCTATCGCCACCAAACAAATTGAGAGTGTTCTCTCAAAACTAGATAACAGATGTGACATCATTCAAAAATATGGTTAAGTCCTCGATCGATTAGTATCTGTCAGCTCCATGTGTCGCCACACTTCCACCTCAGACCTATCAACCTGATCATCTTTCAGGGATCTTACTTCCTTGCGGAATGGGAAATCTCATCTTGAGGGGGGCTTCATGCTTAGATGCTTTCAGCACTTATCCCGTCCGCACATAGCTACCCAGCGATGCCCTTGGCAGAACAACTGGTACACCAGCGGTGCGTCCATCCCGGTCCTCTCGTACTAAGGACAGCTCCTCTCAAATTTCCTGCGCCCGCGACGGATAGGGACCGAACTGTCTCACGACGTTCTGAACCCAGCTCGCGTACCGCTTTAATGGGCGAACAGCCCAACCCTTGGGACCGACTACAGCCCCAGGATGCGATGAGCCGACATCGAGGTGCCAAACCTCCCCGTCGATGTGGACTCTTGGGGGAGATAAGCCTGTTATCCCCGGGGTAGCTTTTATCCGTTGAGCGATGGCCCTTCCATGCGGAACCACCGGATCACTAAGCCCGACTTTCGTCCCTGCTCGACTTGTAGGTCTCGCAGTCAAGCTCCCTTGTGCCTTTACACTCTGCGAATGATTTCCAACCATTCTGAGGGAACCTTTGGGCGCCTCCGTTACCTTTTAGGAGGCGACCGCCCCAGTCAAACTGCCCACCTGACACTGTCTCCCCGCCCGATAAGGGCGGCGGGTTAGAAGGTCAATACAGCCAGGGTAGTATCCCACCGATGCCTCCACCGAAGCTGGCGCTCCGGTTTCCAAGGCTCCTACCTATCCTGTACAAGCTGTACCAACATTCAATATCAGGCTGCAGTAAAGCTCCACGGGGTCTTTCCGTCCTGTCGCGGGTAACCTGCATCTTCACAGGTACTATAATTTCACCGAGTCTCTCGTTGAGACAGTGCCCAGATCGTTGCGCCTTTCGTGCGGGTCGGAACTTACCCGACAAGGAATTTCGCTACCTTAGGACCGTTATAGTTACGGCCGCCGTTTACTGGGGCTTCAATTCGCACCTTCGCTTACGCTAAGCGCTCCTCTTAACCTTCCAGCACCGGGCAGGCGTCAGCCCCTATACTTCGCCTTACGGCTTCGCAGAGACCTGTGTTTTTGCTAAACAGTCGCCTGGGCCTATTCACTGCGGCTCTCTCGGGCTTGCACCCTAACAGAGCACCCCTTCTCCCGAAGTTACGGGGTCATTTTGCCGAGTTCCTTAACGAGAGTTCTCTCGATCACCTTAGGATTCTCTCCTCGCCTACCTGTGTCGGTTTGCGGTACGGGCACCTCTCACCTCGCTAGAGGCTTTTCTTGGCAGTGTGGAATCAGGAACTTCGCTACTATATTTCGCTCGCCATCACAGCTCAGCCTTATGGGAAACGGATTTGCCTATTTCCCAGCCTAACTGCTTGGACGCGGATATCCAATACCGCGCTTACCCTATCCTCCTGCGTCCCCCCATTGCTCAAATGGTGAGGAGGTGGTACAGGAATATCAACCTGTTGTCCATCGCCTACGCCTTTCGGCCTCGGCTTAGGTCCCGACTAACCCTGAGCGGACGAGCCTTCCTCAGGAAACCTTAGGCATTCGGTGGAGGGGATTCTCACCCCTCTTTCGCTACTCATACCGGCATTCTCACTTCTAAGCGCTCCACCAGTCCTTCCGGTCTGGCTTCACAGCCCTTAGAACGCTCTCCTACCACTGTTCGAAGAACAGTCCGCAGCTTCGGTGATACGTTTAGCCCCGGTACATTTTCGGCGCAGAGTCACTCGACCAGTGAGCTATTACGCACTCTTTAAATGGTGGCTGCTTCTAAGCCAACATCCTGGTTGTCTAAGCAACTCCACATCCTTTTCCACTTAACGTATACTTTGGGACCTTAGCTGGCGGTCTGGGCTGTTTCCCTTTCGACTACGGATCTTATCACTCGCAGTCTGACTCCCAAGGATAAGTCATTGGCATTCGGAGTTTGACTGAATTCGGTAACCCGGTAGGGGCCCCTAGTCCAATCAGTGCTCTACCTCCAAGACTCTTACCTTGAGGCTAGCCCTAAAGCTATTTCGGAGAGAACCAGCTATCTCCAGGTTCGATTGGCATTTCACCCCTACCCACACCTCATCCCCGCACTTTTCAACGTGCGTGGGTTCGGGCCTCCATTCAGTGTTACCTGAACTTCACCCTGGACATGGGTAGATCACCTGGTTTCGGGTCTACGACCACGTACTCATGCGCCCTATTCAGACTCGCTTTCGCTGCGGCTCCGCATCTTCTGCTTAACCTTGCACGGGATCGTAACTCGCCGGTTCATTCTACAAAAGGCACGCCATCACCCGTTAACGGGCTCTGACTACTTGTAGGCACACGGTTTCAGGATCTCTTTCACTCCCCTTCCGGGGTGCTTTTCACCTTTCCCTCACGGTACTGGTTCACTATCGGTCACTAGGGAGTATTTAGCCTTGGGAGATGGTCCTCCCGGATTCCGACGGAATTTCACGTGTTCCGCCGTACTCAGGATCCACTCAGGAGAGAACGAAGTTTTGACTACAGGGCTGTTACCTCCTATGGCGGGCCTTTCCAGACCTCTTCATCTACCTCGTTCCTTTGTAACTCCGTACAGAGTGTCCTACAACCCCAAGAGGCAAGCCTCTTGGTTTGGGCTAATCCCGTTTCGCTCGCCGCTACTCAGGGAATCGCATTTGCTTTCTCTTCCTCCGGGTACTTAGATGTTTCAGTTCCCCGGGTCTGCCTTCTCATATCCTATGAATTCAGATATGGATACCACTCCATTACGAGTGGTGGGTTTCCCCATTCGGAAATCTCCGGATCAAAGCTTGCTTACAGCTCCCCGAAGCATATCGGTGTTCGTCCCGTCCTTCATCGGCTCCTAGTGCCAAGGCATCCACCGTGCGCCCTTTCTAACTTAACCGTTAAAAAGAATCACTATGTGATATCTTGTATTACTTGAATGTGATGTCTACTGTTATCTAGTTTTCAAAGAACACGTT
>NZ_JBBCBV010000038.1:0-8021 GCF_037204045.1 Variovorax sp. CCNWLW225 | reverse complement strand
AAGGAAAAGGAGCGCTGGCAGTCTATCGCCCGGCAGGAAGCAGATCGGGCGGATGAAAAAGACCAACGGCTTCAGGAACTGCAGAGTAGGATCCATTCGGAAGTTGAAGCGTCCAAAAAGGAGATGCGGCGCAAGCTTGCAAAGGAATTTACGGAAGAACAGCGTCAGGATCTTCGGCAGGAAGTGAAAGAGGAACTGACGACTTTACGAACGGAAAACGAGGAACTGTCAGCTGAAAATAAAGTTTTGATCATTCAAAGAAATAGCGAAGCTGCGGAGAGCCTAAAACTAAAACAGGAACTTGATAAGAGAAACGGGCAGTATGCTGAGGTTTTGAGTTTCGCCAAGAAGCAGAATCAAACGCTTGAAAAAGTGGTTGGAGAAAACAAGGTGTTAAAAAAAGAAAATAAGACACTAAAAGAGAGAGTTGCCGTACTGGAACAATGGAAAGACAAAATGGTTCAGTGGGCTAAAGAAAAATTACCAAAGATGCGGAAATTAGCGGCATCGTTTTTCCGTACGGCTGGAATGCCTAGAGAAGCCAATAAATACAAGGACAATGAATTAGAGCGGTGACTGTTGTGGCAATCAGTTGCCTTTCCAAAATTCCCACCACTTTTTTTGTTTGGTGGCTGCGATCATTTTTTGTGTCTCCAGTGATTCTCGTAAAGCTTTTGTAAGAAGGTCATGTCTTTCGCTCTGTCTTCTTTCGAAAGCTTCCATCCGTTCCATCATGCTGTGGTTAAATTCTTCTTGTCGCTTCATAAATTCGATCAATGGATTGTCCTGTAGCGATGTAGCGGTATTCGATATGGACAGTTTTGAACGATACAGGCTTGCTATATGCTTTACCGTTTCGTCGAGTGAGTGTCCATTGATTTTAGTCATTGTACATAGATACTCTAAAGTCTTTACGTCATCCTCGGTATAGAGTCGCCATCCTTTTGAGTCCTTATTGAATGAGTACCCTTGTTCTTCAAGCATACTTGCATACTTGCGGACGGTCACAGGCTCTATACCGAGATGTTTTGCGACGTCTTTTGACGATAATTTAACTCCCATATCCATCACGAATCACCCCTTAAAAAGGGTTCGCTATAGCGATACTAAAGACCTTTAAGTGCTGCACCCTTTATTTGAGTTGTTTTGTAAAAGGGTGCAATTGAAAAGGAGCGCTGCGTACCTAAATGAATTGAGAAATACAGTTATATCAAGGGATGAGAAGGATTTAAATTAAGTTTGAGTTTGTTTCGGAATTTAGGAGCTGATTATACGCACCAAATTTTTGGAGCGGTTCATGACAAACTCCTGCAGGGGCTTTTAATAAAAAAAGAGGTGTGTAGTAATGCAAGAGATTGATTTTGAAACAAGGATGAGATATGTAAGAGCAACCCTTGGCTTTGAGGGTTTAGTGCTGACGGAAGCAGAGGAAAAGCTTTTAGAAAGACGGTTTCATGGAGAAATCACAGAGGAAGAATACATACAAAAAGCGTTTGAGCTTTCTTTGATGTGAAGTGGTCACTATTGAAGTGCCCAGTTATACGCACCAAATAAATTGGGGCGTTACTGGCGGAATGTACCTGCAGGGGCTTATAATATTCATAGTTGTTGTTAGAACCTGAACCCTTTTACCGTTTTTGGCGGTGAGGGTTCTTTTTTTTAGGCAGTGATGCGAGTTGGGGGTGAGTCAACGGTAACCGGACCGTAGGGAGGATTAAGGAGTTGACTCGCTCAGCGCCACCCGAACCCTTTCAGCACTCAAACAAACCCGTTTGTTTGACGCCAACCGGCGAGGGAGCCCCCCGAAGATGCGGGGGGTTGGGGGGATTGAATGCTGGCATCCAACGGCCGTCCGTTGGTGGGTTTGGGCAAAGCCCAAGAACTGTTGCAAGGCTCGTTGAGAATAAAGAATGCTTTTCAGGATGCTTAGAATCGTTTCTGAGAGCTTCAAATAAAAAAGATGACCTTTTATAGGGGGAAGCTCTTAAAATTGAATGTAGGGGCATTTAAACACGTTTAAAAATAAAAAAAGCAGACTCTTTAGAGTCCGCCTTGTTATTTTTAACCCAGTGCTCCATTTTATAAGCGTAAAGCTGTCGTAAGAATGTTAGATGAATTGATAGAGAAAAGATATTTTCTCCAATTTAAAAAAAGAGACGGCAAGAAAGATACTTATAAATACATATATAGACATAGTTCCTTTTCTGATGACGAAATTATAGAGTTGAAAAAGATTCTTAGTGATCATCATTTTGTAATGTTGGGTGATACACAAGAATCAAATTTGGGGACTGGGAAACGAACATCCCAAGAAACGCCGTCAAATCAAGGTTTATTGGACTGTTCGTTTTCAGGTGTCCAAAATCAGGTGTCCATTTTCGAGTGTTCAAATCCAAGTAGTAATAGAATACACATGGAAGATAATACACATATAAATAATACACATATAGATAATATACAATCTTTAGATTCTTTTTCTTTGGACGATGATGACGAAAAAAAATATATATAGAGTTGAAAAAAATCTCCCCCCTGGAAGAATGGTTTTGATCTTTGGGTTTTAGGTTTTAAAAAAGCCGGCTGTTTTCAGCCGGCTTTTTTTCGATTTTGGCGGAGCCGAAATCGGGTCTTTTCTTATCTTGATACTATATAGAAACACCAAGATTTTTTAAAATCGGTTTAAAGCCTTGCGTGTCAAGGCTTTAAAGTGTTTTTGACAGATAAAAACTCCTTCTGCTATTATTAGGGTGTCGAAGCCAAATAATAGAACGCTAGATTACTAGCACAGAAAGGAGTTTTTTTCGTTTGAATTCAGTTGAACATAATTATAACATCCTTGAGGATAAGACCGCAACAGGTAAAAAGCGGGATTGGAAAGGGAAAAAGAGACGGACGAATCTTATGGCAGAGCACTATGAAGCTTTACAGAGCAAAACTGGTATACCTTACTATGGCAAAAAAGCTGAGAAATTGTGCAGTTGTGCGGAATGTCTTTCGTTTAAAAGAGACCCGGAGACGGGCAAACTAAAGTTGTATCAAGCTCAGTTTTGCAAAGTGAGGTTATGCCCGATGTGTGCCTGGCGCAGGTCGTTAAAAATTGCTTATCACAATAAATTGATCGTAGAAGAAGCTAATCGTCAGTATGGATGCGGATGGATTTTTCTCACGTTGACCGTTCGAAATGTTAAAGGTGACAGTCTGAAACCTTCGATTTCGGACATGATGAAAGGGTTTAATCGACTTATGAAATACAAAAGGGTCGATACAGCGGTACTTGGCTATTTTAGAGCTTTAGAGATTACTAAAAATCATGAAGAAGATACATATCATCCGCATTTTCATGTGTTATTGCCTGTGAAGAAAAGTTATTTCGGCAAAAATTATATCAAGCAGACGGAATGGACAAGCCTTTGGAAAAAGGCGATGAAATTGGATTACACCCCAATTGTTGATATTCGTCGGGTGAAAGGTAAAGCCAAGATTGACGCTGAACAGATTGAAAACGACGTGCGGGAAGCGATGATGGAGCAAAAAGCTGTTCTTGAAATCTCTAAGTATCCAGTCAAGGATACGGATGTTGTGCGTGGCAATAAGGTGACAGAAGACAATCTGAACACGGTGTTTTATTTGGATGATGCACTGGCTGCCCGTAGATTAATAGGGTACGGCGGCATTTTAAAAGAGATACATAAAGAGCTGAACCTTGGAGATGCGGAGGACGGCGATCTGGTCAAGATTGAGGAAGAAGATGACGAGGTTGCAAATGGAGCGTTTGAGGTCATGGCTTATTGGCATCCTGGTATTAAAAATTACATAATCAAACAATAAGGAAACAGAAGGTTTCCTTATTGTTTTGAAGTTTTAATTTTCCTTAAAACATTAAATTTAATATATTTCCTTTCTAAATTATGATAATATTTCCTATGGATCAAATGGGAAATAATGTTTGTTTCAAGATTTAGTAGGAGGAATTTTTGTGAAGAAGATAGTATTTATCATGACTACTTTGATTTTAGTATTTTCATTATCTCCGTATTCGGGAAATGGAAATGTAGCTGTGGCTGAAGAAAAGACTAGTGATGAAAAAATTGTTAATGAAGCAAATGATATAGCTGAAAAATATGGTTTTGAAACTGTACCTGAAGAAAAAATTTCTACGAAAAATACATTAAATTTTAATTCGGTTGAGGAATTTGAAAAGTTTCTCAAAGAAGAAAGTGCTAAAGATAAGGCATTAAACGCGGATAAAAATGTTGTTAAAGAAGTTTCCGAAAATCCTGTTATGTTTTTGGCTGCTTCTAAGGCTAAAACAACAACTAAAACTTATAGCTATAAAGAGTACAATGGTACAGGATATATTGGTTCATATGCTCGTGTTAAAAGAACAGGTGGAAAAGTTAAAAGTGTAAATGTATGGAGTGAACAAAACGGTTTTATCTTTGGTATTACTTGGACACAGCGTACAACATGGTATAATTTAAATGCAAAGAAAACTGGTGGTAAAGCTTATGTAAGAGGAACAAAGCTATACGGCATGAATGTAGTTGGCCAACCAGTTGGATATTCAAAGTCAGTGACTTATACTGTGAAGTTCTAAAAAGGAGGGTTTCCTTTGACTGAAGTATCGACTATAAACTGGTTTGATGTGATTTATAATTATTCAGTGCTTGGAGCTTCAATTCTTCTTGTATTTTTCATTGTGAAGATTGTGAAGAAAAGAAGAGCTAAAAAGCGTCAACAATTCAATTAAGAAAAGAGCAGACCTTTAAAGGTCTGCTTTTTTACATGGCGGCATTTTAAAAGAGATACATAAAGAGCTGAATCTTGGTGATGCGGAGGACGGCGATCTTGTTAAGATTGAGGAAGAAGATGACGAGGTTGCGAATGGTGCATTTGAGGTCATGGCTTACTGGCATCCAGGCATTAAGAATTACATAATCAAATAGACAAGCAGATTCCCTTGTGGAATCTGCTATTTTTGTTGCTTTCTTTTCAGTGTGTCCTCGATTTCTCCCCATATTAGATAAACTAAACCCAAAATAAATAGTGCAATGCTTATTTGAAGCGCCCAGGGCATATTTTCATTGGCTTGCCTTTCTAGGGTTCCATGTCCTTGAAAGGCAATGGTCATTAAACCCATGTTTAGGTATTTCAGAGTATGTATAAGTGCCGCAGTTGAAATAAAAATGGCTCCTGTTATTCTTCTTGTCACTGTTTTCCCTCCTATATGGGCCCGTATATATAATACCTCTTATTAGGATTTTTTTGTTATATTTTGAATTGAATTAAGAGAAAATTAAGAAGGGTATGAATTATAGTGAAATTACTGATGAGTTTTGTGTTTGGAGCTTTAGGTGCATTATTAATGGTAAGTGTGAGAGAAAATTTTTCTTTTACCGTTACATTAATTGTTTTAGTTGTTGTTATCATCGTTGCTTTTATTCTTGATGAGTTATGGAAAAGGCATAAAAAAAAGAGAGAAGAAGATTAATCTTCTTCTCTCTTTTTTTATGCCTTTGTCCTCTATGGGGTTCCGTCAGGAAAATGCGGATTTACAACGTTAAACTATTTTTGGGAAACAAAAACCTGCTTCTCCAACTCTAAGCAGAAGAAGCAAGGTGAGGTAATATTTTCACTTGCCAGAATCACGAGGTGGATTCACCATAAGAAACACTCTAAAAATTGGTACAGATACGAATCCATTTGTACAGAACGTAAAGTAAAGGATTTATGAATAAACGTATACAAAATTGGAATAATATCTTTGAAAATAACCAAGGAGGATTGAATATGTCATTAGTACCTTATGATCCATTTAGACAATTATCAAATATGAGAAGAGAATTCGATCGTTTCTTTTCGGAATTACCAATTTCGTTTGACAATGAACATGGTATAGGTGGGATTCGAGTTGATGTTCATGAAACTGAGAATGAGGTTGTGGCAACATGTGATTTACCTGGTCTTGAAAAGAAAGAAGATGTAGATATTGATATACAAAATAACAGATTAAGCATTAGTGGTTCTATCAAGCGTACCAATGAAATAAAAGAAGAAAATATGTTAAAAAAGGAACGCTATACAGGTCGTTTTCAACGTATGATAACACTTCCAAGCCCCGTTTCACATGATGGGGTTAAAGCTACGTACAAAAATGGAATACTTGAAATAACAATGCCAAAAGTGGCGAAGGACGTAAAAAAGAAGATAGATGTAAGTTTCCAGTAACATGAGTAAATTGCTACTGGTCATGAAAGATTTCGGGTATGACTACATGCAGGAATTAGCTAAAGAAAGTCCTGATTTGGTGGATTTGATAATTTTAACTATTCATTCACCTGAACAACAAAAGAAAAAGGTCATTTCTGAGTTAACAGATAATATTAAGAAAAGCTTTTTATAAATCTGATAAGGATCATAGGCTTTATATAAGCTAATAAATAATCATTATAGTACCTAAATTGTAATTAATTCATCGAAAGAGAAAGACAGGTTAAATAACTTGTCTTTTTTGTTTTGCAATTAACAAAAGATTATTTGGTCAATCTTTGTAATAACATGTTTACTATAACCAACATAAATAATTATGAATAACAATACCATAATTTTGTAATGCTAACTGTAAACTAACATTGTGAGAGGATATTATGTACATAAAGGGGTACCGTCAGGAAAATAGGCTTAGCGTTGTAAATCCGCATTTTCCTGACGGTGTACCTCTATGGGGAAGATCCTTATAAAATGAGAAAGTAGATGCACGGTTTCACAGCATACTTTCTTTGATTGAAAATTTGACACATAGAACAATTTGTTCATGTGTCAAATGCTGTGGAAGCAGCAAGGGTTTTTCTGATTTTCTGCCGATCTCTCATCGGCGGAAAAATCGGGTCGGCGGACAGCCGACAAGTGGCACGAACTTTCGATGCGATAGCGAGAATGAGAGAGCCACCAGCACCGCAGGTCGCACGTCCAAATTTGCCATGGGCATAATTTGGTGTAGTGCGTTACACCAAAGATAAACTTTGTGTTACCATAACCCCTATACAGTGGTCTGAATCGGGGGTTTTTCTCATGGCAAATTATGCGGTCATAAGGATGGAAAAATACAAAAAAGATAGATTGAATGGAACACAAAAACACAATCAGCGGGAGTTTCAAAAAAGCAAAAATGAAAATATAGATCGGGAGCGGACGCACTTAAATTATGATCTGGTGAACGAGAAACCGATTAGCTATTCAAAAGCGGTTCATGAAAAAATTGAGGGGCGGGTCAAACGGAAGGTCCGAGCGGATGCTGTCTTGGTCAGCGAATTTTTGATCACGGCAAGTCCTGACTATATGAATGGGATGAGCGAGAAGGAGCAGCGGCGCTATTTTGAAACAGCGGTTGATCATTTGAAAGAGAAATACAGCGCTGAAAACATGCTTTATGCCACAGTCCATATGGATGAAGCGACTCCTCATATGCATGTTGGTATTGTACCGATCACGGAGGACGGTCGACTCTCTGCGAAAGATTTTTTTAATGGCAAATTGAAGATGAAAGCCATTCAAGATGATTTTCATCGGCACATGGTTGAAAACGGTTTTGACCTGGTACGCGGCGAACCAAGCGAAAAGAAGCATGAGAATGTTCACCAGTATAAAATAAATCAGCGGAAAGCGGAGCTTGAGCGGCTTAATGCTGAAATTGCTTTAAAGGAAAAGCAGAGAGAGGAACTGGAAAAGCAAAACAAAGCTGTTCAAGCAGTTATAGAAGTGAAAAAAGAATCGCTGACAGTTAAGGCTGAAGAGTTGAAAATGCCGACTATTGAACATGAAAAAGCGTGGCTCAAAAAGGATAAAGTCATTGTGCCGGAGCGGGAACTTCATGCTTTGTACGCCTATGCGGAGCAGAAAACTAAAATAGCAGCCGAGTTGGCGGGGCAATTGAAGTCGGAAACGAAGGAAAAGGAGCGCTGGCAGTCTATCGCCCGGCAGGAAGCAGATCGGGCGGATGAAAAAGACCAACGGCTTCAGGA
>NZ_JBBCBV010000037.1:0-8080 GCF_037204045.1 Variovorax sp. CCNWLW225 | reverse complement strand
CACCTAAAATAAAGAGCAATTCTATGAAATAATGAGCTAAGAGTAGTATGTGTCCAAAATTAGGGGGTTAACCCGCTCAGTTACGTTTGCAGGTACAGCGCTTCACAGAGCTGGGTTGACTGGTGGACATAAATCATAAAATAAAAGCCCACTCAAATGTATGAGTAGGGCTAAATTAATTAATCAACCTTTTTTAACCTCCGACAGGCCTTTCAGCTACCTGGATGTTAGATGGTGAATCTGTACTCAATTGCGTTAAAGCTACTCCACTTAAAATCACAGCTAAAATAGATACGCAAAGCACAAGTTTTTTCATAAGATTCCCTCCACCTGATTCATTTTCTGTTCAGCCCAAATTTTCGCATTGAAAAAGCGCGTTGCTTCTTCAAAAGCACCTATTGATTCAAAACTTTTTGCAGCTATGTAGGACAATTCATCTACACTTTCAAGTTCATTTTGTTGCTTTAAAAACTCAATATTACTAATACAATTATTGAAATTATTTTTTAATTCACCACAATAAAGGTTGTATAAGATGCTAATTTTGGCTTCGTATACTTTATTCTCCATTACTATGAGTCTTTCCTGTGCTTTATTGTAAAAATTAATGGCTTTCATTTTTTCGTCAATTTTAAAGAGTTCTTTAATCATCATGAATAAAGAATTTATATAATAAATTGAATGTAACCAAGATTCATTTCCTATTGCTTTTTCAAGAGATTCGATGCATTTATCAGGTTTATTCCAATCAGAATAAACGATGCTGAGATTGTGAAATAATTGAGCTTTTAAAAATTCATCTTTTGTTTCTTTTGCAATATCAATTGCTTCTAAGTAATATTGTTCTGCTTCCTCAAATCGATTCATATCAGCATAGTTTGCTGCTGCAATCATTGTTGATGTAGCTAGTTTGCATTTGTAATCAGGGTGTCGCTTATATATTGAAATTGCATTTTTTATATAATGTTGTGCCACAATGCTTTGTTTAACAAGAGTGTATAAGTAAGAGACTTTAGAGTAAAATTCAGCTGCTTCAATTTCATCTGGAATTTCTGCAAGCTTTTTTTCAGCTAATCCATATAAGTTAATTGCTCGATCGTAGTTTTTGTTGTATGCCTCATACATTGCTTCAAATAAATAAAAGTTGTATTCTAATTTATCATTTGTTTTTTTAATGAAGTTTTGATTGTCTTCAGTAAAATAGGTATGCTTTTGCAAAGGCTCTCCTCGTGAGGAATGCAGCAACATTTTATGTCTTTCTTCTAATAGACTATAATACGCAAGAACTTCTTGATCTTCTTCCATTTCATCAAAAAGTTTCTTTATCTCTGAATAATATTTTATTGACTCATCAACCTTTTGCTTTTTTATAGCAATGTACCAGTCATTCAGTGTAGTAGCGACAACTTCTGAAGCGATCTTACTCATCCAAACCCCTCTTTCTGAAAATTTCAAAAATCTCTCGAAAACAATCATAACATAGTCATTGAAAAAATTGTAAAAGGATGTAATGTTTTCTGCAATTTTTTCATTACGAAAAAAATACCCTCCTCAATTAAGAGAAGGGGAGGGGGTTTATCATAATCCATTGCTTGTTCACTATCAGAAATACCTTGAGTTGTTGGGTCAACCACAATTCCCATTGCAGTTAAAAGTTAGAAGGGCATTAAATTTCTCTGTTAAGTCGTCACCAAATACAGTCAAGTCATATAGTATATCTGTAACATGCGTATCGTAAAAATTTATAAACAATTAAAAAAGACAGTAAACATAAAGATTTTGATACTTTAATTAGTGAATAGGAGGTAAACGATCGTAAAACATAAGCGGGAGTAGGGGAAAGTGGTTGTTTTCAGGAGATATTGATAAAAAAGGGAAAATTTCAATAAGGAAAAACGTTGATACTATAGGCTTTTACGATAGCGATTACGATGTGAAAAAGGGTAATTTTGATGTGGAATTAGGAAAATGAAAATTTGGATAGGGTGTGGAAATGGAAGTGCTGTGGGTACATTTGTTCTTGCTTTTGAGTATTTGGATGTTAATATACCCCCACATATTGGTAGTTAAATCCCTATATAATAAGTCTTATACCTGCTTTTCAGTAACAAATATTGGATTTTGAGATTTTTTCGGCTGATTCACAAATTTGAATGAAAATCAAGGGCGAAATTAAAAAAATGAATAATTAAGAGGGTGTATAAGGCTGAATATTATTAATCGTTAATCGTTATCGTAACAGCAAAAAATGAATCGAAGACTTATTTTTATACAACTTAACGAATATCAATAACGATCTTATTCAATCATAATATCTAATAACCTAGAGCAAAGGCTGAATATATGAAAGGGTTATTTTAGATGGGCATATATAATAGAAGAAACTCGTCATAGATAAATCATTTAGATGGACGGTGAGGAACTTAAATAAGCTGCAGAAAGGAAGGTTATGTGGTTAATCAACCTATTGAATTTGATGAGGCCATTGTACGTTTCTTTAATGGTGAAGAACTAGCTGTTGTACATAAAACAACCGGCAAAAGGTTCAATGTAAATGTGAAAATGAAGCAGCTACCCGATGGATTTACATTGCAAACAATGGATGCATGGTTATGGAGTGAAATTGTTGAATGCATACAGCTCTTAGTTTTTGATCAGTAAGAAGCTTATTTTAAGAAAGAGTCAGCAACTTCAGAAGATATAGTTTGAAAATACGAATAACTTAGAATATTGTTATATGAAAGAAAGCGTACCGACAACTAAAGTTAGGACGCTTTTTTTGTTATGGCTACTAAATAAAACAACAATTTTATACATAGAGAGGGTGATCAAATGATTTCAATGGATAAATTAAGTCTGAGACTGCTCATTGAAAGATTGAGGTGGATTAAGAAAAATCCTATACAAGCTTTAGAAAGACTCTGCTATTACGAAAATGTTATAGAAAGACAGAATGAGACTATTCGGAAGCTTAGACAGGATAAGGAGGCGTTAAATAATGGCTAAATGTAATGATTGCGGCAACAAACGTTTTTTCTATCTTGAGGTATCAGTGACGGCGAAACAACTTATTGATACAACAGGTGGAGCGAGAAACGGGAAAATCTATGATGTTAATTATGCAGGGTTAGACAATATTTTCAATGAAGGGAATCTTATTTGCAAAAAATGTGAATCAAGGGACGTTGAACATGAAGATGGCGAAGGTGATTATAGGTTGTACAATAGAGATAGTGAGGAAGATTAGATGGAGATTGAATTAAAGAAAGTAAATGGTGTATTAAATAGCGTCTCACTTGAACTTTTGGAAGGCTCAAAAGAAAAAGATTCAGAAGTGATCGCAGTTCACCTGTCTTTATTAAAAGAAAGCCTTCCTTTTGGATATTTTGATTAGTGTCAATTCTGAATAAAACAGCAGTTTTAAATAGATTCTGACGGTTGTATAATTAAGGAAAAGAGAGGAGCAATGCGATGGAAATAATAAGCTTCAAATTCGAAGATTCATCATTTGAAATTCATGTTAGATATTCTGCATCTGGATTTAAACAAGATGATCGAGACATAATATCACATGTGCGAGAGCTAAGTATATCTATTCTAAAAGCTGCTACAGGGTTACGTTATTTCTTGAAAGGCAATACATATATCAAACATGAAGAAGATAACTCAGTCTACTGTTCTTTTGATCTTGATTAAAGTCAGATTAAGGTTCTGAAAAGATTAAATATTTTGATTAGGTAGGCGGGATTATGAAAAAGGTATCGATTTTTTTGCTTGGTGTAATTGGAATTATATTAATTGTATATTTTAGCAAGGATCATGAAGACTACACAGCTAACTCTTACATACAAGAAGAAGTCGTAAATGATGATTTAGGTCAATCTAATAACAAAGTTAATTCAGAAAAAAATGAGCACAACAATCAAAGTGAAGAAAATGAGGAATATCAAGAATATGATTCTATCGCATATAGACTATCCAACCGAGAAGTCGGGAATAGAAATGGACAACAAGAATATAAGTATACTGCATACTATGTTCCTAATGAACAATTAGAGGTCTATGGAAAAAAAGCTAATGGAATTGTAAATGAAGAGAACAAAGAAATAAAATTTTGGAGGTACGATGTTGACTTTGTACCTAGAAAGTGGGATTTAATTTTAGTTAAATACCCTAAAGGGAACCATAAGAAGTTTATAGATATTGATATTCTGTACAGTCCCATAGGTGAACCCTATCAATGGGATGGAGATAATTAGAAATCTGTTTCACTACTGTTAAATAGTAGATAAAGGTCAAGGAAACCTTGGCTTTTTTCATAGTCCAATCGTCGATATTCAATTATTAAAGTGCGGTGCTTTGATTGACTAAAAATTTAAAGCCCATAATAGATGAAAGAAAGATCAGTATACGTAAGCTATCCAAGAGATATTGATCATGAGTATCCGACCGTCAGAAAGCTTTACAATGACGAAATGGATCGGTATCCGAGCTGTTAGTAACGTCTGTACATATCTAAAGATCGAGCTGCAGGAATTGTTGATATTCCAAAAAGACAATAGCCATATCGATTACTCAGGATGAAAATGGTATACTAAAGTTACAAACATAGGAAGGAATTACAAGTTTTCTAGGTCTACATAAAATCGTACTTTTATTAGAATAGTGGGGTAATTCATTTTGTTTAATATGAATCTGTCATTTTTAAAATTTGTTAAACAAAATGTTGAAGCAAATGAATATGAGAAAACTTGTCTCATTAAGAAAATGGAAAAAGAAATTTTGAATTTGCAAAAAGGCATTGAGTATTTCAACAGTATGAATAATTCATCTTATAAGCTTCTGGAAGAACCATTTGTACAGGGCAGTATTGCAATGGAAACCACTGTGAATGGATTATTCTCAAAGAATGATATAGACATTTCACTCGTTTTCGATAAAGATGAAATCGATAAAAGTCCTGTTAAAGCAAAGAAGGCATTACTTTCAATGCTAAGACCCTTTGTTAATCAATCAGAGACACATATTGATTGCCATACAAATTGTATCAGATGTGTTTATAGAGATGGCTCGCATGTAGATCTTGCTGTTTACAGAAGGTATAAACTGAATTTAAGTGACGCTGATTACATTTATGAACATGGTGGTAGTAAGTGGAGGTTTTGGGAACCGAGAAAAATTGTAGAGTGGTTCCATTTAAAAAATGAGGAGTCAGGTGGTCAATTAAGGATTATTGTGAAATTACTCAAAATGTTCTGCAAATCCAGAAGGCACTGGAGAATGCCTGGTGGAATAATCCTAACCATTTTGGCAGTTGAAAACTATAGAGCAGTGGATCGAATTGATGAGGCATTTTATATAGTGATGCGAAACATCATAGAGCGTTTAAAGAGAAACAAAGAAATTTTAAATCCTTTAAATCAAGGTCAAAGCTTAATTCGTAAAAAAGAAGAGGAAGTTAAGGTGGAAAATTTGTACAAAAGATTATTCATCTATGTGACCAAATTGGACGACCTTTTTAAAGAAAGTTGCACTTGCGAATTAGCCAATACCTTATGGGGTGAATTTTTCAACCATCCTTATTGGGATCAAACGCAAGATAATAAAATGTTAGCTGCAAAATATTAAATAAAATCATTCTTCTAACAAGGTGCATCGGTTTAAAATTTCGATTTTAACTAAAAATGACGGGTAAATACCTTCACCAGAGGATTGCTAATAAAACTAATTATAGTAAGGAAAGGGGAATACAGGATGTATGAAAAAGTAAAGAGACTTGAACCGACCACAGAAACTAAAAGGAGGCTATATTTAACGTCTGGAAACCAATGCGCGTTTGAAGGTTGTAAAAAGATGATAATAAGTTCTGATGGAGAATTATTGGGAGAGATTTGTCATATTGAAGCAGCAATGCCAGGAGGCGAAAGGTTCAATCCGAATCAAACCAATGAGGAGAGAAGAGATTTTGACAATTTAATGATGTTGTGTCTTGATCATCACAAAATAACTAACAATGTTGATAAATATCCAGTTGAAAAACTTCAAGAAATGAAAAAAATCATGAGAAAAAATTTGCAGATGCCGTATCAAAACTAGAAAGTTCTATAGAGGATCTTACAGAAAAGCAGACTATCAACTTTTGCCAATCCCTAGAGGCGGCAAATAACATTTTACAGTGGGGCAATAATGAAGAAGAATTAAGAGAAATGGTCATTATAGTTAATAATGAAGCAGACAAATTAAAGAAATTGGTGCCAGACACACGCAGTGTCTTTTCTATAATGATAGAGAGGTCTGAGAATGCCGTGTTTTCAGTCGAAGAAGTTCGCCGTGTAGCTGGACTGACCCAAAATGAATTTTATCATCACTATAAAATGTTAAATAAATATTATTTTATTGATGAAGTTGAAGTGTTGGATGGTGATTATATATCTTCTTTAGAAACAGTTGATGGATGGCCTTTGTGGACAGATATTAAGAATTTTTGTGATTCAGGAAGTAATTCAGTTACGGTTAACGCAATTATCAATGATTTGAATTTTAGTCTTTTAGACTAAAAAAACAATATAGATTGGAAGTGAGAACACTTATTAAATAAAATTTGAAACCCATTTTAACCGAAAGAAAGACCACTATCAGGAAACTATCCAGAGATATTGAACTGAACAAGCTGTTGATATTCCACAAGTGATCGTAATTAAACCTGTTGCTGAGGGTAAAATCGTTGGAAAGGATCACGATTTTTATTGAATGTTTTATTACTTTTGAAGCAAAGGGGAATTAAGCATGACAATAACTATATATAGTCTTTTAGATGACAAACTTCCGTTAATTAAAAATGTTATTATGATTTCAGAAGAAAGAGAAAAAAGCACCCAAGATTACAAAGAAAAAGAGGTTGAGTTATATAGATTATTAGGGCGTATAGAATTTGAGGACTTAAAAACAATTCAAACTATAATGTATATTGGACGAGAACTTAATGGAGACGTTTATAATTCAGCACTCGACAGTTTTATGTCAATGAGAAATTCATTAGGTGACAATCCAAATAACAAAGATGATGATGCATATTTTATAGCAACTAAGCGTCCCTTACACAAGTATTTAAAAAATGGATTGGTAAGATTAGGATTTTTGGAATTCGAATAAAATTTCGAAAACTGAATAAAGGAGAGTTTATGTGAAGATAAGAAATAATATTAATCAAAAATTAAAGATTAGAATAAATAAATGTATTGATTTACTTGATACTGAATATAAAAAATTGAATTTCACTATAGACCCATATATATCTGCTAACAGGCTAGAGTATGAAAGGAAAAACAAACCTGATTTATCAGAGGAAACCTACGAGCAGATATTAAATGGTAGCGAAGTGGTAAGCGGTATAACTTTAGGTGAAAAAAAGAGGATTAAAATATTCCTGTTCATTTATAAGAATCTCGAAACTGATGCTAATGAGGTGCTAGGACTCATAGGTAATATATATCATGAAATTCGCCATGGATGGCAGATCGAACACAAGTTGTTTGATGATGAAATTGGTATTACTAAAATTGACGGTAACTTAGAAACTTATTTTGGACAAGTTGCTGAAAAAGATGCGTACACATTTCAACTAGAACAGATGCAAAAGAATGCAAATAAAATACTCGAAATATTCAATATTAATGATCGGGTACAGTACTATACCCTTAAAGAAGAAATAATGGATATTATAAATCAATAAAACTACGATTTTAAAGAGAAGCAGGGGGCAATAATGTTAAAAATGATTACTGTTTGGTATAAGTATTACGATGATAATGACCCTAAGTTAAACCATATTGAAGACGGCTGGTCAAAGGATGAGTACCCAAAACCAATTAAATCATCGTTTGCAAATCAAGAGGCTTGGAGAAAAAGCGAGTGGGAGAGAAAATATGCATATCTTGATGAAAAATGTAGAGTAGTGGATGCGACTAAGGCTATTTGGCTTAAGTAAAGTTTTGTATTAATAAGGTTTCTATTTAGCCCCCTAATGAATTTGGACACCTACTAAGAGTGGTTTTATACTTAAGGTTGCCAAATAAGGGGG
>NZ_JBBCBV010000036.1:0-9555 GCF_037204045.1 Variovorax sp. CCNWLW225 | reverse complement strand
GAAGGCTGGTACCTGGAGCGCACGGTGCACTACATCGGGCGGGTGGGGCTGGACTATGTGAAGAAGAAGATCCTGGAGGACGCCGAAGGCCGCAAGGCGCTGTGGGAGCGGCTGCAGTTCGCGCTGGATGGGGAGCCGGATCCGTGGTTCGAGTCGAGCCAGGCGCAGGTGGATGTGCGGCAGTTCACGCCGCTCACCGTGTAAGCGGGGAAGCTTCTTGAAAAGACGACTCTTCATCGTTTCTTCCGCGCTTGCCGCAGTGGGCGCCCGCGCGCAGGTGGCCGACCTCAACGACGCCATCAACAAGGCGGGCCGCCAGCGCATGCTGTCGCAGCGCGCGAGCAAGGCTTATCTCGCGCTGGCGCAGAAAGTGGAAACGCGCAGCGCGCAACAAGTACTGGACAAATCGATTGCCCTGTTCGAAAGGCAGCTGACCGAGCTCAAGGCCTTCGCACCGAGCCCCGCCATTCGCGGCACCTACGACGCACTCGACGGCGCATGGAGCGAATTCAAGCGCGAGCTCACCGGCCCCGCGCTCGGCAAGGAAGAAGCCGCCCGGATCGTCAAGCTCGATGCCACCGTGCTCGCGCTTGCCAACCAGGGCACCACGCAGTACGAAACCGCCTCGGGCAGGCCGGTGGGCCGGCTGGTCAATATCGCAGGTCGGCAGCGCATGCTGTCCCAGCGCATGGCCAAGTTCTACCTGGCCGGCGCGATGCAGATCGACGCCACCGGCAGTACGGCAGAAATTGCAAAGGCGCGCGCCGAATTCCTTGCCGCGCTCGAAACCCTGCGCAACGCGCCGGAAGCCACCGCGCAGATCCGCCAGGAACTGGTGCTGGCCGACGCGCAGTGGATGTTCTTCAACCGCGGCCTCCAGCGCCTGGAGGGTGCGGCGACCTCACCCGCCCTGATGTCCGACGTGTTCGTGGCCAGCGAGAACCTGCTGGCCATCATGGACCGCGTGACCGGCTTGTATTCAGACCTCAAAACCTAGAGACCCCACCATGAGCGAATGGAAAGCCATCTGCCGCATCGACGACATCCCCGTGCTCGGCGCCCGCCGCGTGGCGCGCCCCGTGGGTGTGGCCGTCGCCGTGTTCCGCAATTCAGAGGACCAGGTGTTTGCGCTGCTCGACCGTTGCCCGCACAAGGGCGGCCCATTGAGCCAGGGCATTGTGTTCGGTACCAGCGTCGCCTGCCCGCTGCACAACTGGGCCATCGGACTGGACGACGGCTGCGCCAAGTCGCCTGACGAAGGATGCACGCCCAAGTTCGCGGTGAAGCTCGCCGAGGGCGTGGTGCACCTGGATGCGGAAGAACTCAAGACGCATGCCATCGACCTGGCGCCGCCCCGCGCCGGCCCCGGCGCCGCAACGGCCGGCAAGCTGGGCGACGAGACCTTCGACGTGCAGGCGCCGCACGGCAGCTAGGCGCACAACCAAGGCACGACTCATGCAAGAAACTCGCTCCACCTGCCCCTATTGCGGCGTCGGCTGCGGCGTTGTCATCGAGTCCGACGGCGCGCAGATCACCGGCGTGCGCGGAGACCCCGACCACCCGGCCAACTTCGGGCGCCTTTGCACCAAGGGCTCGACACTGCACCTCACGGCGACGGCCACGGTCACACGCCAGACCCGGTTGCTGCAGCCGATGCGGCGCGCCGTGCGCGGCGCCGAGCCGGCGCCCGTGGCGTGGAACACCGCGCTCGACGGCGCGGTCGACAAGTTCGAACAGGTGATTCGCGACCACGGGCCCGACGCCGTGGGCTTCTATGTCTCGGGCCAGCTGCTCACGGAGGACTACTACGTCTTCAACAAGCTCGCCAAGGGTTTGATCGGCACCAACAACATCGACACCAACTCGCGCCTGTGCATGAGCAGCGCGGTGGCCGGCTACAAGCAGACGCTGGGCGCCGATGCGCCGCCCGCGTGCTACGACGACCTGAAGCACGCCGAGTGCCTTTTCATCGTGGGCAGCAATGCCGCCTGGGCGCACCCGATTCTCTTTCGCCGCATCGAGGACGCGAAGGCCGCCAACCCAGGCATGAAGATCATCGTGGCCGATCCGCGCCGCACCGACACGGTCGAAATTGCCGACCTGTTCCTGCCCATCCAGCCCGGCACCGACGTGATGCTGTTCAACGGCATGCTGCACCTGATGCTATGGGAAGGCTGGACCGACAACCGCTACATCGCGGCCCACACCACGGGCTTCGATGCATTGAAGGCCACGGTGCGCGAATGCACGCCCGACAAGGTGGCGCAGATCTGCGGAATCTCGAAGGAAGACCTGCTCACCGCCGCGCGCATGTTCGCGACCTCGCCTGCCACGCTGAGCCTGTATTGCCAGGGCCTGAACCAATCGTCCAGCGGCACCGCCAAGAATGCGGCGCTGATCAACCTGCACCTGGCCACCGGCCAGATCGGCAAGCCCGGTGCCGGCCCGTTCTCGCTCACCGGCCAGCCCAACGCCATGGGCGGGCGCGAAGTGGGCGGCCTGGCCAACCTGCTGAGCGCGCACCGCGACTTGGCCAACCCTGCGCACCGCGCGGAAGTGGCGGCGCTGTGGAACCTGCCCTCCGTGCCCGAGAAGCCCGGCAAGACCGCGGTCGAGATGTTCCAGGCCGCCGCCGACGGAGAGATCCGCGCGCTGTGGATTGCCTGCACCAACCCCGCCCAATCGATGCCCGACCAGGCCACGGTGCGCCGCGCCCTCGAGCGCGCCGAGTTCGTGGTAGTGCAAGAGGCTTTTTCGACCACATCGACCTGCGCCTTCGCAGACCTGCTGCTGCCCGCCACCACATGGGGCGAGAAGGAAGGCACCGTGACCAACAGCGAGCGCCGCATCTCGCGCGTGCGCCCCGCGGTGGCTGCGCCTGGCGAGGCACGCCACGACTGGTCGATTGCCGTCGACTTTGCACGCCGCCTCGAACGGCGGCTCGGCCGCACGGACACGCTGTTCCCCTACGGCTCGGCCGAGCAGGTGTGGAACGAGCATCGCGAATCCACCCGCGGGCGCGACCTCGACATCACCGGCCTGAGCTACGCCATGCTCGAAACGGCCGGCCCCCAGCAATGGCCGCTGAAGGAAGGCGAGACCACCGGCCGCGCCCGCCTCTATGAAGACGGCGTTTTTCCCACGCCGGACGGCCGCGCGCGCTTCGTCGACACGGTCTACAAACCGGTGGCCGAGGCGCGCGAGGCGCGCTACCCGTTCTCGCTCAACACGGGCCGCTTGCGCGACCAGTGGCACGGCATGAGCCGCACCGGCACGGTCGGACGCCTGTTCGGCCACGTGGCCGAGCCGGTGGTGCAGATGAACGCGCAGGACATGGCGCGCCGCCTCTTGAAGGACGGCGACCTGGTGCACCTCACCTCCAAGCGCGGCTCCATCCTGCTGCCCGCGCGCGCCAGCGCCGAAATCGGCCTGAGCCAGGCCTTCGTTGCCATGCATTGGGGCGAGGAATACCTGAGCGGCTGCTCTTCGACCGGCACGCCGCTGGCCGGCATCAATGCGCTGACCACGCCGGCCTACTGCCCCACCTCGAAGCAGCCCGAGCTCAAGCACACGCCGGTCAAGATCCTCAAGGCCGAGCTGCCGTGGTCGCTGCTCGCCATGGCCTGGCTGCCGCCCGACGCCGCCTTTGCCGCGCAGCAGGCACTCAAGCCGCTGATGGCGATGTTTCCGTTTGCCACCTGCGTGCCGTTCTCGGGCAACACGCCGGGCGAAGAGCGCAGCGGCATCCTCTTTCGCGCGGCCGCGCACGACACGCCGGACGACAGCCTCGTCGACCGCATCGAAGGCGTGCTTGGCCTGGGTGCAAGCGATGCCCTGCGCTACGCCGACCGCCGCCGCGGCCAGCGCCGTGTGGCACGGCTGGTGCGCCGCGCCGACGGCAACGCCGGGCTCGAAGCTTTCCTGCTGGGCGGCGACACCACCGCCGAGGCCTGGATCGGCACCCTGCTGCGCGAGGAAATTCCGGCCCAAACCTACGGCCGGCTGCTGCTGTCGCCGGGCGCCCGCGCGCCGGTGGCAGTGCAGTCCCGCGGGCAAACGGTCTGCACCTGCTTCAACGTGACCGACCTGGCCATCCAGGGTGAACTGGGTCGCTGCAGCGGCACGCCCGAGGAGCGGCTGGCCTCGCTGCAGGGCGCGCTCAAATGCGGCACCAACTGCGGCTCCTGCCTGCCCGAGCTCAAGCGCATGGTCCGGGCGACGCCGGTGGAGGTCCTCGCAGAGGGTGCATAGAGGGTGCATAAGCCGCCTCGCATTCCGGCATAAGCATTGCGGGACAATTGGTGCACCCATGGGAATCAGCCAATACATCAAGGAAATCGGCCGCGGCGCGCGAGGCGCCAAGCCGCTGACGCGCGAACAGGCCACGGACCTGTTCGGCCAGGTGCTGGACGGCACCGTCACCGACCTGGAAATCGGCGGCTTTTGCCTGGCCATGCGCATCAAGGGCGAAACGCCCGAAGAGATGGCGGGCTTCCTCGACGCCACGCATGCGCGGCTCCAGCACATTCCGGCCGCCGACCGCCCGCTCATCGTGCTGCCGAGCTACAACGGCGCGCGCAAGCTGCCGGTGCTTACGCCGCTGCTCGCCCTGCTGCTCGCCCGCGAAGGCTTGCCGGTGCTGGTGCACGGCAGCGCCACCGAAACATCGCGCGTGCTGGCATCGAACGTGCTGGAGGCATTGGACATCCCCATGCTCACGGCCATCCGAAGAATTGCATCCGGCGAGGTCGGCTTTGCGCCGACCGAACTGCTCAACCCCGCGCTCAAGCGGCTGCTCGACGTGCGCCGCGTGGTGGGCCTGCGCAACCCTGGCCACAGCGTGGTCAAGTTGATGCAGCCGACCACCGGCCCCTGCGTGGTCGTGGCAAGCTACACCCATCCGGAATACGCTCGCACGATGGGCGAGACCTTCGAGCTCATGAGCATGACCGCCCTGCTCTCGCGCGGGCTCGAAGGCGAAGTGGTGTCCGACCCGCGCCGCACCGCGCAGATCGACGGCTTTGTGCGCGGCGTGCGCAGCGAGCTGCAGGCCCAGGCCGCGGGCACGTCGAGCGAGGTGCCGGGGCTTCCGAAAGAGATCGACGTCGCGACCACGGCCGACTACACGCGCCGCGTGTTGAATGGCGAGCTTCCCGTGCCAGAGGCCATCGCCACGCAGGTCAGGCACATCACGCAACTGGCAGCCCACGCATGAACGCACTCACATCCCCATTCACCGCCGGAAGCTGCACACTGGTGGGCGCCGGCCCCGGCGACCCCGAGCTGCTGACCATCAAGGCCGTGAAGGCGATTCAGGCCGCCACCGTGCTGCTGGTGGACGACCTCGTGAGCGAGAGCATCCTGGCCTCGTATGCGCGGCCCGATGCGCGCATCGTGCACGTGGGCAAGCGCGGCGGCTGCAAGAGCACGCCGCAGGCATTCATCGAACGGCTCATGATCACCGCGGTGCGCGAAGGCGAAACCGTGGTGCGCCTCAAGGGTGGCGATCCCTTCATCTTTGGCCGCGGTGGCGAAGAAGTCGAGCACCTGCGCGAAGCCGGCATCGAATGCACGGTCATCAACGGCATCACCGCCGGACTTGCCGCCGTGACCTCGCTGGGCGTGCCGCTCACGCACCGCGACCACGCGCAGGGCGTGGTGTTCGTCACCGGCCACGCCAAGACCGGCGCGAGTGCGCATGAAGACGCCACCGACTGGCGTGCGCTGGCCGCCACCGCGCACAGCGCGCGGCTCACGCTGGTGATCTACATGGGCGTGGCGGGCGCGGGCCACATCGAACGCGAACTGCTACACGGCCTGCCCGGCGACACGCCCGTGGCGGTGATTCAGCACGCGAGCCTGCCGCAGCAGCGCCACGTCACGACCACGCTCGACCGGCTGCAGGCCTGCATTGCCGAAGCCGGGCTGGCGAGCCCCGCGGTCATCGTGGTGGGCGATGTGTTGCGAGGGCTGGCTGCTGCGGCGCTGCCGGTGGGCTCGGACGCCGGCCGGTTCGGCACCTGAGCCGACGGAAGAGAAAGCTCGGGAGCCCGGCCTTTTGCATGGGCCCGCAGAGGGCGCGTTAGCACCCAGGTGGCATGGAGCGTGCTTAACGCCAGCATGCTCGTTTTTCGATCGTTTTCCGTGTGCGGCGCCGGCCAATGACTGTCGTCGCCACGCCTCCGCCCGCCGCCGTTGAAATTGTTGCCCTGAGCAAGCGCTACGCCGCCGGCACACCGCCCGCGGTCGACCAGATCGACCTGCGCATTGCGAGCGGCAGCTACTGCTGCCTGCTGGGCCCGTCAGGTTGCGGCAAAAGCACCACGCTGCGGATGATTGCGGGGCATGAGTCGGTCACCAGCGGCGACATCCTGCTGGACAACCGCAACATCACCAACCTACCCGCCGCCGCGCGCGGCACGGCGATGATGTTCCAGAGCTTTGCGCTCTTCCCGCACCTCTCGGCGGTGGACAACGTGGCCTTCAGCCTCAAGATGAAAGGCACAGGCAAGGCCGAACGGCCGAAGCGCGCGCGCGACCTGCTGGAGCGGGTGGCGATGGGCCACCTGGCCGATCGCAAGCCCGGCGAACTCTCGGGCGGCCAGCAGCAGCGCGTGGCACTGGCGCGCGCGCTCATTACCGAGCCGCGCGTGCTGCTGCTCGACGAGCCACTGTCGGCGCTCGATCCGTTCTTGCGCATCCAGATGCGCGCCGAGTTGCGTCGGTGGCAGAAGGAGCTGGGGCTGACTTTCGTTCATGTGACGCACTCGCAGGAAGAAGCGATGGCGCTGGCCGACACCATGGTGGTGATGAACCACGGTGTGATCGAACAGGTCGGCTCGCCCCACCAGATCTACAACCATCCCGCCAACGAATTCGTGGCGCGCTTCATGGGCGGCCACAACGTGTTCGACACGCCCGCCGGCCCGATTGCCGTGCGCAACGACCACATGCGGATCGCCCCGGCGTCCGGCGATGGAGGCATTGCCGCGGCCATCACCGACGTCGAGTACCAAGGCACCTACGTGCTGCTCGGCCTCGCGCTCGAAGCTGCTGCGCCCGGGCGCCAGAACGTGTCGGTGCTGCTGGGCGAAGCCGCCTTTCTGGCAAGCCCCTATGCGCCGGGCGATGCGGTGCGCCTTGCATGGGCCGAGGCCGATGCGCGCGCACTCGCCGTGGCAGCGTAGTCCTCCCTTTCCGTTCCGTTCATCCGCCACCTTTTTTCCACGGAGACTCTTCCATGACCGACCCCATCGACTCGTCCGCCGGCCTCCAGCGCCGCACCCTGCTGCAAGGCACCGCCGGCATTCTGGCGACGGGCATCGCGCCCTTCGTGCATGCGCAAGAAAAAATCGTGCTGCGCTACCTGGGCACGGCGGTGAACCAGGACAAGGCGATTGCCGAGAAGTTCAAGGCCGACACCGGCATCGAGATCCAGTACGTGGCCGTGACCACCGACGACGTGACCAAGCGCGCCGTGACCGCGCCCAACAGCTTCGACCTGATCGACACCGAGTTCTTCTCGCTCAAGAAGATCGTGCCCACCGGCAACCTGAAGGGCATCGATACGAAGAAGATCAAGAACGCGGACAAGATCACCACGCTCTTCACCAAGGGCGAGGTTGCAGGCAAGGCCGTGGGCGACCAGGGCACCGCACCCAAGAAGGTGATTTATCTCGAAGGCGAAAAGTCGAAGAAGTTCGCCGCCGCGCCCACGCAGTTCATGTCGCTCATCCCCACGGTCTACAACGCCGACACGCTGGGCATTCGCCCCGACCTGATCAAGCGGCCCATCGGCTCCTGGGCCGAGCTGCTGAACCCCGAGTTCAAGGGCAAGGCGGCCATCTTGAACATTCCGTCGATCGGCATCATGGATGCGGCGATGGTGGTGGAGGCCAAGGGCATCCACAAGTACAAGGACAAGGGCAACATGACCAAGGCCGAGATCGACCTGACGATCAAGACCTTGATCGAAGCCAAGAAGGCCGGCCAGTTCCGCGCGCTGTGGAAGGACTTCAACGAGTCGGTCAACCTGATGGCTTCGGGCGAGGTGGTGATCCAGTCGATGTGGTCGCCGGCCGTCACCGCCGTGCGCACCAAGGGCATTGCCTGCAACTTCCAGCCGCTGAAGGAAGGCTACCGCGCCTGGGCCGCCGGCTTCGGTCTGCCGGCCACGCTGTCGGGCAAGAAGCTCGACGGCGCCTATGAATTCATCAACTGGTTCCTCGACGGCTGGGCCGGCGCGTACCTCAACCGCCAGGGGTACTACAGCGCCGTGCTCGACACGGCCAAGGCCAAGATGGAAGCCTACGAGTGGGCCTACTGGATGGAGGGCAAGGCCGCTACGCAAGACATCAAGGGCCCGAACGGCGACCTGCTGGCCAAGGTCGGCGCGGTGCGCGACGGCGGCAGCTACGAGCAGCGCATGGGCGGCATCGCCTGCTGGAACGCGGTGATGGACGAGAACGAGTACATGGTCAGAAAGTGGAACGAATTCGTCGCGGCTTGATCCTGTGAGCGCTCCAACCGCCAGCGCGCACGCGCCCAGCCCGTCCGTCCATGCCGTGAAGGCATGGTGGCAGGCGGCGCCGTTCGCGCTGGTGTTCTTGCTGTTCTTCTTGATTCCGCTGGCGCTCATCGCCATGGTGAGCCTGTGGAGCTTCAACGAGTACGAACTGATTCCGGCGATAACGCTGCGCAACTACGCAAGCCTGTTCGAGGGCTGCTCGCAGCTGACCGACAACGGCGACCTGTGCGTCACGCTCAATACCTACCTGAGCACTTTCAAGTTCTGCCTGCTGGTATGGGGCATCACGCTGCTCGTCGGTTTTTCGGTGGCGTACTTCCTGGCGTTTCATGTGCGCTCGTCGACGATGCAGACGGTGCTGTTCGTGCTGTGCACGGTGCCGTTCTGGACCTCGAACGTGATCCGCATGATTTCGTGGGTGCCGCTCCTGGGCCGCAACGGGCTGGTCAACCAGATGCTGACCGGGCTCGGCCTGGTCGAGCAGCCGGTCGAGTGGCTTCTGTTCTCCGATTTTTCAGTGGTGCTCGCCTTCGTGCACCTCTACACGATGTTCATGATCGTGCCGATCTTCAACAGCATGATGCGCATCGACCGTTCGCTGCTCGAAGCCGCCAGCGACGCGGGCGCCTCGGGCTGGCAGACGCTGTGGAACGTGGTGGTGCCGCTGTCGCGCACCGGCATCCTGATCGGCTCGATCTTCGTCATCACCATCGTGATGGGCGACTTCGTGACCATCGGCGTCATGGGCGGCCAGCAGATCGCATCGATCGGCAAGATCATCCAGGTGCAGACCTCGTACCTGCAGTTTCCGCTGGCTGCGGCCAACGCGATGATTCTGTTGGCGGTGGTGCTGATGATCATCTGGGGGCTCACCCGGCTTGTCGATATTCGCAAGGAGCTTTGAGATGAAGCCTTGCTTTGTCATCCTTCGCGTTGATGGTGCTGAACGCCGCTGTTCGGGGCGCGCACCCGCCGACGGGGTACCTTTCTCCGCGAATGTCCCCCGGCCTGCGGCCTCCTCCTTTATT
>NZ_JBBCBV010000035.1:0-25662 GCF_037204045.1 Variovorax sp. CCNWLW225 | reverse complement strand
GGTAGAGTTTTACGTGGGTCAGTCTTAGACGGAAATTAGCGCGTTAGCCGGGTCATTTTTCGGTGGCAATCAACACCCTGTCCACGACTTAGTTCCCCATAGGCAACCCGCCCCGCCCGGGAATACCCTGCTGCACAACAGCCCATTCTTGCCTACATTGCTTGCATACAAGATTTCCGCAATCTTGCATTCAACCCCGATGGAAGGTTCCTCCATGCCCCGCTTCGTCAAATCCCTTTTCGGCCAGGTCGTCATTGCGCTGGTGCTCGGCGTGCTGGCCGGCCTCTTCGTGCCGGAGTTCGCCGTCAAGCTCAAGCCGCTTGGCGACGGTTTCATCAAGCTGATCAAGATGATCATCCCGGTGCTGGTGTTCTGCGTGGTGGTGCACGGCATTGCCGGCGCGGGCGACCTGAAGCGCGTGGGCCGGGTCGGCGTGAAGGCGCTGATCTACTTCGAGGTGCTGACCACCATCGCACTGGCCATGGGCCTGGTGCTGGCCTTCGTGTTCGAGCCGGGCGTAGGCATGAACGTGGACCCGGGCAAGCTCGACGCCGGCGCCATGAGCGCCTATGCGTCGAACGCCGACAAGCTCACGAGCGGCGGCACGGTCGAGTTCCTGATGAAGCTGATTCCGACCACGGTGGTCAACGCCTTTGCCACCGGCGACGTGCTGCAGGTGCTGCTGTTCGCAGTGCTGTTCGGCTGCGCACTGTCTTTGCTGGGCGAGCGCGGCAAGCCGGTGAGCGCGGTGGTGGACTCGCTTTCGCTGGTGCTGTTCAAGATCATGGGCATCATCATCAAGCTGGCGCCGCTGGGTGTGCTGGGCGCCATTGCGTTCACGGTGGGCAAATACGGCATCGGTTCGCTCAAGCAACTGGGCATGCTGGTCGCGCTCTTCTACGGCGCGGTGCTGGTGTTCGTTTTCGTGGTGCTCGGGCTGGTCATGCGCATGTCGGGGTTCAGCCTCTTCAAGCTGCTGCGCTACCTGCGCGAAGAGCTCGCCATCGTGTTTGCCACCACCTCGTCGGACAGCGTGCTGCCGCAGATCATGGCCAAGCTGCGTCGCATGGGCATTCGCGATTCGGCCGTGGGCCTGGTGATTCCCACGGGCTACTCGTTCAACCTGGACGCGTTTTCGATCTACATCACGCTGGCGGCGGTGTTCATTGCGCAGGCCACCAACACGCCGATCTCGATGTCGGACCTGCTGACCATCCTGGCCATTGCGCTGGTCACCTCCAAGGGCGCGCACGGCGTGCCGGGCTCGGCCATCGTGGTGCTGGCCGCCACGCTGCACGCGATTCCGGCCATCCCGGCCATCGGGCTGGTGCTGGTGCTTTCGGTCGACTGGTTCATGGGCATTGCCCGCGCGCTGGGCAACCTGATCGGCAACTGCGTGGCCACCGTGGCCGTGGCAGCCTGGGAGGGCGACATCGACCGCGAGCGGGCCCACGCCGTGCTCAACGGCACCTACGCCCCCGACGACGAACCACTGGCCGAACCCGAACTGCCGGTGGTACCCCTGGGCGCGGGCGCCGGCAGCCGCTGAAACCGATGGCTGCCGACAACGTCAATCCCACCTCCATTGCCGAGCGCGTGGTCGAGGCCATCCTGGCGCAGAAGCTCGCGCCGGGCGAGCGGCTCGGCGAGCAGGCGCTGGCCGAGAACTTCGCGGTCAGCCGCACCATGGTGCGCGAGGCGCTCATGCAGCTGCAGGCGCGCGGCTTCGTCGAGGTGCAGTCGCGCCGCGGCTGGTACGTGGTGGAGCCCTCGGCCGAGGAAGCGCGCGATGCCTTCTCGGCGCGGCGCATCGTCGAGGCGGGCATCCTGGCCGAAAGCGAGGGCCGGCCGTTGCAAAAGGCCATACGCAAGCTGCGCGACCACATTGCCGACGAGCAGCGCGCCATCGAGGGAGCCGACGCCGCCACGCGCGCCTTCCTGCTGGCCGACTTTCATGTGTGCCTGGCCGAGCAGATGGGGCACCAGCTGCTGGTCGACGTGCTGCGCGACCTCACGGCCCGCACCACGCTGGCGGCCACGCTCTACCAGTCGAAGCATGAGGCCGGCCAGTCTTGCGCGGAGCACGGCGCCATCGTCGCCGCGCTGGAGGCCGGCGACACCGCCACGGCGCGCAAGCTGATGATCGACCACATCGGCAATGTCGAGCGTTCGCTCGAGGTAGACACCACCGCCGGGCCCGACGCGCCGGCGCGCCTGCGCGCCACCTTGTCCCCGGTGGCGCTGCCGCGCGCGAGGCGCTAGCCGACTAGGCATTTCGACCGACACAAACGTGCGTTCAGGCTCGGCTACAGTCCGAGTCACATATGAATTCACCCCAACTCCAGCGCGGCGTATTCCTCGCCCTGCTCGCCATCGTCACGGTCGCCTTTCTCTGGGTGCTGGTGCCCTTCTTCGGCGCGGTGCTGTGGGGGGTGGCGCTGGCCATCCTGTTCACGCCGCTGTACAAGTGGCTGCTCAAGAAAATGCCGGGCAAGCGCAACGCCGCCGCGCTGTCGACATTGACCATCTGCCTGTTCATCGTGATTCTTCCGCTGGCCATGGTCGGCGTGTCGCTGGTGCAGGAGATCGTGCAGGTCACGCAGAGCATCCGCTCGGGGCAGATCAACTTCGCGGCCTACTTCCAGCAGATCCTCAACGCCATGCCGCAATGGCTGCTGAACATCTTCGACCGCTTCAACCTGGGCGACATGGAAGCCTGGCAGGAACGCATCTCCGCCGGCGCGGCGCAGGGCAGCCAGCTCATCGCGGGCCAGGCGCTCACCATCGGCCAGAACACCTTCGACTTCCTCATCAGCTTCTTCGTGATGCTGTACCTGCTGTACTTCCTGGTGCGCGACGGCGCGGCGCTTTCCAAGACCATGCGCGAAGCGGTGCCGCTTGCCAAGCCGCACACCCACTACCTGCTCAACAAGTTCACGACCGTGATCCGCGCCACCGTGAAGGGCAACGTGGCGGTGGCCATTGCGCAGGGCGCCATTGGCGGTATCGCCTTCTGGCTGCTGGGCGTGCAGGGCGCGCTGCTGTGGGCGGTGCTGATGGCGTTTCTCTCCCTGCTGCCGGCGGTGGGCGCGGCCCTTATCTGGGGGCCGGTGGCCATCTACTTCCTTGCCACGGGTCACTTCTGGCAGGGCGGCATCCTGATCTTCGTGGGCGTGTTCGTGATCGGGCTGGTCGACAACATCCTGCGGCCGGTGCTGGTGGGCAAGGACACGCAGATGCCCGACTACATCGTGCTGATGTCGACCATCGGGGGCATGGCGATCTTCGGCATCAACGGCTTCGTGGTCGGCCCGGTGATTGCCGCGCTCTTCATGGCGGCGTGGAGCCTGTTCGTGGAATCGGGGCAATGGGAAAACCCGCCCGGCGCGGGTTCGGCCGACGCAGGCGACGACAAGAAGAGCAACTGAACAAAGCTCCGCCGCCGCCAGCCTGGAGCGGCTGAAGCGGGCGCGCCTTGCGCCTGCCGTGTGCATCTGGCGCGGGCGCTGCCGCATTTCGTCGCATGGCGCTGGGCAGCGCACGGCGCCTGCGGGATCGTCGGGACCTCCAACTTCCAAGACGAGGTCTTTCATGCACTTTCTCGCACTCCTGCCCCGGCCTGGCGCCCACGCCTTGTGCGCCGCCGCAGTTCTTGCGCCGCTGGGCGCCCTTGCCGCCGACCTGAGCCTGAGCGTGTCCGACGGGCCTGCCGCCGAAGCCACGCTGTATGTTGCGCTGTACAACGACGCCGCCAGCTACGCCGACAGCAAGGCCGTGGCGTCGCAGACCGCGCCGATGCAGGGCGGCAAGGCCCGGCTCGTGTTCACAGGACTCGCGCCGGGGCGCTACGCTCTGAGGGCGTTCGCCGACGAAAACGGCAATGGCAAGCTCGACACCAACCTCATGGGCATGCCGACCGAGCGCTACGGCTTCTCGAACGACGCGAAGGGCAACCGCGCGGCGCCCGCCTTCGAAGCCGCAGCGATCAGCGTCGACGCCGACCTGCAGACCGTCATTCACCTGCGCTGAGGAGACCGCCATGGAACGACGCGAACTCCTGCGCCGGCTGGCTTCGGCCAGCGCCCTGCCTCTCCTGCCCCTCTTGGCACCGCTGGCCCGCGCGGCCGGCACGGACGACTGGCAAGCCCAGTTCGAAGCCGCCGGCACGCCCTGGAAGACCGGCTTCGCCACGCCCCCGGACGACCTCCCGCTGACCCGCGCCGCGGTGCGCGGACGCTTCCCGGATGCCGTGGCCGGCACGCTGTTTCGCATCGGCCCGGCCGGCCACGACCTGGGCGGCGAGCGCTACCGCCACTGGTTCGACGGCGACGGCATGGTGCATCGCTTCACGATCGACGGGGCCGACGTGCGGCACCAGGGCCGCTATGTCGCCACGCCCAAGCGCGTGGCCGAGGTGCGGGCCGGCCGCCGCCTGTTCGAGGCCTTCGGCACCATGCCGCCGGGCGTCGAGCCGCCGACCTCGGCCGACAGCATCAACGTCGCCAACACCAGCGTGCTGCCGATGCGCGGCGAGGTGCTGGCGCTGTGGGAAGGCGGCTCGGCCACGCGCGTCGACGCACACACGCTGGACACGCTGGGCCTGAAGACCTGGCGGGCCGACCTCGCGGGGATGCCGTTCTCGGCCCATCCCAAGGTCGATCCGGACGGCACGGTGTGGAACTTCGGCGTGAGTTCCGGCCAGGGCCTGCTGGCGCTGTACGAGATTGCGCCCGAAGGCACGCTGCGGCGCGCAGCCGTGGTGCCGCTGGCCGACATGCCGATGGTCCATGACTTCGCCGTGACCGAGCGGCACCTGGTGTTCCTGATGCCGCCACTGGTGTACGACGCCAAGCGCAAGGAGGCCGGTGCGAGCTTTCTCGATGCCCACGTCTGGCGGCCGGAACTTGGCATGCGCGCGCTGGTGATCGACAAGCAGAACTGGGAGCGACGCCAGATGCTCACACTGCCGGCCGGCTTCTTGTTCCATGTGGGCAATGCCTGGGAAGAAGACACCCCGCGCGGCACGCTCATCCACATCGACTACGTGCGTTCAGACAACGCCGATTCTGTGTTCACGACCAACCGCGAAGTGATGCGCGCGCGCCGCGTGAAGGGCACGGACCCGCACCTGACCGTCGCCACGCTGAACCTCGGCACGGGCGAGGCCATGCAGCAGGCGCTGGCGCAGGAAGCCGAATTTCCGCGCATCGACCCGCGGCGCGTCGGCCTGCGCCATCGCCATGTGGTTCATGCCACGCAGACGCGCCCCGATGTGCCAGGCTTCGGCGCTGTCGCGCGCACGGGTGTCGAGACCGGTCGCAGCCAGCGCTTCAGCTACGGGGCGCAGGCCATCGTGGAAGAGCATGTCTTCGTGCCGGACGGCACCAGGCCAGGCTGGGTGCTGGGCACGGTGCTCGATTTCGGTCGGCAGAAGACCGTGCTGTCGTGCTTCGCGGCCGACCACCTGGCGGCCGGCCCGGTGGCGCAGGCCACGCTGCCCTACACGCTGCCGCTGGGCCTGCACGGCGCCTTCGTGCCGGCCTGAAGAAGAAGACGGTAGGCGCGGTCAGCCGCCCCACCACCCTTCGGCAAAACGCCCCTGCAGGAAGGCCACGAAGCCCGACACCTTGCCCGGCACCAGCTTGGGCGAGGGAAAGACGGCGTGGATCTCCTGCTCGGGCAGCTTATGGTCGGCCAGCACTTCGAGCACCTTGCCCGAGGCCAGCGATTCGCTCGCCACGTAGCGCGGCATGAGCGCAATGCCCAGGCCGTCGCGCGCGGCGGCCAGCACCGCGGAAAGGTTGTTGGAGCGGAAGCGACCCGAGACGGGCACCGTCACCGGGTCGCCCTTGGGCGTGTGCATGCGCCAGAACTCGTCGCCCACCACGCTGCTGTAGATGAGCGCCACATGCGCGCTCAGGTCCTGCGCGCGCTTGGGGGTGCCGTGCTTCTTCAGATAGCCCGGCGCCGCGACCATGGCCCAGGGGTTGGTGCCCAGGTAGCGCGCGCCCAGCGATGAATCGGCCAGCTTGCCCATGCGGATGGCCACGTCGATGCCCTGCGCAATCAAGTCCACATAGCGGTCCTCGAAGCTCAGGTCGAGCTGCACCTGCGGATGCCGACGCATGTATTCGAGTGCCAGAGGCACCACCACGCGGCGGCCAAAGGCCACCGACGTGCCCACGCGCAAGAGGCCCTGCGCCTGGTTCTGGCGCAGCTGCACGATGCTTTCGGCCTCCTCGGCCTCGCGCACGATGTTCTTGCACTTCTCGTAGTAGAGCGCACCTGGTTCGGTGAGGCTCACGCCGCGCGTGTTGCGGTTGAGCAGCCGCACCTTCAGCCGCGCCTCGGTGGCCGCGACCTGCTTGGTCACGGTGGGCTGCGTGGTGTGGAACTCGAGCGCCGCTTTCGAGAAGCTGCCAGTCTCCACCACGCGAACGAACATTTCCATTGCCAGTAGTCGATCCATGGCCGGATGGTAGCCACTTATTCCAGGGTGGAATAGCTTTTATGGTCCGCAGCCGTCTTCTTCGAATGGCCCGTGCTTCCTACAGTGGCCTCAACTCAAGGAGACAGTCCCATGGCAAAAATGAAAGCGGTCCAGGCCGCAGTGCTGGTGATGGAAAAAGAAGGCGTGACGCAGGCCTTCGGCGTGCCCGGTGCCGCCATCAACCCGATGTATTCGGCGCTGCGTCAGCGCGGCAGCATTTCGCACATCCTCGCGCGCCACGTGGAAGGCGCCTCGCACATGGCCGAGGGCTACACGCGTGCGGTGGCCGGCAACATCGGCGTGTGCATCGGCACCTCGGGGCCGGCGGGCACCGACATGATCACGGGCCTGTATTCGGCCTGGGCCGATTCGATTCCCATTCTTTGCATTACCGGCCAGGCGCCCCGCGCACGGCTCTACAAGGAAGACTTCCAGGCGGTCGATATCGAGTCGATCTCCAAGCCAGTCACCAAGTGGTCGGTCACCGTGCGCGAGCCGGGCCAAGTGCCGCAGGTGTTCCAGCAGGCCTTTCACCTGATGCGTTCGGGCCGCCCGGGCCCGGTGCTGGTCGACCTGCCCTTCGACGTGCAGATGGCCGAGATCGAGTTCGACATCGACAGCTACGAGCCGCTCACCCCCTACAAGCCCGCTGCCACGCGCGCCCAGATCGAGAAGGCCATCGGCATGCTCCAGGCGGCCGAGCGCCCGCTGATCGTGGCCGGCGGCGGCGTCATCAACGCCGATGCGTCCGACCTGCTCGTGCGCTTTGCCGAAGCCACCGGCGTCCCGGTGATTCCCACGCTGATGGGCTGGGGCGCCATTCCCGACGACCATCCGCTGATGGCCGGCATGTGCGGCCTGCAGACCAGCCACCGCTACGGCAACGCGACGATGCTGGCGAGCGACTTCGTGCTCGGCATCGGCAACCGCTGGGCCAACCGCCACACGGGCTCGGTCGACGTCTACACCAAGGGCCGCACCTTCGTGCACGTGGACATCGAGCCCACGCAGATCGGCCGCGTGTTCACGCCCGACTTCGGCATCGTCTCTGACGCCAAGGCCGCGCTCACGCTCTTCGTCGAGGTGGCCGAGGAGATGAAGGCCGCCGGCAAGCTCACCGACCGCCGCGTGTGGGCCAAGTCGTGCATCGAGCGCAAGAAGACCATGCTGCGCAAGACCAACTTCGACGAAGTGCCGATGAAGCCGCAGCGCGTGTACCAGTGCATGAACAACAACTTCAGCAACGACACCTGCTACGTCAGCACCATCGGCCTCTCGCAGATTGCGGCCGCGCAGTTCCTGCACGTGTACAACCCGCGCCACTGGATCAACTGCGGCCAGGCCGGCCCGCTGGGCTGGACCATTCCCGCCGCGCTGGGCGTGCGGGCCGCCGACCCGTCGCGCAAGATCGTCGCGCTCTCGGGCGACTACGACTTCCAGTTCATGATCGAAGAGCTCGCGGTGGGTGCGCAGTTCAAGCTGCCGTACATCCACATCGTGGTCAACAACTCGTACCTCGGGTTGATACGCCAGGCGCAGCGCGGCTTCGAGATGGACTACTGCGTGCAGCTCGCGTTCGACAACATCAACGCGGGGCCTGATGCGGGCATCGAGAGCAGCTACGGCGTGGACCACCTCAAGGTGGTCGAAGGCCTGGGCTGCAAGGCGATCCGCGTGAACAAGCAGGAAGAGATCGCACCGGCCATCCAGCGCGCCGAAGCGCTGATGGCCGAATTCAGCGTGCCGGTCGTCATCGAAGTGATGCTCGAGCGCGTGACCAACATCGCGATGGGCACGGAGATCGACAACATCACCGAGTTCGAGCCCCTGGCCGAACACCCGGCCGATGCACCGACCGCGGTCGCGGCCGAGATGCTGGACTGAGCACGGAAGAGACACGCACCATGCCCAAGTTTGCAGCCAACCTCACGATGCTCTTCACGGAGCTGCCGTTCATGCAACGCTTCGAGGCCGCCGCCGAGGCGGGTTTCGAGGCGGTGGAATACCTGTTCCCCTACCCCTTCGAAAAGAAGGAGCTCACCGCCGCGCTGCGCGCCAACGGTTTGCAGCAGGTGCTGCACAACCTGCCGGCCGGCGACTGGGACAAGGGCGAGCGCGGCATTGCCTGCCACCCCGACCGCACCGGCGAATTCCGCGAAGGCATTGCCATGGCCATCGACTACGCCACGGCCCTGGGCTGCCCGCAGCTCAACTGCCTGGTCGGCAAGGTGCCGGCGGGCGTGAGCACCGAGGCCGCGCACAAGACAGTGGTCGAGAACCTGCGCCTCGCCGCCAGCGAACTCGAAGCGGCGGGCCTGCGCTTGCTGATCGAACCAATCAACACCTTCGACATTCCGGGCTTCTTTCTCACGCGCACCGACCAGGCGCTGGCGCTGATCGACGAGGTGGGATCTTCCAACCTGCGGGTGCAGTACGACATCTATCACGCGCAGCGCATGGAAGGCGAGCTTGGCAACACACTGTCGAAGAACCTCGCGCGCATCGGCCACATCCAGCTGGCCGACAACCCGGGCCGCGGCGAACCGGGCACGGGCGAAATCAACTACCCGTGGCTTTTCAAGCACATCGATTCGATCGGCTACGACGGCTGGATCGGCTGCGAATACAAGCCGCGCAGCGACACCGTCGACGGCCTGGGCTGGCGGCAGGCCCTGACGCAGCAGAAGTGAACGAAGAAGACAACAGCATTCAAGGAAACAGAGACATGTCGCAATCGCAAAAAATCGGATTCATCGGCCTCGGCATCATGGGCGCGCCCATGGCGGGCCATCTGCTCGACGCGGGATACCAGCTGTTCGTGAACACCCAGGGCAACACGCCCGAGCCCTTCATCTCCAAGGCGACCATCTGCGCCTCGGCGGCCGAAGTGGCGCGCCAGGCGGACGTGATCTTCATCATGGTGCCCGACACGCCCGACGTAGAGAAAGTGCTTTTCGGCGAGCCGGGCACGCTGGGCGTGGCCGAAGGCCTGAAGGACTCGCGCGGCAAGATCGTGGTCGACTGCAGCTCCATCGATCCGATTGCCACCAAGGGCTTTGCCAAGCGCATCATCGCGCTGGGCTGCGGCTACATCGACGCGCCGGTTTCGGGCGGCGAAGTGGGCGCCAAGGCCGCGAGCCTCACCATCATGTGCGGCGGCGACGAAGGCACCTTCGGCCAGGTGCGGCCGCTGCTCGAGAAGATGGGCAAGAACGTCACGCTGGTCGGCAACGTGGGCGACGGACAGGTCTGCAAGGTGGCCAACCAGATCATCGTGGCGCTGAACATCGCGGCAGTGGGCGAGGCCCTGCTGTTCGCCTCCAAGGCAGGCGCCGATCCGGCCAAGGTGCGACAGGCGCTGATGGGCGGCTTCGCAAGCTCGCGCATTCTCGAAGTACATGGCGAGCGCATGATCAAGCGCACCTTTGCACCGGGCTTCCGCATCTCGCTGCACCAGAAGGACCTGAACCTGGCGCTGCAGAGTGCACGGGCCCTGGGCGTGGCCCTGCCGCAGACAGCGGGCGCGGCGCAGCTGATGAACGCCTGCGCGGCCCTCGGCCACGGGCAGCAGGACCACTCGGCACTGGTGCGCGCGCTCGAAACGCTCGCCCAGCACACCGTCACGCCGGACTGAGCCTGCGGCTCAGGTCTTTGCAGCCTCGAGGGATTCCTTGAGGTTGCGCCGGCGCCATGCCCAGGTCTTCACGGCCTGCGGCAGGATGCCGATGCAAGAGGCGTAGTACGTCACCTTGAAGCCCCAGAAGCGCGGGCCGATGGGCGTGTCGCGGAACAGGTCGCCCGCCAATATGGACAACAGCGCCTCCTGCATGCGCCAGATGTTGCGCGGCGCCATGAACAGCCGGCGAATAGCGGGCGAAGTGATGCGGTAGATGAACCACGAGAACATCTTCGGTCCGCGCTTCATCACCTTCTCATAGTGGCGGAAGGCCCTTTCAGCCTCCTTCGCCTCGCCCCTGAGCCAGAGGTCGGCCGCCTTGGCAGCTTCGAAGCCGCTGTTCATTGCCAGGTACACGCCCGACGAGAACATCGGGTCGACGAAGGCATACGCATCGCCCACCATCATGAAGCGGTCGCCGCGGCAGAACTTGGAGTCGTAGGCGTAGTTGCCGGTGGCGGTCGCGCCTTCCATCAGCGTGGCGTTCTTCAAGCGCGCGGCCAGCTTGGGCGCAAGCGCGATGGTTTCCATCAGGAATTCTTCGAGCGACTTGCCCTGGCGGCGCTTGAAGTACGCGGGCGAGGCCACGGCGCCCACGCTCACTGTGCCGTCCTTCAGCGGGATGTACCAGAACCAGCCATGGTCGAACCAGAAGAGCGAGATGTTGCCCTCGAAGCGGCCCGGGCGGCGTTCCGCATTGGCAAAGTGTCCGTAGAGCGCCGCGCTCGCATGCTTGCGGTTGCGCTGCTTGGCGTCGAACTGGCTCGACAGCAGCGTGTCGCGGCCGCTGGCATCGATGACGAAGCGCGGGCGCCACTGGGTCTCGGTGCCGTCGTCGGCCTTGACCTTCACCAGCGCGCGGTTGTCGGCCGTGCCCTTGCCGGCGTCCATGTCGACACCTGTCACGCGCTGGCCTTCGAAGGTGCGTGCACCAAGCTTGCCGGCATGGCGGAACAGCAGTTCGTCGAACTCGGAGCGGCGCACGTGCACGGCATACGGAAAGCTCTTGTCCATGGCCTCGCCGAAGTCGAAGTGGCTCGAGTGGTCGTGCCAAGGCGAGACAAACTCGGCGCCATGCTTCTTGATGCCGATGGCTTCGACCTCGGTGCGCACGCCCAGCCGGTCGAAAAGCGGCATGTTCATGGGCAGCAGCGATTCGCCGATGTGAAAGCGCGGGTGCTGCGCCTTTTCGATCAGCACCACATCGTGCCCCTTGTCCGCAAGCAGCGCCGCCACGGTCGAGCCCGAAGGCCCGCCGCCGATGACCACGACGTCGGGGTCGGTGGTGGTGAAAGCTCCGGGTGTCATGCGCTGCCCCTCTTCGTTGTCTTTTGTGTGTCTTGATTGACGGTGGCCGGCGGCCTTGGCTGCACGGCCTTGCATTGCCTTGTTTAACCTTGGTTGCCCTTGGCCAACACTTTCGGAGTTTAGCGAACCGGCGCTTCGGTTCCGTGCAGGCTATAGGGTCAGGCGTTTTCGGCATTTCCCCTTTGGGAACAAGCCATGCTTTTGCGGTAGCCTCATTGCCCGTCAGAAACAAGGAGACATTTCATGGCTGCACCCCTCTCCCCCGCAGAAGAAGCTCTTCGCGATGCAGCGCGCGAATACCACCGCTCGCCCGTCAAGGGCAAGATTTCGGTCACGCCCACCAAGCCGCTCCTGAACCAGCGCGACCTGTCCCTGGCCTATTCGCCCGGCGTGGCCTACCCCTGCCTCGACATCGCGGCCGACCCGTCGCTGGCGGCCGACTTCACCGCGCGGGGCAACCTGGTGGGCGTGGTCACCAACGGCACGGCGGTGCTGGGCCTGGGCAACATCGGCCCGCTGGCCGCCAAGCCGGTCATGGAGGGCAAGGGCTGCCTGTTCAAGAAATTCGCCGGCATCGACGTGTTCGACATCGAACTGGCCGAGACCGACCCCGACAAGCTGGTCGACATCATCGCGGCGCTGGAGCCCACGCTGGGCGGCATCAACCTCGAGGACATCAAGGCCCCCGAGTGCTTCTACATCGAGAAGAAGCTGCGCGAGCGCATGAACATTCCGGTGTTCCATGACGACCAGCACGGCACGGCCATCATCTCGGCCGCGGCGCTGATCAACGGGCTCGAACTGGTCGGCAAGAAGATCGAAGACGTGAAGATCGCCGTCTCGGGCGCCGGCGCGGCCGCCATTGCCTGCCTCGACGTGATGGTGGGCCTGGGCGCCAAGCCCGCCAACATCTACGCCTGCGACTCCAAGGGCCTGATCTACATGGGACGCGCGGGCGGCTTCGACGACTCCAAGGCGCGCTACGCGCAAAAGGACACCGGCGCCCGCACCCTGGCCGACGTGGTGAAGGACGCCGACGTGTTCCTCGGCTGCTCGGCCCCGGGCGTGATGAGCGCCGAGATGGTCAAGACCATGGGTACGCAGCCGATCATCCTGGCGCTGGCCAACCCCGAGCCCGAGATCCGGCCCGAACTTGCCAAGGCCGTGCGGCCCGACTGCATCATTGCCACCGGCCGTTCGGACTACCCGAACCAGGTGAACAACGTGCTGTGCTTCCCGTACATCTTCCGCGGCGCGCTCGACTGCGGCGCCAGCAAGATCACGGAAGAAATGAAGCTGGCCTGCGTGCGCGAGATCGCCGAGCTCACCAAGGCGGACATCAGCGAAGAGGTGGCCACGGCCTATGCCGGGCAAGAGCTGTCGTTCGGGCCCGACTACATCATTCCCAAGCCCTTCGATTCGCGGCTCATCCTGCGCATTGCGCCGGCCGTGGCCAAGGCGGCGCACGCATCCGGCGTGGCCGCGCGGCCCATCGAAGACATGGACGCCTACCGCCAGCACCTGACGCGCTTCGTCTACCAGACCGGCATGTTCATGCGCCCGGTGTTCAGCGCCGCCAAGATCGCGGCCGCCAAGCGCGTGGCCTATGCCGAAGGCGAAGACGAGCGCGTGCTGCGCGCGGCCCAGCTGGCCGTGGACGAAGGCCTGGCCCAACCCATCCTGATCGGCCGCCCCGCGGTGATCGAGGCGCGCATCAAGAAGGCCGGCCTGCACATCCGCGTGGGCACCGACGTTGAAATTGTCGACCCCGAAGACGACCCGCGCTTTCGCATCTACTGGGAGAGCTTTCACAAGCTCATGGGCCGCCGCGGCGTAACGCCCGAGGCCGCCAAGACCATGGTGCGCCGCTCCAACACCATCATTGCGGCGCTGATGCTGCACCTGGGCGATGCCGACGCCATGATCTGCGGGCTGGTGGGGCGCTTCGACGTGCACCTGGAGCACATCCGCAACCTCATCGGCCTGAAGCGTGGCGCACCGGGCTTTGCCACGCTGAACGCACTCACGCTCGAAAAGCGCACGGTGTTCATCACCGACACCAACGTGAACGAGGACCCGAGCGCCGAACTGCTCGCCAGCATCGCGATGATGGCAGCCGAAGAGGTGCGCCGGTTCGGGCTGCCGCCGAAGGTGGCCTTTCTTTCGCACTCGAACTACGGCACCTCGAGCCGCGGCTCGGCACGCAAGATGCGGTTGGCGCGCGACCTGTTCGCGCAGATGGCGCCCGACATCGAATGCGACGGCGAAATGCACGGCGACTCCGCACTGTCCGAAGAAGTGCGCCGCGTCGCGCTGCCCGAGACCACGCTCACCGGCGAGGCCAACCTGCTGGTGTGCCCGAACCTGGACTCCGCCCACATCCTCTACAACGTGTTGAAGATGACGGGCGCCAACGGCATCACGGTCGGCCCGATTTTGCTGGGCGCCTCGGGCTCGGCGCATGTGCTCACACCTTCGTCGACGGTGCGGCGCGTGGTCAACATGACGGCACTGGCGGTGGCGAATGCGACGACCGCATTGAAGTAACGGCCCCCGCCTTCATTTCACCGACGCCTCGCTGCCGCACGCAGCGGGGCGTTTTTCATTGCGGCGCGCTACAGGCATGCACCGTTTCCGCCCGCTCAACACTTTTTCGGCTGGCATGCAATCTGCTAATACCCTGAGCGGATATCTTAAATATCTTATTAATATATTTACAGATACCACGGCCCTCCTGCCCTTCGTCAACCTTCACCTCTTTCCCTTCTCACATGGAAGAACACGCCTTGGAACGCGGGGGCTTTTCCCGCCGGGTGCTCGATGCGTCCGACTTCGTCCTGCGCTGGGAGCGCCGCCTGCTTTCCGGGCTGATGGGTCTGCTCATGGTGCTGGTGCTGCTGAACGTGGTCACGCGCTACAGCGGCGTGCCCCTTTATTGGGTGGACGAGGCCTCGGTGTACTGCGTGGTGTGGCTCACCTTCATCGGAGCCTCGGCAATGACGCGGCTGCGGCTGGACTTTGCAGTGACGCTGCTCACCGACAAGCTCGGCGAAAAAGCGGTGCGCGTTGCCAAGGCCGCCGCTTCGGGCGGCGTGCTGCTGCTGGGCCTTGCGCTGCTGGCCATGTGCTGGCTTTACATGGACCCGGTGGGCATCGTGCGCCATGGCTTCGATGCCAAGGAATACGCGGCCGAGTCCTTCAACTTTCTTTATACCGAGCGCACGCAAACGCTCAACTGGCCGGCCTGGGCCGTCCAGCTGATCCTGCCGGTCTTCTCGGCCACGCTCAGCCTGCATGCGCTGTCCAACCTGCTCGAAGACCTTGGCCTGCAGCCCCGGCGCACGCACGCCGAGTTCCATGTGACCAACGCGGATGCGGTGAACTGACATGCTGACCTCCGCATTCTTCCTGTTGATCATGCTGGTCGGCGTGCCGATCGGCGCCTGCCTGTGCCTTGCGGGCATCGTCTACATCCTCAACTCGGGCGACACGGTGCTCTTCCAGTCGTTTCCGGTGCAGATGTTCGGCGGTGTCGACAGCTACAGCCTCATTGCAATTCCGCTGTTCATCCTGATCGGCGAGGTCATGAACGGCGGCGGCATCACCAAGCGCCTGGTCGACCTGGCGCTGGCCTTCATCGGCTCGGTGAAGGGCGGCCTCGCCTACGTGAACATCCTGGCCAACATGCTGGTGTCGTCGATCATCGGCTCGGCCACGGCGCAGGTGGCCATCATGAGCCAGATCATGGTGCCCGAGATGGAGAAGCAGGGCTACGACAAGACCTTTGCCGCCGGCATCACGGTGTACGGCGGCATGCTGGGGCCGATCATTCCGCCGTCGGTGATGTTCGTGGTGTACAGCGTGCTGGCGCAGGTGGCGGTGGGCGACATGCTCATTGCCGGCATCATTCCCGGGGTGATTCTCACGGTGCTGTTCTTCATCGTGATCGCATGCATGGGCGTGATCTACAACTACCCGCGCACCGCAAAGCGCACCATCAGGCAGCGGCTGCACACCATTCTCACGGCCTGCCCCACGCTGCTGATTCCCATCGTGATCGTCGGCTCCATCCTCGGCGGCGTGGCCAACCCGACGGAATCGGCGGCGGTGGGCGCGGTGGCCGCGGTGCTGATCGGCCGCTATGTCACCAAGGAATTCCGCTTCGCGATGATTCCGCAGATCCTGTTGAAGTCGGCAATCTACTCGGCGGTGGTGCTCTTTTTGGTAGCCGCGGCGGCGGTGTTCTCGTGGCTCCTGATCTACGGCAAGGTGCCGCAGGCCACGGCCGCATGGATCCAGACGGTGGCGAAGGACCCTATCGCCTTCTTGCTGCTGGTGAACCTCATTCTGCTGGTGATCGGCACCGTGATCGACGGCATTCCCGGGCTGATCATGACCGTGCCGATCCTGCTGCCCATTGCCACGGAGATCTACGGCATCGATCCGCGCCACTTCGGCGTGGTGGTGGTGATCAACCTGGTGCTCGGGCTGATGACGCCGCCCGTGGGGCTGAGCTTCTTCGTGGCTTCGGCCGTCACCGGCGCCAAGCCCGGAAAGATGTTCATCGTGACGCTGCCGTTCTTCCTCATCTGCTGCGCGGCGCTGGTGCTGCTGTCGCTCTTTCCGAGCCTGTCGCTGGCCTTGCTCAAGTAAGCCCGACAAGCCCCCGTTTTTCCTTCACTCAACCGGAGCCTCGCATGTCCCTCTCCCGCCGCAAATTCGTCGTCCAGGCCGCCGCCGGTACCGCTGCCGCGTCGTCCGTTCTGTTCAGCACCGTGTCGCGCGCAGCGGCCGCCAAGGAGTTCCGACTCGGCCTCATCACGCCGGCCGGCCACTCGTGGAACCGCGCCGCGGTGGGCTTCGGCGAAGCACTCAAGAAGGCCACCGACGGCCGCCTGAGCGCTACCGTGTTCCATTCGGGCCAATTGGGCAACGAATCGGCCATGATGCAGCAGCTGCAGTCCGGCGCGCTGGACATGGGCTGGATCCAGGCAGCCGAGCTCGGCTCGCGCGTCTCGAGCGTGGCGGCCATCAACGCGCCGTATCTCGTGCGCTCCACCACCAACGTGGCGTCGCTGGTGCGAACGCCGGCCGCGCTCAAGCTGCTCGAGGTGCTGCCACGCGAAACCGGCACCATCGGCCTGGGCTGGGGCATCACCGGCATGCGGGTGGTGTTTTCGACCAAGCCCATCGCCACGCCCACCGACCTCAAGGGCATGAAGCTGCGCATCAACCCGACGCCGGTGTACCGCGACTTCTATCAATTGCTCGGGGCCGCCCCCACGCCGATTCCCACGCCCGCCGTTTTCGACGCCATGTCGAACGGACAGGTCGACGGGCTGGAGGCGGACATCGAGTTTTCATGGAACCAGCGCTTCGACCGGGTCGCGAAGACCATGCTGCCGATGAATGCGCTGTTCATGCCCTTTGCACCGCTGGTCTCGGGCCGCATCTGGCAGACGCTCGACGCCAAGGACAAGTCGCTCATCACGGACCTGGTGAAGCAGTCGCTCGATGCGCAGATCAGGGACATCGTGACCACCGAACTCGGCCTGATCGACAAGTTCAAGACGAGCGGCATCGCCATCAAGAGCGACGCCGGCTACAACCCCGCACCGATCATTGCGGAGTTCGACAAGATCTGGCTGCCCAAGGCGCCGCAGATCGCCGAGCTGCGCAAGATCGGCGCCGCCCTCTGAGCCTGCGCGCGAGGCCGGCACTTGTGGCGCCGGCCGGCAAGCCAGTGCCCCAAATTGGTTCAAGCTTCAAGCTTCTTTCGACTGAAATCCGCGAGAACTCACACAACGGGTGCGCATAGCCACGCCAGCGCCCCAACTTTGCACCGCGGCAGTTCATCGGGAGGGTTCGCACCAATCGCGTGCGGGCACCGTTTTTGCTTGAATGCAGAAGCATTCACCTCCAACGGATTTCGCATGAACAAGCGCCAACTGCTCCAGTCCTTCCTCGCCGCCTCGGCCCTCAGCTTCGGCCTTTCTTCGGCCCTTGCCCAGACGACGACGCCGATCAAGTTCCAGCTCGACTGGCGCTTCGAAGGACCGGCCGCGCTGTTCCTGCACCCCGCCGCCAAGGGCTACTTCAAGGCCGCGGGCCTGGACGTGACCATCGACGCGGGCAACGGCTCGGGCGGCACGGTCACGCGCGTGGCCTCGGGCGCCTACGAAATGGGCTTTGCCGACCTTGCGGCGCTGATGGAGTTCCACGCCAACAACCCCGACAGCCCCAACAAGCCTGTCGCGGTGATGATGGTCTACAACAACACGCCGGCCTCGGTCATGGCGCTCAAGAAGAGCGGCATCGCCAAGCCGGCCGACCTGGCCGGCAAGAAGCTGGGCGCACCGGTGTTCGACGCGGGCCGCCGCGCATTCCCGATCTTTGCCAAGGCCAACAACATCGGCGCAGTCAACTGGACCGCCATGGACCCGACGCTGCGCGAAACCATGCTGATCCGCGGCGACATCGACGCGATCACGGGCTTCACCTTCACCTCGCTTCTCAACCTGGAAGCACGCGGCGCCAAGGCCGCGGACATCGTCGTGCTGCCCTACCCCGACTACGGCGTGAAGCTCTACGGCAACGTGATCATCGCGTCGCCCAAGCTCATCAAGGAGAACCCCGAGACAGTGAAGAAATTCCTCTCGGCCTTCGCCAAGGGCGCGAAGGAAGTCATCGCCAACCCGGCGGTGGCCATCGAATCGGTGAAGGCGCGCGACGGCATCATCGACAGCAAGCTCGAAACCCGCCGCCTGCAACTGGCCATCGACACCGTGATCAACAGCGCCGATGCGCGCAGCGACGGCTTCGGCGCCGTGAACGCCGGCCGCCTGTCGCTGATGGCCTCGCAAGTGTCCGACGCATTCAACACCAAGACGCGCGTGAGCCCCGACGCGGTGTGGACCGCGGCGCTGCTGCCCCCCGCAGCCGAACTCAACGGCGTGCTGCGCAAGTGATGGCGGACGCATCGAGCACGGACGCGGCTCCCTTCGTCGACTTTCAGGACGTCTGGCTCGCCTACAACGAAGAGCTGCTGCGCGCCAACCACTTCGCGGTCGAGGCCATCGACCTGAAGGTGAAGCGCGGGGAATTCATCGCCATCGTCGGGCCCTCGGGCTGCGGCAAGTCGACGTTCATGAAGCTCACCACGGGGCTGAAGATGCCGTCGATGGGCAAGATCCGCATCGACGGCCAGCCCGTGACCGGGCCGCTCAAGATCTCGGGCATGGCGTTTCAGGCGCCTTCGCTGCTGCCGTGGCGCACCACGGTCGACAACGTGCTGCTGCCGCTCGAAATCGTCGAGCCCTACCGCTCGAGCTTCAAGGCCAAGCGCAAGGAATACGTCGAGCGCGCGCGCAAGCTGCTGCAGAAGGTGGGCCTTGCGGGCTATGAAGACAAGTTTCCCTGGCAGCTTTCGGGCGGCATGCAGCAGCGCGCAAGCATTTGCCGCGCGCTCATTCACGAGCCCAAGATGCTGCTGCTCGACGAGCCCTTCGGCGCGCTCGACGCCTTCACGCGCGAGGAGCTCTGGTGCATCTTGCGCGACCTGTGGACCGAGCAGCAGTTCAACGTCATCCTGGTGACGCACGACCTGCGCGAATCGGTTTTCCTGGCCGACACGGTTTATGTGATGAGCAAGAGCCCGGGCCGCTTCGTGGTGAAGCGCGAGATCGAGCTGCCGCGTCCGCGCGAACTGGAGCTCACGTACACCAAGGAGTTCACCGACATCGTGCTGGAACTGCGCGGACACATCGGCGCCATTCGAAACACGGGCATCAGCGCGGCGCAGACAGCGGCCGCGGTGTCCCACTGAAGGCGTGCCATGAAGAACACCAAGCAAATCGAACGCTGGTCGCCATGGCTGCTGCTCGTGGCAGTGATCCTGCTGTGGCAGGTGATCTGCGCGGGCTTCGGCGTTTCGGACTTCATCTTTCCGAGCCCGCTGCGCATCTGGAACCAGTTCTGGGAATTCAAGGAAATCATCGCGGGCCACGCATGGCGCACCTTCTGGGTGACGATGGCGGGCTTCGGCCTGGCCATTGTGGTGGGCGTGCTGCTGGGTTTCGTGATCGGCAGTTCGCGCATCGCGTATGCGGCGATCTACCCGCTCATGACGGCCTTCAATGCGCTGCCCAAGGCGGCCTTCGTGCCCATCCTGGTGGTGTGGTTCGGCATCGGCGTCGGGCCGGCCATTCTCACGGCCTTCCTGATCAGCTTCTTCCCGATCATGGTGAACATTGCCACCGGGCTTGCCACGCTGGAGCCCGAGCTGGAAGACGTGCTGCGGGTGCTCGGCGCCAAGCGCTGGGATGTGCTTGTGAAGATCGGCCTGCCGCGCTCCATGCCCTACTTCTTCGGCTCGCTCAAGGTCGCGATCACGCTGGCTTTTGTCGGCACCACGGTGAGCGAGATGACGGCGGCCAACGAAGGCATCGGCTACTTGCTGATTTCCGCCGGCTCGGCCATGCAGATGGGCCTGGCTTTTGCAGGCCTGATGGTGGTGGGCGCGATGGCCATGTTGATGTATGAGCTCTTCAGCGTGATCGAGAAGCACACGACCGGGTGGGCGCACCGCGGTTCGCAGAACCAATAAGGCGTACGGATGACGCGCGACCAGATCATCCGCGCGCTGCGGCGCGCCGACGAGGTGGCCCGCCGCGCCATGGCGATGGGCCGGCATCCCTTCGGTGCCGTGCTCGTTGCGCCCGACGGCGAAACCATCCTCGCCGAGCAGGGCAACATCGACACGGTGAATCACGCCGAAGCCACGCTCGCGCGCCATGCCGCGCAGAACTGGCCGGCGGACTACCTGTGGCAATGCACGTTGGTCACGACCTTCGAGCCTTGCGCCATGTGCGCAGGCACCGGCTACTGGGCGAACATCGGCCGCATCGTCTACGGCGCGGAAGAAAGCGCCTTGCTCGCGCTCACGGGCGACCACCCCGAGAACCCCACGCTGAGCCTGCCCTGCCGCGAGGTCTTCGCGCGCGGGCAAAAGAAGATAGAGGTGATCGGGCCGGTGCCTGAAGTGGCGGACGAGATGATCGCCACGCACCGCGGCTTCTGGGAAGCGCGTTAGTAGCGCTAGGCCAGCAGCAGCGACGCCTCGTCGCGCCAATACGCAATGGCTGCCAGCCAGCCTTCCCACACGCAGCCGTTGCAGCCGCGTCCGCAGCAGGTGGTGGGCTCGGGCGGTGGCACGCGCAGGGTGAGCCGCTGCGCACTGGCCTCGCTCTGAACCGCCTCTATCAGCGCCTGGGCGCTGGCAAGGTCGACCGGCACGGGCAGGTCTTTGTCTGCAAGGGACATGGGCAGGCAGCGGTGGCCGGGGACCGCGCGGCAGGCTGGGGCCTTACCAGAAGATCCAGAGTGCAAGGCCGCCGAAGATCGACCACTTCACAAGGTAGTACGCGCGCTTGTCCCAGGCCTTGAGACGCTTGCCGATAACGCGGATCTGGTAGATGTACTTGAACGCGCGGTTGATGCCGCCGGTCTTGTCGCCAACGTCGTTGGGCGAAGCGGCCGCGGCCAACAGGTTCTTTGCAAACCAGCGGTTCACGGCGCTGGCCCAGCGGTACTTGAGCGGACGCTCGATGTCGCAGAACAGGATCACGCGGTCCTTGTCGGTCGTGTTCTCGGCGTAGTGGATGTAGGTCTCGTCGAACACCACGGCCTCGCCGTCGCGCCAGTGGTAGCGCTGGCCGTCCACGTCGATGTAGCAGCCCTCCACGCCCGGCGTCCACAGGCCCAGGTGGTAGCGCAGCGAGCCCGCAAACGGGTCGCGGTGGCGCACGAGGCGGCTGCCCGGCGGGAGCTCGGCAAACATGGCGGCCTTGATGGTGCCGATGCCCTTGAGCAGCTCGGTCGTGCGCGGGCACAGCACGGCGGCGGAGGGATGCGCATCGTCGTACCACTTGAGGTAGAAGCGCTTCCAGCCGCTCTTGAAGAAGGAGTTGAAGCCCACGTCGTTGAACTGGCTCGAGGCCTTGATGCTGCCGCCATTGCGCATGGCCAGCGCCTCTTCGCGGATGACCTGCCAGTTCTCTTCGAGCACCCGCATCTCCGGAAACTGCGCGGGCGACAGGTACGGCGTGCTCGGCACCTTCGAGAAGATGTACATGAAGGCGTTCAACGGCGCCAGGAAGGTCGAATGATCAGAAAGCTGCCTGAAAAAACGATGCCGGACCTGGCCGCGGAAGTGAACGTAGAGTGCGCTGAGCGCGAAGATGGCGAGAATGACCCACTTCATTAAAGTGTCCTGTAAAGCGGGTCGTAGTGTAATTCTTCACACTTGTTCCGGCTGACTGCGGCCTTTCATGCCCTTTACAGGCCCCTTCAGCCGCGCAGCAGCTTGATCAGCGCCGCCAGCTCCTCCCCACCCAGCCCCGCTGCATCGGCCCGCTGGAACAACCCTGCCGCGAACGTCGGAAACTCGGTATTGATGCCGGCCTGCTGCGCGGTCTGCAGGATGCGCTGGGTCGCTTCCACCGAAATGCGCATCGGGCTTTGCGATATTGCGAAGTTGCCCGACTGGATGACACTGCCTTCGTGCTGCAGGAACCCGGCGAAGGTGGGCATGATGCCCGCCACGATGCGGCCGTATTCCGCCACATCGAAGCCCTCATGCTCGGCCACGCGCGCGCCATGCAAAAAACCGAGCATGGTTCCGTAGATGGTCGACAGCGTGGCCAGGTCCATGGCCGCGGCGGCGCTCGCCTTTTCGCCCAGGTACACGATGCCGCCGCCCAGCACGCCAAGCAGCGGCTCGGCCGCGCGAAACACGTGCTGTGCGCCCGACATGAGAATGGGCGTATCGGGCTGCCCCATCTGGTCGGGCGCCGCCTGAATGGCGCCTTCGAGGTAGGTCGCGCCCTGGCGGTGCGCCCAGGCTTCGGCATCGCGCGCGTCCTGCGGACTGCCGGTGGTGAGCTGCACCAGCAGGCGACCGTCCATTGCCGCGGCCACGCCCTCGGCGCCAAGAATCGCGTCAACCGCGCGGTAGTCGTACACGCACATCAGGGCCACCGGGCTTGCGCGCAAGGCTTCGGCGGCACTGCGCGCGAGCACGGCGCCCCGGCTCACCAGCGCCGCGGCCTTGTCCGCCGTGCGGTTCCACACCCAGACCTTGTAGCCCTTGTCGAGGTAGAGCCGCGCGATGGTCACGCCCATCGATCCCAGGCCCAAGACGGTAATTTCCTTGTTGCTCATGCCAGTTGTCCGCAAGTTGTGAAGAGGCCTGCATCGTAGGAATTGCACTCCTCAATGGTCAAGTACCTACAATAAAGTGAGGTACTTACCAAAACGCATGTATTCAACCAGCAAGGGCAAGAACGGATGAAAGACAAAAAACCCTACAACTGCGGCATCGGCCCCGCGTTCGAGGTCATCGGCGGCAAGTGGAAAGCCGTGATCCTGTGGGAGCTTCATGCGCAGCCGCGCCGCTTCGGCGAGCTGAAGCGGCTCTTGCCGGACATCAGCGAGAAGATGCTGATCCAGCAGTTGCGCGAACTGGAGGCGGACGGCATCGTGCACCGCGAGGTGTTCCACGAAGTGCCGCCGCGGGTGGAGTATTCGGAGACGAAGCTCGGTGCATCGCTCAATGCGGCACTCGGGCCGCTGGCGGATTGGGGCGACCGCTATGCCAAGCGCGCGGGCGTGGCGCGCTGAGCTTTGCCGGTGCCCCGCGTGCCGGTGCCGATCAGGCCCAGCCGGTTTCGATTTCGGTCTTCACCTCGGTCATGAGCCGGTGCACCGGGCACTTGCCCGCCACGCGCAGCAGTTCGTCGCGCTGCGCCTCGGTGAGCTCGCCGGTAACGCGCAAGCTCGACTTCAGCCGGTAGACGCCCTTGCGCTCCTCGCTGTCGTCCCGGTCGACGATCACCTCGATGTCTTCCACCGGCATGCCCTTGCGGCGCGCGTAGATCAACACCGTGAGCGCCTTGCAGGCCGCGAGCGAGGCGTCGTACAGGTCGTGGGGCTCGGGCCCCGCATCGCTGCCGCCGCCGGCCGGCGAGGCATCGATCGGAATCTCGTGGCTGCGAATCTTGAGAATGTGACGCGTGCCCGTGATGCCGTCGCGCCGGACCGTGATGCTCATGCCGATGTCCTTGGTGGTGTGGGTGTGCTGTGAATGCCGGGCGCGATGGTAGCCCTTGGCCTTGCTCAACGGTCGACCGCAAGCATCAGCGTTTCCTTGATTTCCTCCATCACCACGTAGCTGTGCGATTCGGCCGCCACGGGCAGCTTCTTGAGAATGTCGCCCAAGAGGTGCCGGTACTCGCTCATGCCGCTCAGGCGCGCCTTCACCAGGTAGTCGAAGCTGCCCGAGACCAGGTGGCACTCGAGCACCTCGGGCATGTGGAGCAGCTCCTTGCGCACCTTGTCGAACACGTCGCCCGACTTGGCGGAGAGCTTGATTTCGACGAACACCAGCAGCGTCTTGCCCAGCGCCTCGGGCGACACATGCGCGTGGTAGCCACTGATGACGCCTTCGCGTTCCATGCGCTTCACGCGTTCGGCGCAAGGCGATGCCGACAGGCCGATGCGCTCGGCCAGCTCGGTCATGGAAATGCGGCCCTGGCGCTGCAGCAGGTCGAGGATCTTGCGGTCGATGCGGTCGAGTTCGGGCATTTCACTCCTCGCAGGGCATTGGGCAAAAGTTTTCAGTGACTTTCACTGAAAACCGCTTGAAAACAATGAAATCCACCGCATTGTGCGCCTTAGATTTCGTGTATTCACCTTCAATCTGGTAAATATCCATGAAAGTCATCGTTCTTGGCGGCGGCGTGATCGGCACCACGACGGCCTACTACCTCGCCCGCTCGGGTGCCGATGTGACGCTGCTCGACCGGCAGGCCGGCCCGGCCGAGGAAACCAGCTTCGGCAACGCCGGGCAGGTGTCGCCAGGCTACTCGACGCCATGGGCTGCACCAGGCATTCCGCTGAAGGCGATCAAGTGGATGTTCCAGAAGCACGCGCCGCTGTCGATCCGCCCGGACGGCACGCTGTTCCAGCTGCGCTGGATGGCGGCGATGCTGCGCAACTGCTCGCCCGAGCGCTACGCGGTGAACAAGGAACGCATGATGCGCGTGGCCGAATACAGCCGCGGCTGCCTGCAGCAACTGCGCGCCGAAACGGGCCTTCAATACGAACACCGCACCGGCGGCACGCTGCAGCTGTTCCGCACGCAGGCGCAGCTCGATGCAGTGCAGCGCGACATCGCGGTGCTCGATGAATGCGGCGTGCCGTATGAACTGCTCGACCGCGATGCGCTCGCGCGTGTCGAGCCTGCCTTGGCCGGTGCGCGCGACCGGCTCACGGGCGGCCTGCGCCTGCCGAACGATGAAACCGGCGACTGCCACCTGTTCACACGCGGGCTTGCCGACATCGCGCGCGGACTGGGCGTGGACTTCCGCTTCGGCCAAACCATCGACGGACTGGAGACCGACGGCGGCCGCATCACCGGCGTGCGCACCAAGGCCGGCAAGATTCTTACGGCCGACCGCTACGTGATGGCCTTCGGCAGCTATTCGCGCGCGGCCATCGCATCGCTGGGGTTGGACATTCCGGTGTATCCCGTCAAGGGCTACTCGCTCACCGTGCCGCTCGTCGACGAATCGCTGGCGCCGCAATCGACCGTGCTCGACGAGACCTACAAGGTGGCGGTCACGCGTTTCGACAATCGCATTCGCGTGGGCGGCATGGCCGAACTCGGCGGCTTCGACCTGCGGCTGAACCCGCACCGCCGCGCCACGCTCGAGAAGGTGGTGAGCGACCTGTTCCCCGGCGGCGATCTGCCGAGCGCCACCTTCTGGACCGGCCTGCGCCCCATGACGCCCGACAGCACGCCCATCGTCGGCGCCACGCGCTACCCGAACCTGTTTTTGAACACGGGCCATGGCACGCTGGGCTGGACGATGGCTTGCGGCTCGGGCAAGCTGATCTCCGACCTTGTGACGGGTCAGCGGCCGGAGATTCGCACGGACGGGCTGGCGATGGACCGCTATACGCAAGGGACCTCGCGTACTGCGCGCCCGAGTCCTGCGACTGCTGCGGCCTGAGGCCTGAGGCATGCGGTTTTGGGGCTGCTGTTCGGGGCGCGTGCAAAGGCCACCGGGTACTCCCCTCCGCGAATGTCCCCCGGGGCTGCGCCCCTCCTCCTTTATTTCGCTGCGCG
>NZ_JBBCBV010000034.1:0-28216 GCF_037204045.1 Variovorax sp. CCNWLW225 | reverse complement strand
GAAGCCCTCGGGCTCACAAAGCGGGTGGGTCAGTATTCGATGGAAATCTCGGGTCAGAGATCGGTGGAATTCAACAGACTCCGGCTATCGAGCAGGTTGACCCTGCCTTGGAACCCGTATCTCATAGCCCGACTCATGGGTTTGCTTACCTTTTTTAGACAACTGCCGCATCCCTCGGCGTCCTAGCCTGCTAAATCTACGTCTCTACTAACTTGTCCAACGTCTTGCCCGGCTTGACCCCGCAGGCCAAGCACCACCTCGCAAACAGCAGTACGTCGACGAAGTTCTCGCCACGTTCAAGCTTGGAGACATAGGACTGGCCCACGCCCAAGGCTTCGGCCATCTGCACCTGCGTTAGGCCGGCCTTCACCCGAACGTCGTGCATCAGGTTGCGCAGCGCCTCGTATTCGGCGTGATAAAGAGAAACGGACATGCGTTCATGGTCTAGTCCGATACGGAATAGTCGTAACACGACTTTTCAAGATACGATCCAGCACGCAACGGCGAAGACCGAGCGATGTAAAAAATCAGACAGGGATTGGATCGAGATGAAAAACGGGATGTTTCTCGTGGGCGCAGCCTTTGTGCTGGCAGCCTGCGGTGCAAGCGGCGGAGTCAATGGATCAGGGGAGGGGATCGGAAGGCCGTTGCCATGAAGCGGCCTGAAGGCTGGCTCAAGCGGCTCCCTTGCTTCTCTCCAGCTACACCGTTCGACAGGGCCTGCGTGGAATGCAAGACCTTGGCGCAGTTGGCAGACTGGTATGACCGCTGCATGGCGTCGGGTCGCAGGATGTCGGGCGATGAACTTGGTTTTCTCGTCCAGCATGTCTCCGGTCTCAGGGCGGCGGAGAACATGACACGTGGCGAACGCGCGGTGGAGAAGAAAGCCGATGAATTCGCTGAATTCTTCTACGGCCGAGACCATCGCGACTTCGATGCAATCCGCGCAAGGCAGGTCGCGATCGAAGGGGCTCGGCTCGACGAGGTTCCGCGTCACACGGTGTGGACGCTCGGCTCCAGGCTTTGGTGTTTGCGCTTGCCGAAGGGAAGCACCGCGACCGCATCTACCAACACACTGACGCTCATTGAGCTTGGCGGAAAACTGATCCGCGGCAGCTTGAGGAGTACCGAGCACGCGGAGCCGCTGATCTCCGCTTTCGCGCAAGGGGTGGTCCTGGGGTTCTTCGGGCTGGCGAAGATCGACATCACCAATGCGTTGGAGGGCGTGGGTCTGTGGCGGCGCTGCGAGTTGGCCAGCATCCACCACGCAGGCGTTGACCGCGGTGAGCGGCTTCGTGCGCAGGATGATCGAAACCCGAGTTGGTGACTTGCCCCGTGCTATCCCCCTGTCACTCTCGCATGCGACCCCCTCCATCGAAAGCAGGCCTCTCGAACCTCATCGCCCAGGGCCGACAGCGCCTCGGGCGCCGTGCCGCTTCCGGCGCGCTGGATCACGAAGCGCGCCGGCGGCAGCGCCGGCAAAAAGCTCCCCGCCGGAATGACCTTCAGCCCCGGCGACATGCCCGACGGCGTCAGCACGGTGATCGCCAGCCCGGTAACGGCCGCTGCCGTCAACGCGCTCGACCCCTGCGCAGTCAGCACGATCTGCCAGTTGGTCGCGCCATGGCCCGCCAGCGATGCCAGCGCGGCTTCGCGAAACGGGCAGGGCTCCGAAAGAAAGGCGAGCGGAATCGGCCCCTCGGGGTCGAGCAGCGACTTTTCTGAAAAGGCCCAGACCAGCGGCTCCATCCACAGGGTTTCGGTGTCGCTCCCGGCATCGCAGACGGTGCCGACCATCAGGTCCAGCGAGCGGTCGCGCACCTGCCTGGCAAGCATGGTGCTGATGCCGCAGGTCACTTCCACATGCACGCTCGGCCTGCGGCTGCGAAAGCTCGCGAGCGCGGCAAACAGCCATTCGCTCGGGAACCCTTCGGAGCACCCAAGGCGCAGCGTGGTCGGCGCATGCCGCGGCGCCGCAACTCTGGAGACGGCCTGTTGCTGCAGGCTGAGAATGCTCCTGGCATAACTCAGCAGCACGCTGCCTTGCGCGGTGAGCTGCAACGATCGCGTGGTGCGGTCGAACACGCGGCAACCCAGCTGCTCTTCCAACCGCTTGATCTGCGCGCTTACGGCCGATTGGGTCAGGTGCATGGCATCGGCCGCGCGCGTCACGCTGGCGTGGTCTGCAACAGAGACAAAGGCGCGCAGCAGTTGAGAGTCGAGCATGGCTTTTCTTTCAGTGTGGTTTGTTCTGAATAGCTGCAAATTATGTTGCTTGTGTGCTTTGTGCGGCGTGCCTAGCCTCGGCTGACCGCAACCACTCACCTCACACACGCCATGAAAGAGCTGCTGTACATCGAAACTTCGCCAAGAAAAACGCGCTCCGCCAGCACCGAGGTGGCGGGCGCGTTCATCGACGAGGTGCGGCGCATGCACCCGCAATGCCGCCTGACCACGCTGAACCCCTGGACGATGGATTTGCCCGAGCTGTCGCAAGACATGCTCGACGCCAAGTACGCCGGCATCAACGGCGTGCCGCTCACCGCAGCCCAGCAAACGGCGTGGGACGAAGTGCGGCGCATTGCCGCGCCCTTTCACGCGGCGGACCACATCGTGCTTGCCGTGCCGCTGTGGAACTTTGGCATTCCCTACAAGCTCAAGCACCTCATCGACGTGGTCTCGCACAAAGATGTGCTGTTCCGCTTCGACGCATCGGGCCTCTCGGGCATGCTGCAGACGCGCATGGCAACGGTGGTCTGCGCGCGGGGGCTCGACTATCCGCTGGGCAAAGACGGCTCCGCGCATGAACTCGACTTTCAGCTGCCGTACATCGAAGCTTGGCTGCGCTTTATCGGCGTGCGCGAGGTGCGCTCCGTGGTCGTCGAAAAAACGCTGATGGGGCCAGAGGTCGACGCCGGCGCAAGAGCCGATGCAAAGCGCAGGGCCACAGAGCTTGCCGAGGGCCTCTAGGGGGCTAAGAGCAGGGCGGTTGCAGGGCCGCGCAGACCCTGACACCATGGCCGCATGACCTACCAACTTCACTACTGGCCCACCATCCAGGGCCGAGGCGAATTCGTGCGGCTCGCGCTCGAGGCGGCCGGTGCAGACTATGTCGACGTGGCGCGGCTGCCCGAGTCGAAGGGCGGCGGCGAGTCTGCATTGGGCGGCCGGCTCGACGACCCGGAGATCGTGCGCCCGGCCTTCGCACCGCCGTTCCTCATCGACGGCGACATCGTCGTCGGGCAGACCGCGGCCATCCTGCTGTACCTCGGGCCACGGTTGGGGCTTGCGGGCGTCGGCGAATCAGACGGGCTGTGGACTCATCAGCTGCAGCTCACCATTGCCGACGTGGTGGCCGAGGCGCACGACACGCACCACCCCATCTCCACCGGCGCCTACTACGAAGACCAGCGCGACGCAGCCGTGCAGCGGGCGCGCGCCTTCCGCGAAGAGCGCATTCCAAAGTTCTTGAACTGGTTCGAACGGGTGCTGCAGCGCAACCCCGCGGGGTCTTCGCACCTGGTGGGCGACGTGCTCACCTACGCCGACCTGTCGCTGTTCCAGCTGGTGGACGGCCTGCGCTATGCGTTTCCGAAAGCCGCCGCAAGAGCGCTGGCGGACACGCCCAGGGTCGAGAAGCTGCACGACAACGTCAAGCGCCGCCAGCGCGTGCACGACTACCTGCAGAGCCCGCGCCGCATCGCGTTCAATGAAGACGGGATCTTCAGGCGCTATGCGGAGCTGGATGGCTGAGGTTATTCGGCGTCGTCGTCCGCCGAGCCGCTGTCGTTGCGGATGCGCAGCGCGGTTTCATACAGCGCATTGCGCGGCGCGCCACTGATCTCGGCCGCCAGGCGCACGGCGGTTTTCACCGGCAGCTCGGCCAGCAACAGCCGCAGCACGCGCTCTCCCTCGGCGCCGCCGTCGCCGGCCACTGCCATGGGGTGCAGCACCAGCGCGAACTCGCCGCGCGTGCGGTCGCGGCCGGCCGCAAACCAGTCGGGCAGGGCGTTGGCGGGCACGGTCGCTATTTCTTCGAATTGCTTGGTGAGCTCGCGCCCGACGGTGACGTGGCGCTCGCCCAGCACCGCAAGCGCGCGGGCCAGGGTTTCGATGCGGTGCGGCGCCTCGAGCAGCACCACGGCGCGGGGCTCTTGCGCAAGCGCCTGCACGGCGGTGTCGCGCTCGCCTGCCTTGCTCGGCAAAAAGCCCGCGAACACGAAGGCGCTGCTGGCGTTGCCGTCGCCGCCGTCGGCCACCAGCCCGGCCGCACCGATGAGCGTGGTCACGCTGCTGGCGCCCGGCAGCGGCAGCACGCGCTGGCCGGCTGCGCGCACGGCCGCTACCAGCCGCGCGCCGGGGTCGCTCACGCCGGGGGTGCCGGCGTCGCTCACGTAGGCGATGCGTTCACCCTGGGCGAGCCGCGCGGCCACGGCCTGGGCCGCCTCGGCCTCGTTGTGCTGGTGCACGGCCAGCAGCTGGGCATTAGGCCGGTCGATGCCGTAGGCGCGCAGCAGGCTTTGGGTGTGGCGCGTGTCCTCGCAGGCCACGGCGTCGACGAGCTGCAGCACATGCAGCGCCCGCAGGGTGATGTCGGCCAGGTTGCCGATGGGCGTGGCCACGACGTAGAGCGTGCCCTGCGGATAATGCTGCGCACCCGAGGCATCGCGCGCGGCCGCCAGGGCGGCGCCGAAGGTGGCGGGTGCGAGTGAAGCCAATGGGTTTCTCCGTAGAAACAAAAAGAAAGCCGGCAGGGAGCCAAGCATGAAAACCATCACGACGAAGCATCGGGGCGATGCGGCGGAAGACGCCGCGCTCGACCATCTTCAGAACGCCGGCCTCGCGCTGGTTGCCCGCAATTATCGAACGCCAGGGCGCGGCGGCGGCGAGATCGACCTGATCATGCGCGATCCGCGCGACGGAACGCTGGTGTTCGTCGAGGTGCGCCAGCGCAGCACGGCCTCGCATGGCGGTGCCGGCGGCAGCATCACGGGCGTGAAGCAGCGGCGCATCGTTTTTGCGGCGCGGCACTACCTGAACGGGCTGCGCACGCTGCCGCCGTGCCGCTTCGACGTGGTGCTGGTCGAAGAGCGCATCACCTGGCTGAAGGGGGCGTTCGACGCCGGCTAGCGTCTTGGCGGCGGCGCGGGAACTCGGCGCGCGCCGAAGGCTCCACACCGCAAACGTCTTGTTTCATTGCCCCCCGGTATCATCCCGCCCCATGCTCGAGCAACGGATTCAGCAACATTTCATCGATAGCGCCGACCTTAAATACCAGGCCGGCCCAGTCCTCAGCAAACCCATATCGCAAGCCATGCAGGCCATCCTGGCGTGCGTGACGAGCGGCGGCAAGGTGCTGGCCTGCGGTGCGGGCGTGTCGGGCCTGCTTGCGGCGCAGTTCGCGGCGCAGTTTGTCGGCCGCTTCGAACGCGAGCGGCCCGAGCTGGGCGCCATTGCGCTGCCCGGCGACAGCACCGACCCCTTGGCCGACAGCGCCAACGCCATCGACGCCGACCGCTTTGCCCGCCAGGTGCGCGCGCTCGGCCAGGCCGGCGATGTGCTGCTTGCAATCAGTGCCAGCGGGCAATCGGCTGCGGTGCTTGCCGCCGTGCTGGCCGCGCATGAGCGCGACATGACTGTTGTGGCCCTGCTCGGCAATGCCAGCATCGGCCAGCCGGCCTCGCCTGCCGCGGGCAGCACCGGAACCGGCGGCGCCATTGGGCGTGCGCTGCGCGAAACTGACGTTCAGATTGGTGTGTCGCACGAGCGTGCGGCACGCATCCACGAAGTCCACCTGCTCGCACTGCATTGCCTGTGCGACGGCGTGGATGCCCAGCTACTCGGAGAACAGGAAGCTTCCACATGACGACGACACCATTCCAACGCCTCGCCATTGCACTCGCCTCGGGAGCCGTTCTGGTTGCCGGGCTTTCCGGCTGCGTGCCGCTTGTGGTGGGCGGCGCGGCCGCAATGGGCGTGGGCATGGTGGCGACCGACCGCCGCAGCTCCGGCGCCCAGCTGGACGACCAGGGCATCGAGCTGCGCGCGGCCGCCCGCGTGCGCGAGATTGCCAACGACAACATGTACGTGAGCGTGACCAGCTACAACCGCCAGGTGCTGCTGACCGGCGCCGTGGGCAACGAGGCCGACCGCCGCCGCGTCGAAGAGGTGGTGCAGCGCGTGGACAACGTGCGCTCGGTGGTCAACGAGCTCACCATCGGCCAGCCCAGCACCTTCCAGGACCGTTCGAACGACGTGTTCATCAGCGGCAAGATCAAGGCCTCGCTGCTCGATGCCAAGGACATCTTCGCCAATTCGTTCAAGGTGGTGACCGAGCGCGGCGTGGTCTACCTGATGGGCATTGCCACCCGCCGCGAGACCGACCGCGCGACCGAAATTGCGCGCGGCATCTCGGGTGTGCAAAAGGTGGTGCGCGTGGTCGAGATCGTGAGCGAGGCCGAGCTGGCCAACCAGGCCCAGCGCGGCGGCACGGGCGCTGCTCCCGCGCCGGCGCCAAGCTCGGTGGCTCCGGCGCCTTCTTCTTCATCGCGCGTGCCGCTGCCGCCGATGGAGCCGCTGCCGCCGGCCGGCCAGCCGGGCAGCGTGACCACCTCGCCCGTGCGCTGATCTGTCTCTCGACAGCCCCAGCTCCAGGCCAGCCAGGCCCAAAGCAAAAAGCCCGCTTGCGCGGGCTTTTTTTATTTGAGCCGGATGATCAGGCTCGACGTGTCCCACCGGCTGCCGCCGGCCTGCTGCACGTCGGCATAGAACTGGTCGACCAGCGCGGTCACCGGCACGCGAGAGCCGTTGCGCTTGGCCTCGTCGAGCACCAGGCCCAGGTCCTTGCGCATCCAGTCGACCGCAAAGCCATAGTCGAACTTGCCTTCGATCATGGTCTTGCCGCGGTTGTCCATTTGCCAGCTTTGCGCGGCGCCCTTGCCGATGACTTCGAGCACCGCCTTCATGTCGAGGCCGGCGCGCTGGCCGAAGGCAATGGCTTCGGAGAGGCCCTGCACCAGCCCGGCAATGGCGATCTGGTTGACCATTTTGGCGAGCTGGCCGGCACCGCTGGCGCCCAGCAGGGTAACGGCGCGCGCAAAGGCGTTGATCACCGGCTTCACGCGCTCGAAGCTTGCCTTCTCGCCGCCGCACATCACGGTGAGCGCGCCGTTCTGCGCGCCGGCCTGGCCGCCGGAAACCGGTGCGTCGATGAAATGCAGGCCCAGCGCCTGCGCCGCGCTCGAGAGTTCGCGCGCCACGTCGGCCGAAGCGGTGGTGTGGTCGACGAACACGGCGCCTTTTTTCATGCTCGCGAAGGCGCCGTTGGGGCCCAGCACCACGGAGCGCAGGTCGTCGTCGTTGCCCACGCAGCTGAACACGATGTCGGCGCCGGCGGCGGCATCGCGCGGCGTGGCGGCGTAGCGGCCCGGCGGGCCGAACTCGGCCACCCATGCCTCGGCCTTGGCCGGTGTGCGGTTGTAGACCGTGACGTTGTGTCCGGCCTTGGCCAGGTGGCCGGCCATCGGCCCGCCCATGACGCCAAGGCCCAGAAAGGCCACCGTCTGCGCGGGGGTGGATTCGTAGGTTCGGGTGTTGATGCTGCTCATGGGCGAGAGCTTAAAGCCAATGAGCGGCCTTCGTCTCGCAGCGGATTCACCCAGCGCACCGAAGGCGCTTCGGGGGCGTCTAAACGATCGCGAAATGCTCCGTGCCGGCCGACAGGTCGGTGCTGCGCGCGCGCTGGCTGTTGAGCTTGATCTGCAGCCGCAGGTCGTTGGCCGAGTCGGCGTTGCGAATCGCGTCTTCAAAGGTGATCGAGTGGCTTTCGAACAGGTCGAACAGCGCCTGGTCGAAGGTCTGCATGCCGAGGTTCCGGCTCTTCTTCATGATCTCCTTGATCTCGCCGACTTCGCCCTTGAAGATCAGGTCTGAGATGAGCGGCGTGTTCAGCAGCACTTCCACCGCGGCCACGCGGCCCTGTCCGTCTTCGGTGGGAATCAGGCGCTGCGAAATCAGCGAACGCAGGTTCAGCGACAAGTCCATCAGCAGCTGCGCGCGGCGTTCTTCGGGAAAGAAGTTGATGATGCGGTCAAGCGCCTGGTTGGCGCTGTTGGCATGCAGCGTGGCCATGCAAAGGTGGCCGGTTTCGGCAAAAGCCACCGCGTGTTCCATGGTTTCGCGGTCGCGAATTTCGCCCATCAAGATGACGTCGGGCGCCTGGCGCAGCGTGTTCTTGAGCGCGGCTTCCCAGCTGTCGGTGTCAATGCCCACTTCGCGCTGCGTTACCACGCAGTTCTTGTGCGGGTGCACAAATTCCACCGGGTCTTCCACCGTAACGATGTGGCCGTAGGAGTTTTCGTTGCGCCAGTCGATCATGGCCGCCAGCGTGGTCGACTTGCCCGAGCCCGTGGCGCCCACCATGATGGTGAGGCCGCGCTTGGTCATCGACACGTCCTTCAGCACCTGAGGCATGCCCAGGCCATCGATGGTCGGCAGCTTGGCCGGAATGGTCCGCAGCACCATGCCGACCTTGCCCTGCTGCACGAACGCGTTCACGCGGAAACGGCCAATGCCGGTCGGCGAGATCGCAAAGTTGCACTCCTTGGTGCGCTCGAACTCAGCCGTTTGCCGGTCGTTCATGACCGAGCGCGTGAGCGCCAGCGTGTGCTGCGCGCCCAGCGCCTGCTGCGACACCTTGGTGACCTTGCCATCGACCTTGATGGCGGGCGGAAAGTCCGCCGTAATGAACAAGTCGCTGCCGTTGCGGCTCACCATGAGCTTGAGCAGGTCGTTGATGAACTGGCTGGCTTGATCGCGTTCCATGATGTCGGTACTCCGAAGGGCTGTGGATCAGCCAGGGAAATTTTCTGGGATCTTGGCCTTGCCGCGTGCTTCCGCCGCCGAAATGGCATTGCGGCGCACGAGGTCGGTCAGGTTCTGGTCCAGCGTCTGCATGCCCGAGCCCTGGCCGGTCTGGATGGCCGAATACATCTGCGCCACCTTGGCCTCGCGAATCAAATTGCGGATGGCCGGCGTGCCCAGCATGATCTCGTGCGCCGCCACGCGGCCCTGGCCGTCCTTGGTCTTGCACAGCGTTTGCGAAATCACGGCCTGCAGCGACTCCGACAGCATGGCGCGGATCATTTCCTTTTCCTCGCCCGGGAACACGTCGATGATCCGGTCGATGGTCTTGGCGGCCGACGAGGTGTGCAGCGTGCCGAACACCAGGTGGCCCGTTTCGGCCGCGGTCATGGCCAGGCGAATGGTTTCCAGGTCGCGCAGCTCGCCCACCAAGATGGCGTCCGGGTCTTCGCGCAGGGCAGAGCGCAGCGCGTTCGAGAACGACAGCGTCATCGGCCCCACTTCGCGCTGGTTGATCAGGCACTTCTTCGATTCGTGCACGAATTCGATCGGGTCTTCCACCGTGAGGATGTGGCCGTACTCGTTTTCGTTCAGGTAGTTGACCATCGCGGCCAGCGTGGTCGACTTGCCCGAGCCCGTGGGGCCCGTCACCAGCACCAGGCCGCGCGGCTTGAGCGCCAGTTCCGCGAAAATCTTGGGCGCGTTGAGCTGCTCCAGCGTCAGGATCTTCGAAGGAATGGTCCGGAACACCGCGGCCGCGCCGCGCGCCTGGTTGAACGCATTCACGCGGAAGCGCGCCAGGCCGTCGATCTCGAACGAGAAGTCGACCTCCAGAAACTCTTCGTAGTGCTTGCGGTGGGTGTCGCTCATGATGTCGTACACCATGGCGTGCACCGCCTTGTGGTCGAGCGCATCGACGTTGATGCGCCGCACGTCGCCATGGACGCGAATCATGGGCGGCAGGCCGGCCGACAAATGCAGGTCGGATGCTTTGTTCTTGACGCTGAATGCCAGCAGTTGGGTAATGTCCACGGGGATCCTCGGCTCGAGTTCGGTGACGTTTTGATACGATTTTGGACGATTATGACGATGATTGGCGACGACCTCCAGCAAGTAAAGAACCGGATCGAAAGGGCCTGCGCCTCCGAGGGGCGCAACCCGGCCGAAGTCCGGCTGCTGGCGGTGTCCAAGACCTTCGGTCCGGAGGCCGTGCGCGAGGCTCATGCGGCCGGCCAGCGGGCGTTCGGCGAGAACTATGTGCAAGAAGGCCTGGACAAGATCGAGGCGCTTTCGGATCTGCGCGCGGAGCTCGAGTGGCACTGCATCGGCCCTCTGCAAAGCAACAAGACGCGGCCCGTGGCCGAGCATTTCGACTGGGTGCACAGCATCGACCGGCTCAAGATTGCCGAGCGCCTTTCGGCCCAGCGGCCGGCGCATTTGCCGCCGCTGCAGGTGTGCCTGCAGGTCAATGTGGATGGCGGCGCCAACAAGTCAGGCGTGCCTCCGGAAGAGGCTTTGCCGCTTGCGCGCGCTGTGGCGGCTTTGCCACATTTGCAGCTGCGCGGGGTCATGGCCATTCCCGAGCCGGCGCCGGATTTCGCCGCGCAGCGCGAACTGTGCCTGCGCGCCCGCGCCGTTTACGACGCCATTCGGGCCGCGGGCATCGAAGTCGACACGCTTTCGCTGGGCATGAGCGCCGACCTGGAGGCGGCCGTCAGCGCAGGTAGCACGATGGTTCGCATCGGCACGGCCATCTTCGGCGGGCGCCCTCGCAAACCGGCCTGAGCCTATCGGTGAGCTACAGCGCGAGCGGCAGCCGCGCGCTGCTCTTCACTTCTTCCATCACCGCGTAGGTGCGCGTTTCGCGCACGCCGGGCAGTTGCCACAGCACTGTGCCGGCAAAGTCGCGGTACGCCGCCATGTCGGCCATGCGGGTCTTGAGCAGGTAGTCGAAGCCGCCCGCAACCATGTGGCATTCCATGATTTCGTCGCGCGCGTGAACGGCGGCCTTGAACTGGTCGAACACGTTGGGGGTGGTGCGGTCGAGCAGAATTTCCACGAACACCGTAAGGCCCCGCCCGAGCTTGTGCGGATCGAGCCGCGCCTCGTAACCCTGGATGAAGCCCTCGCGCGTGAGCCGCTGCACCCGCGCCAGCACCGCGGTGGGCGAGAGCGCCACCGCCTCGGCCAACTTGAGGTTGGTGATGCGGCCGTCTTCCTGAAGAATCTTCAGTAGCCGGAGATCGATGCGGTCCAGGTCCAGGTCGGGCATTGGTGAATTATCCGGTTTGCACCTTGTTTTTTGGCAAAAGATTCGGCCTATATCCAAAGACCATAGGGGATAGAACCAAGGAACTGCCATGCACCTGCCCACCCCCTACCGCCCAGAAGCGGATGTCGTATCTCACAGGCTCGCCTCGCTCGAAGGCGCACTCGACTGGGCTGCGGCAGCCACTGCCGCCAGGCCGTGGGTGGAGGCGGTGCGCCGCCACCCGCCGCCGTTCTGGGCCATGGAAAGCCTGCTGCGCGAATACCCGATCTCCAGTGCCGAGGGCCTGGCGCTCATGCGCCTGGCCGAGGCACTGCTTCGCGTGCCCGATGCCGCCACGGCCATTGCGCTCACGGCCGATCAGCTGGGCCGCGCCGATTTCGAAGGCACGGCCGATTCAACACTGTCGCGCCTGTCTTCCGCCGCCATCGCGATGTCGAAGAAGTTCTTGCCCGAAGGCGACCACCCGCCCGGCCTCATGGCCAAGCTCGGCGCGCGCACGGTGGTGGCCGCCACGCTGCGCGCGGTGCAACTGCTCGGGCGCCAGTTCGTGCTGGGCCAGACCATTGCAGAGGCCATGGACGAGGCCCGCTCGGCGCATCGCAAGCAGGACGCACTGCGCTTCAGCTACGACATGCTCGGCGAAGGCGCGCGTACCGATGCGGATGCGCTGCGCTACCTCGACAGCTACACGCACGCCATCGGCGCCATTGCGGCCGGTGCCGATGCGGCCCGTGCGCCCGAGCACAACGACGGCATTTCCATCAAACTGAGCGCGCTGCACTCGCGCTACGAATATGCGCAGCACGAGCGGGTGATGCGCGAACTGGTGCCGCGCGTGTGGCAGCTGTGCGAGTTGGCAGCGGCTGCCAACCTCAACCTCACCATCGACGCCGAAGAGGTCGACAGGCTCGAGCTGTCGCTCGATGTGTTCGAGGCGCTGGCCGCGCGCGTGGCCGCTGAACAGCCGCAGTGGCGCGGCTTTGGGCTTGCGCTGCAGGCCTACCAGACGCGCGCGCTCGAACTCATCGAGCATGTCACGTCGGTGGCGCGCAAACACGGCCTGCGGCTGATGTGCCGCCTGGTGAAGGGTGCCTACTGGGATGCCGAGATCAAGCGTGCGCAGGAGCTCGGCCTGCCGCACTACCCGGTCTTCACGCACAAGCACCACAGCGACATCAGCTACCTGGCCTGCGCGCGCGCGCTGCTTTCGGCGCCCGACGCGATCTATCCGCAGTTCGCCACGCACAACGCGGGCACCATCGCCGCCATCCTGCAAATGGCCGAGGCGGCGCAGGCACCCTTCGAACTGCAGCGCCTGCATGGCATGGGCGAGGGCGTCTACCGCGAAGTGATGAAGAGCACCCCCGCGCCGGTGCGCGTATATGCGCCCGTGGGCCAGCACAAGGACCTGCTCGCCTACCTTGTGCGGCGCCTGCTCGAGAACGGCGCCAATTCATCGTTCGTGAACCAGCTGGGCGACGAAGACGTGGACATCGACGAACTGCTCATGTCCCCGCTCTGGCTCGAACCGACGAACCCCGCCTTGCCGCTGCCGCCCGCGCTCTTCGGCCCGCCGCCTGCGCGGCGCAACAGCGAGGGCGTGGACCTTGCTGTCGAGTCGATGCGCGCGCCGCTGCTCGCGGCGCTGCATGCCACCGCTGTGCCCCGGGTCGAAGAGTTCGACCCGACCAGCGCGGCGAAAGCCGTCGCCCGCAGTGCAGCCAGCTTTCGCCACTGGCGCAAGACGCCGGTCGAGGCTCGCGCCGCCATGCTGCGCCAAGCCGCCGATGCACTGCAGCGCGAACTGCCGCGCTTCTGCGCGCTGCTGGTGAAAGAGGCGTTCAAGACCTGGGGCGATGCGGTGGCCGAGGTGCGCGAGGCCATCGACTTCTTGCGCTACTACGCGGACGAAGCCGAGCGCATCATGCAGCCCATGGCGCTCCCCGGCCCCACGGGCGAGAGCAACGAACTGCGGCTCACCGCGCGCGGTCCCTGGGTGTGCATCAGTCCGTGGAATTTTCCGCTGGCAATCTTCATGGGCCAGGTGGCGGCCGCGCTTGCCACCGGCAACACGGTGCTGGCCAAGCCGGCCGAGCAAACGCCCGCCGTCGCGCTCGATGCCGTGAAGCTGCTGCACGCTGCCGGCGTGCCGGCCGATGCGCTGCAACTGCTGCACGGCCCGGGTGAAACGGTGGGTGCCGCGCTGGTCGCCGCGCCGGGCGTGGCAGGGGTGGTGTTCACCGGCTCGACGCAGGTGGCGCGCATCATTCACCGCGCGCTGGCCGCCAAGGACGGCCCCATCGTGCCACTGATTGCGGAGACCGGCGGCATCAACGCGATGCTGGTCGACTCGAGCGCGCTGCCCGAGCAGGTGGTCGATGCTGTGGTGCAGAGTGCATTCCGTTCGGCCGGGCAGCGCTGCTCGGCATTGCGGCTGCTGGTGCTGCACGACGGCATTGCGGACGCGGTGATCGAAATGATTCGCGGCGCGGCCGGGGAACTGGTGGCCGGCGACCCGGCGCTGCTCTCGACCGATGTGGGCCCGGTGATCGACAGCGAAGCGGCCGACAACATCCGGCGCCATCTGAAGCGGCTGGATTCGGAGGCCAAGCGTCTTCTCGCGCCGGCTTCTTCTACAACGGATGCGGAAGGCAACCTGATCGCGCCGCAGGCCTACGAGGTGTCTTCCATCGAAAGCGTGACCAGCGAGATCTTCGGCCCGGTGCTGCAGATTGCGCGCTGGGGCCATGGCGCGCTGAGCGACCCCGCGGAGGTGATCGATCGCATCAACGCGCTGGGCTACGGCCTCACGCTCGGCATTCAGACCCGCATCGATTCGCGCGCCCAGGCGCTGGCCTCGCGCGCGCATGTAGGCAACATCTACGTGAACCGCAACATCATCGGCGCGGTGGTCGGTGTGCAGCCTTTCGGCGGCGAAGGGCTGAGCGGCACAGGGCCCAAGGCCGGCGGGCCGCACTACCTGTATCGCTTTTGCGCCGAGCAGACGGTCACGGTCAACACCACGGCGGCCGGGGGCAATGCCGCGCTGCTGAGCGCCGTTGCCTAGCGCGGCGGAAGGAACGCCTTTGTTTTCGCCGGGCCGGCACGGGCGCCCGCAGGGTCAAACCTCTCTTGCATAACCGCCTTCGCGGCGCGCATAAGCCATGGCGCACCGGGCGCGAGAGGTCTATCGTTGCGGCCATCCGTTCAAACCAAGGGTTCTCTCATGAGTGAAAAGCTCTCCTTCGTCAATCCGACCGCCAACAGCCCCTGGGGCACCTACCTCTCGCAGGTCGACCGCGTGGTGCCGTACCTCGGCCCGCTGGCCCGCTGGGTCGAAACGCTCAAGCGGCCCAAGCGCGCGCTGATCGTCGACGTGCCGATCGAGATGGACGACGGCACCATCGCCCACTTCGAGGGCTACCGCGTGCAGCACAACATGAGCCGCGGCCCGGGCAAGGGCGGCGTGCGCTTTCACCCCGACGTCACGCTCGAAGAAGTGATGGCCCTGTCGGCCTGGATGACCATCAAGACCGCCGCGGTCAACCTGCCGTACGGCGGCGCCAAGGGCGGTATCCGCGTCGATCCGAAGAAGCTTTCGCTGCAAGAGCTCGAAAAGATCACCCGCCGCTACACCAGCGAGATCGGCATCATCATCGGCCCGCACACCGACATTCCCGCGCCCGACGTCAACACCAACGGCCAGATCATGGCCTGGATGATGGACACGTATTCGATGAACGTGGGCGGCACCGCCACGGGCGTGGTTACCGGCAAGCCGCTGCACCTGGGCGGCTCGCTCGGCCGCGTCAAGGCCACGGGCCGCGGCGTGTTCGTTACCGGCCGCGAGGCGGCCCGCCGCCTGGGCATGGACCTGCGCGGTGCGCGCATTGCGGTGCAGGGCTTTGGCAACGTGGGCTCGGTGGCGGCCGAACTCTTTGCCGAAGCGGGCGCCAAGATCGTGGCCGTGCAGGACCACACCGGCACCATCGTCAACACCAACGGCCTCGACCTGGCAAAGCTCATTCCCATTGCCAACAAGGAAGGCGTGGTCGCCTTCAAGGGCGGCGACGTGGTACCGAACGAAGCCTTCTGGGACACGGCGTGCGACATCCTGATTCCGGCCGCGCTCGAAGGGCAGATCACGGCCGAGCGCGCGCAGAAGACATCGGCCAAGCTGGTGCTCGAAGGCGCCAACGGCCCTACGGTATCGCAGGCCGACGACATCCTGGCCGAACGCGGCGTGCTGGTGGTGCCCGACGTGATCTGCAACGCCGGCGGTGTCACGGTGAGCTACTTCGAATGGGTGCAGGACTTCTCGTCCTTCTTCTGGGACGAGGACGAGATCAACGTGCGGCTCGACCGCATCATGATGAACGCGCTCAACCAGATCTGGGACACGGCGGACAAGCACAAGATCACGCTGCGCACCGCCACCTACGCGGTGGCTTGCGAGCGCATCCTGATGGCTCGCCAGGAACGCGGCCTGTACCCCTGATTCGCTGAAGCAAGGTTGTACGCTCGGGGGATGAGCACCACCCCCGAGCAACAACTCCCCTCGATTCCCGCAGACGGCCTGGCCCGCCTGCAGGCCCTGATGGCCGGCGGCCAGCGCAAGCTGCTCGGCCTCGTCGGCGCGCCCGGCGCGGGCAAGTCCACGCTTGCATCGGCGTTGCTCCGGGCTGCAGGCGCAGACCGCGCGCAGGTCGTGCCGATGGACGGTTTTCACCTGGCCAATGTCGAGCTGCAACGGCTCGGCCGCGCCGGCCGCAAGGGCGCCCCCGACACCTTCGACAGCGCCGGCTACGTTGCGCTGCTGCAGCGGCTGCGCGAGCAGAGGCCGGGCGATCCCATCGTGTACGCGCCCGAATTCCGCCGCGAGATCGAGGAGCCGATTGCCGGCGCCATTGCGGTGCTGCCTGAGACCCAGCTGGTCATCACCGAAGGCAACTACCTGCTGCACGATGCCGGGCCCTGGGCGGGCGCCGCAGCCATGCTCGACGAGGTCTGGTATGTCGACATCGACGATGCGGTGCGTGAAGAGCGGCTGCTGAAGCGCCACCAGCAGTTCGGCCGCAGCCCCGAAGCCGCACGCGACTGGGTGGCCGCCACCGATGCGCCCAATGCGCGGCTCATTGCCGCAACGCGGGGGCGCGCGCACTTCGTGCTGCACTGGTCCTGAAAATTCTCTTGCGCTGCCGGGAACACTGGCGCGGCGCAATGCTCGAAGCTTCGCCGGCGGCGCTGCAAGGCCAGCCGGTTAGCATTCGCCGCCGCTTCAAGACGACCATGCACCCCAATTTCTCTTCTTCTGTCTTTTCTGCTTTTCGTTTCAAGGTTCTCGCGCTCGGGCTGCTGTCAGCCTTGGTGCTCGCCGGCTGCGGCAGCAGCAGCTCGCGCCGCGTTTCCTACGAGACCGAGGAGTTCGACTCCACCACCACTCACACGCGCACCTACGCCGCCACAGAAGCCCAGACCTGTGAAGCCGCGCGGCGCGCGCTGCTGAGCCAGGGCTACATGATCAACGCGGCCAACACCGACCTGGTGACGGGCCGCAAGAGCTTCCAGCCGGCGGCCGAGGTGCATGTGGAAGTGGAGTTTCGCGTGGTGTGCGCACGCGAAGGCGGCAAGTCCGGCAAGCGGAGCACCGTGGCCTTTGCCACCGCGCTGCAAGACCGCTACGGCATCAAGAAGGTCAACAACTCGGCCAGCCTGGGCGTGGGCGCCATCGGTTCGCTCTCGCTGCCTTTTGCGGGCAGCGACGACGCCATGGTCAAGGTGGCCAGCGAAACCCTCACGGACGAGCTGTTCTACGACCGCTTCTTTGCGCTGCTCGACCGCTTTCTCGAAGGGCAGGGCGGCGAAGAGCCTGAAGTTCCCAGTGTCGCGCCCGAAGCGCCGCGGCCGGCCGCGCCGCTGAACCCCGCTGCGCCGGCCACCACCTTTCCGGTGAAGCCGGTGCCCAGCCCGGGCTGACCGCGCGTCCACGCCCGCGTCAGGGCAGTCAGCGCACCAGCGTCGACTTTCCGAACAGGCTTTCGATCAGCTCCACCGCCACCTCTCCGGTCTGGTTGCGCACATCGAGCGCCGGGTTGAGCTCCACCACGTCGAGCGAGCCGAGCCGGCCGGTGTCGGCAATCATCTCCATGCACAGCTGCATCTCGCGGTAGGTGGGGCCGCCGCGCACGCCGGTACCCACGCCGGGCGCGATGTTCGGGTCGAGGCAGTCGAGGTCGAAGCTCACGTGCAGGTGGGTGTCTTCGTCCACGTCCTGCAGCGCCTCGGTCATGGTGGTGCGCATGCCGTGCTCGTCGATGTGGCGCATGTCGAACACGTTGAGCCCCAGCGTGCGAATGGCCTCCTTCTCGTCCGCATCGACGCTGCGGATGCCGATGAAGCGGATGGCATCGTGCTCCAGCGCCGCGCGCTCGCCGCTCCAGCCGGTGAGCACCGCGGGCCCGTGGCCCAGCAGGCACGACACCGGCATGCCGTGCAGGTTGCCGCTCGGGCTGGTGGTTTCGGTGTTCACGTCGGAGTGCGCGTCCAGCCACAGCACGCGCAGCTTCTTGCCGCGTTTGCGCGCATGCCAGGCCACGGCGCTGATGGAGCCGATGGCCAGGCAATGGTCGCCGCCCATCATGAGCGGCACATGGCCGAGGCCCAGTGCCGTGTCGACCGCGGCATACACCGAGCGGTTCCACGCGATCACTTCGTCCAGGTGGCGCAGGCCGTTGGCAGGGGCGGTCCACGGTGTGGCCGGGCCCGCGAGGTTGCCGCGGTCGAGCACCGCAAAGCCCTGCCGCGCCAGCGCCTCCGGCAGGCCGGCCACGCGCAGGGCGTCGGGCCCCATGCCGGCGCCGCGCACGCTGGCGCCGATGTCGGTGGGCGCGCCGATCAGTTCGAGGGTGATGCCGTTGTCATTGCTCATGTCGATGGCCCGATGTGCTTCCACAGGTAGGCGTAGCCCAAGGCGTCCATGAAGGCGGACTCCCTGTTGTCCGTTGCCGCGCTGTGGCCGCCTTCCATGTTCTCGTAGAAGCTGGCGTCGTAGCCCATGGCGGCCAGCTTTGCGTACATCTTGCGCGCATGCACCGGTCCCACGCGGTCGTCGCGGGTCGATGTGGTGAAGAGCGCGGGCGGGTAGGGCTGGCCCTTCTTCGCATTCTCATACGGCGAGAAAGCCTTGATCCACGCCCATTCCTCCGGCTGGTCGGGGTCGCCGTATTCGGCAATCCACGAGGCGCCGGCCGACAGGTGCGTGTACCGCTTCATGTCGAGCAGCGCCACTTCGCTCACGATGGCGCCGTAGAGCTGCGGGTACAGCGTGAGCATGTTGCCCATCAGCAGGCCGCCGTTGCTGCCGCCCATGGCGCCCAGGTGCCGCGGCGAGGTGATGTTGCGCGCGATGAGGTGCTCCGAAACGGCCGCGAAGTCTTCACAGGTGCGCAGGCGGTTCTCTTGCAATGCGGCCTGGTGCCAGCGCGGGCCGTACTCGCCGCCGCCGCGGATGTTGGCAACCACGTACACGCCGCCCTGTTCGAGCCATGCACGGCCGATGGCGCCGCTGTAGCTGGGCTGCAGCGATATTTCGAAGCCGCCGTAGGCGTATTGCAGAGTCGGGTTCTTGCCGTCGGCCTGCAGGTTCTTCGGCGCGATTTCGAAGTACGGCACGCGCGTGCCGTCCTTCGAGGTGGCGAAGTGCTGGCTCACACGGTAGCCGGAGGCGTCGAAGAATGCTGGGCTGTCTTTCAGCGGCTCGGGCTCGCCCTTGCCGATGGTGCCCATGTACAGCGTGGTCGGCTGCAGGAAGCCGCTCACGGTCAGAAAATAGTCGTCGTTCTCGTCTTCGTCGATGCCGCCGGCCGCAATGGTCGAAAGCTCGGGCGCGCCGCCCAGGCTTTCGCGCTTCCATTCACCGGCCTGCGGGGTGAGCACTTCGAGCTTGTTCACCACGTCGTGCATCACGTTCAGGATCAGGTGGTTGCGGGTCCACGAATGGTCGTCGAGCGCGGTGGTGTCATTGGGCTCGAACAGCACGGTGAGCTCGCGCTTGCCCGCCATGTAGTCGTCGAACTTCGCGGCCAGCAGCGAGCCCGGCTTGTAGGTGGTGCCGCCCACGGTCCAGGGGCTGCGCGGCTCGACCAGCATCCATTCGCGGGTGATGTCGGCGTTGGAATCGTCGGGCACGTCGATCTTCACGAGCCGGCCGTCGGCGTGGCGCAGCCAGGTTTCGCTGTCGTAGAAGTCCATCTGGCGCGAGACGAAGTCGCGCTCGAAGCCCGGCGTGTTGTCGCGCCAGGCGCTCACGGTCATGTCGTCGGCGCTGCCTTCGTACACGGTCAGTGCACTCTCCAGCGGCGTGCCGCGCTTCCATTCCTTGACGATGCGCGGGTAGCTCGAGCTGGTCATCGAGCCCGGGCCGAAGTCGGTGGCCACATAGAGGTGGTCGATGTCCTTCCACGCCACGTTGCTCTTGGCCTCGGGCAGCGTGAAGCCGCCTTCGACGAACTGCTTGAGCTCCAGGTCGAACTCGCGCACCACGTTGGCGTCGGCACCGCCGCGCGAGAGCGAAACCAGGCAGCGCTTGTATTCGGGCTGCAGGCACTGCGCGCCGTGCCACACCCAGTTCTCCTTGTCGGCCTCGGCCAGCGCGTCGAGGTCGATCACGGTCTCCCAGGCGGGCTGCGGCTTGCGGTATTCGGCCAGCGTGGTGCGGCGCCACAGGCCCTTGGGGTTCTTCTTGTCGCGCCAGAAGTTGTAGAACAACGGGCCGATCTTGCGCACCATCGGAATGCGGTCGTCCGAATCGAGCACTTCGAGAATGCCTTTCTCCAGCCGCTCGAAGGCGGGCGACTGCGCGTAGCGCTGCACCGTCTTCGCGTTGTGCTGCCGGGCCCAGTCGAGCTGTTCGGCTCCGTCGATGTCTTCGAGCCACAGGAACTCGTCGGTCTGCATGGAAGAAGAAGTTGAGGTCATGGCCGCAGTGTACGAATCCGGTGTGAAAGCGTGCATGCCCCCTGCGGCAGGGCGGAAGCTATTGAATTCATAGCGCGTGCATGGGCTCGGGACAAACCCGCGTTCGACGTTTTCGCCCCGGTTCGCGAGGCTGCCCACGGGTATCCTGCCGAACGGCGCCTGCGCACACAAGGAGACATGTCACATGAAACACCTGAGCGGTCTTGATGCCACCTTCCTGCACCTGGAGACCCCGGAGATGCCGATGCACGTGGGCTCGCTCAACGTGCTCGACCTGCCCAAGGGCTACAAGGGCGACTTCTACGAAGACGCCAAGCAGTTCATGGCCAGCCGCATCCACCTGGCCGACGTGTTCACGCGCAAGCTCGCGCTCATGCCCTTCGACATGACCAACCCGGTGTGGGTGGAAGACGACGACATCGACATCGACTACCACGTGCGCCACATCACGCTGCCCAAGCCCGGCACCAACCGGCAGCTGCAGCAATACGTGGCGCGACTGCATTCCACGCTCATCGACCGCAGCCGCCCGATGTGGGAGTTTTTCATCATCGACGGGCTCAAGAGCGGGCAGGTGGCTCTGTACACCAAGGTGCACCATGCGGGCATCGACGGGCAGGCCGGCGTGGCGCTGGGCAAGGCCATCTTCGACCTGGAGGCGACGGGGCGCGTGGTGAAGCCGCCGCGCGCACGCCCGCGCAGCAGCGGCTACCAGCTTGGCATGGCCGAGCTCGCGACCGCGGCGCTGCGCAACACGGCGCAGCAGTACGTCAAGCTTTTCAAGATGGCGCCGGCCATTGCGCGCGCGCTCGGCGGCCTGGCCAAGCCCGACGAGAAAGCGGCCGAGAAAGACGCCGCCACCGCGCCGAAGAAGTTCAACCTCTTTGCGCCGCGCACCTCGCTGAACGTGTCGATCACCAACCAGCGCACGTTTGCGGGCCGCACCATTTCGCTGGCCGAGACCAAGCACATTGCCAAGCACTTCGGCGTGTCGCTCAACGACGTGGTCATGGCCACGGTGGCCGGCGCGCTGCGCCACTACCTGGCCGACAACAACGAGCTGCCCGCCAAGCCGCTGGTGGCCGGCGTGCCCGTGAGCCTGCGCGAAGCCGGCGACGAGACCGCCAACAACCAGGCCAGCATGATCCTGGTGAGCCTGGCCACCGACATCACGGACCCGGTGCAGCGGCTGAAGGCGATCAACGCGTCGTCGAACGCGTCGAAGTCGACGATGAACCGCTTCAAGGCCATGATCCTCGACGACTTTCCGACCTTCGCGGCGCCCTGGCTGGTGTCGGGCATCGCGTCGATGGTCGGCCGCTCGGGCCTGGTGAACCTGCTGCCGCCGGCGGCCAACGTGGCCATTTCGAACGTGGCGGGCGCGCCGTTCCCCATGTACTTTGCGGGCGCACTGGTCACCAGCTACTACCCGGTCTCCATTGCGAGCCACGGCACGGCTTTGAACGTGACGGTGCAGAGCTACAACGGGCGCATGGACTACGGCCTCATTGCCTGCCGCCGCGCGGTGCCGGACATCACCGAGATCGGCGACTACATGCTGGCTGAACACAAGCTGCTGATGGACCTGACGCAGACGCATCCGGCGGCTGCGGGTGCTGCGCCTGCGAAGGCTGCGGCTGCCCCTGAGCCGGCGCCTGTCGTGAAGGCTGCGGCCAAGCCCGCTGCGAAGGCTGCCCCGAAGGCCGTGCCGAAGCCCGCGGCAAAGAAGGTGGCAGCGAAGAAGCCGGCGGCGGCAAAGACAACGGTCGCCAAGGCGCCCGCCAGGAAGGCGCCGATCAAGACGGCCCCGACCAAGGCCGCGCCCCGCAGGCCCGCCGCGCCGGCTGCCAAGCGCGCCAGGGTGGCTGCTGCGGCATGATGGTCGGCAGGCCCTTGGCCGGAAATTGGGGCAGTTGGACTAGTTTTCCCACAGTTCTAGCTTTTCAGGCCTAGGCACTCCGGAAGAAGATCACCCCATCGCGAATCCCGCGAACGTTCAACTTCCAGGAAATCGTCACATGACCACGCAAGCCTCCTTCTCTTCCGCCGCCATCCACGTCATCGGCCAGTACAACGACGCCGGCAAGACCCTGGTGGGTGCCTACCGCGCCGGCGTTCATCGCCTGCTCGGCGGCGCTGCTTCGCGCTACACCGAATTCCTGGGCAGCCGCCAGATTCCGCTGGTGAGCGAGCAGGTCAAGGCCAACCTGATCGGCGCGCAGGAAAAGATCAACGGCTTCCTGGCCAATCGCCTGGACATCGACACCGGCCGCATCGTCTCGGTGATGGACCGCGTCGCTGCTGGCACCACGAGCGGCATCGAAGCCGTGGCCGGCCGCGTGGCAGGTGTCGAGTCGCCTGTGGTCACCTCGGTGGTCAAGTCGTTCAACGCGCTGAACCAGCCGATCGCCAACGTGTCGGTGCAAATTGCCGACAAGATTGCGGCCGGTGCCAAGCAGATCGAAGTGCGCGTGAGCGGCACTGAAGAAGCCAAGCCTGTGCGCACCGTGAAGGCCAAGGCGGCCGCCGCCAAGAAGCCGGTTCGCCGCACCGCCGCCCGCAAGGCGGTCTGACCTGACCCTGGAGCAAACAACGCATGGCGACCCGACCCCGTTCGACTGATTCGACTGACGATCTGAAGAAGAGGGCGGCGCCTGCGAAGAAAGCCTCCGCGGCCAAAAAGGCGCCCGCAGCCAGGAAAACGGCTGCGGCGGCAAAGAAGAAATCTGCTGCTGCACCCAAGCCCCGGCCCGCCGAAAAGACCGGCGGCGCCGAGGGCCTGCTTCGCGCGGGCCTGAAAGCCCTTGGCAACGTGCGCGACGACGTCGCCAAGCGCCAGGCCAACGTGATTGAAGGCTTGCTCGGCATTGGCCAGGGCAAGCTCGACGCAACCGCTGGCGCCGCCAAGGCGCCGCTCACGCGCGGCTTTCCGAGCCTCGACAGTTTTGGCCTGCGCAAGTTCGAAGACGTGTTCGACCAGCGCGTGGCCACCGCCCTGGAGCGGCTCGGCATGCCCAGCGTGCAAGAAGTGCAGGCACTGCGTACGGAAGTGGCCCGGCTGCGCGAACGCCTTGCCGAGCTCGAACCAAAGAACGCCAGCCCGCGCGGCAGCGGCAAGCGCTGAGCCCCAGGCCCAGCGAACACCGACGCACGCACCAGCCGGTTGTGGCCAGTTCCAACACCACGCGCGATCGCATCCTGCAGACCAGCCTTGCGCTGTTCAATGCGGAAGGCCTTGCGGCGGTGTCCACCCACAAGATTGCGGCCGAGCTCGGCATGAGTCCGGGCAACCTGCACTATCACTTCAAGGCCAAGCAGCTGATCGTCGAGTGGCTGTTCAGGCGCTTCGAGCAGCGGCTCGAGGTGCTCAATGGCTCTTCCGATTCGATTGCCGCCATCGACGACCTCTGGCTTGCGCTGCACCTGCGCTTCGAGGCCATTGACGAATACCGCTTCATCTACCGCGACATGGCTTTTCTGGCGGGCGAATACCCGGCGCTCGGCCAGCGTGCGCAGGCGCTCACTGCGCAGAACCTGCTCGCGGCCCAGGCACTGTGCGAAGGGTTGGTGGCGTCGGGCGTCATCCAGACCAGCGCGGAGCAGGCGCGCATATTGGCGTTGCAGATGGTTTTCACCACCACCTGCTGGCTCTCGTTCGAGCGCCTGGTGCCGGGGCGCGATGCGCTGGCGCAGGCCGACCCGGGATTGGCGGCTTTTTACACGCTCACCTTGATTTCCCCGTATGTTTCCAGCGAATCGAGGGCTTACCTTGATTACCTGCGGGGCAAATACCTCGGATAAACATCGCAGTTGTCCGACGAGGCGGTGAAACTTTCGTTCGCCATGCTCGTCCCACACAACAGCGAAACAGAAATAGACAGGAACGCCGCCCTCATGACCACCGCCACCCGAGACCACATTGCGCCACCGTCGGGCCTGCTGATGCTGGCCGAAGCGCGCGCAATCTGGGAAACGAGTGCCGGCGTCGCGATGTGGCCGCTGCTGCAGCTCACGCCGCGCGGCGACGGGCATCCGGTGATCGTGTTGCCGGGGCTCGTGGCGGGCGACGGCTCCACGCTGCTGCTGCGCCGCTATCTGCGCAGCCGCGGCTACGACGCACACGGCTGGGGCCTGGGCCGTAACTTCGGTCCGCGCGAAGGCGTGGAAGACGGCATGCTTGCGCTCCTCAAGTCGCTGCATGAAAAGAGCGGCCAGAAGGTCAGCGTGATCGGCTGGAGCTTGGGCGGCATCTATGCGCGGCTTCTGGCATCTGCCCAGCCCGACCTGGTGCGCAACGTCATCACCCTGGGCAGCCCGTTCTCCGGCAGCCCGCGCGCAACCAACGCATGGCGTGTGTACGAAGGCGTGAGCGGCCAGAGCTCGCACGACCCGCGCCGCATGAAGTTCGTGCAGCCCACGCCGCCGGTGCCCACCACGTCGATCTTCAGCCGCACCGACGGTGTCGTCGCGTGGCGCTGCAGCCTTGAAAAGCCCGGCCCCAAGGCCGAGAACATCGAGGTGGTGGCAAGCCATCTGGGGCTCGGCGGCCATCCCGCCGTGCTCTACGCGGTGGCCGACCGCCTTGCGCAGCCGGAGGGCAAGTGGAAGCCCTTCAACCGCGGCCTGCTCGGGCCGCTGGTCTATCCCGATCCAGACCGCGAGGTCTGAGCTGGGCCGCGGGGCCTAGGCCCCGGCCCACACGTCGAGCACGTAGCGCTGGTCGGCAATCATCCTGTCCATCCAGGCATTGCTGTCGTGCCCATGTTCGCGGGCCAGGTCGGCGAGCGTGCGCCGCACGTCGGGCTCCATGCGCGAGCCGTCGCCGCACACATAGATCACCGCCCCCGCTTCGAGCAGCTTCCACACGGCCGCGCCCTGCTCGCGGATGAGGTCTTGCACATACACCTTGCGTTCGCCCGAGCGCGAGAAGGCCGTGTGCAGCTTCATCAGGCCGCGGTGCGACCAGGCCTTGAGTTCTTCTGCATAAATGAAATCCTGCTCCGGGTGCCGGCAGCCGAAGAACAGCATTGCATCGCCCAGCGCTTCGCCCCGCTCGACGCGCGCCGCGCGCTCCTGCAGAAAGCCGCGAAACGGCGCAAGGCCGGTGCCGGGGCCGATCATGATGAGCGGGCGCTGCGCGTCCTCGGGCAGGCGAAAGCCTTCGGCCGTGGTTTCGCGAATCACGCCGTGCACCGTGTCGCCCGCTTCCGCGCGCGCCAGGTAGTTGGAGCACACGCCCTCGAAGGTGCCGTTGCCCGAAAGCGCCGGTGCGCTCACCACGCCCACTGTGACGCTGCATCGCCCCGGCGTCATCGAGGGCGACGACGAAATTGAGTAATACCGCGGCGAGAGCGGCGACAGCATTTCAAGAAACACCGCGAACGGCACCTGGCAGGCGCGGTGCTCCTCGAGCAGGTCGAGCAGCGACTTGCGCTTGTGCAGCACCTCGGCCCTGTAGGCGGCCTGCGAAGCCTCGTCGCTGCCGGAGAGCGCCATGAGCCTGGGCTTGGTGAACGGGCACTCCGTATAGGCGGCGAGCGTGGCGATCTGCTTGCGTGTGGCCACATCCTGAAGCTCGACGTAGTCGCCCAGCAGGCGGTCGACCGCCACCACCTGGTCGACCGGCAATGCCGCCTTTCGGCCGGCCGCGGCATGCAGCCGCACATGCGCGGAGCGGTCGAACCCGAAGCGCGCCATCGCACGCTCCACCTGCGCGGGGCTGTTGCGCGGCACCACGCTCAGGTGATCGCCGGGCACGTAGTTCAGGCCCTCGGGCAGCATCAGTTCGACATGGCGCGTGGAGCGGCTGCTTCCCGTGTCGCCGCCGGGGCTTTGCAGTTCGCGGTTTTCCACCACGCGCAGCGCCACCGCGCCGAGCGCATCGACCAGCGCGTTCTTCTGCGGGGGCGGCAGCTCTTCCAGCGTGTAGAGCGGCTCGGCCTCGGCGGGTGTGTCGGCGCCGGCCTGGATGCCGAAGGTCTTCACCAGCTCGGGCCAGAGCGCATCGCTCCAGTCCTGGAACGCACCGTCCATGTCTTCGCGCGCATCGCCTTCGCCGCGCGGATGCACGCGCGTGGCGCCCAGCGCCCCGAGCCGCTCGTCGATGCGCCGCGGTACCGCCTGGTAGGTGGCGGCCCAATCGGTATTGCCGCAGCCGAACACGCTGAAGCGCACGCCGTTGAGCGAGTCGTCGGCCTTGTCGAGCCACCGATGGAACTCGGCGGCGTTGTCGGGCGCCACGCCGTTGTAGGAGGCGCAGACGATGGCGACCGCGCCGTTCGCCGGCAGCCGCTCAGCGTAGTCGTCGAGCGAAGCCACTTGCGTGGAGAAGCCGCGCAGCTCGCCGGCCTCGGCCAGCTGGCGCGCCAGGTCTTCGGCCGTGCCCAGGTTGGAGCCCTGCAGCACCAGCAGCGAGGTGCCATGGCGCGCGGCCTGCGGCTTGCGTGCCGCGGGTTTGGCCGGCGCATCCGGCGTTGTGGCGGCAATCTCGCCGTTGCCGCGTGGACGCGAGGCCGGGTCGCGCAGCAGCGCCTTGATCTTGAAGTTCTCGGGCTTGATCGTCAGCGCTTCCTTGATCTTGAGCTTGTAGCCCGTGTGATCGACCAGGTTGAAGCGCTGCAGGATCATGCCCAGCGTGAGCACCGCCTCCTGAAGCGCGAACTGCCGCCCGATGCAGGCGCGTTGCCCGTTGCCGAAGGGCTTGAAGGCGTTGACCGGCCGCTCGCGCTCGGCTTCGCGGCTGAAGTTGTCGGGGTTGAACTGGTCTGCGTTCTCGCCCCAGATGCCCTTGTCGCGATGCAGCGCGAGCGCATGCATGATGACCATGTTGTTCTTCTTGATCGTGTACTGCCCGCCAATCGTGGTGTCTTCCTTCGCACGCATCGAGATCGCGGGCGCGGTCGGGTACAGGCGCAGCGACTCCTTCAGCACCTGCAGCACGTAGGTCAGCCGGTTCACCTGCGCATAGGTGGGCTTCTGCGAGGTGTCGCCGCCCAGCACGCTGTCGACCTCGGCCTGCGCCTTGGCCATGGCCTCGGGGTTGTTGAGCAGGAAGTAGATCGCAAACGAGAGCAGGCCGCTGGTGGTCTCATGACCGGCGATGAGAAACTCGATGCACTCGTCGCGGATCATCTTGTCGGTGAGCTGCTCGCCGCTCTTCTTGTCCACGCCGGCGATCATGTAGCTCAGGAGGTCGGGCTTGGTGGCAATGTCGGCGCCGCTCGCGCGTCGCTCCTCGATGATGTCTTCCACCATCTTGTGCATGTAGCGGATGTCCTTGCGCTGCTGCGCAAGCTCCTTCTTGAGCATGAGCTCCTCGAGCGGCAGGCCGCGGCGGTTCTGCACCGTTTCGAGCGTGCGCACCATCGCATCGACGAAGGGATGAAAACCTTCGCGGTAGAACGAATTGAAGCGGTAGCCAAAGCCGCACAGGCCGATGGTGTCGAGGGTGAGCGCGGTCATGTCGCGCACCACGTCCACCTCTTCGTCGAAGTTCAGGCGCTCCCATTTGGTGACCAGCTGGCTCGCAATGTCCAGCATCATCGGGTGGTAGGCCTGCATTGCGCGCTGGCTGAAGTTGGCCAACAGAATGTTGTGCGGCTTGGACCAGGTTTCTTCGTGCGTGTCGGAGGTGAACAGCCCGTGCGAAGCGGCCCGCAACCGGCGCAGCGCGCCCCGCGTGCTCTTGTCGAAACGCGGCTCTTCGCACAGCTCGTCGACCAGCGCGGGCGACGACACCACGATCACCGGCATACCCGGCATGTCGAGCCAGTAGATTCCGCCAAGCTCCTGCGCGATCCGCCACATGTCCAGCACGGGAGAGTCGGACCCGATCGACAGCAGGTTGCCGACGAACGGTTTCTTTGCCGGATGCGGAATCGGATAGAGCGAGTTCTTGCCTGCCATGGGTTTGCGCCTTTGGAGTGGACCCGCTTCGGGGTGTCCGGGTGTGACTTCCGGAGTATCTCGGGGGCGTGAGGGCGAGGCAGACGGGGTTTCCCTTAGGGAGTCCGGGACGGTTCAGGTTCAGGGTGCGCACCCGCCGACGGGGTACCTTTCTCCGCGAATGTCCCCCGGCCTGCGGCCTCCTCCTTTATTTCGCTGCGC
>NZ_JBBCBV010000033.1:0-29355 GCF_037204045.1 Variovorax sp. CCNWLW225 | reverse complement strand
GCTCGACGTAATGTTCCTTGGCTTCATCAGCTTTGCGCTGATCGCCGACGGACTTCGATTGTGTTAACAGGCCCTAGATGAACGCGCGTTGTTCACGGTCTGGTTCGGGGCGCGCACCCGCCGACGGGGTACCTTTCTCCGCGAATGTCCTCCGGCCTGCGGCCTCCCCCTTTATTTCGCTGCGCAAGGCACCCCGCCAGCGGGTGCGTTGCAAAGAGCGGTCGTTGATTAGCGGTACACCAAGAGCGTGTCCCAGTGCACAGGGCATCGGGTGCTCCACGCAGCGAAATAAAGGAGGAGGCCGCAGGCCGGGGGACATTCGCGGAGGGGAGTACCCGGTGGCCTTTGCACACGCCCTGAACAACAACGTGCCCACAGCAACGGAAGCCAGATGACCACGCCAGACACCGCAAAACCTTTGGTCGAACTGCGCGAAATCCGCAAAGCCTTCGGCGGCGTAAAAGCCGTGGACGGTGTGAGCATCAACCTCCACCCCGGTGAAGTGGTCGCAGTGCTGGGCCACAACGGCGCAGGCAAGTCCACGCTCATGAAGATGCTCGCCGGCGCCTACCCCATCGATTCGGGCGACACGCTGATCGCGGGCGAGAAGGTCCACATCCGCACCCCCGCCGAGGCGCAGGCGCTGGGCATCGAGACCATCTACCAGACGCTCGCGCTGGCCGACAACCTCGACTCCGTGTCCAACCTCTTTCTCGGCCGCGAGAAGATGACGCGCTGGAACACGCTCGACGATCATTTCATGGAAGTGCAGGCGCGCAAGGTGTTCCAGCGCCTGAACAAGAACTTCACCAACATCCGCATTCCGGTGCGCAGGCTCTCGGGTGGACAGCGGCAGGTGGTGGCGATCTCGCGTGCGCTGTACTTCAACGCGCGCATTCTCATCATGGACGAGCCCTGTGCCGCCCTCGGGCCCGAAGAAACCGCCATGGTCGGCGGGCTCGTGAAGCAGCTCAAGGCCGACGGTGTCGGTATCTTCCTCATCACGCACGACATGCCCGATGTGTTCTCGCTCAGCGACCGCGTCGCCGTCATGAAGAACGGCAAGCTCGTGGGCACCTACCGCACCGCCGACGTTACCGAAGACGAAGTGCTCGGCATGATCATCGCCGGCAAGCACCCCGAAGGAAAAGAGCAGGCGCACAGGTGAACGCGGTCGTGGTTCGTGCGCCGGGGGCTGGTTCATGACCATCGGCGACCAGCAACTTCTCAAGCGAATGAACCGCAGCGCACTGCTGCGCCTGCTGCGCGCGCGGCCCGGCCTCTCACGTGCGCGGCTGGCCGCGGAAAGCGGGCTCACCAAATCGACCGTGAGCCTGCTGGTGCGCGAACTGCTTGACGAGGGCTGGCTCAGCGAAGCGGGTGCCACTGTTGCAGACGGCTTGGGGCGCCCCTCCACGCCGCTGCAGATCAACGTCGGCGTGCGCGCATTGATGGGCGTCGAGATCGCGGTCGAAACCGTGCGCCTCGTCTGCGTCTCGCTGCAGGGCGAGGTGCTTCATGCCGACACGCAGGCGCTGGCCGACGGCACGCCCGCGGGCGTATGCGCGCAGGTCGCGCGCATGGCCGCGGCGGCGCACGCGCGGCTGAAAAGCCTCGGGCTGCGCCTGTCGAGCATCGGTGTCGGCGTGCCGGGCGCGGTGGACGATTGCACCGGCGTGGTCCGCTTCGCGCCCAACCTCGGCTGGCGCAATGTGAGCCTGCTGCCTGCGCTCGAGAAAGCCTTTGCCGCTGCGGGGCTGCCGGGCGTTACCGTGCAGCTGCAGAACGATGCCGATGCAGGCGCGCTCGGCGAGTATGAATTTTTCGGCAGCGAAGGCGGGGATCCGCTGATCTTCGTCAGCTGCGACGTGGGCGTGGGTGCCGGCGTGGTGCTGAACGACCGCCTCTTCACCGGTGCGCAGGGCATGGCCGGCGAGATCGGCCACACCATCCTGCAGATCGACGGGCCGCTGTGCTCGTGCGGCCGCCGGGGCTGCGCCGAAGCCTTCTTCGGCTCGCGCGCGCTCGAGCGCGAAGCGCCCGGCATGGCGCATGCGGCCGCCGTCCTCGGTGTGCTGCTGCAGAACCTGTGGGTCACCTTCGATCCACGCGCCATCGTGCTCGGCGGCAAGTCGTGCACCAACCATCCCGGCCTGTTGCAAGCGGCATTCAAAGTGGTCGAGCGCCAGGCCGAAGCGGCCGGCATGCCCGCGCCCGACCTGCGCCTGGCGCGCTACGGCGACCTTGCGGCTGCTGTCGGCGCTGCGGCGCTGGCGCTGCATGAATACCTGCGGCCGCTGCAGCCCGATGCGCGCACGCGCCGTGCCCGCGCCGCGCGCGAAGACCGAGTACCTTCGAACTAAAAGGCTCTCTTCAAAGCGGCATCGCCACCGGCATTGCACGGCCACATGCGCAAACCGCCTACGCGCGTCGCCGTGGCCTTGGCCTAGGTTCTTGACTTCGCAGTCTCCAAGAACCCGGGAACAACAAGGAGCTTCATGCCATGCCCGACGCCGCCGCGCGCCTACGTGCGCCTTCTTCCACGCTGCTGACTGTCACCGCGGTGGTCATCGGCCTTGCGGGCCTGGCGCTGGGTGCGGCGGGCGCGTGGCTCGTCGTGCTCGGCGGCTCCTGGTACTACGTGGCCGCGGGGCTCGGACTCATCCTTGCCGCGGTGCTGCTGCCGCGCGGAGGCGGCGCGGGCCTGTGGGTCTATGCGCTCGTGGTGGCATTCACGTTGGCGTGGGCCTTGTGGGAGGTGGGCTTCGACTGGTGGCCGCTGGCGGCGCGCGGCGATGTGTTCTTCGTGATCGGCATGTTCCTGCTCATGCCGTGGACGGCGCGCGCACTCGCGCGCCGCAATGCCGTTGGCGTGGCGCCCGCGCGCGGTTTTCTTGGCGTGGTGCTGCTGGCCTTTCTGCTGGCCGCGGTGGTCTCGTGGACGCGAGACCCCGCCACGCGTGTGGAAGGCACCATGCCCGCACCCACGGCACCTGTGGCCGCCGCCACACCCGCCAGCCCACCGCCCCCCAGGCAGGATTGGACTGCCTATGGCGGCAACGCCATGGGCCAGCGCTATTCGGCGCTCGACCAGATCACGCCGGCCAATGTCGGCCAGCTCCAGGAGGCATGGCACTTTCGCACCGGCGACGTGCGCGGCCAGAGCGGCGACCCCGAGGAGACGACCTTCGAGGTCACGCCGCTGAAGATCGGCGAGCGGCTTTTTCTTTGCACGCCGCACCAGTCGGTGGTGGCGCTGAACGCGACCACGGGTGAGCAGCTGTGGCGCTACACGCCCGAGATTCGCCGCCCCCTCGCATTGCAGCACCTGACTTGCCGCGGCCTTTCGTATGACCCCGGCAGTGCCGTGCGGCCCGCGGCCGCTTCCACTGCTACGCCGGCAGCCGCTGCGCAAGCACCCGCACCCGCACCCGCACCCGCCGGTGGCGATTGCGACGCCAAGCTCTTCATGCCCACCGCGGATGGCCGCATCCTCGCGCTCAACCCCGAGAGCGGCAAACCCTGCATGCGCTTCGGCGGCGGCACCGGGCAGATCGATCTCTGGAAGAACATGCCCAACGTGAAGCCGGGCTCGTACTACTCCACGTCGCCGGTGGTCGTGACGCGCTCGCTCATCATCGTCGGCGGTACCGTGCTCGACAACGTCTCGACCCAGGAGACCTCTGGCGTGATCCGCGCCTTCGACATCGACTCCGGCGCGCTGGTGTGGAACTGGGACTCGGGCAACCCGGATGAAACCGCGCCCATTGCGGCCGACCGCACGTACACCGCCAACTCGCCGAACAGCTGGTCGATCTCCAGCGTCGACGAGGCGTTGGGCATGGTCTACGTGCCCACCGGCAACCAGCCGCCCGACCAGTGGGGCGGCAAGCGCACCGAAGGGGCCGAGCGCTACTCGTCGTCGGTGGTGGCGCTCGACCTGGCCACCGGCCGTGTGCGCTGGAGCTTCCAGACCGTGCACCACGACCTGTGGGACTACGACGTTCCCTCGCAGCCCAGCCTCATCGACCTTCGCGTCGGCAACGAGACGGTGCCCGCGCTGGTGCAGCCCACCAAGCAGGGCGAGCTGTTCGTGCTCGACCGCCGCGACGGCAAGCCCGTGGTGAACGTGCACGAGCGGCCCGCGCCGCAAGGCCCGGCCGAAGGCGACCACACATCGCTCACGCAACCCGTGTCGGATCTTTCGTTCGATCCGCCCGCGCTCACGCCGGCCGACATGTGGGGCGGCACCGTGTTCGATCAGCTCGCATGCCGCATCGCATTTCATCGCCTGCGCTACGAGGGCCGCTACACACCGCCTTCGACCGAGGGCTCGTTGATCTACCCGGGCAACTTCGGCGTCTTCAACTGGGGCAGCGTCGCCGTCGATCCGCAGCGGCAGATGGCGTTCACCACGCCCGCCTCGCTGGCCTTCGTGTCCAAGCTCATTCCGCGCAAGGACAACACCTCGCTCTACGTGCAGGGCAAGGACCGCCCCAACGACAGCCTGCCCGCGCTCAACGAGAACTTTGGCGCGCCCTTCGCGGTGCAGCTCAGTGCCTTCACCTCGGTGCTGGGCCTGCCGTGCCAGGCACCGCCCTGGGGCCACGTGGCGGGGGCCGACCTGCGCACCGGCAGGGTGGTGTGGAAGCACAAGAACGGCACCGTGCGCGACAGCTCGCCGTTGCCGCTGCCCTTTGCGATGGGCGTGCCCAGCCTCGGCGGACCGATCATGACGGCCGGTGGCGTGGCCTTCTTGTCGGGCACGCTCGACTACTACCTGCGCGCCTATGACGTCGCCAACGGCAAGGAACTGTGGCGCAGCCGCCTGCCGGCCGGCGGACAGGCCACGCCCATGACCTACACCGGCAGCGACGGACGCCAATACGTGGTAGTGGCCGCGGGCGGCCACGGTTCCCTCGGCACGCGCACGGGCGACCATGTGATCGCCTACGCATTGCCCAAGCGCTGAGGGGCTCAGCCCGCTGCGAGCGGCGCGCCCTGGCCGTCCTCTTCGCGCCAGCCGCGCAAGCGGCGGTACAGCGTGCCGCGCGACACGCCCAGCTGGCGCGCCGCCTGCGACACGTTGCCGCCTTGCGCCGCCAGGGCTTCCTCGATCAGCTTGCGGCTGTGCTCGCGCAGGGTTTCGCCGTGCGACGCTTCCGCTTGCATGGGGTTCGGCATGGCCGGGTCCGCGCAACCTTCTGCCACAGGCGCCTTCATCGCGGCTGCAGGTTCGATCGGCAACACCGGCGCGGCCTCGCCGGGCATGGCCACCGCGTGCCTGAAGTCGGCGCCGTCCGCAGCCTTCAGCCGCGCCTGCACCCAAACGCCGAGGCCACTCGCCAGGCGCATCGGCTGCGCGGCCTCGCGACGGCCCAGCCGCAGCAGGCTCGCCAGATCGTGGCCCAGCATCGACTCCACAGCGCGCTCACAAGTGTCTTCAGGCAGGCGGCCGATCAGCCGCGCGCCGGCGCCGTTGAGCCAGGCAATGGTGCCGTCGGGCGCCACCCCGGCCAGCGCTTCCATCGGTGTGCCGAGCAGGTTGGGGCTGGCCTGAAAGCGCAAGATCAGGTGGTCGCGCGACTGCGCCTGCAGCAGTCGGTTCTCGATGATCGTCGCGTACAGAGCCACCATCGACGCCGCGTCGAAACCGAAGCGCCGCGCTTCCATCGTGATGTCGAGCACGCCGGCCAGCTGGCCTGTCACGCCGCGAATGGGCGCCGCAGCGCATTGCATCTGCGACAGCACGTCGAAGTAGTGCTCCGCCCCGTCGACGGTGCAGGCCTGCCCGGTGGTCGCCACGATACCCGGCGCGGTGGTGCCGACGATGCGCTCGGAAATGTTCACGCCCACGCGCGCGGTCTTGCGCAGCACCGGCTGGTATGCGGCGGCCGGCTGTTGCGTGACATGCACCACCACGCCTTCGCCGTCGGTCAGGATCACGCGGCAATCGGTGCCCGCGAGCGCGCTTTCCATGCTCGCGAGCTCCTGCCGCGCCACTTCGAGCAGCTCGCGGTTGCGCGCCAGCGTGGCGTGCAGCCGGCTGGGCGTGACCGCGTCGAAGGGAACGATGCGCTGCCTGTCGCTGTGCGTGCGGGTGCAGCGCAGCCACGACTGGATCACTGCTTCGCCGACCAGCCCCGAGGGCCGCACGCCTTCCTCGAAGAACTGCTGCCGCGCGAGCGCCACGCGCTGCGCCGGCGTCGTTGAAAAGAGTTGGCGCGGCGCATTGGCCTTGCCCAGCCTTTCGAAAGCCATGCTGTTCGCTGCTCCTCGAAACGGGAAATCGGAGGGGACGAAGGGGAGTTGCTGACCCCTGCGAATGTGTTCCGCAATGGAACAGCGCCGGACTGGGGAAATCCCGAGGGTGAAGGCGAGTGCGGCAAAAACGATCCTTGCGGCACAAAGGAGACTCACGATGAAAAAGATCCACTCCGGCCTGCTTGTGCTTGCCGGTGCATTGCTGAGCCTGTGCGCGCCGATGGCCACCGCGCAGGGTTCCGCCAGCGCACAAGACCGCGCGGGCGCTGCCGTCAAGAAGGTCAACGGCGATTTCATCCGCGCCAACGCGGCCCAGAAGAAGACACCCGACTGGCCAAGCTACGGCCTCGACTACGCCGAGACCCGTTTCAGCAAGCTCGACCAGGTGAACGCCGGCAACGTGAAGCAGCTCGGCCTGGTGTGGTCGTACAACCTGGAGTCCACGCGCGGCGTGGAGGCCACGCCGCTGGTGGTGGACGGCATCATGTACGTCACCGCCTCGTGGAGCGTGGTGCACGCCGTCGACACGCGCACCGGGCAGAGGCTCTGGACCTCCGATCCGCAGGTCGACAAGTCCAAGGGCTTCAGGGGCTGTTGCGACGTGGTGAACCGCGGCGTGGCGCTGTACGAGGGCAAGGTCTACGTCGGCGCGTACGACGGGCGCCTGATCGCGCTCGATGCGGCCACGGGCCAGAAGGTCTGGGAGAAGAACACCATCGAGGGGCAGAAGGGCTCCTACACCATCACCGGCGCGCCGCGCGTCTTCAAGGGCAAGGTCATCATTGGCAACGGCGGCGCCGAGTACGGCGTGCGCGGCTACGTCACGGCCTACGATGCCGCCACCGGCGAGCAGAAGTGGCGCTGGTTCACCGTGCCGGGCGATCCGTCCAAGCCCTTCGAGGACGAATCGATGGCGCGCGCGGCCAAGACCTGGGACCCCAGCGGCAAGTACTGGGAAGCCGGCGGCGGCGGCACCGCGTGGGACACCTTTGCGTTCGATCCCGAGCTCAATCTGATGTACGTGGGCACCGGCAACGGCTCGCCGTGGGCGCGCAGCAAGCGCAGCCCCGGCGGCGGAGACAACCTCTACCTCGGCTCGGTGGTGGCCCTCAATCCCGACACCGGCAAGTACGTGTGGCACTACCAGGAAACGCCCGGCGACAACTGGGACTACACCTCGACCCAGCCCATGATCCTGGCCAACATCCAGATCGGCGGCAAGCCGCGCAAGGTGATCCTGCATGCGCCGAAGAACGGCTTCTTCTTCGTCATCGACCGCACCAACGGCAAGTTCATCTCGGCCAAGAATTTTGTCGAGGTGAACTGGGCCACCGGTTACGACACCAACGGCCGCCCGATCGAGATTGCCGCCGCGCGCCAGAACGAAAAGCCCGGCGACAGCATTCCGGGGCCCTTCGGCGCGCACAACTGGCACCCGATGTCGTTCAACCCGCAGACCGGCCTGGCCTATGTGCCCGCGCAGCATGTGCCGCTCAACCTGATGGACGACAAGGACTGGAAGTTCGACCAGAACGTGCCCGGCCGCCCGCATGGCGCCATGGGCTGGAACACCGCCATGTTCGCCAATGCCGAGCCGCCCAAGAGCAAGCCCTTCGGCCGGCTGGTGGCATGGGACCCGGTGGCCCAGAAGGAAGCATGGGGCGTCGACTACGCCTCGCCGTGGAACGGCGGCACGCTCACCACCGCGGGCAACCTGGTGTTTCAGGGCACCGCCGACGGGCGCCTCCTGGCCTACAACGCCAAGACCGGCGAGAAGCTGTGGGAAACCCCCACCGGCACCGGCGTGGTCGCGGCACCCTCGACCTACATGGTCGACGGCAAGCAGTACGTGTCGGTTGCGGTGGGCTGGGGCGGCGTCTACGGGCTGGCGCAGCGCGCCACCGAAAGGCAGGGCCCGGGCACCGTGTACACCTTTGCCGTCGGCGGCACCGCCAAGATGCCGGAGTTCGTGCAGTACCGCATGAGCAAGCTGGTCGAAGGCGTGAAGTACGACCCCGCCAAGGTGCAGGCCGGCACCATGCTCTACGTGAGCAACTGCGTGTTCTGCCACGGCGTGCCGGGCGTGGACCGCGGCGGCAACATCCCCAACCTGGGCTACATGGACGCGGCGTACATCGAGAACCTGGACAAGTTCGTGCTCAAGGGCCCGGCCATGGCGCGCGGCATGCCCGACTTCACGGGCAAGCTCTCGGGTGACGACATCGAGAGCATCAAGGCCTTCATCCAGGGCACGGCGGACGCGATACGGCCCAAGTAAAGCAACCGGCCGCAGCATTAAAAAAGCCGCCGGACCTGAGGTCCGGCGGCTTTTTACTTGTCCGAAGATTCGAAAACGATCAGTCGGCGTACACGCCCGCGGCCTTGATGATCGGGCCCCACTTGGCGATTTCAGCCGAGACGAACTTCTTGTGCTCGGCCGGCTCCACGCGCTTGTCGGTGGTGATCACCGCGCCAAGGCCTTCCTGGCGCTTGATGAAGCCCGGGTCCTTCATGGCGGCCTTGATGGCTTCGTTGAGCTTCTTCAGCACCGGTGCCGGCGTGCCCTTGGGCGCGTACACGCCGTGCCAGATGGTGACTTCGAAGTCCTTCAGGCCCGATTCGGAGAGCGTGGGCAGGTCTTTCAGCACCGCCGGCGTGGTCAGGCGCTTGGACGTGGTCACGGCGTAGGCCTTGACCTTCTTGGCTTCGATCTGCGACGTGGTGTTGGTGGTCTGGTCGCACAACAGGTCGATCTGGCCGCCCAGCAGGTCGGCAATGGCCGGCGCGGTGCCCTTGTAGGGAACCGGCGTCATTTCGGTCTTGAGGGCGCTCTGGAACAGCAGGCCGCACAGGTGCGAGGCTGCGCCCAGGCCGGCGTTGCCGAGGTTGATCTTGCCCTTGTTGGCCTCGATCCAGCCCGTCAGTTCCTTGTAGTTGTTGGCCGGCAGGCCGGGCTTGCCGATGAGCGTCATCGGAACTTCATTGACCATGCCGAGGTATTCGAAGTCGTTCTCGACGTTGAACGGCAGCTTGCGGTACAGCGCCGGCATCGTCGACATGGCGATGTGGTTCAACAGCAGCGTGTGGCCGTCCGGTGCGGCGCGGGCCACCTTGGCGGTACCGATGGAGCTGCCGGCGCCGGCGGTGTTGTCCACCACGATGGTCGCGCCGAGGGTCTTCTGCAGCGATTCAGCCAGGTCGCGGGCCACCCGGTCGGTCGGGCCGCCGGCCGTGAACGGCACCACGATGGTGACGGTCTTGCCTGCGGGGAAATCCTGGGCATGGACGCCGACGGCGGCAGCGGCAAGCGCCGTGAGTGCAAGCAGTTTCTTCATGGTGTCTCCGGAGACGGTGAAATTGAAAATGGCCGCGATCATAAGGGCTGACCGTGACCTGACCTCTAGCGAATAGCCCTTAGGACGGGCCCGAAATATGCCCTTTCCTGGGGCATGATGCGCGCTCGCAACTCGCGCCTGAGGGGGCGCGAAAAATAACCACAACACTGCTGGCCCCAAGGCCGCATCGAGGAGGAATTTCAATGGATCCCTGGGTTTATCCGCGCGAGCGCTGGCTCGGCAACATCACGCTCGGGCTCGGCCTGCTGGTCTGGGCGGCGCTGGTGCTCGGCACTTTCGGCATTGCACTTATTTATGTGCTGCTTGGTTTCATCGGCTACGTATTCGCACAATCGGCCGTCATTGCCTGGATCAAGGGCACGGCCGTCAAGCTCTCGCCCACGCAGCTGCCCGAGCTGCATGCACGCTTCCAGGCGTGCTGCGGCTATCTCGGCATCGAGGAGCCGCCCGAGGCCTACCTGCTGCACGGCGACGGCATCTTCAATGCCTTTGCCACGCGCTTTTTCGGCCGCAACTTCGTCGTGCTGCTGTCCGACGTGGTCGACGCCATGGAAGCGCAGCCCGACGGCATCAACTTCTACATCGGCCACGAACTCGGCCACATCCGCCGCGGCCACCTCACGGGCCACATCTGGCGCGCACCGGTGCTTTGGATTCCGCTGCTCGGCGCCGCCTATTCGCGCGCGCAGGAATACACCTGCGACCTGCACGGCGCCGCCTGCTGCGAGCAGGCCGACTCCCCACCCCGCGCACTCGTGGCACTGGCGGCCGGCGCGCAGCAATGGCGCAATGTCGACCTGCAGCGCTATGCCAACCAATCGGCCGGCAACAGCGGTTTCTGGGCCTCGTTCCATGAACTGATCGCCGGCTATCCGTGGCTCACCAAGCGCGTGGCGCGCACCATCGATCCGGCCGCCAAGTTGCCGAGCCGCAATCCGCTGGCCTATGTGCTCGCGATCTTCGTGCCCTACACCGGTCGCGCCGGCGGCGGCGCGCTTGGCCTGCTGGTGGTGGTGGCCATCATCGGCGTGCTGGCTGCCGTGGCCCTGCCGGCCTACAAGGACTACGAGTCGCGCGCCGCGGTTTCGCAGGCCTGGACGGAAGCCGCGCCGGTGCGCGAAGCGCTCGGCAACTACTACAAGGAGAAGCAGGAGATTCCCGAGTCCCTTGCAACCGCCGGTGCGCCCGAGGCCTTGCCCGGCGGTTCTGTGCTGACGCTCGATACCGACACCATGGTGGTCGATGTGGAGCTCCCCAAGGCAAAGGGCACGCTGCGCATGGAACCATCGGCCACCGAAGACGGCATTGCCTGGAACTGCGTGGCCGGCGACGACCTGTCGCAAAAAGCCTTGCCGGTTTCTTGCCGCAAGTAACTGCAGGCCAAGCGTAAGAGAAGTTTTCCGCCTGTCGAACTGTCCGACAGGCGGACCCGACCGGTGCCGATGCACGGCGCGGGTGCGGGCCTTAGGGTGAACTCTTGTCCAAGGAGTTTTCACCCATGCCCGTAATTTCTTCTTCACTCGACGGAATGAAGGTTGCCATCCTCGTGTCCGACGGCTTCGAGCAAGCCGAGATGACCGAGCCGCGCAAGGCGCTCGAAGGCGCCGGCGCACAGACGCAGATCGTTTCGCCGCTCGACGGCAGCGTGCGCGCCTGGAAACACCTCGACCCGGCCGACACTTTCGAAGTCGACGTGCCGCTCAAGAACGCCAATGCCGATGATTTCGATGCACTGCTTTTGCCCGGCGGTGTCGTCAACCCCGATGCGCTGCGCATCGACCAGAAGGCCGTGGCCTTCGTGCGCGCATTCGCCGAAGCGGGCAAACCCATTGCCGCAATCTGCCATGGCCCATGGACGCTCATCGACGCGGGCGGCGTCAAGGGCCGCAAGATGACCTCGTGGCCGTCGCTGCGCGCAGACCTGCAGAACGCCGGCGCGAAGTGGTTCGACAAGGAAGTGGTGGTCGACCAGAACCTGGTGACGAGCCGCAAACCCGATGACCTGCCCGCGTTCAACCGCGAGATGACGAAGGTGTTCGAACTCTCTTACGAAGACGCCATTCATTGATGCGGGCTGGAACGGGGCCGGTATTCAGGGTGTGAAGTCCGGCCCCGTGTAGCGCGCACGCGGCCTTATCAGTTGCCCTGTGGCCTGCTGCTCGAGCACGTGGGCCGTCCAGCCCACCGTGCGCGCGAGCGCAAAAAGCGTGAACGGCGCATCGGTCGGCAGTTTGTGCACGGCCGCCATGGCCACCAGCGCGAAGTCGATGTTCACCGCTTCGCCCAGCAGCCTTTCGCCTGCGGCACGCAGCTCCGCGAACACGGGCGGAAGCTCGATGCCCGCGAGTAGCGCCGCGCAGCGCGCGTCCCCTTGCGGATACAGCGGGTGGCCGAAAGCCGCGAGTGGCCGGTCGTGCGCGAGCCACTCGCGCACCGCGGCCTCGCTGCCCGACGCGGCGGCGTCGCGCACGAGCGCCTGGACCGCCGCCGCCGCGCCGCCATGCAACGGACCTGTCAGCGTCGAAAGGCCGGTGAGCAGGCACGCCGCCATCGAAGCACCGGTCGATGCAGTCACGCGCGCCGCGAAGGTCGATGCGTTGAGTTCATGGTCGGCCATCAGCACCAGCGCGCGGCGCAATGCATCGGCCGCCTTGGGGCGGCGCCAGGCCGCGGCAAGCCGCGCATGCAAGGGCAGGGCGGCGGAAGCGGCGGGGCCCAGCAGTGCATTGGCAAGCGTGCCGATCGCTTCCGCGGCCTCGGCTTGCAGCACCGCGCGTGAGCGGCCTCGCGAGGGCGGGTCGACCGCGGCTCGCGCCGCGAGTGCGAGCAGGCCCGCCTGCAAGGACGTCGCTTGCTTGGTGTTGCTCACCGGTAGGGAGGCAGTGCATGCGAAGCGCGGCGGTGCGCTCTCCCACAGCAGTCCCGCCACGTCTTCCAGCGTTGCATGCTCCGCCAGCAGGCAGGCGTCCTGCCCGCGGTACCAGAGCCGCCCCTCGGCCACCGTGGACACGCCGGAGGACAGCACCGGCTCGCCCCATTGAATGGCTTCGCTTGCCACCGCCTCGCTGCTGCGCCGCCCGCGCGTGCGCGCGGCAATGCGCTGCACGTCGTCGCGGTTGTAGAGGCTGCGGCGCGGGTCCGCCGCGTCGGGCTTGGCGCGAATGCGGCCACGGCTCACGCTCGCGTAGAGCGTTTGCGGCCGCACCTGCATCAGTTCGAGCGCCTCGGCGGCGGGCAGCCAGAGCGGTGGTTTGGTCATGTTGATGGATTAAATCAAGATTGACGTCAATGTTAGCGCCGACAGAATGAACGCCATCTCATCAAGGAGTGCAAGAAATGAACGACGAAGATGGCGGCCTCGAAGGCGTGGTGGCCGCGCACACGGTGTTGTCCGAAGTGGATGGCGCCGCCGGCCGGCTGGTGATTCGCGGCCATGAGCTCGATGAAATCGCGCAGCACTGGCGCTACGAAGAAGCGGTGGCGCTGCTGCTCCAGGGCTTCTTCGACAAACTGCCCGACGCAGCCGGCCTGCGCGCAGGGCTGGGCCGCGCACGGCGCGAGGCCTTCGAGCGGCTGCAACCCAATGACGATGCCATGCTGCGCAAGCTGCCGCCCATCGAAGCAGTCCGTGCCCTGCTGGCGCGCCTGCCCGACGGCGACGACCTGTCCACCGCGCTGCGGCTGGTGGCGGCGCCTGCGGTCTACACCGCAGCGGTGATGCGCTGGCGGCTGGGCGTGCAGGCGCTCGCACCCGACGAAGCGCTGCCGCAGGCTGCCGACATGCTTCGCATGCTGCACGGCCGCACCCCCACCGACGCGCAGGTTGCCGCGCTCGACACCTACCTGGTCACCGTGTGCGACCACGGCTTGAACGCGTCGACCTTTGCCGCGCGCGTGGTGGCCTCGACCGGCGCGGGGCTTGCGTCGGCGGTGCTCGCCGGCATCAGCGCGCTCAAGGGCCCCTTGCATGGCGGTGCGCCCGGCCCGGTGCTCGATGCGCTCGATGCCATCGGAACCGCGGCCAATGCCCGTGCCTGGCTCGAAGAGGCCGTGGCCGGCGGCCAGCGGCTGATGGGCTTCGGCCATCGCATCTACCGCGTGCGCGATCCGCGCGCCGATGCGCTCAAGGGGGCACTGCGCCGGCTGGACGCCGAGGGCAGCGTCAATGCGGCGCGCTTCGAGCTGGCAGAGGCTGCCGAGAAAGCCGCGCTCGCCATCCTGCGCGAGAAGAAACCCGGCCGCGCGCTGGAAACCAATGTGGAGTTCTACACCGCGCTGCTGCTCGAAGCGCTGGGCTTCGGCCGCGAGAGCTTCACCTGCGTGTTCGCCGCCGGACGCGTGAGCGGATGGATCGCGCATGCGCGCGAGCAGGTGAAGAAGGGGCGGTTGATAAGGCCGCAATCGGTGTACGTGGGGCCCGCGCCTGAAGAGGCCGAGGCCGCGCTCGCGCACTGAGCTCAAGCAGGCCGCATCGCGTGGTCTCCGGATTGCCGCCGCGTTCCGGTACGCTCGCCGTTTTCGAATCGCCCGGCCAGTGCATGCCGGGCGACGGGTTCATTCAAGGCGAAAGTATTCCCATCGTATGGCGGCATCCCCATCTTCCTTCGAGCGCGCGCAGCGCCTGCCCAGAGACTTCGCATGGATCGTGGTGGCGATCGATGCGGCCCTCTTCATCGTGAACATGACGGTGCAGCTGCTGCCTTCGTCGCCGCACAGCGAGCAGATGCGCAGCGTGTACGCGCAGCCGGGCGTGTGGGTTCCGCTGCTGTCTCGCGTTGCCACGGTGTGGCTGCTGGCCGCTACGCTGGCGTGGTGCCATGCGCGCAAGGCGCTCGACGAGCGCGGTGCCGCCCGTGTTGCGCAGCTTCGCAGTCCAACGAGCCGTTTTGCCGCCGTGTTCCTGCCGGCGATGGTCATCAATGCGCTTGCATTGACGCCGCTGTTCTACCAGGCACAGGTGCTCTTCATGCCGGGCGGCTCGCTGCACGAGACGGTCGACATGTACGGCCTTCGCTCGATCATGGCCATGTCGATGCTGGTGCAGTCGGTCATCCAGATGATTGTTCTGGTTGCGAGCGTGTGGCTTGCCGCCCGTTTCGCACTGCGCGAGCGCGGCATGGCCATCGAGGATGACGCGCCCGCTGCCGCAACATCGACCCGCCGCGCGGTGGCACTCGTGATCGCCGCGATGTTCGTCTCGCTGCAGATGTGGGTCGGCAACGTCGCAAGCGGCTGGGTCGACACGTCGAGGGACTCCGACCTGCTGCCGCTTCTTCTCGGCTGGTTCGCGGTGCCGCTGCTGGTCTATGGCCTGGCGTTCTGGGGCGCATGGCTCGGCGCCGCGCCGGCGCCCGTGCAAACGCGTCCCTTCAGGGCCGTGGCGGCGGCGGTCACGGCCTTCACGCTGCTGCAGGCCGTCTGCATCGCCCTCGCGGTCGGCGGGCTGGTGTGGGTTGCCAGCGTGAACTTTTCGGGCCGCAGCAGCGACGGCAACCTCTTGATGCTCGCCGTTGCAATGGCGGCGGTCTACCTGGTGCTGCTGGTGGTGCTGGTGCGCGCCATCACGCGCCGCTACTACCGCCGCTATTTGTAGCTGCGCGCGTCCTCGATCACCTTGCCGTCGTTTGGGAGCGTGCCCGGCGCCACCAGCTCGATGGTGCCGCGCAGCTTGGTCACTTCGCGCACCGCATCGGCAATGCGCGCATCGAGCCCGGCCGGCGCGCCGGCGCACTCGAGCCTGAAGGTCATCTGGTCGTCGCCCATTTCGCCTGACACCACGAGGCGCGCGCGCACGATCTCCGGAAAACGCCGCACGATCTCGGCCACCTGCGAAGGATGCACAAACATGCCGCGCACCTTGGTGGTCTGGTCGGCCCGGCCGAGCCAGCCCTTGATGCGCTTGTTGGTGCGGCCCGTGGGGCAGGTGCCCGCGAGCACCGCGGAGAGGTCTCCGGTGCCAAAGCGCACCAGCGGGTAGTCGGGGTTGAAGGTGGTCACCACAATCTCGCCCACCTCGCCGTCGGGCACGGGGTCTCCGGTGCCGGGGCGCACGATCTCAACCAGCACGCCTTCGTCGATCACCAGGCCTTCGCGTGCGCTGGTCTCATAAGCGATCAGGCCGAGGTCGGCAGTGGCATAGCACTGCGTGCCCTTCACGCCATGCGCGGCAATCCAGTCGTGCAGGCTGGGCGGAAAGGCTTCGCCGGAAACAAGGGCCTTGGTGAGCGAAGGCAGCTTCAGGCCTTTCTCTTCGGCCTTTTCGAGCAAGATTTTCAGGAAGCTCGGCGTGCCTGCATAGCCCTCGGGTTTCAGGTCGACCATGGCTTCGAGCTGCTGCTCGGTCTGGCCGGTGCCGCCCGCAAACACGGTGCAACCCATGGCACGCGCGCCGCTCTCCATGATGGAGCCAGCCGGCGTCATGTGATAGCTGAAGCTGTTGTGAATGAGCTCGCCGGTGCGAAAGCCGGCCGCATGCAATGCACGTGCGGTGCGCCAGTAGTCGCGTGCTTCACCTTCGGGCTCGTAGATGGTGCCGGGGCTTGCGAACACGCGGGGCATGCGGGTGCCGCGGCCGATGGTCGAGAAGCCGCCGAAGGGGTCGTCGGCGCGGCGCTGTTTTTGCAGTTCGAGCAGCTCGGTCTTGCGCGTGACGGGCAGCCTGGCGAGTGCTTCGCGTGTGGTGATGTCGGCGGGCTTTACGCCGTCGAGGATCTTTGCGAAAGCGGGCGCGGCGGTCTGGGCCTGCGCAATCTGCTTCGGCAACGCGGCCAGGAGGTCGCGCTCGCGTTCGGCCGGGTCACGGATTTCTAGCTTGTCGTAGTGGTCGGTCATGTCCGTACCCTTCATCTTTCAGTTCTGTTATTCCGTGAGGCTGGTTTGCGGCGCTGTGCAATGCGGGAGCCTTCAGGGCGTGTGCAAAGGCCACCGGGTACTCCCCTCCGCGAATGTCCCCCGGGGCTGCGCCCCTCCTCCTTTATTTCGCTGCGGGGAGCACCCGATGCCCTGTGCACCGGGGCACGCTGCTGGTGTACCGCTGATCAACCACTGCTCTGTGCAACGAGCACGCCGATGGGGTGCCTTGCGCAGCGAAATAAAGGAGGAGCCGAAGGCGGGGGACATTCGCGGAGCAAGGTACCCCGTCGGCGGGATCGCGCCCTGAACAGCAGCGCACCGGTGCTTCACGCCAGCCACCTCTTGCGCCGCTTGTAGCTCTTCACGTCGCGAAAACTCTTCCGGTCCGCACCGCCGACGCCAAGATAGAACTCTTTCACGTCCTCGTTCTCGCGCAGGCTCTTGGCCTCGCCGTCCATCACGATGCGGCCGTTCTCCAGGATGTAGCCGTAGTCGGCGTAGCGCAGCGCCATGTTGGTGTTCTGCTCGGCCAGCAGAAAGGTCACGCGCTCCTTGGTGTTCAGGTCTTTCACGATCTCGAACACCTCCTCCACGATCTGCGGCGCCAGGCCCATCGACGGCTCGTCGAGCAGCACCATCGTCGGGTTGGCCATCAGCGCGCGGCCGATGGCGCACATCTGCTGCTCGCCGCCCGAGGTGTAGGCCGCCTGCGATGTGCGCCGCGTCTTCAGGCGCGGGAAGTACGCATACACCTTCTCCAGCGTCTGCTGCACCGCCGCCTTGCCGTCGGTGCGCGTATAGGCGCCGGTCATCAGGTTTTCCTCGATCGTCAGGTGCGCGAAGCAATGGCGGCCTTCCATCACCTGGATCAGCCCGCGCTTCACCAGCTCGGAGGGCGAGAGCGCCTCGATGCGCTCGCCGCGCAATTCGATGGTGCCCTTGGTCACCGCGCCGCGTTCGCCCGCGAGCAGGTTGCTCACCGCGCGCAGCGTGGTTGTCTTGCCCGCGCCATTGCCGCCGAGCAGCGCCACGATGCCGCCCTCGGGTACCGTGAGCGAAACGCCCTTCAGCACGAGGATCACGTGGTTGTAGATGACCTCGATGCCGTTGACGTCGAGAAGGATTTTGGATTCGCTCATGGTGTGTTCCGAAGCATTCGAAAGAACAACGGCAGCAAAGAGGCTGTTCTTTCGAATGGCGGCTCTTGCGAGCCGCCACCTTCGTCAGGTCATCAGGAGCTGCAGTCCGCCGCGTCGCGGCGCGTGAGCTTCTTCTCGCCCGCATACTTCTCGGCCGCAACCTTCACCATCGGCTTGATGATCTGCTCGTCGGCCTGGTACCAATCGGACATTCCGCCCCACTTGGCGCCGTCCCACGTGTGCACGCGCGCCCAGGTCGAGCCCATGTGGTCCTGGCACGATGTGCTCAGCGGACGCAGCACGCCCGAGAAGCCCAGCGAGTCGAGCTTCTTCTGGTCGAGCGCCAGGTTCTCCATGCCCCAGCGCACTTGCTCGCCGGTCATGACCTTGCCTTTGCCGAAGCGCTCCTGCGCGCGCTTCACGGCTTCGACGCCGAGCATCTGGATGATCACGCCGCGCGTGTAGAGCACCGAGCCCACTTCTTCCTTCGGCCCCGTGCCCTGGCCCTTGTCGTGCACCTGCTTGAGGATTTCCTGGATCACCTTGGGCTCGGTGCCCGAGGTGTTGAGCGCCAGCGCGTTGTAGCCCTTGGCATTGGCGCCCACGTCCTTCACGTCAGGCTCGGCGCCGGCCCACCACACGCCGTACATCTTCTCGCGCGGATAACCCGTGGCCACCGCTTCCTTCAGTGCGGTGGAGTTCATCACGCCCCAGCCCCACAGCAGCACGTAGTCGGGACGCGACTGGCGCACCTGCAGCCAGGCGGACTTCTGTTCCACGCCAGGCGCGGTGACCGGAATGAGCGACAGCTCGAAGCCGTTCTGCTTGGCGCGCTCCTGCAGCAGCGGAATCGGTTCCTTGCCGAAAGGCGAGTCGTGATAGACAAGGGCGATCTTCTTGCCCTTGAGCTTGTCCATGCCGCCTTCCTTCTTGCCGATGTGCTGCACCAGGATGTCGGCCGCGGTCCAGTAGCTGCCCATCAGCGGGAAGTTCCACTTGAACACGCTGCCGTCCTGCGACGCCGAGAGGCCGTAGCCCAGCGTGATGAGCGGGATCTTGTCGGTGGGAACCTTGTCGGTCAGCGCAAAGGTGATGCCGGTTGCCTGCGGGTCGAACAGCGTCACGCCGGGCCGGCCCTTCAGCCGCTCGTAGCACTCCACGCCCTTGTCGGTCGCGTAGCCGGTCTCGCATTCTTCGTAGGCGATCTTCACGCCGTTGATGCCGCCTGTGGCGTTGACGTACTTGATGTAGTCCTGCTTGCCGTTGGCCCATGGCGTGCCGTTGGGCGCGTACGGCCCGGTGCGGTACACCAGCAGCGGGAAGAACTGTTCCTTGGCCTGGGCTTGCGCGAGCGATGGCGCGAGCAGCGTGCCGACAGTGCCGGCCACCAGGGCGGCGGTCAGAGCGAGCGATTTCAGTTTCATGCCTGTCTCCTTATGTGGGCACCTCTGTGCCGGTTTCTACGAACGAATCAACAATCAGTGTGGGAAGGGCCAGAGCCGCAATTTCTCCTTGCCCGTGGACCACAGCCTTGCAAGGCCGTGCGGCTCCACGATCAGGAAGAACACGATCAGCGCGCCGAAGATCATGGTCTCCAGGTGCGAGGCCAGCGCGGTCGAGATAGAGAAGCCCAGCCACCCGGGCAGCTGGTTCAAAAAGAGCGGCAGCAGCACGATGAACGCGGCCCCGAAGAAGCTGCCCATGATCGAGCCGAGTCCGCCGATGATCACCATGAACAGCAACTGGAACGAGCGGTCGATGCTGAAGGCTGCCGGTTCCCATGCGCCCAGGTGAATGAAGCCCCACAGCGCACCGGCCACGCCGACGATGAAGCTGCTCACCGCAAAGGCCGTGAGCTTGGCGTACACCGGGCGAATGCCGATCACCGCGGCGGCCACGTCCATGTCGCGCATGGCCATCCACTCGCGGCCGATGGCGCTGCGCACCAGGTTCTTGGCGAGCAGCGCGAACACCACCACGAAGACCAGGCAGAACAGATACTTCTGCACCGGCGACTCGATCGGCACGCCGAACACGTTGAGCCCCGCCACGCTCACCGAACCCGACGACGAGTTGTTGGTGAACCACTGGATGCGAAGAAACGCCCAGTCGGTGAAGAACTGCGCCGCCAGCGTGGCCACCGCGAGATACAGCCCCTTGATGCGCAAGCTGGGAATACCGAACAGCACGCCGATCATCGTGGCGCACAGTCCGCCGAGCAGCAGCGATGCAATCAGCGGCATGCCGTCGATGCGCACCTGGAAGTTGTAGGCCGCATACGCGCCCACCGCCATGAAGGCACCGGTGCCCAACGAGATCTGCCCGCAGTAGCCGACCAGGATGTTGAGGCCCAGCGCGGCAAGCGAAAGAATCAGGAAGGGCGTGAGGATGGCGCGCATCCAGTAGTCGGACACGCCCAGCGGCACCACGATGAAAGCCACGAGCAGCAGCACCAGGATGGCAATGCGGTCCTGCGCGATCGGGAAGATCTGCTGGTCGGCCCTGTAGCTCGACTTGAATTGGCCGTTTTCTCTATAGAACATCTCAAACCCGATCGATGATCTTCTCGCCGAACAGGCCTTGCGGGCGAACCAGCAGGAAGACCAGGGCAAGAACGTAGGCAAACCAGATCTCGATGCCGCCACCGAGCATGGGGCCGAGATAAATTTCAGAAAGCTTCTCGCCCACGCCGATCAGCAGGCCGCCGATGATGGCGCCCGGAATCGAGGTGAGCCCGCCCAAAATCACCACCGGCAGCGCCTTCAGTGCCACCAGCGAAAGCGAGAACTGCACGCCCAGCTTCGATCCCCAGATGATCCCGGCCACCAGTGCCGAGAAGCCGGCCACCGACCACACGATCACCCAGATGCGCTTGAGCGGAATGCCGATGGACTGCGCGGCCTGGTGGTCGTCGGCCACCGCGCGCAGTGCACGGCCCGTGGCGGTCTTCTGGAAGAAGATGGCCAGCACCACCACAAGGCCCGCCGCCACCAGCGCGGCAATCAGGTCTTCCTGGCTCAGCAGCAGCCCGCCCTGGAAGGTGCCCTGCAGCACCATCAGCGGTTCCTTGGGCATGCCCACGTCGATCTTGTAGATGTCGTTGCCGAAGATCGTCTGGCCCACGCCATCCAGAAAGTAGGCAATGCCCAGCGTGGCCATCAGGAGCGTGATGCCTTCCTGGTTTACCAGCTTGCTGAGCGCGAGCCGCTCGATGAGCCAGGCCACGATCACCATTACGCCCATGGCCGCGACAAAGGCCAGGATGTTCGCGAGGATCTGGCTTTCGAAGCCGAACCACTGCGGAAACCACTCGGCAAAGCGCGCCATGGCCAGCGCCGCGAACAGCACCATGGCGCCCTGCGCAAAGTTGAAGACACCCGAGGCCTTGTAGATCAGCACGAAGCCGATGGCGATCAGCGAATAGAGCATGCCGACCATGAGGCCGCCGAAGAGGGTTTCGAGGAAAAAGCCCATGGTCAATGTCTCTCTTGTTCTTCTCCCTCCCCTTCCGGGGGAGGGTTGGGGTGGGGGCAGGCGGCGCTCGATGAAGCGCGGCCGTGTAGCGAGGGCTGTCGGGCCCCCATCCCAGCCTTCCCCCAGAGGGGGAAGGAGCAATGCATCAGCGTCGGGTGTGGCATGGCGTCAGTGCTCCACACCCAGATACGCCCGGATGACGTCTTCGTTGTTGCGCACCTCATGGGGCGTGCCGTCGCCGATCTTCTTGCCGTAGTCGAGCACCACCACGCGGTCGGAGATGTCCATCACCACGCCCATGTCGTGCTCGATGAGGACGATGGTGGCGCCGAACTCGTCGTTCACGTCGAGGATGAAGCGGCTCATGTCCTGCTTTTCTTCGACGTTCATGCCGGCCATCGGCTCGTCGAGCAGCAGCACCTGCGGCTCCATGGCAAGCGCGCGGCCCAGGTCGACGCGCTTTTGCAAGCCGTAGGGCAGGCGGCCCACAGGCGTCTTGCGGTGCGCCTGAATCTCGAGAAAGTCGATGATGTGCTCGACGAACTCGCGGTGCTTCAGCTCTTCGCGCTCGGCCGGACCCCAGCGCAGCGCCTGCGCGAACAGGCCGCTCTTCATCTTGAGGTTGCGCCCCGTCATGATGTTGTCGAGCACGCTCATGCCCTTGAAGAGCGCCAGGTTCTGGAAGGTGCGCGCCACGCCCATCTCGGCCACCTGGCGCGAGTTCATGTGCTTGAAGGTCTGGCCGCGGAAGGTGATGGAGCCCTGCTGCGGCCAGTACACGCCGTTGATGCAGTTCAGCATCGAGCTCTTGCCCGCACCGTTGGGGCCGATGATGGCCCGCACCTCATGCTCGCGCACGTTGAAACTGATGTCGGTGAGCGCCTTCACGCCGCCGAAGCTCAACGAGATGTTCTGCACGTCGAGAATGACGTCGCCGATTTTTCTGTTGCTGCTCATGCCGCCGCCTTCACGATGGGGAAGGTCTTGGCCTCGACGATCTTCAGCGTGGCGCTGACGACGCCGGTGCGTCCGTCCTCGAACTTGACCTGGGTCTCGATGAACTGCTCGGTCTTGCGGCCGTAGAGCGCATCGACAAGCACCGCGTATTTCTCGGCGATGAAGCCGCGGCGCACCTTGCGTGTGCGGGTGAGCTCGTCGTCGTCGGGGTCGAGCTCCTTGTGCAGCACCAGGAAGCGCGCGATCTGCGTCTCGCCCATGCCGGCTTCGCTCGCAAGGTCTGCATTCACCTTGGCGATGCATTCGCCCACCAGGGTCAGCACCTCGGGCTTGCCGGCCAGGTCGACGTAGCCGCCGTAAGCCAGGCCGCGCCGCTCGGCCCAGTTGCCCACGGCCTCGAAGTCGATGTTGATGGCCGCGCAGACCTCATTGCGTCCGTTGCCGAAGCACACGGCTTCCTTGATCTGCGGAAAGAACTTGAGCTTGTTCTCGATGTAGTTGGGCGCAAAGATCGCGCCGCTCACGAGCCGGCCCACGTCCTTCGCGCGGTCGATGATGCGCAGGTGGCCTTCGCTGTCGAGCACGCCGGCGTCACCGGTGTGGAAGTAGCCGTTCGCGTCGAGCACTTCGGCGGTGGCGTCGGGGCGCTTGTAGTATTCCTTCAGCACCGACACGCCGCGCACCAGCACTTCGCCATCGTCGGCAATCTTCAGTTCGATGCCCGGTGCGGCGGTGCCCACCGTCTGCAGCTTGACCTTGCCGTCCTGCTGCAGGCACACATACGCGCAGGTTTCGGTCTGGCCGTAGAACTGCTTCAGGTTGACGCCGATGGAGCGGTAGAACCGAAACAGGTCGGGCCCGATGGCCGCGCCGGCGGTGTAAGCCACGCGAATGCGGCTCATGCCCAGCACGTTGCGCAGCGGTCCGTACACCAGCAGGTTGCCCAGGCTGTACATCAGCCGGTCGCCCGTGCCGACCGGCGCGCCGTTGAGGATGTCCGCGCCCACGCGCTGCGCAAGCGCCATGAACTTTGCATACAGCCAGCGCTTGGGCGCCGCCGCGTCTTCCATGCGGATCGACACGGCCGTGAGCAGCCCTTCGAAGGTGCGCGGCGGGCCGAAGTAATAGCTCGGCCCGATCTCGCGCATGTCGTTCATCACCGTCTCGCTCGACTCGGGGCAGTTGAGCGTGAAGCCGCCCACCAGCCATTGCGCCACCGAGAACAGGTGATCGCCCACCCATGCCATCGGCAGGTAGCTCATGATGTTGTCGCCGGGGCCGAGCTTGTCGGTCTCCACGCCGCCGCGGCCCGCCGCGATGAAGCTCGCGTGCGTCTGGCACACGCCCTTGGGCCGGCCGGTGGTGCCGGAGGTGTAGAGGATCACGCCGACATCGCTTGGCTCGCCGCTGGCCACCGCGCGGTCGTAGTAGCCGGGGTTCGCCGCGTCGAAGGTGCGGCCCAGTTCGCGCAGCTGGTCGTAGCTCATGAGCCCGGGCTGGTCGTAGTGGCGCAGGCCCTTGGGGTCGTCGTAGATGATGTGGCGGATGCCGTGCTGCTCGTTCTTTTGCAGTTCGCGGCATTCGAGCAGCTTGTCCACCTGCTCCTGGTCTTCGACGATCACGAAGTCGATGGCCGCGTCCTGCAGCATGAAGACCATTTCGCTGGCCACCGCATCCTGGTAGAGCGGCACCGGCACGCCGCGCAGGCTTTGTGCCGCGAGCACCGCCATGTACAGGTGCGGGCGGTTGGCGCCCACGATGGACAGGTTGTCGAAGGGCTTGAAGCCCAGGCTCGCGAGGCCGCAGGCCATCTCGCGCACCTCTTGGGCCACGGCGCTCCAGCTCCAGGTCTGCCAGATGCCGAGGTCCTTTTCGCGGACGGCGGGCGCATCGGGCTGGGCCTGGGCGTGGGCGAGCAGCAGGCGGGGAAAGGTGGGGTCGGTGGTTTGCACAGTGGGCGGATCGTAGGCCTCACTTTGACGTTGGGTTGTCGTTCCAACGACAATCCTAGGGACACTACTCCCCGGAGTTTCCCGATGCTTCACGGCCATTCAAACCACAGCCTGCACGGCGCTTCGATCAAGGACCGCGCGCGTTCTCCCAATGCCGAAGAGCTCGACGGCATTCCGTGGTTGCCCGCGCTCACGCCCACCGAGCGGCGCCGCGCCGAGGCCGCGCTGGTGGTGGGCGAGGCCGAGGTCGGCGACCTGGTGTGCCGCGTCGGCCGCTCGCCCACTTACTGGTTCGGTGTGGTCGAGGGCCTGCTCAAGATGAGCAACGACAACGCCGACGGCGGCTCCGTCACCTATGCCGGCATACCGCCGGGCGGCTGGTTCGGCGAAGGCACGGTCATGAAGCGCGAGCCCTACCGCTACAACATCCAGGCGCTGCGGCGCAGCGTGGTGGCGGGCCTGCCGATCGACAGCTTTCATTGGCTGCTGGACCATTCCATCGGCTTCAACCGCTTTGTGATGAACCAACTCAACGAGCGGCTCGGCCAGTTCATTGCGGCGCTGGAGATCGACCGCCTCAACAACCCCGACGCACGCGTGGCGCGCAACCTGGTGTCGCTGTTCAACCCGGTGCTGTACCCCGGGGTGGGCGAAGTCTTGCGCATCACGCAGCAGGAGCTGGCCTACCTGGTCGGCCTTTCGCGCCAGCGCGTGAACGAGGCGCTCAACGGCCTTTCGGCGCAGGGGTTGATCCGGGTGGAGTACGGTGGGCTGCGCGTGCTCGACCTGCCGGGCCTGCGCGCAACCGCGATATCGAACAAGAAGAACACCTCACCGGAAACGGAAACCTCATGACCCTCGAAGACCAGCTCCAGATCGTTTCCGCCAATGCCGAGGCGGCCCTTGTTCCGCCGCCCGAGACGCGCAAACCAGACACCGGCGAGACCGGCCCCACGCTCGAAGAAGCGATGGCGCGCAACGAGGCACTCACCGAGAAGCTCGATGCGCTCGACGCGGTGCTCGCCAAGCCGCTTGCCGAAATTCTTGCCGAGCGCGAGAAGGCCGACGAGGCCGCTCTTGCATGGGACCGCTTCGGCGCCATGTGGATGCTTTCGCAGCGCGCCATGCGGCGCGTGGCGCTCGACCTTGCAGCGCAACTCGGCGTGAGCGAGGAAGAAGTGGTGGCGCGCGCCATGACCCACGCCAACGCGGTGCTCAACGGTGCGGACGAGGTTGACCTGGGCGGCACCATCGCGCCCGCGCAGCTGCAGCACATCGCGCGGCATCGCAACTTCCTGCGCAAGCAGTTCCGCACCGGTTGAGCCGCCGGGCCTTGTTTGCATACCGCTTAACCTTCTGCCTTCGTTCAAGAAAGTTCTTTTGATGACTACCTCCCAACTCACCCTGATCACCGGCGCGTCGCGCGGCCTGGGCCGTGCCATGGCCGCGCAACTGCTGCAGGCGGGCCACATGGTGCTCGGCATCTCGCGCAGGCAAGACCCGCAGCTGGCCGAGCTGGCCGCCAAGGCCGGCGCCGAGCTCATCCAGTGGGAGCAGGACCTGTCGGAGCCTGTCGCCGCAGCGGCGCGCCTCTCCACCTGGCTCAAGACACTCGACGGCCAGCGCTTCGACGGTGTGACCCTGATCAACAACGCGGGCACCGTCGGCAACCCGGCGCCGCTCGCGAGCGCGGTGCCGGCCGAACTCGCGCAGGCCCTGCGCATCGGCCTCGAAGCGCCGATGCTGCTGACCGCCGCCTTCCTGGGCGCCACCCGCGAATGGCGCGGCGCGCGCAAGGTGCTGAACATCTCGTCGGGCCTGGGCCGCAACGCCATGGGCAGCCAGGCGCCTTACTGCGCCGCCAAGGCGGGCATGGACCACTACTCGCGCGCAGTGGCGCTCGAAGAGGCGCACATGTCGAACGGCGCGCGCATCGTGTCTCTGGCGCCGGGCGTGATCGACACCGACATGCAGGTGCAATTGCGCGGCGCATCGGCCGAGAGGTTTCCGGACCGCGGGCGCTTCGAGAAGCTGAAGAACGAAGGCATGCTCGACAGCCCCGAGACCGCCGCGGCCAAGGTGCTCAAGTACCTTGCGCGCGCGGATTTCGGCAGCAACCCCGTGGCCGACGTGCGCGACCCGGCCTGAACGCCGCGCACAGAGAACCGAGAACGCACATGGCCACCGCAAAGTCGATCGACACCAACGACTACAAGCTCTTTCCTTCGCCGAGGAACGTGCACCGCATCGTCTTCGAGCATCAGGTCTTCGTGCCGTATCCGTACGCGCTGATCGTGATGGACGAGTTCTACTTCAAGGGCCGCTACAGCCTGTTCTCCGCCTGCCGCCTCAGCGACGGAAAGATGGGGCAGGTCGCAACGTTCGAGCTGCCGTCGGACGTGGAGATCTTCAACAAGAAGTTCACGCCCGACTGACCTGTCTTTTCTCCCTCCCCTTCCGGGGGAGGGCAGGGGTGGGGGCACGACGGCTTTCATTGCCGCGCAGCCTCCAATGCGGGAGCCGCCCCCATCCCAGCCTTCCCCCAGAGGGGGAAGGAGCAGGGCAACGTCACTGCAGCAAGAACCTGTCGCGCTGCGCCCGCGCGCACCCGCCCATCACCGCCAGCGACCGCTCCACCGTGGGCGTGCCCAGCACAAAGGGGTTTGCGGCCGGTGCAGGCTGCTGTCGCAGCGCGGCCAGCTTGGCTTGCGAGCCGTCGATGTTGGAGTGGTTCGACAGCAGCACGTCGATGCGCTGGGTCTGCACGATCGCGCCCATGCGCTCCGTCGCGCCGATGTAGCTGTCGAGCCGCGGCACGTCCTTGCCGAAATTGAAGCCCGTGCCGCCCCAGAGCATGGCGCGGTGCTTCTGGCCGTTCGAAGCGACGTCGAACACCGGAGAGATCGTGCCCATGGTGTGGCCGGGCGTGAGGTACAGCGTCACGCTGGTGTCGCCCAGCGTGATGCGGTCGCCGTCCTTCGCGGAAATGCCGCCCGCGCTGCGCTTGGGCGGCGCGCCCCAGATCGGCGTCGCAAACTCGAGCCGGGTTTCGGTCATGGTCCAGTCGGCCTCGCTCATCACCACGCGTGCGCGGTACTTCTCGGCAAGGTAGGGCGCGCCGCCGTAGTGGTCGCCATGGCCGTGCGTGACGATCACGTACTTGATCTGCGCCGGGTCGAGGCCGAGCTTGCGCATGCCGCCTTCGATGAGCGCCGCGGCCTCGGCCTGGGTGTTGAGCGCATCGATGAGGATGATGCCGTCCGAGGTCTTGATGGCCCAGGCGCTCACCCAGTCGGCACCCACGAAATACAGGTTGTCGAAAGCCTGGCCTGGCGGTGGGGCAGGCCTCGCGATGAATGCGGCCAAGCCCTTGTCCAGCTCGGCCTGCGGCGGCCGGGTGGCGGGAGCGGGTTTGCAGAGGGTCAGCAGTGCCGTCAGGTCGGTGCCGGCGGCGCGCGTGGCGGTGGCGACATGCGAGGCAACGCTGGCCTGCGACGGGGCCATCTGCTGCTGAGGCGTCTGCGCGCAGCCCTGCAGCAGGGCGACCGCCACCGCGGCCAGCGCGGTGGTGTTCAGCAGAAAGGCGTTGTTGGAATTCTTGCGCAGTGCCATCGCTGTCTCCGTACCGCCGGTGCGGCCTGTTGTGGAGACGCCATTCTGCGATGCCCGCCGCTTATTCGATAGTCGCGCCGGAGGCTTGCACGATGCCCTTCCACTTGTCGTAGTCGGTCTTCAGCAGTGTCTCGAATTGTTCGGGCGTCATGGCCTGCGGCTCGGCGCCCTGCGCAATGATGGCGGCCTTCATTTCAGGCGTGGCCAGCAGCTTGTTCACTTCAGTATTCAGCGTGGCAATCACGTCCTTCGGTGTCTTGGCCGGCACGAAGAGGCCGTACCAGGTGGACACGTCGAAGCCCTTGTAGCCGAGCTCGGCCACGGTGGGCGTGTCGGGCAGCGAGGTGCTGCGCTTGGCCGAGGTCACGGCCAGCGGGCGCAGCTTGCCCGCCTTGATCTGCGCCAGCGCCGAAGGCACCGACGACACCATCAGGTCGACGTTGCCCGCCAGCACGTCCATCATGGCCGCGTTGGAACCCTTGTAGGGCACGTGGCGCATCTTGATCTGGGCGGCGCCGTTGAAGATTTCGCCGGCCAGGTGAATGGTGGTGCCGTTGCCGGGCGAGCCGTAGGTGACGGTGTCTGGCGCGGCGCGCGCGGCGGTGACCACGTCGTTCAGCGTCTTGAACTTCGAGCTGGCCTGCGTGACGATCACCACCGGCGTGTAGGCCACGTGGGCCACGGCGGTGAGGTCTTTCACCGGGTTGTAGCTCAGGTTCTTGTAGAGCCAAGGCGCAACGACCATGTTGTCCTTCTGGCCCATCACGATGTCGTAGCCGCCGGGCGTGGCGCGCGCGGTCTCGGCAATGCCGATCGTGCCGCCGGCGCCGCCGCGGTTGTCGGGCACCACGGTCCAGTGGTTGGTCTCGGTGAGCTTCTGGGCCACGAGGCGCGCCAGGATGTCGGTGCCGCCGCCGGGCGGGAAGGGCACGATCATGCGAATGGGCTTGGCGGGATAGGCCTGGGCCTGCGCGGCAGGGGCGGCGAACGTGAGCGACACGGCGGCCAGGGGGAGGGCCAGCGCAAGAGCCAGCGGGCGGGTGAGTTTGCGGATCATGGGTTTGTCTCTGTATCGGGGGGCGAATCGGGTGCGGATCGGAGTCAGATTTTCAGGCCTCGCCGGGCACTGCACCAAGGGTGCAGTGTGCCGGAAGCCCGGCAGCGAGGTTTTCTTCGTTCGAGATGGGCCCCGTATCGGGTAGCGGCGGCTTGACATGTCCGTTGCGGGGCAGAAGATGGGTGCCCATCCACACAGGAGACAGCCATGCTCGGAAACATCAATGCGGTGCCCAACCTCGCGGTGAAGGACCTTGCCGTGGCCCGCCGCTTCTACGAAGACACGCTCGGTCTGACGCCGGCCGACACGGATTGCGAGGACATGATTGCCTATCGCAGCGGTAACACCCGTATCAATGTCTACTGCTCTTCGTTCGCCGGCACCAACCAGGCCACGGCCGTGACCTGGGCGGTCGGCGGCGACATCGAAGGGCTCGTGGCGGCGCTCAAGGCCAAGGGCGTGCGCTTCGAGCACTACGACATGCCGAACACGACGCTAGCGGGCGACATCCACGTCATGGACAAGATGAAAGTCGCCTGGTTCAAGGACCCGGACGGCAACATCCTCAACCTCGTCAACGAGTGAGGATGCCGCCGGCGGGAACTTCGGCTGGCATCAGCCGAAGTTCTTGGCCGCGAAGTCCCAGTTCACCAGCTTGGCCAGGAAGGTCTCGACGAACTTCGGGCGCAGGT
>NZ_JBBCBV010000032.1:0-29450 GCF_037204045.1 Variovorax sp. CCNWLW225 | reverse complement strand
AATAAAGGAGGAGGGCGAAGCCCGGGGGACATTCGCGGAGGGGAGTACCCGGTGGCCTTTGCACACGCCCTGAACAGTAGTGCCCTGAACAGCAGCGCCAAGAAAAACAGCACAAAAAACAAAGGCCCACCGTCTCCAGTGGGCCTTTTTCATCGGCGAGCTGAATCAGCTCAAAGCGCCGGAATACGCAGCTTCTGCCCCGGATAGATCTTGTCCGGATGGCTCAGCATCGGCTTGTTGGCTTCGAAAATCGCGTTGTACTTGTTGGCATCGCCGTAGTACTTCTTCGAAATGGCCGAGAGCGTGTCGCCCTTCACCACATCGTGGTACTGCGCGGGCGCTGCCGCCGGTGCAACAAGGTTGTTGTCGACGCTCGTCACATTCGCGACGTTGCCTGCGGCAAGCCCGGCTTTTTCGCTCGCTTCCTGCGAAGGTGCCTGGCCGGCCAGCGTGACGACGCCCGTTGCGGCCGTGTAGGTCACTTCCAGGCCCGTGAGACCGAGATTTTGCGTCTCGATATAGGTCTTGATGGCAGCCGCGGCCTTGGTGTTCGCGTCCGGCTCGGCAGCTTGGGCCGATGAACCGCCGAACAGCTTTTCTCCTGCTTCCTTGATGAAACTCAGCAAACCCATGGGGTACTCCTTCTGCCGTGGTTATTGGGAATCGCGACTGTAACGGCGGCAAGTGACCATGGCGCGTAGTCCCTTGCCGCAAGTGCAAGCGGCGGTAAGCGACATAAAGTCGCAATAATCCCGCCCATGGCTTCCCCCTTCCTCGCGATCGACATCGGCAACACCCGCCTCAAATGGGCTCTCTACGATGCCGCGCATCCGGGAGCGGCGCTGCAGGCGCACGGAGCCGAGTTTCTCGACCACATCGAGCGCCTTGCCGAAGGCCCCTGGGCCAACCTGCCCGCGCCAAGCGCCATGCTGGGCTGCGTGGTGGCCGGCGATGCAGTGCGCCGCCGCGCCGAGGAGCAGATCGTCGAGCGCTTCGAGTGCGCGCCGCGCTGGGTGGTGGCGAGCGCGGCCGAGGCCGGCATCGTCAACGGCTACGACCATCCGACGCGGCTGGGCGCCGACCGCTGGGTCGCGATGATCGGCGCACGCCACCGCATGCTGGGCACGGGGCCCGCACGGCCGATGGTGGTGGTGATGATCGGCACGGCCGTCACGGTGGAGGCCATCGACGCCAGCGGCAAGTTCCTGGGCGGGTTGATCCTGCCGGGCCACGGCATCATGCTGCGCGCGCTCGAATCGGGCACGGCCGGGCTGCACGTGCCCACGGGCGAAGTGCGCGAATTTCCCACCAACACCAGCGACGCGCTCACCAGCGGCGGTACTTATGCCATCGCCGGTGCGGTGGAGCGCATGGTGCAGCACGTGCGCTCGCACTGCGGCGCCGAGCCGGCCTGCTACATGACAGGCGGTGCGGGCTGGAAGATGGCGCCCGTCATGAATGGGGACTTCGAACTCGTCGAAAGCCTGATCATGGACGGCCTGCTGGTCATTGCCCGCGAGCGGGACGGCGGCTGAGCTTTTTCTAAAGAACTCAGGGGCGCATCAGCGCTTCAGCTACCGCCTGGAACGCGGGCAGCGTGAGCGGATCGTTCCCCGCATTGGCCGCCACCGGGTGCGCGGCGTAGCGCACGATCACCATCTCGGCCTTCGGGTCGACATAGATGCTCTGCCCGTGGATGCCGCGCGCCATGTAGGCACCGTGCGGATTGTTCGTCACCCACCACATGTTGCGGTACGACCAGCCTGGCAGCAGCGCGTAGCCGGCCTTGGCGAACTTGGCCGCATCGCCGCCGCGCTGGATGTCTTCGACCACGGCTTTCGGAATGGCCTGCTGCCCGTTGGTCGCACGGCCGCCGTTGCGCATGGTCTCGCCGAAGCGAGCCAGGTCGCGCAGCACGGTGTTGAGCCCGCCGCCGCCAGACTCGGTGCCGATGCGGTCGACCATGAAGTAGGCGTCCTGCTCGGCGCCGATGCGGCGCCAGATCTTCTCGCTCAGCAAGTCGGCGAGCGACTGGTCGCTGACGCGGCGCAGGATCCAGGCGAGCACCTCGGCGTTCACCGTCTTATACGCAAAGGCGGCGTCATGAGCGCCTTCTTTCTGCAGCGTGGCGAGGAATTCGTAGAACGATTTCGGGCCCGTGTAGTTCGGGCCCTGGGTCAGCATGCCGCCGGCGCGCGCATAGTCCCAGACCTCGGCCTTCGGGTCTGCGTAGTTCTCGGAGTAGCGCACGCCGATGGTCATGTCCATCACCTGGCGCACCGTGGCATCGCCGTACGCCGTGTCCTTCAGTTCAGGCAGGTATTTGGTGACGGGTGCCGCAGGGTCGAGCTTGCCTTCGTCCGCCAGGATGGCCGCCAGCGTGCCCACGAAGGATTTGGTGACCGACATCGCGATGTGCGGCCGCTCGGGCGTGAGCGCGCCGAAGTACTTTTCATAGACCACGCGGCCGCGGTGCATTACCAGGATGCCGTCGGTGTAGGTGCGCGGAATCATCTGCGCGAAGGTCACGGTCTCGCCGGTACTCCCGAGGGGCTTGAACGTGACGGCTTCGATGTCGGTGCGCGGCGCCGCCGGCAACGGGCTGGGCGCGCCGCTGCCGCGCCACACATTGGCGGTGGGCACGGTTTCTCGCACGTGCGAAAAGCTCCAGCGCGTGCGCGGAAACACGCCGCCGACGGGGTTGTCGAAGGTGATCAGTTTGTCGGGCGGCGGCGGAAAGCCCTTCATCCAGCCCATCGCCTCGACCGAAGTGGCCGCCGGATCGGGAGGCGCGGCGGGCGCGGGCGTCTGGGCGTTCGAAGAGGTGTTCACGGCAATCAGTGTGAAGGCGGCGACGAGCGCCGTGCGTTGGAAAAAGGACATGGGCTTCGTGGCTCCGGTGGGATTCATCTTCAACTTGCTCGTCAACGGCCGCTGAAGCGCGCCGGCCGGCGCTCGACGAACGAACGCACGCCTTCAGCCGCATCTTCGCTGTTCGACAGGCGCTTCTGCGTTTCGATGAATTCCGACACGGCCGCGAGCGGCCCTTGCTCGACAGCCTTGATCACATTCAGCCGGGTGGCCACCACGGCCAGCGGCGCTTGCGCAGCGATGCGCTGCGCAATGGCCAGCGCCGTGTCGAGCTCCTGCCCGGCCGGCACCACCTTCTGCACGAAGTTGAGGCGATAGGCCTCGGCGCTGTCGAACTCGTCGGCCGTCAGCAGATGCAGCATGGCATTGCCCACGCCCGCGCGCTCGGCCATGCGCAGCGTGGCGCCGCCCGTGGCCATGATGCCGCGCTGAACTTCCATCTGCGAGAAGCGGCAGTTGTCGGCCGCCACCACGATGTCGGCGCCCAGCATCAGCTCGATGCCGACCGTGAAGCAGATGCCCTTCACCGCCACCACCATCGGCTTGGTGCGGCGGCGGTAGCCGGGCAGGCCGAAGTCGTGCGGCTCCACCAACCCGGCGGGAATCGCCTTTTCGCCGCGCTTCATGTACTCGGTGACCGCAGGCAGGTCCAGGCCCGCGGTGAAGTGGTCGCCAAAGGCATGCAGCACGCCCACGCGCAGGTCGGGGTCGTCGTCCAGCCGGGTGTAGGCCTCGGCCAGCTGCTTGAACATCGGCGGCGTCCAGCCGTTGCGCTTGGCGGGGCGGTTGATGCCGATCAGCAGCACATGGTCGATGACCTGCGTGTCGATGCAGCCTTCGGTAGGCGGGGTGGTTGGGGTGATGGGCGTGGCGGTCATGGCGCTTGTCTCCTTTGTTGTTCTTGCCGGGCGCTCAGTACGTGTACACGCCGCGCCCGGTCTTGCGCCCGAGCTGGCCGGCCGCGACCATCTCCTTCAGCAGTGGGCAGGGGCGGTACTTGGAATCGCCGAACTGCTCGAGGTAGACCTCCATCACGGCCAGGCACACATCCAGGCCGATCATGTCGGCCAGCGCCAGCGGGCCGATCGGCTGGTTGCAGCCCAGCTTCATGCCGGCGTCGATGTCTTCGGCGGTGGCAATGCCTTCGGACAGCACGAAGAACGCCTCGTTGATCATCGGCACCAGGATGCGGTTGACCACGAAGCCCGGCGCATTCTTCACCGTGATGGGCGACTTGCCCAGCTTCTCGGCCAGCGCCTTCACGGCGTCGTGCGTGGCGTCGCTCGTCAGGTAGCCGCGGATCAGCTCCACCAGCGCCATCATCGGCACAGGGTTGAAAAAGTGCATGCCGATGAAGCGATCGGCGCGCGAGGTGGCGGCCGCGAGCTGGGTGATGGAGATCGACGAGGTGTTCGATGCAATGATCACCTCGGGTGCCAGCAGCTCGTCGACCTGCTTCAGGATCTTGAGCTTGAGCGCATGGTTCTCGGTGGCGGCTTCGATCACGAGCTGCGCGCTTTTCAGGTCGTCGTAGTTGGTCGAGCCCTTGATCAGCGCGAGCGCCGCGGTCTTCTGCTCGGCCGTGAGCTTTTCTTTCTTGATCAGACGGTCGAGGCTGCCCGAGACAGTGGCCAGGCCCTTGTCGACCGCCGCCTGGGCAATGTCGACCATCACCACATTGACACCGGCCACCGCACAAGCTTGCGCAATGCCATTGCCCATCGTTCCGGCGCCGATGATGCCGACGGTCTGGATCGTCATGAGAAAACTCCTTGAATAAAGAAAAAACTGGATAAGGGGCGCATGGCGCGAAGGCCGCCACGTTGCAGGAGATCGATTGTGAAGCAGCCTCGCCAGGCCGCTGTTGCTGCGAGTGACACGGCCGCCACCGGGTGGCTTACAGTGCGGCGATCGCTTTTTTTCTCTTCTCTTTTTCGACCCCGACCATGACCACCCTCGGCACCCCTCTTTCCCCCTCCGCTACCCGCGTGATGCTGCTCGGCTCCGGCGAGCTCGGCAAGGAGGTGCTGATCGCCCTGCAGCGCCTGGGCGTCGAGACCATCGCGGTCGACCGCTACGAGAACGCGCCCGGCCAGCAGGTGGCGCACCATGCGCGCACCATCACCATGAGCGACCCGGAGCAGCTCAAGGCGCTGATCGAGGCCGAGAAGCCCACCCTCGTGGTGCCCGAGATCGAGGCCATTGCCACGCCGATGCTGCAGCAGCTCGAAGACGCGGGCGTGGTGCGCGTGATTCCCACCGCTCGCGCCGCGCGCCTCACGATGGACCGCGAAGGCATTCGCCGCCTGGCCGCCGAAACGCTGGGCGTGCCCACCAGCCCCTACAAGTTCTGCGATTCGCTGGCCGAGCTGCAGGCGGCCATCGACGCCGGCATTGGGTACCCCTGCATCGTCAAGCCCGTGATGAGCAGCTCCGGCAAGGGCCAGAGCAAGATCGACGGCCCTGCCGACGTGCAGAAGGCCTGGGACTACGCCATGGCCGGCGGCCGCGTGAGCCACGGGCGAGTGATCGTCGAAGGCTTCATCGACTTCGACTACGAGATCACGCTGCTCACCGTTCGCGCCAAGGACGCGGCCGGCGCGGTGCAGACGCAGTTCTGCGAACCCATCGGCCATGTGCAGGTGAGCGGCGACTATGTCGAAAGCTGGCAGCCGCACCCCATGGCACCTGCCGCGCTGCAGAAGGCGCAGCAGATCGCGCAGGCCGTCACGGCTGACCTCGGCGGCCAGGGCCTCTTCGGCGTCGAGCTGTTCGTGAAGGGCGAAGAGGTCTGGTTCAGCGAAGTGAGCCCGCGTCCGCACGACACCGGCATGGTGACCATGGCTACCCAGTGGCAGAACGAGTTCGAGCTGCATGCGCGCGCGATCCTCGGCTTGCCGGTGGACACCTCGCTCAAGAGCCCGGGCGCGAGCGCGGTGATCTACGGCGGTGTCGACGCCACCGGCATTGCGTTCGACGGCGTGGCCGAGGCGCTGCAGGTGCCCGGCAGCGATATCCGGCTGTTCGGCAAGCCAGAGAGCTTTGCCAAGCGCCGCATGGGCGTGGCCCTCGCGCATGCGGGCGATGTGGACACCGCGCGCGTCAACGCCAAGGAAGCCGCCTCGCGCGTGAAGCCGCGCAAGGCCTGAGCGGCCCGCGCAAGCAGGCAAGCACAGCCAGTTTTCGCAAGCCGGGCCGGAGGCGCGAAGGCATCGTGCAAAGGAGACCGGGCGAACGCCGCCCGGCCCACCGGAGACACCATGCCGCACCCCCAGGCCCACGCCCTGTTCGAAGGCGCCCAGCGCACTGCCGCGCAACCCGAAGCATTGCCGAACGCCGGAACGCGCCGGGCGTTCGCATGAGCCTAGGGAAAGTCCCCGCGCAAATGCATGCCGCGCAGCAGGCCCTCGCCGCTACGATCCTGCCAACGCAGCGCCGGCCATTGGCCGGCCGCGGCCCGATGCAGGAGACAGACAGCATGCAGCGATCGAACACGACGTTGCCAGGCAGCGGCGCCGGGCAGCGCGGAGAGCGCCTGATGTGGCTCACGCACCAGCGCGTGTTCTATGCAGGGCTGCTCGGGGCCGCAGCCGAACGCACCATGGGCGGGTACGGCGTGTATGTGTCGCCCGCCGTCGCACCGCCCAACCGCCTGCGCATCGGCGGCGGCGCATGGCAAACGGGCGCGCTGTTCGTGGTGCCCCCGCAGGTGCCGCACCGCGTTGAAAGCGCACACCCGCTCATCTTCAATCTGCTGATCGAATCGGAGTCGGTCGATCCCTCTCGCCTGCCCGATTACCTGCAGCACTGCGGCCCGGTCGATGCGCCCGCGTTCGTGCAGCGCATGCGCGATGCGCACACCCATCTGCTTGCGCTCTCGGGGCGCCAGAGCTTCGAAGGGCTGGAGTTCGACCGCCTGTTCTTCGGCGAGGACCTGGCGCCGCGCGCACTCGATCCGCGCATCCGCAAGGTCATCGATGCCATCAACGCCGACCCGGCCGCGCCTACTTCGGCCGAAGACTGCGCGGCTTCGGTGCACCTGTCTTTCTCGCGCTTTCTGCACTTGTTCAAGCAGGAAACGGGCACGGCGTTTCGCGCCTTCCGGGCCTGGAAGCGCGCGCGGAGCCTGCTGCGCTACGTGCGCCAGACCAGCACGCTGACCGACATTGCGCTGGACACTGGCTACCCCGATTCGACGCACTTCAGCCATTCGATCCGCCAGGTGTATGGGCTCAAGCCCAGCGACATCGTGGCCGGCTCGCGCCGCCTGGCGCTGCACGACGCGGCCGGCGGATACAGGCAGTAGCGCGAAAAAAGAGGCCGCATGCAAATACTCCAGCTCCTGCTGTCTGGCATTGCGCAAGGCTGCATCTATGGGCTGATTGCGCTGGGCTTCGTGCTCATCTACAAGGCCACCGAAACCGTGAGTTTTGCGCAGGGCGACCTGATGATGCTCGGAGCCTTCGGTGCGTTTGCCGGCATGTCGCTGTTCGGCATGCCGTTCTGGCTTGCGGCGGTGCTGGCGCTGGTGGCCATGGCGGCTTTCGGCGTGCTGCTCGAACTGGTGGTGATTCGCCCCATCCTCGGGCAGCCGCAGTTCTCCATCGTGATGCTGACCATCGGCATTGCGTACGTGGCGCGCGGGCTCATCACCATGGTGCCGGGCATCGGCACCGACACCCACACGCTCGCCGTTCCGTACAAGGACCAGATATGGAAGGTGGGCGAGCTGGTGGTCAACCTGGAGCAGCTCGCCATCATCATTGCCACTGCCATCCTCTGCGGGCTGCTGTTTGCGATGTTCCGCTACAGCAAGCTGGGCATTGCGATGCAGGCCTCTTCGCAGAACCAGCTCGCGGCCTATTACATGGGCATTCCGGTGAAGCGGCTCAACGGGCTGGTGTGGGGCCTGGCGGCGGCGGTGGCGGCCATTGCCGGCATGCTGCTCGCGCCCATTACCTTCGTGCACGCGAACATGGGCTTCATCGGGCTCAAGGCTTTTCCGGCCGCGGTGGTGGGCGGATTCGGCAGCCTGCCGGGCGCCATCGTCGGCGGGCTGGTGATCGGCATCGTCGAATCGTTCGCCGGGTTCTACCTGCCCGATGGGTTCAAGGACACGGCACCGTACATCGTCGTGCTGCTGATGCTCATGATCAAGCCCAACGGCCTGTTCGGCGAGAAGCTGCGCAAGAAGGTGTAGCCCGATATGCGCTTCATCTTCAAGACCAGCTACGACCAGGACATCCGCCTTGCGCGGCACGGCGGCCATGTGTTCTGGTACGGCCTGCTCGTCGCTTTCCTGCTTGTTGCCCCGTGGGTGATCGACGAGTACTGGCTCGCGCAGCTGACCTTCGTGCTGATCTACGGCATCGTCGGATTGGGGCTGATGCTGCTCGCCGGCTTCACAGGGCAGTTTTCCATCGGGCATGCGGCCTTTCTCGGGGCGGGTGCGTACACGCAAGGCGTGCTGACCAACATGGGCGTGCCGTTCCCCATTGCGCTGCTCGCGGCCGCAGCGCTCTCGGCGGGGGTTGGCGTGGTGGTGGCCTTGCCGGCGTTGCGGGTGAAGGGTATCTACCTTGGCATTGCGACGCTGTCGTTCGGCTTCATCGTCGAGGAAGTGTTCGCGCGCTGGGAGAGCGTGACCGGCGGCAACGCGGGGCTGCACGTGAAGTCGCCGCAGCTCTTCGGCTGGTCGCTGGGCTCGGGCGAGGGCTTCTACTTTCTGTGCCTGGTGGTGGCGGTGCTCAGCACGCTGGGCATTCTGAATCTGCTGCGCTCACCGACAGGGCGCGCCTTCGTCGCGATTCGTGATTCGGAAATATCGGCGCAGAGCATGGGCATTCACCTGGCGCGCTACAAGACGATGTCGTTCGCGATCTCGGCCGCGCTCGCGGGCCTGGGCGGCGCGCTGTATGCACACAAGCTCAGCTTCATCTCGCCGGACCAGTTCAACATCCTGCAATCGATAGATCTGCTGCTGATGGTGGTGATCGGCGGCCTGGGCTCGGTGCATGGCGCGTTCCTGGGCGCGATCTTTTTGATTGCAATGCCGCAGCTGATCTCGATGGGCAAGGACTGGCTGCCAGCTGTAGTGGGCCAGGCGCCGGGGCTGCAGGGGCTGGTGTACGGCGTGGTGCTGATCGCGTTTGTGCTGTTCGAGCCGTTGGGCCTGTATGGCCGGTGGCTGAAGATCCGCACCTGGCTGCAGCTCTTTCCGTTCTACCGCAAGGGCCTGTTCAAGCGGCAGAAGTCGTTCACCAAATCGGACCGGCTGAGATGAGCGGCGCGGACGTCCTTCTTTCGGCCAAGGACCTGAGCGTGCGCTTCGGCGGCGTGCTGGCGGTCAACAAGGTGAGCTTCGACGTGCGGCGCGGCGAGGTGTTCACGCTGATCGGCCCCAACGGCGCCGGCAAGACGACGGTGTTCAACCTGATCAGCCGCATCTACACGCCGACCATGGGCGAGATCACATGGCATGGCGAGGCCTCGGGCCCGCTGGCGTTGACGCAGCAGGCACCGCACGCGATTGCGGCGCTGGGCATTGCGCGCACTTTCCAGAACATCGAACTCTTCGAGCATGCGACTGTCTTGCACAACCTGCTGATCGGCCGCCACACGCATCGGCAGACGGGTTTCTGGAGCGAGGTGTTTTTTACGCCCGCCACGCGGCGTGCCGAGATTGCGGCGCGCGAAAAGGCGGAGCAGGTGATCGACCTGCTGGACTTGCAGCATCACCGCGATTCGATGGTCGCCGGTTTGCCTTACGGCGTGCGCAAGGTGGTGGAGCTGGCGCGCGCGCTGTGCACCGAGCCGAAGCTGCTGTTGCTCGATGAGCCGTCTTCAGGGCTCAACGTGGAAGAGACAGCGGACATGGCGTTCTGGATTCAGGACATTCAGCATGAGCTGGGTGTTTCGGTGCTGATGGTGGAGCACGACATGTCTTTGGTATCGAAGGTCTCGGACCGTGTGCTTGCCATGAACATGGGCGAGGTGCTGGCTACGGGCACGCCGCGCGAGGTGCAGGCTGATTCGCGCGTTGTCGAAGCCTATCTTGGGACTGTGGATGATGTGAGCAGCTTGAGGAGGGTGGCGGCGTGAATGTCCTGTTCGCTGCTTCGTTGGAGACGCCCGGTATGCGGTACGGCGCGGACGCCCCCACTACGCCGGCCCTCCGGGCTCCCTTCCGGTGCTCGCTTTCCGCGGGGTCTCGCCCAAACTCGCTTCGCTCAAACAAGGGCGAGCCCTTATCCGCGGAAAGCTGCGCTCCTCAGCGGCGCAGAGGGGGCGCCCACCCCGCACCGCACACCGGGCTTGAGCGGAGGAGGAACCACCCTGAGCGTGCCCACGGCGTTGGGGCCCCTGCCGCGGGCGGGCCGTTGAGGCGCCGCCGAGCAGCGGAGCGACAGGCGGATCAGGGCTCGCCCTTGTTTGAGCGAAGCGAGTTTGGGCGAGACCCCGCCTGTCGTGAGCAGCGCAGGGGAGCCGCGAAGCGGCCGGTGACGTCGGCCCGACCGGGGCAGGGGCCCCAACGCCGCCCCCCATCCGAAGCAAACGAGGCGACGCAATGACCGACGTCGTACTCCAGCTGCTAAACGTCGAAAGCGCCTACGGCCCCATCAAGGCCATCCGTGGCGTGAGCCTGAAAGTAAGGCAAGGCGAGATCGTGACTGTCCTGGGATCGAATGGCGCAGGAAAAACGACCATCCTCAAAACCATCTCGGGAATCATCGATCCTAGAAAAGGCAGCATCGAATTCCAGGGCAAGAACATCACCGCCAAGGACCCGGCGCACATCGTGCAGCAGGGCCTGAGCCACGTGCCCGAAGGCCGCGAGGTGTTTCCGCTGCTTTCGGTGAAAGACAACTTGCTGATGGGTGCCTACACCCGCAAGGACCGCGACGGCGTGGCGCGGGACATGGAGAGCGTCTACACCTACTTTCCCATCCTGCGAGAACGTGCCACGCAGGACGCCGGCCTGCTCTCGGGCGGCCAGCAGCAGATGCTCGCCATTTCGCGCGCCATCATGGCGGCGCCGCATCTCATTTTGCTGGACGAGCCCAGCCTTGGCCTCAGCCCCAAGCTGACAAAGGAGATCTTCGAGATCGTCGTGCGTATCAACCGTGAGCGCGGCACCACCATCTTGCTGGTGGAGCAGAACGCCAACATGGCGCTCAATGCTTCCGACCATGGCTATGTGCTCGAGAACGGCCGCATCGTCATGGAAGACACCTGCGAGCGCCTGCGCGAGAAGGAGGACATCAAGGAGTTTTACCTCGGTGTCAAGGACGACGGCGTGCGCGGCGAGCGGCGCTGGAAAAAGAAGAAGACCTGGAGATGAGGGCATGAGCACAACTGCCTTGCGCGCTCCCGCCGGCCTCTGGGACCTGGCGCACCTGCAGCCGAAGCCCGGCATCGTGGTGCCCGGCGAGACCATTCCCGCCGTGTTCTGGAAGGCCGTGGAACTGCGTGCCGACAAGGTGTGGATGCGGCAGAAGGAATTCGGCATCTGGCGCGCCTGGACCTGGCGGCAAACCGCCGATGCGGTGCGCGAGATTGCGGGTGGGCTGCTGGCGCTCGGCTTTGGCCAAGGGGAGTGCGCTTCGATCCTCGCCAACACCGTCATCGAATGGGTGCTGTGCGATGTTGCCGTGCTCAGCTGCGGCGGTGTGTCCAACGGCATCTACCCCACCGACGCGGCTTCGCAGGTGCACTATCTTTGCGAAGACTCCCGCACCACGGTGCTCTTCGTGGAAGACGACGAGCAGCTGGACAAGGCGCTCGAAGTGCGTGCGCGGTTGCCGATGCTGCGCAAGATTGTCGTGTTCGACATGGAGGGCCTGCGCGACCTCGACGACCCGGGCGTCATCAGCCTTGACGCTTTGCGCCTGCTCGGCCGTGAATACCTGCAGGCCCATCCGCAGGCGCTGGAGCAGCGCATTGCCGCCTGCCGGCCCGAAGACCTGGCCATCCTCGTCTACACCTCGGGCACCACCGGCAAACCCAAGGGCGCCATGCACAGCCACCACGGGCTGGTGTACACCATGCGCGGCTACAACTCCCTGCTGGCGCAGGGCGAGGGCGACGAGCGCATGTGCTTTCTGCCGCTGTGCCACATCGCCGAGCGCATGGGCGGCGAATACTTCGCGATGTACACCGGCTCGATTCTCAACTTCGTCGAGAACCCGGAGACGGTGCCCGAGAACGTGCGCGAGATCTCGCCCACCGTGTTCACCGCCGTGCCGCGCGTGTGGGAAAAGTTCTATTCGGGCGTGATGATCGCGCTGAAGGAAGCGAGCCGGCTGCAGCAGGCCGCCTACGGCTGGAGTATTGGCGTGGGCCAGCAGATAGCCGAGCGCGTGCTGCAGGGCCAGCCGGTGGGCGCGGGGCTGCGCCTCAAGTTCCACGTGGCGCGCTGGCTGGCGCTCAACAACGTGCGCAAGCTCATCGGGATTCACCGGGCGCGTTTTCTGGTTACCGGCGCGGCGCCGATTTCGCCCGACCTTGTGCGCTGGTACCTCGCTCTTGGAGTACCCATGCTGGAGGTGTGGGGCATGACGGAGTCTTGTGGCGCCTCCACCGGCGTGCCGCCGTCGCGCATCATGCCGGGCTCCATCGGGCCGGCCACCAGCTACAACGAGGTTCGGCTCGACCCGGAGACCGGCGAAATCCTGGTGCGCGGCCCCAATGTCTTCATGGGATACCTCAATCTGCCCGAAAAAACGGCCGAAACCATCGACGCCGACGGCTGGCTGCACACCGGCGATGTGGGAACGGTCGACGCGGGAGGGTATTTCCGCATCACCGACCGCATGAAGGACATCATCATCACGGCAGGTGGAAAGAACATCACGCCGAGCGAGCTGGAGAATGAGCTCAAGTTCAGCCCCTACATCACCGACGCAGTGGTGATCGGCGACAAGAGACCTTACCTGACGGTGATCGTCATGATCGATCAGGAGAACGTCGAGAAGTTTGCGCAGGACCACGATGTGCCGTTCAGCAACTACGAAAGCCTGACGCGTGCGCAAGAGGTGCTGGACCTGATCCAGGGCGAGATCGATCGCGTCAACGCGAAGTTTGCGCGGGTCGAGCAGATCAAGAAGTTCTTCCTGCTCGAAACGCAGTTGAGTGCCGAGGACGAAGAGCTCACGCCCACGATGAAGCTCAAGCGGAAACTGGTGCAGGCCAAGTACGCCGAGCGCATCGAGGCGATGTATCGCTGACGGACATTGCCGAACCGTTTTTTGTCAACCCGAGGAGACAACCCCATGAAGCTCAAGACAGTGACGACTCTGGCCGTGCTGGGCCTGATCGCGACGTTCGCGTCCGCGCAGCAACAGGGCGTGAGCAAGGACGAGATCCGGATCGGCACGATCCAGGACTTGTCGGGGCCGCTCGCGGGCTTCGGCAAGCAGGCGCGCAACGGCATGCAGCTGCGCGTGGACGAACTCAACGAGCAGGGCAACATCAATGGCCGCAAGCTCAAGCTCTTTGTCGAAGATTCGGGCTACGACCCGAAGAAGGCCGTGCTCGCGGCGCAGAAGCTGGTCAACCAGGAAAAGATCTTCATCATGGCCGGCCACATCGGCACAGCGCAGAACATGGCGGCCATGCCGGTGCAGTTCGAGAAGAACATCGTCAACTTCATGCCCATTACCGCGGCGCGCGAAATGTACGACCCGCTGCACCGGCTCAAGTATTCGTTCGCTGCCACCTACTACGACCAGATCCGCCTCGCCTTGCCGAAGATGATCAAGGAGAAGGGCGCCAAGAAGGTCTGCACCATCTACCAGGACGACGAGTTCGGGCTCGAGGTGCAGCGCGGCGCCGAGGCGGGCCTGAAAACGGCGGGAATGGAACTGGCGGAGAAAACCTCGTTCAAGCGCGGCGCCACCGACTTCAGCTCGCAGGTTGCCAAGATGAAGGCCGCCAACTGCGACCTGGTGGTGCTCGGCACCATCATCCGCGAGACCATCGGCACCGTGGGCGAGGCGCGCAAGACCGGCTTCAACCCGACCTTCCTGGGTTCGAGCGCGGCGTATACCGACCTGATTCACAAGCTGGGCGGCAAGGCGATGGACGGCATCTACGCCACCATGACGGTGCAGAACCCGTACACCGACGAGCAGTCGCAGCCGCTGCGCTTCTGGGCCAACAAGTACAAGACCAAGTTCAACGAAGACCCGACGGTGTTCTCGGTGTATGGCTACGTGATCATCGATTCGTTCATCAAGGCGGCGCAAAAGGCCGGCCCCGGCCTTTCGACCGACAGCTTCATCAAGGCCATGGACAGCATGACCTTCGAGCCCGACATGTTCGGCAGCGCGAAGAGCACCTACACCGCCACCAAGCGCCTGGGCAACGACCAATCGCGGTTGTCCCAGATCAAGGACGGGAAATGGGTCGTCGTGTCTGACTATGTGACACCATAACGGGCACCATGCCCAATTACTGGTTGATGAAATCCGAGCCCGACGAGGTCTCGATCGACGACGCGCTCGCCGCGCCCAACGCCACGGTGGCGTGGACCGGCGTGCGCAACTATCAGGCACGCAACTTCATGCGCGACGGCATGAAGGTCGGCGACGGCGTGCTGTTCTATCACTCGAGCTGCCCGGAGCCCGGCATCGCGGGCATTGCGCGCGTGGCCTCGGGCATCAAGCCCGACCCGACACAGTTCGACCCGAAGTCTCCGTACTACGACGCGGCCTCGAAGAAGGAAGACCCGCGCTGGCTGCTGGTCGACGTGCAGGCCGTGCGCAAGACCCGGCTGCTGGCGCTGCCCGAGCTGCGCGCCAAGCCCGAGCTGGCCGAGCTGGTCGTGCTGCGCAAGGGCAACCGGCTGTCGATCACGCCGGTCGATCCCGCGCATTGGCGGGTCATCGAGAAGATGCTGGGCTGAATCGGTCAGCCCACGCGCTGAAGAATGGGAAACAGCTTGCCGAGGCCGTCGGCCATCACCTCCACCGCGAGTGCGGCGAGGATCAGGCCCATGAGCCGCGTCATGATGTTGATGCCGGTCTTGCCCAGCACACGGGCGATCGGCTGCGCAAGCGAGAACGCCAGCGCAGTGGCCAGTGCCACCACCACACCGTAGCCGACCAGCAAGCCGAGCTCCCACAGGTGCTGCGTCTTGTCGGCGTAGATCACCACCGTGGATATGGTGGCCGGCCCGGTGAGCAGCGGAATGGTGAGCGGCACCACCGCGATGGACGCGCCCATGGAGGCTTTTACCTCGGTGGCGCGCAGCTCTTCGACGTTGGTCTTGCTCTCCGCCGGCTTGGCATTGAGCATCGACAGCGAGCTCATGAGCAGCAGCAGGCCGCCGCCCACCTGGAAGCTGGCAATCGAAATGCCGAAGAACGCCAGCAGCTGCAGCCCGATCAGCGCGCTGACCGCAATGACCACGAAGGCGCTGAAGGCCGACATGCGCACCGTGTGCCGCCGCTGCGCATCCGAATACCCCTGCGTGTAGTGGATGAAGAAGGGCACGATAGCCAGCGGGTTGACGATGGCCACCAGCGTAACCAGCGGCTTGATCAAGTCCATCGAGGTGCTCATCGGAAGGCCTCCGCGCTGCGCGCTGCGGTATTCGCCTTGGGAGCGGCCCTGCGGCTCATGCCTACCTTCCTCCCGTCACGTCGAGCAGGGCCATGGTGGTGTAGCTGGCCTCGGCGGACAGCAGCCACAGGATGGCGCCGGCAATTTCCTCGGCGCTGCCGGTGCGCTGCATCGGCACGGTGGGTGCCAGGTCGAAGGCGCGGTCGGGCATGCCGCCCGAGGCGTGGATTTCGGTATCGATCAGGCCCGGGCGCACCGCGTTCACGCGAATGCCCTCGGCGGCGACCTCCTTGGCCAGGCCGATGGTGAAGGTGTCGATGGCGCCCTTGCTGGCCGCGTAGTCGACGTACTGGTCGGGCGAACCCAGCCGCGCGGCGCCGCTGGAGATGTTGACAATGGCGCCCCCCGAACCGCCGTGCCGGGTGCTCATGCGCCGGACGGCTTCGCGCGCGCAGATGAAGCTGCCGATCACGTTGACGCGGAACATGCGCTCCAGGCGCGCCACGCTCATTTGCTCGACGCGCGCCTGCACGTCGACCACGCCGGCGTTGTTGACCAGCGCCGTGAGGCGGCCGAGCTTGGCATCGACCTTTTCGAACATGGCAAGCACCTGGGCCTCGTCGCCCACGTCGGCCTGCACGGCCATGGCGGTGCCGCCGCCCGCACGAATGGTGCGCACCACTTCGTCGGCGGCGAGCGAGTTGCTGGCGTAGTTGACGGCCACCGCGTAGCCGCGCTGCGCCGCCAGCAGGGCCGTCGCGGCGCCGATGCCGCGGCTGCCGCCCGTGATCAAGAGCACCTGGTCCAAAACCCACCTCCTGCAGAGAAACTGCGTGTCAGTTAAAACCGTTGGCCTGGATTACATCATCGAGGCTCAGCGCATGAGCGTGAGCGCCGCGCCGCCCCAAGCAAGCTCGCACCTCAGTGCGAAGCACGGAGGTTATTGAATGCACAAGACGATCGACTACTACTTTGCGCCACAGAGCCCGTGGACCTATCTGGGGCATTCCCGGTTTGCCGCGATCACCGCGGCCGCGGGCGCCACGGTGCGCGTGCGGCCGATCGACCTGGGCAGTGTGTTCCCGGTGTCGGGCGGGCTGCCGCTGGGCAAGCGCGCGCCGCAGCGCCAGGCGTACCGGCTGGTCGACCTCGCACGCTGTTCGCGCCACCTCGGCCTGCCGCTGAACACCAAGCCGAAGTTCTTCCCGGTGGCCAGCGACGACGCGGCCCGGGTCATCATCGCCGTCGACATGCACGACGGCACCGAGGCCGCCATGCGCATGTGTGCCGCGGTGTTCGCGGCCGTGTGGGTGCAGGAGCGCAACATCGGCGACCCGAAGGTGCTCGATTCGCTGGTCGTCGAATGCGGGCTGTCGCCCAAGCGCGCGGAGCAGTCGCAGAGCCAGGCGGTGCAGGAGCGCTACGAAGCCTATACGCAGGAGGCCATCGACATCCAGGTGTTCGGCGCGCCAAGCTACGTGATCGACGGTGAAATCTTCTGGGGGCAGGACCGCCTCGACTTCGTCGAGCGGGCGCTGCGCGCGTAACCCGGCCTTCTTTTTTCAGTTGCCATCAAGGAGCAAGACATCATGGGTCAATTCATCGATCTGAAAGCCAAGGACGGCTTCACCTTCCCCGCCTACGTGGCCGAACCCGCCGGCAAGCCGCGCGGCGCAGTGGTCGTAGTGCCGGAGATCTTCGGCGTCAACTCGCACATCCGCTCGGTGGCCGACGGGTATGCGGCGGACGGCTACCTTGCCGTGTCGCTCTCGACTTTTCATCGTGTGAAGCCCGGTGTGGAGCTCGGCTACAGCGACGAGGACATGAAGGCCGGCTTCGAACTGAAGACCGCGGTCGAGGCGCTGCCCGCGCCGGGCGTGCTGCAAGACATCGAGGCCGCCGTGGCCTACGCCGCGAAGGCCGGCAAGGTGGGCATCGTCGGTTTTTGCTGGGGCGGCCTGCTGGTCTGGCGCGCCGCCAGCCTGCTCCCCGGGCTTGCCGCCGCAGCCCCGTACTACGGCGGCGGCATGACCACGCCGGAAGAAACCGCGCGCCAGCCCAAGGTGCCGGTGCTGGCGCATTTCGGCAACCAGGACCACTGGATTCCGCTGGACACCATCGAGGCCTTCAAGAAGGCGCACCCCGAGGTGGAAGTGCATGTGTATGAGTCGGGCCACGGGTTCAACTGCGACCAGCGCGGCTCGTACAACGCCGAGGCCGCCAAGCTGGCGCGTGCGCGCACGCTGGAGTTCTTTGCCAAGCACGTCGGCTGAGCGAGCCCGAGCCCGCTCCGGGGCCCAAGCGAAGCCCGGCCCATGCCGGGCTTTCTTATTTTTTCTTTTGCGAGCCGGGCCCCTTGCCGACGCGGGTCTGGAGAAAGTCGAGCAGGGCGCGCAAGGCCGCGCTGTTGTGGCGCCGCTGCAAGTAAGCGGCCGAGAGCCACATGTCCTGCCGCGCATAGCCCTGCAGCACGGGCACCAGTTCGCCTTCGTCGATGTGCGACTGCACGAGGATCGACGGCAGGTAGATCACACCGAAGCCGCGCATCGCAACCCGGATCAGCGGCGCGCCCTCGGTGCAGTCCATGCGGCTTTTCACCGGCACGTCGAGCGGCTGGCCGCCGTCTTCGAAGCGCCAGACCGGCTGGGTGCCCAGTCGTGAATGCGTGAGCGCGTCGTGCCCGGCCAACTCGCTCGGGTGTTCGGGCTTGCCGTGCTTCTTCCAGTACACGGGCGAGGCGCAGACGACCATTTCCATGAGCATCAGCTTGCGCACGATCAGGTTGTCGTCGGTGACGGGGCCGCTGCGAATGTCGACGTCGATGCCTTCCTCGGCGAGATCGACTGCGCGGTTGGTCAGCTGCAGGCTGATGCTCACATCCGGGTAGTAGCGCATGAAGTCGGCCAGGAGGCCCGGAAATTCACCGTTGCCCATGCCGTGCGGCGCCGAAATGCGCAGCCGGCCGCTGGGCTGCGTGGCGCGCTCCTGCAGTTCGGCCTGCGTGAGCTCCACCATTTCGAGCACCGGGGTGCTGCGCTCCAGCAGCAGTTGCCCGGCATCGGTGAGGCTTACGGAGCGCGTGGACCGGTTGAGAAGACGCACGCCGAAACGTGTTTCGAGTTCGGCCACATACTTGCTGACGGTGGCTTTCGACATGTCGAGCTTCTTGGCCGCATGCGAAAAGCTGCCGTGCGAAGCAACCTCCCGGAAGGTTCTGATCAGATCGAGACTGTCCATGTCAAAGCGCCTATTGTTTCCGTTCCGGGAACGGCATGCGCCGATTTTCCAGCGAACCTGCTGAATCGAGTGCATGCCTTCCGGTTGTCATTGTTTCAATAGAGGAAACACGGTGTCTCTGTTCCACGTGTTTTGCAGCAGCAATTCAGTTGGAAACTCGCCGCACAGGTGAGCAACCAGCGAGCCTGGTGGACGAACCATCCAACGAACACAAGGAACTGAAAATGAAGACCTCGCACATCCTCGCCGCAGCAGCCATCGCCGTGCTGGCCGCCACTGGCGCCCAAGCCGAATCGTACGAAGGCGTGAACACCGCCGTCTCGACCAAGAGCCGTGACGAAGTGAACGCCGAAGCCGTGCGCACCGCAGCGGCTCCGAACCAGAACGTGACCCGCGGCTCGCGCGGCCCTGAAACCGTTGCCGTGTCGAAGGACCGCGCACTCGTCGAAGCCGAAGCGATTCGCACCGCCTACGCTCCCGACCAGAACGTGACCGGCGGCTCGCGCGTCAACAGCAAGGTCATCTCGACGATGCCCCACCCCATGGACGCACGCGTTCAAGCCCAGCAAGGCTCGGGCGCCGTCGCCAAGTAAGCCAGGCGAATTTGCGGCCCTTGCGGCCAGCAACTGAAAAGGCCACGCAACTGCGTGGCCTTTTTGCTTTGGAGAACGGGTATCGCGCGCGGCGCTCAACGCGTGCGCGCAAGGTAGCGCTTGCGCCAGAACACCACGACCAGCACCAGCGCGATGACCAGCATCGCGCCCATCGCAATCCAGAACCCGTCCGCCTTGTGCACCAGCGGAATGAATTCGAAGTTCATGCCGAAGATGCCGGCGATGAGATTGAGTGGCAGAAAAATGGCGGTCAGCGCGGTGAGCACCCGCATGATGTCGTTGGCGCGGTGCCCCTGAACGCTGAAATGCATCTGCACCGCGGTTTCGGCGTTCTGCTCCAGCCGGTGAACGTGGTGCACCACGCGTTCGATGTGCTCGAGCACGTCGCGGCTGCGCACCATGATCAGCTCCCGCTCGCGCTGCTCCGCCTCGTTCTTCGGCGACGGCAGCGTCTCCAGCGAATCGATCCAGTCCTGTATGGCGGCGCGCTGGTCCTCGCAGATTTCGTCCAGGTGGTGCAGCGACTGTCGCGCTTCCATCAGCGCGCCCCAGTTGGTAAAGCGGCTGCGCGGGTCGATCAGCTCGGTTTGCCAATGGTCGAGCTGGCGCGTGAGCTCGCGGCGCATGTCCAGGTAGCCGTCGACGATCTGGTTGATGACGCGCAGCATCAGGTCGGCGGTGCCGGTGGGTACGCGGGCCGAAGTGGCGCGCACGTCGAGCGCCGGGGCGCCCTTGTCGTCCGGCGACCCCGCGGCCAGCAGGCGGGCGGCAAAAGCGTCGCGCACCGCGCCGTCCTCCGGGTGCACCGACAGCAGCACGCGGTCGAACAGCGCAAAACCTACCGGCCGGGTATCGACCCGACGCAGCACCGGCGGGCCGCGGCGCGACGGCGTGGGAAGGGGCGGTTCGCCGCCCGAGGTGCCCTTGCCGTTGCCCAGCGCCGCCTGGCCCGGCCCGGCCGAAAGGCGCCGGAACACCAGCACGTCGTACTTCGAGGTGTAGTCGTAATGCGAAGGCAACTGGTCGTTGAGCAAGTCGGCCACGTGCAGGTCGACCAGTTGGGTGAGGCAGAGCGACTGCAGGATCTGCTGGACTTCGGCCAGCGACGCGCGAAACTCGTCCCGCGTGAGAGAAATCCAGAGATAGCCCTGTGCAGCGCAGGCGCCCGGCACCGTGAGCGGTGCCAGCGCCGGATGCTCGCTCACCTGGGAGCGGTTGATTTCGAAGATGCGCATGGGCCCGCCCTGTTGCTCTCTTTTGGAATACCGATCGGCCCGCGCTGCGGGCGCAAGGGTGCGAGCTATTGTTTTTGTAGCAAGCGCGCGGCGTCAAGTGCAAAGTAGGTGAGCACGCCATCGGCGCCCGCGCGCTTGAAGGCGAGCAGGCTTTCGAGCACGACCGCGTCGTGGTCGAGCCAGCCGTTCTGTGCGGCGGCCTTGAGCATCGCGTATTCGCCGCTCACCTGGTAGGCAAAGGTGGGCACATGAAACTCGTCTTTCACGCGGCGCACGATGTCCAGGTAGGGCATGCCGGGCTTCACCATCACCATGTCGGCGCCTTCGGCAATGTCGAGCGCCACTTCGCGCAGCGCCTCGTCGCTGTTGCCCGGGTCCATCTGGTAGACCTTCTTGTTGCTCTTGCCGAGCGTGGCGGCCGAGCCCACGGCATCGCGAAACGGGCCGTAGAAGGCGCTGGCGTACTTGGCGCTGTAGGCCATGATGCGGGTGTGAACGTCGCCGCGGGCCTCCAGGGCGGTACGGATGGCGCCGATGCGCCCGTCCATCATGTCGCTGGGCGCCACGATGTCGACGCCGGACTGCGACTGTGTGAGCGCCTGCTTCGTCAAAACTTCAACAGTGGCGTCATTGATGATGTAGCCGGTGTCGTCGAGCAGGCCGTCCTGCCCGTGGCTGGTGTAGGGGTCTAGCGCCACGTCGGTCATCACGCCAAGCTCCGGAAAGCGCGCCTTGAGAGCGGCGACCACACGCGGAATGAGCCCGTCGGGGTTGAACGCCTCGTCGCCGCCGGGCGTCTTGAGGCCCGCATCGATCACCGGAAAAAGCGCCATCACCGGAATGCCGGCTGCCACGCACTGCTCCGCCACGGGCAACAGCAGATCGAGGCTCAGGCGCTCCACGCCCGGCATCGAAGACACGGCGTCGCGCTTTTTTTCACCTTCCTGCACGAACACCGGGTAGATGAGGTCGTGCGCCGTCAGCGCGTGCTCCCTGACCAGGTTGCGGGTGAATGTATCGCGGCGCAAGCGGCGGGGCCGGCCGGCCGGGTACATGGCAAAGGAGGGGGAGGGGCGCGTCATAAGCCGAAAATTGTGCCTGAACCGTCAAACGGCGGCAGGGGCTAGTGCTGGCAGTTGTCCGATAACACGACAAATTGGTAACTCAAAGGTTCTCTTTTTTTCTATAAAAATGTCAAAGAAAGTGGCTGAGTCGCTTGAAACCTTGTTTCGTCTTTGTTAAATTCTGAAGCGGGCGGCTTGCCGCTCCCCGCTTTTCCTCCCTGAGCGGGTGCCTTGATGTGTGACAGCAAAAGGGCTTCCCAGCCCGGCGTGAAGACGTCGGGCTTTTTTTTGCCTGTCGTTGGCATCGGCTCGGCAGGCAAAGGGCGGTGCATGGCGCGGTCGGCCACTAAACTGCCTCCATGCTCTGGGTCAAATCTCTTCACATCGTCTTTATTGCCAGCTGGTTCGCGGGGCTGTTCTACCTCCCGCGGATCTTCGTCAACCTGGCGATGGTGCCGCCAGAGTCCGTCGCAGAGCGTGAGCGCCTGTTGCTGATGGCGCGCAAGCTGTTGCGCTTCACCACTTTCCTGGCCCTGCCGGCGCTGGGCTTCGGTTTGTGGCTTTGGCTGGGCTACGGCATCGGGCGGGGCCCCGGCAATGGCTGGATGCATGCCAAGCTGGCGTTGGTGCTGGTAGCCATCGGCTATCACCATGGCTGCGCGGTGCTGCTGCGGCGTTTCATCGCGGGCGGCAACCGGCGCAATGACCGCTGGTATCGCTGGTTCAATGAACTGCCCGTCCTGCTGCTGCTCGGCATCGTGGTGCTGGTGGTCGTCAAGCCGTTCTGAGCCCGGTGTCCACGGTGGAGAAGCAGCACAAGTCCGCCGCGCTGCCTCTAGCGCTCGCCTATGCGGCGCTGATCGTCTATGCCAGCCTGTATCCGTTTGCCGACTGGCGCGACCAGGGCATCGCGCCCTGGGCGTACCTTTCGGCGTCGTGGCCCAAGTACTGGACGGGCTTCGATTTCGCGGTCAATGTCGCCGGCTACGTCCCGTTCGGCTTCCTGTGTGCGCTGGCCGTGCTACGTACGCGGCAGGACGCCAGCGGCTGGCGCGCCATGCTGCGCGCCACCGCGGCCGGCGCGGCGCTGGCCTTTGCCATGGAGACGCTGCAAAGCTATCTTCCGGCGCGCATTCCTTCCAATGTGGATCTGGGCCTGAACACCTCCGGCGCTCTTCTGGGCGCCATGCTGGCCGCGGGGCTCGAGCGCCTGGGTGCTGTGGCGCACTGGAGCCGTACGCGCTCGCAGTGGTTCGTCGACGATGCGCGCGGCGCACTGGTACTGCTGGCACTGTGGCCGTTCGCGCTGCTGTTTCCGGCGGCGGTGACGTTCGGGTTGGGTCAGGTGTTCGAGCGGCTGGAGGTCGCAATCTCCGAGTGGCTGCTCGACACGCCTTTCATCGACTGGATGCCGCTGCGCCAATTCGAACTCGAGCCCCTGGTGCCAGCGGCCGAACTGCTGTGCGTGATGCTCGGCGCACTGGTGCCATGCCTGCTGGCTTTCCTGGTAACGCGTACCGTCGCACGGCGCGCCGTGCTGCTGCCGCTCACGCTGCTGGCGGGCATTGGCGCTTCGGCGCTGTCGGCGGCGCTGAGCTATGGGCCCGAGCACGCCTGGGCCTGGCTGGGCCTGCCGGTGCAGGTGGGCATTGCAACGGCTCTTGTCGCAGGCGTGTTGTTGCTGGGCGCGCCGCGCCGGCTGTGCGCGGCCTTGCTGCTGGTGGGGCTTGTCATCCAGCTGAGCCTGTTGAACCAGGCGCCCGAGAGCGCGTATTTCGCGCAGACGCTGGCCACCTGGGAGCAGGGGCGCTTCATCCGCTTTCACGGCCTGGCGCAGTGGCTGGGTTGGCTCTGGCCTTTTGCGGTGCTTGCCTATGTGGTGGCCGCGCTGTCGCGGCGAAGCAAGGCGGCAACCTGAAGCCGCCGGCGGGCGTCACTAAAATCTACCGATGCCCAGTTCCACATCCGCCGCGCCGCGCGGCTACTACGGCCGCCACATCTTCTTTTGCCTGAACGAGCGCAAGAACGGGGAAGACAGCTGCGCCCTGCACAACGCCCAGCAGGGCTTCGACCGCTGCAAGGCCAAGGTCAAGGAAGCGGGGCTGGCCGGGCCGGGCAAGGTGCGGGTCAACAAGGCGGGTTGCCTTGACCGTTGCGCCGGTGGGCCGGTGGCGGTGGTGTACCCGGAAGCGGTCTGGTACACCTTTGTCGATACCGATGACATCGACGAAATCGTCGAATCGCATCTGAAGAATGGCGAAGTCGTCGAGCGGCTCTTGCTGCCTCCCGATGTGGGCCGCTGAACTTTTTCGGAAATTCCGCGCTCTACCGTGCGCCCAGCGCGCCGCAGCCGCGCATTCCTGAACCTTGCACCATGAACTCCCAGACCGAAAAGATCCGTCTCCAAGGCGCCGCCGGCGTCATCGAGGTCCAGCGCGATCTGCCGGCCGACGCTCCGCGCGGCATTGCGGTCATCGCTCATCCCCATCCGCTGTTCGGCGGCACCATGGACAACAAGGTGGTGCAGACGCTGGCGCGTGCTTTCGTCGCCTGCGGCTGGACGGCGGTGCGCTTCAACTTCCGAGGCGTGGGCGCGAGTGAAGGCGCACACGACGAGGGGCGCGGCGAGTGCGAGGACATGCTCGATGTGGTGAGCCAGTTGGCCGCCGAGGGGCCGTTGGCGATTGCCGGGTTTTCGTTCGGCGCTTTCGTTGCAAGCTGCGCGGCCGAAAAGCTCTGGGCTTCGCGCGACGTGCGGCAACTCGTTCTGGTGGGAACGGCAGCTTCCCGGTTCACGGTGGCCACGCTGCCGGCCGAGGCGCACGAGCGCACATTGGTGGTTCACGGCGAGGCCGATGACACGGTGCCGCTCGCGGCTGTCATGGACTGGGCACGGCCGCAGTCACTTCCTGTCACGGTTGTCCCCGGGGGCGGCCATTTCTTTCACGGACAATTGCCGCTGCTCAAAAGCTTGGTCGTCCGCCATCTGCGCGCGGGCGCCGCATGAAAGCCCTGCGGGCTTGTTTTCGTTTTCTCCAATTTTTCCCATGAATCGTTTTCTTGACGCATTTCGCGCGCTGGTGCTCGCCGCCGCCGCATCGGTTTGCACGATTGCCGCCGCCCAGGTGCCAGCACCGCCCGAAATTGCCGCGCGCAGCTACTTGCTGCTCGACGTCACAGCCAACCAGATCCTGGCGCAGAAAGACATCGACAGCCCCGTCGAGCCCGCCTCACTCACCAAGCTGATGTCGGCGTACATCGTGTTCGACGCGCTGCGCGCCAAGAAGATCACGCTGAACCAGACTTTTCCGGTCAGCCAGCGTGCCTGGAAGATGCCCGGCTCGCGCATGTTCATCGATCCCAAGATGCAGGTGCCGGTCGAAGACCTGATCAAGGGGTTGATCGTGCAGTCGGGCAACGACGCCACCGTGGCGCTGGCCGAAGGTGTGGGCGGCACCGTCGAGCACTTCGTCGAGCTCATGAACGCGCAAGCCAAGGCGCTGGGCATGAAGAACACGACCTACAAGAACCCTGAAGGCCTGACCGCGCCCGGCCACACCACCACGGCCCGCGACCTGAGCATCCTGGCAACGCGCCTGGTGCGCGACTTCCCTGAAGAAGCCAAGTACTACGCCATCAAGAAGTACCGTTATCCGGGCACGCCCTCCACCAACGACACCAACCGCAACCTGTTGCTGTTTCGCGACCCGACGGTGGACGGCCTCAAGACCGGCCATACCGACGCAGCCGGCTACTGCATGATTGCCACCGCCAAGCGCGATTTCCCCAACCTGACCGGCGGCCGCCGCCTGCTGTCGATCGTGCTGGGCACCTCGGGCGAGACCGTGCGCGCCAACGAGTCGCAGAAACTGCTGAACTGGGGCTACACGGCGTACGACGCTGTTCGCCTGTTCGACGCCGGCCAGCCGGCCGCCACGCCGGCGGTCTGGAAGGGCAAGGCCAACACCCTCAAGCTCGGCCGCCCCGAAGCCATCGTGGTAGCGGTACCGACCGGTACCGCCAGCAAGATCAAGACCCAGGTGGCGCGCCCCGAACCGCTGGTGGCGCCGTTCACCAAGTTCCAGCCCGTGGGGTCGCTCAAGGTGACCCTGGACGACCAGCCCCTGGCCGACGTTCCTCTGGTGGCGCTGGAAGGTGTCGAGCAGGCGGGCGTTTTCGGCCGCGCCTGGGACGCCGTGCGGCTCTGGATCAAGTGATTTGCGCGCCTCCGCGTGCTTCATTTGCCCGTAACGGAGGCGACTGCTATACTCGTGGGCTTTTCGGAATTTTCCGAAGGGTTTCACGTTTTCGTTATTCCCGGCTTCCTTGCCTTGCGTCACGTCAAGGACAAGGGCGGTTCATAGCCAAAAGCCGGGTTGTTTTGGGACTAATTCATTCATGCCAACCATCAATCAACTGGTGCGTCAGGGTCGAACGGTCGAAAAGATCAATTCGAAGAGCCCTGCCATGCAGAACTCGCCGCAACGCCGCGGTGTCTGCACCCGCGTCTACACCACGACGCCAAAGAAGCCCAACTCGGCGCTTCGTAAAGTTGCCAAGGTCCGTCTGACCAATGGCTTCGAAGTCATTTCCTACATCGGCGGCGAAGGCCACAACCTGCAAGAACATAGCGTCGTGCTGGTTCGCGGCGGTCGTGTCAAGGACTTGCCCGGTGTTCGCTACCACATCGTGCGCGGTTCGCTCGACTTGCAAGGCGTGAAAGACCGCAAGCAATCGCGCTCCAAGTACGGCGCGAAGCGTCCCAAGAAGGCTTAAGCCTTCCTGTCGTAAGAAACAAACAACGGTGTTCGGTTGCCTTGGCGGGCACATCGAACGAAGTGACCCACTGTCGGGTCGAGTAAGTGAGAGTCCGGAATGGCTCTCGCGGTGCCGGAAACGGTGCCAACTGAAGCAAAGAGGTTAGTAACATGCCACGTCGTCGCGAAGTCCCCAAACGTGAAATCCTGCCGGATCCCAAGTACGGCAATGTCGAGCTGTCGAAATTCATGAACGTGATCATGGAAGGCGGCAAGAAGGCGATCGCCGAGCGCATCATTTATGGCGCGCTCGACTTCATCGAAAAGAAGAACCCCGACAAGGACCCGCTCGAAGCTTTCACCGTTGCCATCAACAACGTGAAGCCGATGGTCGAAGTCAAGTCGCGCCGCGTGGGCGGTGCCAACTACCAGGTGCCGGTCGAAGTGCGTCCGGTGCGCCGTCTGGCGCTCTCGATGCGCTGGATCAAGGAAGCTGCTCGCAAGCGCGGCGAAAAGTCGATGGCCCTGCGTTTGGCCAACGAGTTGATGGAAGCCACGGAAGGCCGTGGCGGCGCCATGAAGAAGCGCGACGAAGTGCACCGCATGGCAGAAGCCAACCGCGCTTTCAGCCACTTCCGCTTCTAAAAATCAAACTTCGCTTGGGCGTTGGGTATTGAGTGTCGGGCGATGTCGCCCGTGCTCAAGGCCCAGCGCTCAACGCATTTAACCCGAAAGTAAATCATGTCCCGCAAGACCCCCATCGAGCGCTACCGCAACATCGGCATCTCCGCGCACATCGACGCCGGCAAGACCACGACGACCGAGCGCATCCTGTTCTACACCGGTGTGAACCACAAGATCGGTGAAGTGCACGATGGCGCCGCCACGATGGACTGGATGGAGCAAGAGCAAGAGCGTGGCATCACGATCACCTCGGCTGCCACCACCTGCTTCTGGAAGGGCATGGCCGGCAAGTTCGACGAACACCGCATCAACATCATCGATACCCCCGGCCACGTGGACTTCACCATTGAAGTCGAGCGCTCGATGCGCGTGCTGGACGGTGCCGTGATGGTGTATGACGCCGTCGGCGGCGTGCAGCCCCAGTCGGAAACCGTCTGGCGCCAAGCCAACAAGTACAAGGTTCCGCGCCTCGCGTTCGTCAACAAGATGGACCGCACCGGTGCCGACTTCCTGCGCGTGCGCCAGATGATGGTCGACCGCCTGAAGGCCAACCCCGTCGTGATCCAGATCCCGATCGGTGCCGAAGAGCACTTCCAGGGCATCGTCGACCTCGTGAAGATGAAGGCCATCATCTGGGACGAAGACAAGGGCGTGACCTTCACCTACGGTGAAATCCCCGCGAACCTGACCGACGTCTGCAACGAATACCGCGAAAAGCTTGTCGAAGCCGCTGCTGAAGCCAGCGAAGAGCTGATGAACAAGTACCTCGAAGGCAATGAGCTGACCGAGGAAGAAATCAAGAAGGCCCTGCGCCAGCGCACCATCGCCGGCGAAATCCAGCCGATGCTGTGCGGCTCTGCCTTCAAGAACAAGGGCGTGCAGGCCATGCTCGACGCCGTCGTCGAATACATGCCGTCGCCGCTGGACATCCCCCCGGTTGCAGGCCTCGACGAAGACGAAGCGCCCGTGACCCGCAAGGCTGACGACAACGAGAAGTTCTCGGCGCTCGCATTCAAGCTGATGACCGACCCGTTCGTGGGCCAGTTGACCTTCGTGCGCGTCTATTCGGGCGTGCTGACCAAGGGCGACAGCGTCTACAACCCGGTGCGCGGCAAGAAAGAGCGTATTGGCCGTATCGTGCAGATGCACGCGAACAACCGCGAAGAAGTCAACGAAATCCGCGCCGGCGACATCGCCGCATGCGTGGGCCTGAAGGAAGTCACCACGGGCGAAACCCTGTGCGACCCGGCGGCCATCGTGACGCTCGAGCGCATGGTGTTCCCTGAGTCGGTGATCTCGCAGGCCGTCGAGCCCAAGACCAAGGCCGACCAAGAAAAGATGGGCATCGCCCTGCAGCGTCTCGCTCAGGAAGACCCATCGTTCCGCGTCAAGACCGACGAAGAGTCGGGCCAGACCATCATTGCCGGCATGGGCGAGCTCCACCTCGAAATCATCGTGGACCGCATGAAGCGCGAGTTCGGCGTGGAAGCCAACGTGGGCAAGCCGCAAGTGGCCTACCGCGAAACCATCCGCAAGACCGTCGAAGAAGCCGAAGGCAAGTTCGTTCGCCAGTCGGGCGGCAAGGGCCAGTACGGCCACGTCGTGCTCAAGCTCGAGCCGCAGGAAGCCGGCAAGGGCTTCGAATTCGTCGACGCCATCAAGGGCGGTGTGGTTCCTCGCGAATACATTCCGGCGGTGGAAAAGGGCGTTGTCGAAGCGCTGACGCAAGGCGTGCTGGCGGGCTACCCCGTCGTGGACGTCAAGGTCACGCTGCACTTCGGTTCGTACCACGACGTGGACTCGAACGAAATGGCGTTCAAGATGGCCGCGATCTTCGGTTTCAAGGAAGGCGCCCGCAAGGCCAACCCGGTCATCCTCGAGCCGATGATGGCCGTGGAAGTCGAAACGCCTGAAGACTACGCCGGCAACGTGATGGGCGACCTGTCCTCACGCCGCGGCATGGTGCAGGGCATGGACGACATGGTTGGTGGCGGCAAGGCCATCAAGGCCGAAGTGCCGCTGTCGGAAATGTTCGGCTACTCGACCACGCTGCGCTCGATGTCGCAAGGCCGCGCCACGTACACGATGGAGTTCAAGCACTACGCTGAAGCTCCGCGCAACGTTGCCGAAGCCATCGTGGCTGCTCGCGCCAAGTAATGTCTTTGCGGGACAGGCCAGGATTTGCACAGCAAATTTGCTCTGTCCCCAACTGATTAAAAGAATGTGGGGTCGCGCAGTGCGCGGCTCTCGTTGTCTGCGATCCGGTGCCGCCGCGTTCCCGTGCGAGGCGAACCAGCAATCGGGTGCAGACATAAAACCAATGCACGGGAATGCTCTTTCAAGGATTGAAAAATGGCAAAAGGTAAATTCACCCGCACCAAGCCGCACGTGAACGTGGGCACGATCGGTCACGTTGACCACGGC
>NZ_JBBCBV010000031.1:0-35564 GCF_037204045.1 Variovorax sp. CCNWLW225 | reverse complement strand
TGCGGGTTCCCGTGTGAAAGTAGGTCATCGTCAGGCTCTTACAGCCAGGAAAAGCCCAACACAGCGTGTTGGGCTTTCCTTTTTGTGTGAGCACCCAAAAAGTGCTCACACAAAAGGGTAGGCAAGCGGAGTCTCTAGGGGCTGTGCAAGCCACTTCAGCTGATCGGCTCCCTGTGAGCAGGCCTCCTGAAGAAAAATCTTCTTCGAAGTTGACGCGGTTTGAAAAAGCAGTGCATAATCGAAGGCTCCGCTGAAGCAGCTTCAGCGTCTCGCAGCGAAGGCTGCGGGGTGCGACAAGAAGGTGTGGAAAGCGAAAAAAGTTTGACGGTACTTAAAAAACCGTGATAGACTACAAGGCTTCGCTGATCGCAGCAAAGCAAGACGAAGTAGACGAAAGTTGCTTCGGGGTTCGTTAAAAATTTACAGCCGATAAGCGTGGGCGTTTGAAGGTAATTGCGTAAGTTCTTCGGAACAAGTCGCAAGACTTAAAACGCTCATGAGAATAGAAGTGAAGTTCACTTCAATTCCGTTTTTATGAGTTGCTCGAAAGAGCGAAAAAAATCAAGATCGAACTATAGAGTTTGATCCTGGCTCAGATTGAACGCTGGCGGCATGCCTTACACATGCAAGTCGAACGGCAGCGCGGGAGCAATCCTGGCGGCGAGTGGCGAACGGGTGAGTAATACATCGGAACGTGCCCAATCGTGGGGGATAACGCAGCGAAAGCTGTGCTAATACCGCATACGATCTACGGATGAAAGCAGGGGATCGCAAGACCTTGCGCGAATGGAGCGGCCGATGGCAGATTAGGTAGTTGGTGAGGTAAAGGCTCACCAAGCCTTCGATCTGTAGCTGGTCTGAGAGGACGACCAGCCACACTGGGACTGAGACACGGCCCAGACTCCTACGGGAGGCAGCAGTGGGGAATTTTGGACAATGGGCGAAAGCCTGATCCAGCCATGCCGCGTGCAGGATGAAGGCCTTCGGGTTGTAAACTGCTTTTGTACGGAACGAAACGGCCTTTTCTAATAAAGAGGGCTAATGACGGTACCGTAAGAATAAGCACCGGCTAACTACGTGCCAGCAGCCGCGGTAATACGTAGGGTGCAAGCGTTAATCGGAATTACTGGGCGTAAAGCGTGCGCAGGCGGTAATGTAAGACAGTTGTGAAATCCCCGGGCTCAACCTGGGAACTGCATCTGTGACTGCATTGCTGGAGTACGGCAGAGGGGGATGGAATTCCGCGTGTAGCAGTGAAATGCGTAGATATGCGGAGGAACACCGATGGCGAAGGCAATCCCCTGGGCCTGTACTGACGCTCATGCACGAAAGCGTGGGGAGCAAACAGGATTAGATACCCTGGTAGTCCACGCCCTAAACGATGTCAACTGGTTGTTGGGTCTTCACTGACTCAGTAACGAAGCTAACGCGTGAAGTTGACCGCCTGGGGAGTACGGCCGCAAGGTTGAAACTCAAAGGAATTGACGGGGACCCGCACAAGCGGTGGATGATGTGGTTTAATTCGATGCAACGCGAAAAACCTTACCCACCTTTGACATGTACGGAATTCGCCAGAGATGGCTTAGTGCTCGAAAGAGAACCGTAACACAGGTGCTGCATGGCTGTCGTCAGCTCGTGTCGTGAGATGTTGGGTTAAGTCCCGCAACGAGCGCAACCCTTGTCATTAGTTGCTACATTTAGTTGGGCACTCTAATGAGACTGCCGGTGACAAACCGGAGGAAGGTGGGGATGACGTCAAGTCCTCATGGCCCTTATAGGTGGGGCTACACACGTCATACAATGGCTGGTACAAAGGGTTGCCAACCCGCGAGGGGGAGCTAATCCCATAAAACCAGTCGTAGTCCGGATCGCAGTCTGCAACTCGACTGCGTGAAGTCGGAATCGCTAGTAATCGTGGATCAGAATGTCACGGTGAATACGTTCCCGGGTCTTGTACACACCGCCCGTCACACCATGGGAGCGGGTTCTGCCAGAAGTAGTTAGCTTAACCGCAAGGAGGGCGATTACCACGGCAGGGTTCGTGACTGGGGTGAAGTCGTAACAAGGTAGCCGTATCGGAAGGTGCGGCTGGATCACCTCCTTTCTGGAAACAAGCAATTTAATTTAAACGCCCACACTTATCGGTTGTTGGAAGAAGTCGAAATCTTCATTGATTCTCGATTGGGTCTGTAGCTCAGCTGGTTAGAGCACCGTCTTGATAAGGCGGGGGTCGTTGGTTCGAGCCCAACTAGACCCACCAAATCTTCTGATTTCTCGTGTGAGAGTTTTGGGGGATTAGCTCAGCTGGGAGAGCACCTGCTTTGCAAGCAGGGGGTCGTCGGTTCGATCCCGTCATCCTCCACCAATAATGCGGTACTTAAAATTCAACACCAAAGCGGCTTCCTGCGAATGCATGAGGCTTCTTTGTTGTTGATCGAGATCTCTTGATCAATCGGCTGTTCTTTAAAAATTCATAGAGTCGAATCAGCGTTGCTGATGGAAACTGCACATTCGTAAAGGTTTAGTGCAGACCGTGCCATCAGCAACATAGAATTTTTGATTGCGTCAAAAGAAACTTCAATTTCGAGTCAAATCGAATTGAATGTACGGCATAACGCGTCAGGTGAAAGACCTGACATATTCCTTGTGATGATTTTGTAGTTTCGAAAGAAACGTCAAAGTTATAGGGTCAAGTGAATAAGAGCACGTGGTGGATGCCTTGGCGATGATAGGCGACGAAGGACGTGATAGCCTGCGATAAGCTTCGGGGAGCTGGCAAATTAGCTTTGATCCGGAGATTTCCGAATGGGGAAACCCACCGAAAGGTATCGCATGATGAATACATAGTCATGCGAGGCGAACCGGGTGAACTGAAACATCTCAGTAGCTCGAGGAAAAGACATCAACCGAGATTCCGAAAGTAGTGGCGAGCGAAATCGGAGAAGCCTGTTAGTGATAGCACAAGACATAACGGAACAGCTTGGAAAGGCTGGCCATAGCGGGTGATAGCCCCGTACGTGAAATGACCTGTGTGGTACTGAGCTAACGACAAGTAGGGCGGGACACGAGAAATCCTGTCTGAATATGGGGGGACCATCCTCCAAGGCTAAATACTCATCATCGACCGATAGTGAACTAGTACCGTGAGGGAAAGGCGAAAAGAACCCCGGGAGGGGAGTGAAATAGATCCTGAAACCGCGTGCTTACAAAAAGTAGGAGCCTCGTAAGGGGTGACTGCGTACCTTTTGTATAATGGGTCAGCGACTTACATTCAGTGGCAAGGTTAACCGAATAGGGAAGCCGTAGAGAAATCGAGTCCGAATAGGGCGATCAGTCGCTGGGTGTAGACCCGAAACCAAGTGATCTATCCATGGCCAGGATGAAGGTGCCGTAACAGGTACTGGAGGTCCGAACCGACTAGTGTTGCAAAACTAGCGGATGAGCTGTGGATAGGGGTGAAAGGCTAAACAAACTTGGAAATAGCTGGTTCTCTCCGAAAACTATTTAGGTAGTGCCTCAAGTATTACCATCGGGGGTAGAGCACTGTTTTGGCTAGGGGGTCATGGCGACTTACCAAACCAAGGCAAACTCCGAATACCGATGAGTACAGCTTGGGAGACAGAGCACCGGGTGCTAACGTCCGGACTCAAGAGGGAAACAACCCAGACCGCCAGCTAAGGTCCCTAAAATTGGCTAAGTGGGAAACGAAGTGGGAAGGCTAAAACAGTCAGGATGTTGGCTTAGAAGCAGCCATCATTTAAAGAAAGCGTAATAGCTCACTGATCGAGTCGTCCTGCGCGGAAGATGTAACGGGGCTAAGCCAGTTACCGAAGCTGCGGATTTGCAATTTATTGCAAGTGGTAGGAGAGCGTTCTGTAAGCCTGTGAAGGTGCGTTGTAAAGCGTGCTGGAGGTATCAGAAGTGCGAATGCTGACATGAGTAGCGTTAAAGGGGGTGAAAAGCCCCCTCGCCGTAAGCGCAAGGTTTTCTACGCAACGTTCATCGGCGTAGAGTGAGTCGGCCCCTAAGGCGAGGCAGAGATGCGTAGCTGATGGGAAACAGGTCAATATTCCTGTACCGATATATAGTGCGATGTGGGGACGGATCTTAATAGGTCATCCAGTTATTGGATTATTCTGGTTTAGTTGGATGTAGGCGTGCATTAGGCAAATCCGGTGCGCATATACCGAGGCCAACGATCGAGCGGACTTGTCCGTGAAGTGACTGAACGAGGTTCCAGGAAAAGCCACTAAGCTTCAGCTATATACGACCGTACCGCAAACCGACACTGGTGCGCGAGATGAGTATTCTAAGGCGCTTGAGAGAACTCAGGAGAAGGAACTCGGCAAATTGACACCGTAACTTCGGAAGAAGGTGTGCCCTATTAGTGTGTAGTGAACAACGAAGCATGAATGGGTTGCAAAAAATCGGTGGCTGCGACTGTTTATTAAAAACACAGCACTCTGCAAACACGAAAGTGGACGTATAGGGTGTGACGCCTGCCCGGTGCTGGAAGATTAAATGATGGGGTGCAAGCTCTTGATTGAAGTCCCAGTAAACGGCGGCCGTAACTATAACGGTCCTAAGGTAGCGAAATTCCTTGTCGGGTAAGTTCCGACCTGCACGAATGGCGTAACGATGGCCACACTGTCTCCTCCTGAGACTCAGCGAAGTTGAAATGTTTGTGATGATGCAATCTCCCCGCGGAAAGACGGAAAGACCCCATGAACCTTTACTGTAGCTTTGTATTGGACTTTGAACAGATCTGTGTAGGATAGGTGGGAGGCTTTGAAGCAGGGTCGCTAGATCTTGTGGAGCCAACGTTGAAATACCACCCTGGTGTGTTTGAGGTTCTAACCTAGGTCCATTATCTGGATCGGGGACAGTGCATGGTAGGCAGTTTGACTGGGGCGGTCTCCTCCCAAAGCGTAACGGAGGAGTTCGAAGGTACGCTAGTTACGGTCGGACATCGTGACGATAGTGCAATGGCATAAGCGTGCTTAACTGCGAGACTGACAAGTCGAGCAGATGCGAAAGCAGGACATAGTGATCCGGTGGTTCTGTATGGAAGGGCCATCGCTCAACGGATAAAAGGTACTCTGGGGATAACAGGCTGATACCGCCCAAGAGTTCATATCGACGGCGGTGTTTGGCACCTCGATGTCGGCTCATCTCATCCTGGGGCTGTAGCCGGTCCCAAGGGTATGGCTGTTCGCCATTTAAAGAGGTACGTGAGCTGGGTTTAAAACGTCGTGAGACAGTTTGGTCCCTATCTTCCGTGGGCGCTGCAGATTTGAGGAAGCCTGCTCCTAGTACGAGAGGACCGGAGTGGACACACCTCTGGTGTATCGGTTGTCACGCCAGTGGCATTGCCGAGTAGCTAAGTGTGGAAGAGATAACCGCTGAAAGCATCTAAGCGGGAAACTCGTTTCAAGATGAGATCTGCCGGGGCCTTGAGCCCCCTAAAGAGTCGTTCAAGACCAGGACGTTGATAGGTCAGGTGTGGAAGCGCAGTAATGCGTTAAGCTAACTGATACTAATTGCTCGTGCGGCTTGACCCTATAACTTTGATCGATCAGATCAAGGTGTTATGCCAAGTTGACGCATTCAAAATACATTCAAGCAGCGCAGTCATTGCGTGCTGATTCCAAACTCTATGAATTCGTTTGATTGATCATGTGATCAACCAGACAACAAGTTATGCCTGATGACCATAGCGACGTGGTACCACTCCTTCCCATCCCGAACAGGACAGTGAAACGCGTCAGCGCCGATGATAGTGCGGGTTCCCGTGTGAAAGTAGGTCATCGTCAGGCTCTTACAGCCAGGAAAAGCCCAACACAGCGTGTTGGGCTTTTTTCTTTTGGATTTTATAAAAGCGCGTCATCTCACGGAGACGCGCTTTTTTTATTGCCAAGTGGCAAGCTTCAAATATTTCGGATGAGCGCCGAATCTGTCTTGGCCGCACCGGCGGCGACCAATTCAGCCAAGATATCTTCGGCCAATTGATCCAGCTCCGTGTCGGCGAAGAAGCGCTCGCGGATAACACCGAAATATGACGCGCTCCGAAGCCAGTCGGCCCATTCGTTCAGTGCAATGGACTGCACCTCGAGCAGCTTGAACTTCATCAGCACCTTGATGGCATGCCGTGCATGCTTCACCGGATCCCGCTGGAGCCCGTCGAGCCGCCGGCGCGCGGTAGCCAGAGAATTACCAACGTCCGCGAAGACGCGCCCGTGTCCAGGAATCACCCGAAGCGGCGCCAGCGCTTCGATGCGATCCAACGTGGCCGCAATATCCCCGAACGATGGCTCGCCTGCCAGCTCGGGAAAAGCAACACCAAAACCGTTTTCCCAAAGGGCATCGGCTGAGATCAGTGTTCGCGAGACGGGGTCGAACAGAATGATCGAATGCGGATCGTGGCCTGGTGCGCTGTGCACCTGCCAAGCCCTGTCGCCAAGCATGCATTCCGTCCCAGGCCGCAGCAGCCCGTCGAACCGAAACCGTGGACATATCTGTCCTGTCGCACGAAAGCTCAAGCCGCCTTCGTCCCACTGCGCCACAAGATCCGCCTCTCCAGGCGGAATCTCCGTTTGCACCTTCGGATAGTGCCGCTGCAGCGCCGTGTTGCCGCCGCAGTGATCGCTATGCAGATGGGTATTCAATATTCGATCGAGCGGCCGCGTCCCCAGCGCCGATTCGACAAGCGCCAAGGTTTGATCGGCATGCGTGGCATACCCGGTATCGATCAGCGCGGTCTCGTCGGCCCCGACAAACAGAACGTTGTTCGATGAAAGCCAGCCGCGCTCGAAGACGACGAGGTTCGCCGGCAGCCCGGCCGCGGCGAGCTCGCTCACTCAGACGCTCGCGCTGGTTCGCAGCTCACGGCGCAGGATCTTCCCGACATTGGTCTTCGGCAAGGTTTCCCGGAACTCGATGTGCTTCGGCCGCTTGTAGCCGGTGAGCTGGCTGTTGCAGTATTGGAGCACCGCCTCTTCGGTCAGCGTGGGATCCCTGCGCACAACGAACACCTTGATCGCTTCGCCTTGCTTTTCGTCCGGCACGCCCACGGCCGCGCATTCGACAACACCCGGGCACAGCGAGATCACGTTCTCGAGTTCGTTCGGAAAGACATTGAAGCCGCTGACCAGGATCATGTCCTTCTTGCGGTCGACGATGCGGCTGTAGCCGTCTTCCTGCATGACGGCGATGTCGCCGGTGCGCATGAAACCGTCGGCCGTAAAGGCCGCCGCGGTCTCGGCCGGCTGGTTGTAGTACCCGGTCATCACGTTCGGGCCCTTGATGCAAAGCTCGCCTGCCGTGCCGACGGGCAGGGAGTTGCCTTCATCGTCCTTGATGGCGATCTCGATACTCGGCAGCGGCAAGCCGATCGTGCCGGTGAACTTCGTGTTCGAGACTGGATTGTTCGTACCGATCGCGCAGGTCTCGCTCATGCCCCAGCCCTCGATCATCGGGCAGCCGGTCGCTTCGAACCACCGCTGCGCCGTGCCCTCCGAAGCGGCCATACCGCCTGCCTGCGACACGAACAGCGTCGAGAAGTCGATCGACTTGAACTGCGGATGCATGAGCAGCGCATTGAACAACGTGTTCACCGCCGGCAGCATGTGGAACGGACGCTTCTTGAGCACCGCAATGAATTTGTCGAAGTCGCGCGGATTGGGAATCAGCGTCATGTGCGAGCCCTGCCGGATGACCAGCAGGCACAGCGTCAGCGCGAAGATGTGATACAGCGGCAGCGCTGCGATGCTGTTGACCTTCGACAGGTCGCCCGCCCGCGACAGTGCAGGCGTGAACCACGCCTCCGCCTGCAGCGTGGCCGCAACGATGTTGCGGTGGGTCAGCACCGCGCCTTTGGACAAGCCTGTCGTGCCGCCGGTGTACTGCAGGAATGCGATCGAATCGAGCGTGCTCTGATCTGGCCCGAGAGGCCGGCCGCGCCCTTCGGCAATCGCCTTGGAAAACTCAGTGACCGTGCGGCCACCGCTCAGCGGCAGCTTGTAGGGCGGGACCATCTTGGCCAGGTGGCGAACCGCGATGGTGATCCATGCGCCATAGAGGCCGCCCAGCAAATCGCCCATCGAAGTGACGACGACGTGCTTGACGGGGGTGCGCTCGATCACCTGCTCCAGAGTGGAGGCGAAGTTCTCGAGAATGACGATGGCCGTGGCCCCGGAGTCCTTGAGCTGATGCTCGAGCTCGCGCGCCGTATAGAGCGGATTGACATTCACGCAGGTGTAGCCCGCCCGGAGCACGCCGCACATCGTGACGGCAAACTGGGGCACATTGGGCAGCATGATGGCTACTCGCGCACCCGGCTCGAGGCCGAGCGACTGAAGCCAGGCGCCCAGCGCCTTCGAGAGCGTGTCGAGCTCTCCGTACGACATCCAGCGCTCCATGCAAACGGAGAACGGCCGATCGGCGTAGCGGCCGAAAGCCTCATCGAACATGTGGGTCAGAGACCGGTACTGCTCGGGGTTGATCTCGTGCGGCACGTCGGCCGGATAGTTCTGTCGCGCGGATGTCTGCATGCAAGCTCCTTTGCGCGGATTGTGGGAGCCAGATGCGCCCGCCCACTAGCGGGCTTGTCCTAGGGCAACGGCAAGCACTGTCGCGCGCGCGATAGCTGCGCGGCTTGGCCGGCCTCGGCGGGCGTGGTGGCGCCGCCCCGAAAGGAGCGCTCTCAGGCCTTGCCGGATTCACCCGGCAGCAGCACCCCGGCCGGAATGTCGGGTTCGACTTCCAGCGCCCGGTAGAGCGGCGTGAAATCGGGGGCCGTGAGTTCGAACAGCTGCGCGAAGCTCTCGATCACGAAATAGTTGGCCTGGTACGTGTCGATCTTGTAGCTCGTGCGCATGGTGCGCAGCAAATCCAGCGGCAGCCGGTGCGGCTCGTCACTGCGCACCGCATGCTGCAGCTCGCCCACCGAACTCAGGATGCCGGCGCCGTATGCGCGCAGCCCGTCCGGCTGGCGGATGAGGCCGAACTCCACCGTGTACCAGTACAGCCTGGCCAGCTTCTCCCCGGCACCCAGTTCATGCGCCTTGATGCCGCCTTCGCCGTAGCGCTGCACGTAGTCCGCAAAGGTCGGGTCGAACAGCATCGGCACATGCCCGAACAAATCGTGGAACACGTCGGGCTCGACGATGTAGTTGAACTCCTCGGGCTGGCGGATCCAGTCAGTCACCGGAAACTTGCGGTTCGCAAGCAGAGTGAAAAACGGCAACTCGGGAATCAACCCCGGCACCGCCACGATCTCCCAGCCGGTGGCGCGATGCAGCCGCTCGTTGATTTCCTCGAAGCGCGGGATGTGGTCCTTCACGCCCAGCGAAGGCAGGGCCTTGATGAACGCATCGCAAGCCAGCCCCGGCAACTGCGCCGCCTGCCGCTCGTACAGCCGCTTGTAGGTGTCGTGGTCGGCCGGCGTGTAGCTGGCCCAATCCTGCGGGCAGGTGTAGTCGGCATGCACCGCACCGCCGCGCGAGTAGTCGCCGCGCGGCGGGCGATCCGAAGCGCCATAAACAGCAGGTTTGACGGCAGCAGTGGCGGCGGCGGGGGTGTCCATGGGAAATTGCTCTCGGTTATTTGAGCCAGTGGTTCATCACACGCTGGAAGTCGCCGCCGGCTTGCTGCAGGTGCAGCCATTGGTCGACGTAGGCCTTGAAGGCCACGTCATCGCGCGGCAGCATCCAGGCCATTTCGCCGTATTGCAGCGGCTTTTCGGGGTTGATGGCACAGAGCCCGGGCTTGAGCTTCTGCTGCGTAATCGCTTCCGCGGACTCGGTCACGAACACATCGGCGCGGTTCGCAAGGATCTCGTCGAAGATCGTCACGTTCTCGCCGTGCAGCGTGAGCTTGGCCTGCTTGAAGTTGGCGCGTGCGAAGCGCTCGTTGCTGCCGCCCGGATTGAAGATGACCCGGGTGGAGGGCTTGTCGATGTCGGCCACGCTCTGGTACTTGGCAACGTCGGCACAGCGCGCGATGGGCGCCTTGCCGTTCACCATGTAGGGTGCGCTGAAGAAGGCGCGCTTCTGCCGGTCGGTGGTCACCGAAACGCCGCCAACCGCAATGTCGCACTTCCCGGCCGTGAGGTCGGGCAGCAGGTTGGCCCACGTGGTCTTCACCCACTCTGGCTTGGCGCCCAGGCTGGCGCTGAAGCCCGCCATCAGGTCGACGTCGATGCCTTCGAACGAGCCGTCGGCCTTGTGAAAGCTGAACGGCCTGTAGTCGCCCGGCGTGCAGATGCGCAGCACGGCGGCCTTCTGCACCGTGTCCAGGTGCGATGCGGCCACGGGGGCGGCCGGCGCGATCGCGCAACCGGAAAGAACGGCGGCGGCCGCGGTGAGGGTCAGGCCGATCGAAAACGTGCTGCGCATGGAGGCTCCTGGGCGATGAAAGAAGCGCTTATTTTGGGGCTGCCAACACGCCGCGGCGCATCTGGTCGAGCTCGATGCTTTCGAACAGCGCCTTGAAGTTGCCGTTGCCGAAGCCGTCGTCGCCCTTGCGCTGGATGAACTCGAAGAAGATCGGGCCGAGCTGGTTCTCGCTGAAGATCTGCAGCAGCAGCGCGTCTTTCTTGCCGTCGATCAGGATCTTGCGCTTCTGCAGCTCGGCCACGCTTTCGCCGTGTCCGGGAATGCGCTTGTCGACCAACTCGTAGTACGTGTCGATGGTGTCGAGCAAGGTCACGCCCTTGGCGCGCAGCGCGTCGACGGTTTCGTACAGGTTGTCCGAGCCCATCGCGATGTGCTGGATGCCTTCGCCGCGGTACATGTCCAGGTACTCCTGGATCTGGCCAGCCTGCTCCTTGCCCTCTTCGTTGATCGGGATGCGGATCTTGCCGCAGGGGCTGGTCATGGCCTTGCTCTTCACGCCCGTCACCTGGCCTTCAATGTCGAAGTACTTGATCTCGCGGAAGTTGAAGAGCTTCTCGTAGAAGCCGGCCCACACATTCATCCGGCCCCGGTACACGTTGTGCGTGAGGTGGTCGATGTAGGTGAGGCCGTTGCCCTTCGGCGCCAGCGCATCCTGCGATACCACGCCCGGCAGCGGCTCGAAGTCGACGTCGTAGAAGCCGATGTTGCCGATGTCGCCCGGCTTTGCACCGTTCTTGCCGGGCCAGCGGTCCACCAGGTAGATCAGGCTGTCGCCGATGCCCTTGATGGCGGGGATGTTCAGTTCGCCGGGGCCGGCCTTGTCGGCAAAGCCCCAGGCGCCGAGCGAAATCGCACGCTCATAAGCCTGCTTGGCGTCCTGCACGCGAAAAGCGATGGCGCAGACGCTCGGGCCGTGCTCACGTGCGAAGCGCTGCGCGAACGAGTCGGGCTCGGCGTTCACGATGAAGTTGATCGTGCCCTGGCGGTACAGCAACACGTTCTTGTGGCGGTGCCTGGCCACCGCCGTGAAGCCCATGCGCTCGAACACCTGGCCCATGGCCACCGGGTCCGGCGCCGCGTATTCGATGAATTCGAAGCCGTCGGTTCCCATCGGGTTCTCCCAGGGCGTGAAGGCGGGGGCGTCGGTATGGCTCATAGGGGTCTCCAGAGGTGGGGTTCGAATGGATAAAGAAGCAGGGAAATTGCGAAAAAGCGCACCGAAGCGGCCTTTGCAGCAATGTAGGGCGGATGCCGCTCACGTTTTCAGCGTTGTTGGGCGCCCTAATTAGCAAAGACGCAGAAAAACTGCAAAAATAGCAATATGGAAGCACTCGACAAGATTGATCGGCTCATATTGCGCACGCTGCAAGCCGACGGACGTGCTACCTACGACCAGATTGCCGAGCAAGTCAGCCTGTCTCCGAGTGCCGTGCTCAGGCGCGTCAAGCGGCTGGAGGAAAGCGGCGTCATCGACCGCTACGTGGCTCTCGTTCGCCCCGAAGTCATCGGCCTGGGCCTCACCGCGTATCTCAACGTGCGCCTCGAAAAGCACACCGAGAGCCACAAGCGCAACCCCATGGACCTGTTCCGCGCCAGCGTCCAGACCTGGCCCGAGGTGGTCGAATGCGCGGCGCTCACTGGCGAAATGGACTACCTCTTGCGCGTGGTGGTCGCCGACATGGGCCACTACAGCCGGTTCATCATGGACACCCTGCTCAAGCATCCGAGTGTTGAAGACTGCAAGACCAGCTTTGTGCTGGACCGTGTCAAGGCCACAACGGCTGTACCGGTTTAGCAACGAATTCGTTGCTCGAATCACACGCGCTTTGGTACTGGTTCACAAATGACAACCGGAAGTACCCATTCGGACTTGTTGATTAAGGGGAAACCCTTATATTTGAGCCATGCTCACCGCCAAGACCCTTATCCAAGCGTCTCTCGGCCTCGGCTCTTTCCTGAAGGCGCCGATGGTTGAGGCGCAACCGCGCGCGACCTCCGCGCCCCAGCCCGTCATGGTGCCGATCCGCTCGATCGGCCCGCGCGAACGTGACCGCATCGCGCGCCACCTGCTGGCGCTGACCCCCCATGACCGCTACCTGCGCTTCGGCTACGCCGCGTCGGACGAGCAGGTGCAGCGCTACGTCGACGGCCTCGACTTCGACCGCGACGAACTCTTCGGCATCTACAACCGCCGCCTCGACCTGATCGCCATGGCGCACCTGGCGTTCGCGCCCGACGACCAGCACAGCGACTGCGCCGAGTTCGGCGTGTCCGTGGCGGCGCATGCGCGTGGCCGCGGCTACGGCGCCCGCCTGTTCGAGCGTGCCGTGGTGGTCGCCCGCAATGAAGGCGTGGGCATGCTCTTCATCCATGCGCTGAGCGAAAACGCTGCCATGCTGAAGATCGCCCGCAACGCCGGCGCCACCGTGGTGCGCAGCGGTTCCGAATCCGAGGCGCACCTGCAGCTGCCGAGCGCCACCTTCGACAGCCGCATGAGCGAAATCGCTCTCGAGCACTACGCGGCGGTCGACTATCACCTCAAGACCCGCGCCAAGCAGTTCTGGGCCTTTCTCGCAAGCCTGCAGGAAGTGCGCAGCGGCATTCGCGACGCCCGCAGCAAGTCGGCGCAGTAAGAAGCAAGCCAGGTCTGGCCGTGGCATGCGCCGCCCGGCACGGCTCCAGCGCAGTGCCGGCGTCGGCCGCACTTGTTTCGTCCTGTAGCCGAATTGCTGGGAGGTAGAGCGACAGGGGTAGAGCCTGTCACACGCAATCCGGTATCCTTGTATCTCTTCAACTACGCCTCCCGCAGTGGCCGAACCTCACCCTGAACGCGCACCCGTCGAACGGGAAGACAAGCGCGGCTTTCTCCAGAAACTGGCCGAATTCATCCACCCCGGTCCCGACTCGCGCGACGAGCTGATCGAAACCTTGGCAGACGCCGAGGACAACGAGGTGATCGGCGCTGAGTCGCGCGTGATGCTCGAAGGCGTGCTGCGCATGGCCGACATGACGGCCGGCGACGTGATGGTGGCCGCCCCGCGCATGGACCTAGTGAACATCGACGCGCCGTACGACGCGCTGCTGCACCTGGTCATCGACACCGCGCACTCGCGCTTCCCGGTGTACGAGGGCGAAAAAGAAAACATCATCGGTATCCTGCTCGCGAAAGACCTGCTCAAGCTGCAGCGCGCGCCGGGCCTCAACATCCGTGCGCTGCTGCGCCCGGCCACCTTCGTTCCCGAGAGCAAGGGCCTGAACGACCTGCTGCGCGAGTTCCGCGGCAACCGCAACCACCTGGCCATCGTGATCGACGAGTTCGGCCGCGTGGCCGGGCTGATCACCATCGAGGACGTGCTCGAGCAGATCGTCGGCGAAATCGAAGACGAGTTCGACATTGCCGAAGACGAGGGCGACATCTTCGGCCTGGCCGACCACACCTACCGCGTCTCGGGCGACACGCCCATCGAACGCGTGGCCGAAGCATTCGGCATCGTCTTCGACGAAGAACAGCTGAGCGAAGACTTCGACACCATCGGCGGACTCATCGCACATGAAATGGGCCACGTACCCAAACGCGGCGAGCACCACGCCATCGGCGGCTTCGACTTCGTGGTGCTGCACACCAAGGGCGGCGCCGTGCGCTGGTTCAAGGTGTCTCCGGCCCGCGGCAGCGACGCGGCCGACTGATGCCGTTGCCCGCAGCGGCCACGCTCCGCACCTCGCGCCTCTTTTCCGTCGTGGGCCTGATGCGCCTCCTCGGCTTTGCTTTCGCGGGTCTCGCGCAGGCCGCCGCCATTGCCTGGCCCACGAACGGGCAGCCGCTGTGGTGGCTGCAGCTGATCTCGCTGGCGGTGCTCGTCGGACTGCTGGACCGCCTGCGCGCCGAGGGCGCCGGATGGCGCCGCGCCGGCCTGCACGGCTGGCTTTTCTCCACGGCCTGGCTCACCGGCAGCTTCTGGTGGCTCTTCATCTCGATGCACACCTACGGCGGGCTTCCGGCACCGCTCGCGGCCATCGCGGTGCTCTCGCTCGCAGCCGCTCTCGGGCTCTACTACGCGGTGGCCTGCGCCTGGTTCGTCGTCCGCGGGCCGCGCGGGCCTGTGACCGGTGCCTTGGTGTTCGCCGCCCTGTGGACCTTGGCCGAGCTCGTGCGCGGCAGCTGGTTCACGGGTTTTCCGTGGGGCGCCGGCGGCTACGCGCACGTCGAGGGACCGCTGGCAGCGTGGGCTCCGTGGATTGGCGTCTACGGCATCGGTGCGGTCGCCGCGATCGCAGCCGCGCTGGTCGCGCTCACACGGCCCGCGCGCACTTTGGTCTTGGTGCAGTCGCTGATCGTGATCGCCGCCGTATTCGCGGCGCCGCACCTGATCCATCCGCTGCCCGCCGACGCCCAAGGCGCCAAGGGTTCGAGCGGCAACCTGCAGCTGGCGCTGCTCCAGGGCAACATCCCACAAGACGAAAAATTCATCCCCGGAGGCGGCATCGACCTGGCGCTGCGCTGGTACGGCGAGCAGCTGCGCGATGCCAAGGCTTCGCTCGTGGTCACGCCCGAAACCGCCTTGCCGTTGCTGCCGCAGCAACTGCCCGCCGGTTACCTCGAAGCCATCCAGGCGCGCTACAGCCAGGGCATGCAAGCCGCCATCGTCGGGCTTCCGATGGGCGGCCAAGGCACCTACAGCAATGCGGTGCTCGGCTTCCAGCCCGGCGTCGCGCAGCCCTACAGCTACAGCAAGCACCACCTCGTTCCCTTCGGCGAATTCATTCCGCCGGGCTTTCGCTGGTTCATCCGGATGATGAACATTCCGCTCGGCGATTTCGCCCGCGGCGGCCTGGCGCAGGCGCCTTTCGCTTGGCAGGGCCAGCGTATTGCGCCGAACATCTGCTACGAAGACTTGTTCGGCGACGAGATCGGCGCCAACTTCAAGGACGAGGCCACGGCGCCGACCATCCTGCTCAACGTGAGCAACATCGCGTGGTTCGGCGACTCGGTCGCCATCGACCAGCACCTGGCCATCTCGCGCATGCGCTCGCTCGAGTTCGCGCGGCCGATGGTGCGGGCCACCAATACCGGCGCCACTGTGGTGATCGACGCCGAAGGCCGCGTCACGCACCAGCTGCCGCGCCTTACGCGCGGCGTGCTCGAGGCGCCGGTCGAAGGCCGCAAGGGGCTCACGCCCTATGCGCGCTGGGTGGCGCCGTTCGGGCTCTGGCCGTTGTGGATTTCGGCGCTGGCTGTCGTCGCCGTTGCCTTCGCGCTGCGCCGCCGCAACGGCTGACGCAGGGCGATCGTCGTCAGGCTGTTGCCGGCACTGCCTTCACAGGCCAATCGCGCAGCTTGCCCGGGTTCAGCAGCCCCAGCGGATCGAAGCGCTTCTTCACCTCGATGACTTCGGGCGGCAGCGGTCCACCGGCCTTGCCGTCTTCCACGATGTTCACGTGCGGGTTGTTGATGTGCACGTTGTGGGCGCGGTGAATGTCGATGATTTCCGAGAGCCTTTCTTCGGTGCTGAAGCGCACCAGCTGAAGCCCGCTGCAGGTCATGAGCCCCGCCACGTTGCGGATGAACTCGATGTGCATCATCACCTCGCCGCCGAGCAGTTTTTCCATCTCGATGATCTGCTCGACGTGCCGACCGGGCACGAAGCCGCTCTGCAGGTAGGTCAGTGTGGGGTCGATCTTCAGCGCATGCAGCGTGGTGTGGTTCCAGGTGAACTCCATCAGCGTGCGGTTGCTCTTCTGCACTTCGGCCGCCGTCTTGCGGTAGCTCACGGTGCCGCCGTGCGCCTCGGCCAGCATCAGCATCGCCGGTTCGCAATACTCGGCCACCAGCGACAGCACCGTGTGGCAGCCCTTGGGCAGGTGCGCCGCGAGCTGCGCCAGATGATCGGAAATGGGCGCGGCAAAAAAAGCGATCTCCCGCTTCACGATGCCGGGCGCATTCGCGAGCTTGTCGGCGAAGTGCAGTGCGTCTTCAAACTGGTCGAAGGTCACCAGCGTTTCGAGCCAGGGATGCGACGGCGCGAGCGCCACTTCGATTTCGAGCACCAGCCCGTTGGTGCCCCACAGGTGGTGCATGCGCATCGCCTCGGCGCCGCACAGTTCGACCATCTGAGGCTCGGCTTCGATGGTCATCGCGCGAATGCCGAGCACGTTGCCAGGCGCACCGAGCGGTCCGTAGTTGATGGAGCCCACGCCGCCGAAGCCGCCGCCGAACAGGCCGCCCAGCGTGGCGCTGCGGTAGGTGGAAGGCACGCAGCGCATCTCCTGGCCTGAAGGCTTGGTCTGCTTCTCGAGCTCGCCCAGGCGAATGCCGGCTTGCGCGCGCGCCACGCCGGGCTTCACCCAAAGAAAGGCGTTGTAGCCCGTCATGTCGAGCACCACGCCGCCTGCGAGCGGCGTGGTCTGGCCGTAGTTGCCGGTGCCGCTGCCGCGGAGGGTGATCGGCACGCCGCGGCGTGCGCAGGCGCCGACCACTGCACGTATTTCGTCTTCGGTGCGCGGACGCACGACCACGTCGGCGCGCTTGTCTTTCAATTGACGGTTCAGCACCGGGCTGAACCACGAGAAGTCTTGCGACAGCCGCGTCACGCGGCTTTCGTCGGTGATCCAGTCGAGCTCGGGCAGTTCGAGCAGGAGTTGCTCTATGGCGGAAATGGAAGCGTTCATGGTCAAGGTCTTCAATCCTGGGAAAGTTCGCTCGCGTGCCACGAGCCCAGCGCCAGCTTGGTGAGCCAGGCCATCAGCACGAAGAGCGCGACGCCGGTCAGCGAAATGAGCAGCAGGGCCGCGAACATGCGCGGGATGTTCAGCTGAAAGCCGGCCTGCAGAATCTGGTAGGCCAGCCCCGCGCCCGAGCCACCTGTGCCGGCCACGAACTCGGCCACCACCGCACCGATGAGCGCCAGGCCGCTCGAAATGCGCAGCCCGCCGAAAAAGTAAGGCAGCGCGCTCGGAATGCGCAGCCGCACCAGCTGCTGCCAGCGTGTCGCACGGTTGAGCTTGAAGTAGCTCTGCAGGTCGGGGTCGATGCTGCGCAACCCGAGCGTCGTGTTGCTGATGATCGGGAACAGCGCCACCAGCGCGGCGCACACCGTCATCGCCGCCACCGGGTTCTTCACCCAGATGATGATGAGCGGCGCCACCGCCACGATGGGCGTCACCTGCAGCAGCACTGCATACGGAAAGAGCGCGGTCTCGATGCGCTTGCTCTGCACGAAGAGAAACGAGATCAGCACGCCCGCCACCGTGGCCAGCGCGAACGACAGCAACGTGATCTTGAGCGTGACCAGCAGTGCATTGCCGAGCGGCGCCCAGTTGGTAACGAGCGTCTGCACCATCAGGATGGGCGAGGGCACCAGGTACGGCGGCAGCTCCATCGCCACCACCATCCATTGCCACAGCGCGACCAGCACCACGCCGATGAGCACGGGGTAGAGCACGCGCTGCACACGCGGTTGGCTCAGAAGGGGTGGGCTCTTCTTCATTGCGTATGCTCCTCGTCGCCCTGGCTCGCGCGCAGCAGGCTGTCCTGCAGGCGCTTGGCATGGCGCGCGAATTCCGGCGTCACCATGAAGTCGGGCGTGCGCGGATAGGGCTCGTCGATGTGGAACTGCTCCACCACCCGGCCCGGCCGTGCGGCCATCATCACGACACGGGTCGAGAGAAACACCGCCTCGTGGATCGAGTGCGTCACGAAGATCACCGTGAGCTTCTTCTTGCGCCACAGGTCGAGCAGGTCGGCATCGAGCTTGTGGCGCGTGATCTCGTCGAGCGCGCCGAAGGGCTCGTCCATCAGCAGCAGGTCAGGCTGCGTCACGAGGCCGCGTGCAATCGACACGCGCATCTGCATGCCGCCCGAGAGCGCACGCGGCAGCGCATCGGCAAACTTCTCCAGGCCCACCAGCGCAAGCGACTCCATCACGCGCGCGTCGGCCTCCTTGCGCGGAACGCCGGCCAGGTCGAGCGGCAGCCGCACGTTGGTGCGCACGCTGGCCCACGGCATCAGCGTGGCCGACTGGAACACGAACGACAGCTTGTGCGGGCAGCTGTGGACCTCAGCCACCGGCTTGCGCCAGACGAGCAGCCGCCCGTCGCTCGGCTCGAGCATGCCCGCGATCATTTTCAGCAGCGTGCTCTTGCCGCAGCCCGAAGGCCCCAGCAGCGTGACGAATTCGCCTTCGGCAATCGACAGGTCCACCGGCAGCAGCGCTTGCGTGCCGTTGGGATAGGTCTTCTCGGCCGAGAGCACCTCGACGGCGGGAACGGCGGGCGCGAGTTCCGGCGGCGGTGCCAGGGAGTGGGGTTCGATTCGGTTCATGGGTTCGGGCCTTTCGAGAACGGCCCCAACGCGGGGCCGCCTGGTTTCAGGGCAGGCAGGGCGTCAAGGAATGACTTTCGCGTCCTTCACGAACTCGGTGGTGTAGGTCTTCGCGAGCTCCACCTTGGCCGGGTCGAGCAGCTTGGCGCTCACGAGAAAGTCGTAGCTCGCCTTGGAACGTGCGTCGGTGATCACACCGATGCCGAGCTTGGCCGCGTCGCCGCCGGTGATCATGCCCATCTCCTTGAGCTTGGCGACGCTGTAGGCCAGCTGGTCGTCGGTCATGTTAGGGTTGTCCTTCTTGATCAGCGCGTTGGCGGGCGCCGGGTCGGCGAGGTAGCTCTTCCAGCCCTCGGCCGAGGCTTTCACGAAAGCCGCCACCTGCTTGCTGCGGTCCTTCACGGTCTTTTCCATGCACGACACCGTGGTGGCGTACGCCGGAAAGCCGTGGTCGCTGAACATCAGCACGGTGCTCTTCACGCCGGCCTTCTGAATGGCGTAGGGCTCCGAGGTCAGGTAGCCCTGCTGCGCGGTGTTCTTGTCGGCCACAAACGGCTGGATGTTGAACGTGTAGGGGCGCGTCTGTTCGTCGGTCAGGCCGAACTTCGCCTTCAGCCAGGGCCAATAGCCGCGGTTGGCTTGCGCGCCGATCAGAAGCGTCTTGCCCTTCAGGTCCTCGAACTTCTTGACGTCGTCGTGCGCGATCAGAACCTGCGGGTCTTTCTGGAAGAAGGCCGCGACATTGACCACCGGCACGCCGCCTTCGCGCACCTGCATCATCTGGATGTCGCTCGAGCCCATGATGCAGTCGGCCTGGCCCGCGGCCATCATCTGCGTGATGTTGACCTGCGGTCCGCCCATCTTGATGGTCACGTCGAGCCCGTGTTTCTTGTAGATGCCTTGAGCCACCGCCTGGTAGAAGCCGCCGTGCTCGGCTTGTGCGTACCAGTTGGTCATGTAGGTGAACTTGTCCTGCGCCGGCGCGGCGGCGGAGAACAGTGCGAGCGCGGCGGCGCCGGCCATGGAAAGAGCGAAGGAACGCATGGTGGGAACCTCTCGAGGCTGGTGGAAGAACAGTTGAAGAAGAAAGAAAAGCCGGTGAACCGATGCAAGTAGCGCGCCTCAGGCGGGCTCGAACGATTGCTGGATGAAGCCCTGCTGGTGGCCGCGCTCCCACGTCGGCTCTTCGCGCACGACCCAGCGCAGCGCGTGCAGCTCGGTCAGTGCCTGCACCCAGCTGTCGGAGAGCGTGTCCAGGATCTCTTCGCCCTGTTCGCGGGTGGCACTGGTCGGGTCGCCGATCACGCCGCTCGGGCCGAAGTCGCGCGCGGTCCATGCGCAGGCCGGCCGGCCGTCGGCCGACAGCAGCTTGATCGGGAACGGCGGCGGAAAGTTGGCAGCCGCGCGCTCCATGTGCACCGTGTCGGGCGCGAGCGCCAGCATCAGCGCGGTCTCGGAATGGCCGGCATGCATAGAGAGGCGCTTTTCCTGCTCGCTGATCTGCTTGCTCGATGCGTTCGGCAGGCGCGAGACGCCGTGCGGCACCACCACGAAGTCGCCATGGCGCAGGCGCAGTTCACGCGCCGCCATCTCCAGCACCTGCGGCTGGCCGCCGTGGCCGTTGGCGAAAAGCAGCTTGCGAAAGCCGGCCCGGTAGACCGATTCGCCGATTTCCGTCACGGTCGAAAGCAGTGTGGTGCCGGTGAGCGTCATGGTGCCCGGAAAGTGCAGGTGCTCTTCCGACTTGCCATAGGTGATGGTCGGCAGCGCGAAGGCGCGCACTTCGGGCGGCAGTTTTTCGAGCGCCTTCCCCATCACGCCCGAGGCGATCACGCTGTCGACCGAGCACGGCAGGTGCGGGCCGTGCTGCTCGATGGCGCCGCAGGGCAGCACGATGACCGTGTTCTCGCGGTCGGGCAGTGCGGCGATTTCTGTCCAGCTCAGGTAGGGCAAAAAGCGATGGGGTGGTATGTAGCCGTGGAGCATGGGAGGTCCTTGTTCGTTAGCGGGGATAAAAAGGCGTCGCGTCGCCGTGCGTCACGCGGCCGTCGCGCAGCACCACGCGGGTCGCACCGCGCGAAGGCCAGCCGTGGCGGTCGGCCTGGGTGAACAGCACCAGGTCGGCGTTGGCGCCGACGAGCGTCGGTGCCGACGTGGCGGACCCACACTGGAGCCAGTCGCCGCGGCACAGCGCCTGTGACCAGTTGTCGAAGGGATCGTCGAGCTGCGCCACCAGCGCTGCGGTGCCCAGCGCCTCGACCGGGTCGAAGCTGCCGAGCCGGCAGAACGGGTCTTGCACGTTGTCGCTTGCAAACAGCAGCGGAATGCCGCGCTCGCGCGCTTCCTTCACCAGCGTGATGCCGCGCATGCGCGGCGTGCGGCCCGTGACGGCGTCCTGCAGCAGCAGGTTGGTGGCGGGCAGCGACACCACGGTGATCGGCGCGCGCGCCACCGCGTCGAGCGTGGCAAAGGCTTGGGCCTCCGGCTGGGCGGCCAGGGCGCAGATGTGCCCGCAGACCACGCGGCCTTCGAAGCCGATCTCTCGCAGGATGCGGGCGGCGGTCTGCAAGCCGACCGCCGCCGGATTCAGTTCTTCGTCGACATGAAGGTCGACGTCCAGGTCGCAGGCCTGCGCCGACACCAGCAGGTTGCGCAGCGCCTGTTCACTCCAGTTGGTGGAATGCACGAAGCCGCCCAGCACGGCCTGCGGCCCCGTGGCCTTAACCTGCTGCGCGAGCCGCATCGCCTGCGCCGCATCTTCGAACAGCGGCAGCTTGATCAGGCTGACCTGCTCCAGCCGCACTTTGCCGGCCCATTCCTGCGCCAGTTCGGCCATCACCGGCCAGGCCAGCGGCACCGCATCGGGCTCCCACCAGTCGACATGCGTGCGCACATGCGTGGTGCCGCATTCCCAGGCCCACTGCAGGCCGCGAGAGGCGCGTTCGCGCACGTCGGCGGCGCTCCAGTGCACGCGGTCGTTCAGCATCGCATCGATGGCGCCGAGCAGGCCTGGCTGCACCTCTTTCATGCGCGGCAGCGTGAACGCCTTGTCGAGGTGCGTGTGCGCATCGACGAAGCCGGGGAGCACCAGCGTTCCGGCAAGGTCCCAAGCCTGCGGGGAAGGCGCCATGCCATCGGACGCGGGCCGCACCGACTGCACGCGCCCGGCTTCGAGTTCAATGCGGGCCAGCACCGGCACGCCATCGCGCAGCGGCCAGCCGGCCGGCAGCAGCCAGCGAGGCAGGCGCGCGTTGTCGAGAAAAGCGGGCGCCATCATGCGAAGCGCGCCATTGCGGTGCCCACCCGCGCCATGAAGCGCTTGAGTTGGGGCTCGGTCGCCACGTTCATGTGATAGTGGGCGTGGTAGTCCACCTTGGCGCGCCGGCCTGTGAGCCGCAGCATGTAGCGCGTGACGATCTTGCGCGGCGGATCGCCCATGTACCAGGCCATCCAGCGCGGGCGGCCATAGGTGACCACGGCGCTGATGCGCTTGATGTGCGTGAGCATCGGCTTCACGTTGGCGGGGTCGCTGATGTCGAAGGCCACGCCGGGCATGAAGAGCCGGTCGAAGTAGCCCTTCAGCATCGCCGGCAGGCCGAAGCACCAGGTCGGAAAGCAGAAAACGATGCCCTCGGCCCACTGCAGGCGCTCCACATAGGGCTTGAGCGGCAACTGGTTGCCCGGCACATCGTGGTAGCCGAGCCGCTCCTCGCGAGAAAGCACCGGGTTGAAGCCTTCCGCGTACAGGTCGCAGTCGTCCACCTCGTGCCCGGCCGCGCGCAGGTTCTTCAGCACCTCCTGGTGCAGGGCCGCATGGAAGCTGGTTTCGACCGGGTGGCAGTAGACGACGAGCACGCGCATGGTGTTTGACCGCTTAATCAGAGCAAGTGGTCAGGTTATGCAAGCGGCGTGCCAATCCGGATGCACCGGAGTGGGGAGGCGGGAGCCTTGCCCGCGGCTCAGAGGTTGGCGGTTACGCCGCCTTCCCCCGCCAGAGCCGCACGCCCAGCCCCGCCGCGGCCGTGCCGGTCGCCAGCCAGGTCACACCCGTCCAGCCCCACTGCGCGAGCGCCAGCGCACCCAGCGCCGAGCCGGCCGCCATGCCGATGAACATGCTGGTGAACAGCACCGCGTTGAGCCGGCTGCGCGCACCGGGCTCGATGCCGTAGACGATGGTCTGGTGCGCAATCAGCGCCGCCTGCATGCCCAGATCGAAGCCGATTGCGGCAAGCGCCAAGAGCCAGAGTTGCGCATGCGGCGGCAGCAGCGGCGCAAACCCCATGGCCGCGAACGACACCACCACCAGCCCTGCGCCGAGCCGCGTCACCAGTTCCGGGCCGCGGCGATCAGCCAGCCGTCCGGCCAGCGGCGCCGCCAGAGCGCCCGCGGCGCCAGCCAGGCCGAAGGCACCCGCTGCGGCGCTGCCCAGGTGGAACGGCTCCCCGTGCAGCATGACCGCCAGCGTCGACCAGAAGGCGCTGAAGCCCACTGCCAGCAGTGCCTGTGCCAGCGCAGCGCGGCGCAGGGCCCCGTGGCGCGACCACAGCGTGCCCAGCGATCCGAGCAGCGCGCCATACGCCAGGTGCGTGGTGGGCCTGAAGCGCGGCAGGCCGCGCCAGGCGGCCGCGCCGATGAACGCGATGCTCGCCGCCGCCGCAATGAACATGGCGCGCCAGCCGAAGTGCTCGGCCACGAAGCCGCTCACCACGCGCGACAGCAGGATGCCGAGCAGCAGCCCTGTCATCACCGTGCCCACGGTTTTGCCCCGCGAGGCTTCGGGCGCCAGCGTGGCGGCGGCGGGAACGATGTCTTGTGCCATCGTCGCCGCGAGGCCGATGGCCAGGCTGGCCGCGAGCAGCATGCCGATCGACGGCGCGGCCCCGGCCACCAGCAGCGCGGCGCACAGCGCGGCCGCCTTGGCCAGCACGATGCGGCGCCGGTCGTAGCGGTCGCCCAGCGGTGCCAGCAGCAGGATGCCCAGCGCGTAGCCAAGCTGAGTGAGCGTGGGAATGAAGCCCACCGACCGCGCGGAGGCGCCGATGTCCGCGCCCAGCACGCCGAGCATCGGCTGGGCGTAGTAGAGCGAGGCCACGGACAGCCCGGCGCCCGTGGCGAGCAGCAGCACCAGCGAGGCCGGCAGGTCGCGTGCCGCCGGTGCGGCGGCAGCCGGTGCATGCGTTTGTTGAATGAAAGACATGGCGTTAACCCTTGAATACTGAGCGAGGGTTGAAATGTGCGCCTCTGAGGCGTGACTTGGTAGCCCTGAAGATCGCACAATGTCTATACGCCGAACGCATAAAGACAAGCCATGTCGACCTCTCCCTCCGCAGCCGACCGCATCGAGCTGATGCAGACCTTCATTCACATCGTCGAGGCTGGCAGCCTCTCGGCCGCCGCCCAGCAGATGGGCGCCACGCAGCCCACGGTGAGCCGGCGGCTGCAGGCGCTGGAGCGCTCACTCGGTGTGCGGCTGCTGCGCCGTTCCACCCACGCCATGAAGCTCACGGAAGACGGTGAGCGCTGCTACGAGCGAGCGAGGGAACTGATCGCCGACTGGCACGCCTTCGAGGCTGACCTCCGCGGGGTGGGCGACGAGCCCGAAGGCACGCTGCGGGTGGTGGCCCCGCATGCGCTGGGGCAACTGCTGCTGGTCGGACCGCTGGCCGACTACCTTCGCGCATACCCGCGGGTTTCAGTCGAATGGCTGCTGAACGACCGCCGGCCGGACTTCATTGCCGAAGGCGTCGATTGCGCCATTCAGGTGGGCGAAGTGACCGACACCATGGCGGTGGCCATCAAGCTTTCGGAAGTGCCGCGCGTGGTGGTTGCCGCCCCCACGGTGCTGGCTGGACGCACGCCGCCCACGCATGCATCGCAACTGGCCGAACTGCCGTGGATCGCGCTGCGCACGTTCTATCGCAACGAGGTGGTGCTCACCCACAGTCCGTCCGGCGAAGTTGCGCACGTGCCCATCCGGCCGCGCATGAGCACCGACAGCCTCTATGCGCTACAAAGCGCGGCGCGCATGGGCTTGGGAGCCTGCATGGGCTCGGCCTGGCTCTTGAAAGACGACATCGCCACGGGGCGCATGGTGCAGCTTGTGCCGCAGTGGCACGTGGCGGCGCTACCCGTTTACCTGATCTATCCGCATGCACGCTTCCAGCCGGCGCGGCTGCGCCGGTTCATCGAGATGATGCGGCTCGCGCTGGCGGACCCGACAGGTCGCGCCTGGGAAGCCGGCGCGTCGTGAGCGGCGCCGTTGGCGGCGCGGCAAACGCTAGGCCTTGATGCCGCAGCCGCCCAGCACAAAAGCCACCAGCTCCCGCGCAATCGGCTCGCGGTCGATCGGCGCGTCCGGCGGCAGGCCGAGCATCACGCGCGTCTGTATCGCGTAGTCGGCATAGCTCTGGGTCATGGCCCAGATGTGCATCAGCAGCAGGCGCGCGTCGAGCGGGCGCATCTGTCCGCGCGCAATCCAGCCGTTGATCACGTCGACCTTCTTCTGCGTCCACGCCCGGGCATTGGGCCAATAGCGGTCGAGGTTGCGGCCGCCGTCCAGCACCTCGCGCGTGAAGATGCGCGAGATCTCGGGGTTGTCGAAGGCGTGGTCGAGCTTCTTGCGGATGTAGTCGCCCAGCACCGTGGCCGGGTCGCTTGCGTCCTCGAACGAGAACACCACCTTCCACGCATGCAGCACCTGCATCAGCAGCTCTTCGTAGAGCTCTTCCTTGCCGGCGATGTAGTAGTGCAGCTGGGGCTTGGTCAGGCCGGCGCGCGCGGCAATGGCCTGGGTGGATGTGCCCTTCAGCCCATGGAGGCTGAACTCGGTCACGGCCGCGGTACGGATGGCCGCCATGATGCGCTCGCGCCCCGGCCGCGCGCGCGACAGCGGGCCGTCGGGGGCGGGCATTTCCTGGGCGGTGGTCGGGGGAAGGGCGGCGGGATCGGCGTTCATGGGCATGTGTTTGCGGCGGTGCGCCCGGCGATGGTAATCCTTGGCGCATGGCCGCATGCCATGCCGGCATGGAAGCGAAGAGCATGCGGGCACGGTTCATGTATCTTCTCGCCGCTTCCAGAAATTCATTCAAGACAAAGGAGTTCTTTCATGTACCTTTCCCCTCGTTTCAGGGCCTTCGCGGCCGGCGCCGCCTTGCTTGCGGCCAGCGCGCTCGCGCAAGCCCAGCAGGCATTGCCCAATGTGGTGATCCTGGCCACCGGCGGCACCATTGCGGGGGCCGGCGCCTCGGCGGTGAACAGCGCCACCTACGCGGCCGCCAAGGTCGGCGTCGACAAGCTGATTGCCGGCCTGCCCGAACTCTCGAAAATCGCCAATGTGCGCGGCGAGCAGGTGTTCCAGGTCGCTTCCGAGAGCCTGACCAACGACAACCTGCTGACGCTCGCCAAGCGCGTTTCGGCACTGTCCAAGCAGGCCGACGTGGACGGCATCGTCATCACCCATGGCACCGACACGCTGGAGGAAACCGCTTATTTCCTCACGCTCACCGTGCGCACCAACAAGCCGATTGTCGTGGTCGGCTCGATGCGTCCGGGCACGGCGCTCTCGGCTGACGGCGCGCTCAACCTGTATGACGCGGTCAGCGTGGCCGGCAGCAAGGACGCAGCGGGCAAGGGCGTGCTGGTGACGATGAACGACAACATCGACAGCGGTCGCGACGTGAGCAAGAACGTCAACATCAAGACCAGCGCCTTCTCCAGCCAGTGGGGCCCGCTGGGCATGGTGGTCGAGGGCAAGAACTACTGGTTCCGTGCACCGGTCAAGCGCCACACCATGAACTCGGAGTTCGACATCGACAGCATCGACACGCTGCCGGCGGTCGAGATTGCGATGGGCTACGAGGGTGTTTCTTCCATCGCCATCGACGCGTTCGCCAAGAGCGGCGTGAAGGCGATCGTCCACGGCGGCACGGGCAACGGCTCGGTGGCCAACCGCATCGTGCCCAACCTGCAGAAAGCACGCACCGACGGCGCCATCATCATCCGCAGCTCGCGCGTGGCCGACGGCTTCGTGATCCGCAATGCCGAGCAGCCCGACGACAAGTACGACTGGGTGGTGGCGCACGACCTGCGCCCGCAGAAGGCCCGCATCCTGGCGATGGTGGCCCTTACCAAGACCAGCGACACGAAAGAACTGCAGCGCATCTTCTGGGAATATTGACCCACCCCCGAAGCGGCTCACTTCGTGTAGCCGCCTCCCCCTCAAGGGGGCAACACCAGCGGCCCGGCAAAGCCGGTTCCGCGGTGTCCTGGAAGGTGCGGTGGATGGCAAGGTTCAGGGAAGGACTCGTCGCCGCTTGCGGTGCCGCGCGTATTCGAGGCTGCTCACGCATACGAGCAGCCAGGCCAGCCCAGTCAGCAGGCCGGCCACCACGTCGCTTGCAAAATGCACCTGCAGAAAGACGCGGCTGCACGCAATGGTGACGATGGCTGCGGCGGCGGCCATGGCCGCCGGCACGTGCCAGCGCGCCGGCAGCAGGCGCAGCGCCAAATACATCAGCATGCCGTAGCTCACGATCGCGCCCGCGCTGTGGCCGCTCGGAAAGCTGAAGCTCGTCTCCAGCGCCAGCCCATGGTCGTGCAGCGGCCGTGCCCGCGCGAAGATGCGCTTGAGCGCGGGGTTCAGCAGCACGATGCCGCCGAGCGCCATCACCCAGCCCAGCGCGAGCCCGCGGTGCGCGTTGCGCCACAGCACCAAGGCCAGCACCACGCACACCGGCGCCAGCAGTTCGGCGTCGCCCAGATGCGTGAGCCAGCTGAAAATCACGAGGGCCGCCCACGGCACATGCTCGCCGATCGCGTCGGCCAGCGCCTGGTCGGCCAGGCCCAGCAAGCGCCCATCGCCCAGCATCGATGCGATGTAGGCCACCAGGCTCGCCGCCGCGAGAATCAGCACAAAACCCAATGCCAGCCCGACAGCCACGCGCGGTTCGTCAGGCTCGTCGCTCGACGAAATCCTGGCACGGCGGCGCTGAAGAAGCTGGCAGGCGATGCCGGTGCCCAGCACCGACACCGCGAAAACACACAGGAACCAGGCAAGGGCATGTTCGCCCAACTGGCGGGCGAGAAGAACGAGGGCAGTAGCTTCCATTGGCATGCGGGGCACCCTAAGGGAGCACCGCGCCGCTGGCAAGCCGAAGCCGCAATACTTTGCCGCACACAAAGGCCTTGTGAACCGCCGAATGGTCCCACCGCTCGACTTGGCAAACGCGGGTACCACCAATGTTTTCCATGCGCAGCACGTTCACCGAATTGGGATGCCCCGCACGCACGCGCGACGACACGGCCGTGCCGGCCTGCACCGCCCACGTCGTGCGCGGGCAACCCGCATAGGCGTCGTGCAGCGAGCGCACAAAGGGCAGGTGAATGTGGCCGCCCAGGATCAGGTCGGCGCCGGCGGCGCACCAGCGGGCCACGGCCGTTTCGCGGCCGTGCAGCCGGTTGTGCATGTCTTCCTGGCGCGTGACCATCACCGGCTGGTGCGTCACCACCACGCGCAATTGCGAAGGCAATGCCGCAGCCAGCCGGGCTTCGACCCGTTCGACCTGTGCGGGCGAAACCTCGCCGTCCTCGTGCCGGTACCAGCGCGTGGTGTTGACCGCAACCACCAGCCATTCGGCGGATTCGAACACCGGCTCCAGGTCGGTGCCGAAGGCTTCGGTGTACCTTTCATAAGGCGAGAACAGCCGCGCCGCCAGGTGAAACAGCGGAATGTCGTGGTTTCCGGGAATGGCTACCAACGCCGGCGGCGCGAGCCGGTCGATAAAGGCGCGGGCCGCCGCAAACTGCGCGCGCGTGGCCCGCTGGGTAATGTCGCCGGAGAGCACCACCGCCTGCGGCGACAGGGAGTGCGCAAGCCGCTCGAGCGCCTCCATCACCTCGGGCTGCTCGGTGCCGAAATGCGTGTCTGAAATCTGAAGCAGGCAGCTGTTCATTGCTTGGCGGCCTCCAGCTCGGGCGCGGAATCGGGCCGCACCAGCCACAGCGGCTCGGGCGACACCCTAAACAGCAGCGGCATCTCGGTCCAGGCAATCTCGCCGTCGGTGGCCACTTTCACGCGGCGGGGCGAATGCAGCCGGCCGGTCTTCACCGTCATCGACTCGAACGGAAAACTCAGCACCTCGTCTGCGCTCCCAAGGCGGCCCAGCGCGCCGCGCACCAGCAGCCCGGGCATCGCCAGCACGCCGGTCGGCTTCAGCACCACGGCCGCCAGCTGCCCGTTTTCGGGGGCGTCGGCGTGCTCGATGCCGACCTGCAGCAGCTGCAAGGGGTTGTTGCCGACAAAAAGCGTCGGCGTGCGAATGTCGCGCTCCTGTCCGCGCCAGGCCATGCGCAGGTTCCAGAGCCGGTGGCCGCGCATCACGGTCAGAAGCCCGGCAAAAAAAGCGATCCAGCGGCTGCGGCCGTAGCGCGCCTTGTAGCTTTCGCGCTCTTCCAGCAGCTCGGCGTACAGCCCCATGCTGGCATTGACCAGGAACACGCGGTCGTTCACCAGCCCCACCTGCGCCGGTTGCGGCTGCGCGGTCAGCAGCACCTGCAGCGCCTCGGCCGTATCGCCCGGAATGCCATGGGCTCGGCTGAAGTAGTTGAAGGTGCCCTGTGGCAGCACCCCAAAGGCCAGCCCGCTGCCGAGCGTGGCCTGCGCCACGGTGTTGATCGTGCCGTCGCCGCCCGCGGCCACCACCACGCCGCCGACAGCGCGGGCCCGCTCCACCGCCTCGCGCGCCAGCGCCTGCACCGTGGTGCGCCCATCCACAAGAAAGATGCGGTGCTTGCGGCCGGCCGCGGCGCAGCCTTCCTCGATGACCCGGCGGGTTTCGGCGGTGTCCGAGTTGCCCGAGCCGGCATTGAGAACGATGAACAAAGGGGAATTCGGACCGATTTGGGGCGGCAGCATGTCGGTGGAAGCAGGGGGAAAGGACACCCGGCGGGCAAAAAAAGACCGGGAAAAGACCGATAAAAGGCGATTGCATGCAACCGGCCCGCCTTTGTCGCACGGGCCAGGCCGCCGCGCCGGCAGCCGGCATCCCGGTTTGCTGTGGGAGAGTTGCCCTCCGACCGTAAAATCGTCCGCTTTCGCGGCGCATTGCCGCGCTACCGTCCAAATGTCCGGCCTGCGCCGGCCAGCTTCATGTTGACCTTCCAGCAAATCATTCTCAAACTGCAGTCGTACTGGGCCGACAAGGGCTGCGCGCTGCTGCAACCGTACGACATGGAAGTGGGCGCGGGCACCTCGCACACCGCCACCTTCCTGCGGGCCCTCGGCCCCGAACCCTGGAAGGCCGCCTACGTGCAGCCCAGCCGCCGCCCCAAGGACGGCCGCTACGGCGAGAACCCCAACCGCCTGCAGCACTACTACCAGTACCAGGTGGTGCTCAAGCCGGCGCCCAGCAACATCCTCGAGCTCTACCTCGGCAGCCTCGAAGCCCTGGGTTTCGACCTGAAGAAGAACGACATCCGCTTTGTGGAAGACGACTGGGAGAACCCCACGCTCGGCGCCTGGGGCCTGGGCTGGGAGGTGTGGCTCAACGGCATGGAGGTGACGCAGTTCACCTACTTCCAGCAGGTGGGCGGCATCGATTGCAAGCCCATCACCGGCGAAATCACCTACGGCCTGGAGCGCCTGGCCATGTACCTGCAGGGCGTGGACAACGTCTACAACCTCACGTGGACCGAAGGCCTGAGCTACGGCGACGTGTACAAGCAGAACGAGGTCGAGCAGTCGACCTACAACTTCGAGCACAGCGATGCCGAGTTCCTGTTTACCGCCTTCAACGCGCATGAAAAGCAGGCCAAGCACCTCATGACGGAGCAGCTCGCGCTGCCGGCCTACGAGCAGGTGCTCAAGGCCGCGCACAGTTTCAATTTGCTCGACGCGCGCGGCGCCATCAGCGTGACGGAGCGCGCGGCCTACATTGGCCGCATCCGCAACCTTGCGCGCAGCGTGGCGCAGAGCTACTACGAGAGCCGCGAGCGGCTCGGTTTCCCGATGGCGCCGCGCGAGTGGGTTGCACAAATCACGAAGAAGGCGGCTTGAGCGATGACGAGCGTGCAAAAGAATCTGTTGGTCGAACTCTTCGTTGAAGAGCTGCCCCCCAAGGCGTTGAAGAAACTCGGCGATGCCTTCGCCAACGGCCTGCGCGACCAGCTCGTGGCCCAGGGGCTCGCCGAGCCCGCCTCGGTGCTCACCGCCTACGCCTCGCCGCGCCGCCTGGCTGCGCACCTCACGCACGTGGCCGAGCGCGCCGCCGACAAGGCCGTGTCGCAAAAGCTCATGCCCGTGGCCGTGGGGCTCGATGCCGCGGGCCAGCCCACGCCCGCGCTGCTCAAGCGGCTGGCCGCCCTTGGCGCCGATGCCTCGGCCGTGCCCGGCCTGAAGCGTGCGATGGACGGCAAGGCCGAAGCGCTTTTCTACGAAAGCACCGCCAAGGGCGCGACGCTGACCGAAGGCCTGCAGAAGGCGCTGGCCGAATCCATCGCCAAGCTGCCGATTCCCAAGGTAATGAGCTATCAGCTCGAAAGCGGCTGCGAGCTGCCGGGCTGGAGCAGCGTGAGCTTCGTGCGCCCCGCGCACGGCCTCGTGGCGCTGCATGGCGACGCGGTGGTGCCCGTCGAGGCGCTTGGCCTGCATGCCGGCCGCGAAACGCATGGCCACCGCTTCGAGGCGGCGGTCGACCCTGTGGTGCTGCGCGATGCCAACAGCTACGCGCTGCAGATGCAGGACGACGGCGCGGTCATCGCGAGCTTCGAAGCCCGCCGCACCGAAATTGCGCGCCAGCTTGCGGCCGCGGCCGTGCGGGTGGGCGGCGGCACGGTGCCTATTCATGACGATGCGCTGCTCGATGAAGTCACGGCGCTGGTCGAGCGCCCCAACGTGCTGGTCTGCAGCTTCGAGCGCGAATTTCTCGAAGTGCCGCAGGAATGCCTCATCCTCACGATGAAGGCCAACCAGAAGTACTTTCCGCTGCTCGACGCATCGAACAAGCTCACCAACAAGTTCTTGGTGGTCAGCAACATCAGCCCCGAGGACGCGAGCGCGGTGGTTGGCGGCAACGAGCGCGTGGTGCGCCCGCGCCTGGCCGACGCCAAGTTCTTCTTCGACCAGGACCGCAAGAAATCGCTGGCCTCGCGCGTCGAATCGCTCGGCAAGGTGGTCTATCACAACAAGCTGGGCACGCAGGGCGAGCGCGTGCAGCGCGTGATGCGTATTGCGCGCGGCATTGCGGCGCAACTGGCGCAAGCGGAGCAATCGGCAGATGCCACGCTCACCGCGCACGCGGTGCAAGCGGCGCAGCTTGCCAAGGCCGATCTCGTGACCGACATGGTCGGCGAGTTTCCGGAACTGCAGGGCACCATGGGCCGCTACTACGCGCTGCACGACGGCTTGTCCGCCGAAGTGGCCGATGCCATCGAAGACCATTACAAGCCGCGCTTTGCGGGCGACGAACTGCCGCGCAACACCGTCGGCCTGGTGGTTGCGCTGGCCGACAAGCTCGAGACGCTGGTCGGCATGTTCGGCATCGGCAACCTGCCGACGGGCGACCGCGATCCGTTCGCGCTGCGCCGCCATGCGCTCGGCGTGATCCGCATGCTGATCGAGAAAGACCTGCCGCTGGGGCTCGACGCGCTGCTGCAGGACGCCGCCGCGCAGTTCAGGGACATCGACGGCTTCGACAGCGGCAAGGCCACGGTCGAACTGCAAGACTTCATTCTCGACCGCCTTGCCGGCAGCCTGCGCGAGCAGGGCGCCAGTGCGCAAGAGGTCGACGCCGTGCTGGCGCCGCGACCGCAGCGCCTGGGCGAAGTGCCCAAGCTGCTGGCGGCAGTGCGCGCCTTTGCCGCCTTGCCCGCCGCCGCCGCGCTGGCAGCTGCCAACAAGCGCATCGGCAACATCCTCAAGAAGGCGCCAGAGGCCGACGCCCATGTGAGCGAGCTGCTCCTGCAGGAGCCCGCCGAGAAGGCGCTGCATGCCGCCATGGCCGAAGTGGTGCCCGCGGCCAATGCGCAGTTCGATGCCGGCGACTACACCGCGTCGCTGCAGACATTGGCCGCTTTGCGCGAGCCGGTCGATGCCTTCTTCGACGGCGTGATGGTCAATGCCGAGCAGGCCGACCTGCGCCTCAACCGGCTGGGCTTGCTGATGTCGTTGCACGCCGCGATGAACCGCGTGGCGCAGCTCGAACGGTTGGCAGTCTGAAGCGAAGCAGCACGGGCTTTTTTGCCAACGCCATGAAACTCGTCATCCTCGACCGCAACGGCACGATCAACGTGCACCGCGAAGACTTCGTCAAGAGCGACATCGAGTGGACACCGCTGCCCGGTGCGCTCGAAGCGGTGGCCAAGCTCAACCATGCGGGCTGGCACGTGGTGATCGCGTCCAACCAGTCGGGCCTGGGCCGCGGCCTGTTCGACATGGCGTCGCTCAACGCCATGCACGCCAAGATGCACAAGATGCTCGCGGCCGTGGGCGGCAAGGTCGATGCGGTGTTCTATTGCCCGCACAGCCCCGACGAAGACTGCGACTGCCGCAAGCCCAAGCCGGGCCTGTTCCTGCAGATCGGCGACCGCTACGGCATCGATCTGCAGGGCGTGCCAACTGCGGGCGACAGCCTGCGCGACCTGCAGGCGGGCGCCGCCGCGGGCTGCGAGCCGCACCTTTTGCTCACAGGCATGGGGGCCGCCTGCATCGGCGTCGACCCGCTGCCCCCCGAATACCCGGCGAACACCATGGTTCACGAGAACCTCGCCGCCTTTGTCGACTTTTTGCTTGCGCGCGAAGCGCAGGCCGCACTGCAGGTGGCTGTCTGATGGCGTTTCTTCGTTCCGTTGTCCATGCACTGTGGATGCTCGTCACCGTGGTGCCCTGGGGCATCATCATGTGCGTCAGTTCGCTCTGGAAGCGCGGCATACCGCTCTACTGGATGGCGGTGCAATGGCTCAGCTGGGCCATTGGCGGGGCGCGCGTGCTGCTGGGCATCAAGACCCGCGTCACCGGCATGGAGAACCTGCCGACCGACAAGCTCGCCGGCGCGATCCTGCTGGTCAAGCATCAATCGACCTTCGAGACATTCCTCATGCCCACGCTGATGCCGCATCCGCTGGCATTCGTGTTCAAGAAAGAGCTGATCTACGTGCCCTTCTTCGGCTGGGCCATGGCCCGGCTCGACATGATTCACATCGACCGCAGCCAGCGCGCGCAGGCGTTCAACAAGGTCGTGAACCAGGGCCGCAAGCTGCTTGCGCAGGGCATCTGGATCATCATGTTTCCCGAAGGCACCCGCATTCCGCGCGGCCAGAAGGGCACCTACAAGAGCGGCGGCACGCGGCTCGCGTGCGAAACCGGCGTGCCGGTGATTCCCGTTGCCGTTACGTCGGCCAAGGTGTGGCCGCGCAAGGCCTTCATCAAGCGCCCCGGCGTGGTCGACGTGTCGATCGGCCCTGCCATTCCCAGTGTCGGCCGCAAGCCCGATGAACTGATGCGCGAAGTCGAGGCCTGGATCGAATCGGAAATGCGCCGACTCGACCCCGAGGCTTATCGCGACAGCCCGCCGCTGCAGGCGGCGCCAGAAGTGCACTGAAGAAGAGAAAGCCCGAGATGCGGGGACTGCTTCAGTTCACGATGGATCTGTTCGAAGGGCTGGGCAACGAGCTTGCGCCGGCCACGCCGCCCGAGCGCAAGCCGCGAAAACTGAAGAAGAAGGCCGCGCCACCGGTGGCGACGCCGTTGGCTGCCTCGCCTCCTGTGGCCGATGCCCAGCAGCAAGACAACACCGGCCCCGCTGCTTTGCCCGCCATTCCGCTGCGCGATACGCTGACGCTCGCGAGCTTCGTGCATCCGCAGGCCACGCGCGAAACGGTGCTGGGTTCAGCGCGAGTGGCCTATGAGTTCAAGCGCGGCAAGCGCAAGACCATCGGCTTCGTGGTCGGGCCCGAAGGTTTATCGGTGCGTGCGCCGCGCTGGGTCACGTTGCGCGACGTGGACGCCGCCATCCAGGAGAAGGCCGACTGGATCATTCGCAAGCTGCTCGAAACGCGGCAACGCCACGCACGCGTCGAGGCCACGCGCATCGAGTGGAGAGACGGCGCGGAGTTTCCTTTCATGGGCGAACCGGTCGTGATTCGCCTCGACCCCAAGCACGGTTTTGCAAGCGTCGGCGGTACGCTCGATGAGGCAGGCGGCGACGGCACCGGGCCTCGCATCTTGCGCCTGGCCGTGGCGCAGAACGCCGAGCCCTCGCAGATCCGCGATGCCGCCCAGGCCTGGCTCATGCGGCAGGCGCGGCGGCTGTTCATCGAAAGGCTCGATCACTTTGCGCCGCGGCTGGGAGTGCGGTGGCAGAAGCTGTCGTTGTCGAATGCGGCCACGCGGTGGGGCAGTGCGAGTGTGGATGGGTCGATTCGGCTGAACTGGCGCTTGATTCACTTTCGCCTGCCGGTGATCGACTATGTGGTGGCGCACGAGCTGGCGCATCTGCGGGTGATGGACCACTCGCATCGGTTCTGGGAGACGGTGGAGAGTGTGGTGCCGGACTATGACTTGCTGCGGCAGCAGTTGAAGGATGAGGCTGTGCCTCGGTGGGGCTGATGCTGCTTGCCTTCTGCTGGCTTGGTTTGCTTTCCGAGGCCGGGATTCCGCCCGGCGGCGGACTCACTTTCTTTTGCTTCGCCAAAAGAAAGTAAGCAAAGAAAAGGCGACCCCACTGTCTGCGACCCCTGCGCTTCGCTACGGGGCAACCTGCGGTGCTCGGGTTTCGCGGGGTCTCGCAGAACTCGCTTCGCTCAAACAGCTGCGAGCCCTGATCCGCGAAACCCTCCGCTCCTCGGCGCATACAGAGGGG
>NZ_JBBCBV010000030.1:0-35768 GCF_037204045.1 Variovorax sp. CCNWLW225 | reverse complement strand
AGCGAAATAAAGGAGGAGGGGCGCAGCCCCGGGGGACATTCGCGGAGGGGAGTACCCGGTGGCCTGTGCACAAGCCCCGAAGGACTTCGGCCCAAGTCCAAACTTAAGGTCGAACCATCTTGCAGTCAGTCCCCTGAGCCAATTCGTTCCCGGTATACACAGCGTCTGTCCGGAACCCGTAGTTGGTCCCTTCCCAGCCCACCTTCACGCTCTTGCCATCCACCGGGGCAATCGTGTTGACCACCTGAGGCAACAGCAATTGATGGTCCTCGCCGCGCATGCGCACCGGCCCCACCACCGAATCGAAGCTCAGGTCTTCAAGCGCCCGCGCCACTTTCACTGTGTCCGTGCTGCCCGCCTTGTTGATGGCCGCAGCCAGGAGACGCGGCGTGAAGTCGATGCGCGGCGCCAGAAAGTCCTTGCCCGTCTTCGCCTTGTAGGCCTTCGCGAGCGCATCCGCGCGCGGCGTATCGGCCTGGCCCGGATGCCATTCGGCAACCCAGGTCAGCTGCCCCAGCTTGGCCTGCGACACCGCCAGCACCGTTCCCGGCACCGAACCCGCGCTGTGATTGAAATAGCGCAGGTCGTAGCCCGCGTCTCCCGCGGCCTTGAGCAGCAACGTCATATCTTGCCCCCAGTTGCCGGTAATCACCGAGTCCGCACCGCTCTGCTTGATGTTCGCGACATACGGCGAAAAGTCTTTCACCCGGCCGATCGGATGCAGCGTCTCGCCGACAAACTGAACGTCGGGCCGCGCAAGGCCTACCAGCTGCCGTCCGTAGCTTGCCCATTGCTTGCCATGCGCATATTCCTGGTTCAGCAGGTACACCTTCTTCACATCGGGCGTCTTCTTGATGTAGTTGGCCAGCGCCTTCATCTTCATCGCCGTGTTCGCCTCGGTCTGAAAGTGCCAGAAGCTGCAGGTCTTGCCCGTCATCTCGGGGTCGATCGACGAATGGTTCAGCACGATCAGCTCCTTGCCTGGATTGCGCTGGTTCCACCGCGTGACCGACTGGACGAGCGCCGCCACCACCGACGAGCCCGAGCCGCCCGTGACGATGGCCTTGGCGCCCTGGTCGATGGCTGCCTGCAATGCGCTCTGGCTTTCTTGCGCCGAGAGCTTGCTGTCGAATTGCAGCAACTGCAGCTTGGTGCCGCCGAGCACGCCGCCCTTGGCGTTGATCTCTTCGATGGCGTATTGGGTGTGCGTCAGCATCAGCTCGCCCACGTTTGCGAACGGGCCCGAGAGCGGATCGATGTACGCGATTTTGTAGGTCTGCTGCTGCGCCTGTGCCGCACCCGCAAGGGCCAGCAGTACCGCAAGGGCGATGGGGGCGTGCCTGGATTTCATGTCAGTGTGTCTCCGATGTTGTTTGAAAAGAAACTTCCGCGGAGGGCGCCGTGCGCGCCTTTCGCTTCAATGCGCTTCTTTGGCGCGAAGGCCGATCACACGGCTTGCCAGCTTCGTGAGTTCGGCGACCACTTCGTCGGCCGAAAGGCGGCCGTCGGGCCGGTACCAGCTGTAGAGGAAACCCGGCAGGCTGCAGGCGGCCAGCGCGGTGATCTTGGTTTCGGTGAAGTCCAGGTCGCCATCGCGCCGCGCTTCTTCGAGCAGCGGACACAGCAAGTCGTAGAAGTGGTGCGCGAGCTTTTTCTGAGCGGCGATGTATTCGGGCCGGTACACCTGCGGCTCGCGGTACGCAAAAAAAGCGCAGGGGTGGTGCGAAACGGTCGCGCGAATCAGCCGCTCGATGCCTTCGATCACTTTTTCGCTCGCTCGCCGCGGATCGCTGGCCGCAAAGTCGAGCGCGGTGAAGCAGTCGACCGCAGGTCGCCACGAAAGCGTTTCGAAGATCTCCTGCTTGTCGCGAAAGTAGTAGTACACGAATGGCTTGGTCACGCCGAGCGCGCGAACGATCTGCGCCATGGTGGTGTTGGCATAGCCCTGCGCCGCAAAAAGCTGCGCCGCCGCCTGCAGGATGCGCTCGCGCTGCAGGTCGGTGCCCTGCGTGGCCGCTCGCTGGCGGCCCGTGCCTTGGGGCAGATGCGGCTGTGCCGTGGTGGATGCCGAAGCATCGGCATCGCCAGAGGGTTTGTGCCGTGTCGCCGAAGTTATACCCATGGGTAGGATTGTTGGTGCACCATGCACTCATTGGCAAGCGCCGGCCCCGCGCAGGCGGCTATCGATAACCCTGAGAAAGTGACGCCATGGAGACAACCGCAACGGCTCGCGGGTTGAGCGAGCTTCCACCCCGTCCACAGCAACCGCTGCACGAATACCTGCGTGCCCATGCGCGTGAGCGCGGCGACAGCGCGGCGTGCATCTGGTACGGCCATGCCATGACCTGGGCGCAACTCGACCTTGCGAGCGATGCCTTCGCGGCGCGGTTGCAAACCATCGGCGTGAAGAAGGGAGAGCCGGTGGTGCTCTTTCTCAACAACTGCCCGCAGTACCTGGTGGCGCACTTCGGCATCCAGAAGATCGGCGCCATCGTCTGCCCCAGCGGCCCGCTCAACAAGGAGCACGAGCTGGCCTACCAGGTCAACGACCTGAAGGCACGCGTGATCGTCGCGGCCGCGCCGCTGCTGCCAGTGGTGCGCAAGGTTCAGCCCGAGAGTGCGATCGAACATGTGTTCGTGGTGCACTACGCCGACCTGCTGCCTGCCAATCCCGTGCTCGATCTGCCGGCCGAGCTGCTTGCCGAACGCGGATCCGTTCGCAGCGTGCCTGAAGGCTGCGAAGACTTTCTTTCCGTGATGCAAAGCGGCGCCGCACCGCAGCCCGTGAGCATCGGCCTGGACGACGTGGCGCTCATGACCTACACATCGGGCACCACCGGTTTGCCGAAGGGCGCAATGCTCACCTACGGCAACGCGCTCTTCAAGACGCGTGCTGCTGCCGATTGCAATGGCGTGACTGGCGACGACGTGCTGCTTTCCATTGCACCGCTCTATCACATCGCCGGCATGCTGATGGGCGTGAACGTGCCGGTGCTCAGCGGCGCCGCATCGGTGCTGCTGCATCGCTTCGATCCGCGCGCCGCATTGCAAGCCATTGCGCAGCACAAGGTGAGCTGGTGGTACAGCATCGCGCCGATGAACGTGGCCTGCATGCAGGTGCCCGACATCGCGAGCTTCGATCTCTCGAGCCTGAAGCGCAATCCGGTTACCAGCTTCGGCATTACCTTTACCGAGCCGCTGGCCGCGCAATGGCGCTCGCATGCGCCCCATTGCGTTTCGTTCGAGGCCGCCTACGGCCTCAGCGAAACCCACACCTGCGACACCTATACGCCGCACCACGCGCCCCGGTGGGGCACGCAGGGCATTGCGGTGCCCGGCGTGACCATCCGCATCGTCGACCCCGACACACAAGCCGACGTTCCCACAGGCGAGGTCGGCGAGATCGTGCTGACCAGCCCCGGCTGCTTCAAGGGCTACTGGAACAAGCCCGAGGCTACCGCCGCCACGCTGCGCGGCAAATGGGTGCACACCGGCGACATGGGCAAGCTCGATGCGGACGGGTATCTCACCTTCATCGGCCGCTTCAAGGAAATGATCAAGGTCTCGGGCTACAGCGTGTTCCCCGAAGAAGTAGAGACCATCCTCATCAAGCACCCCGCGGTGGCGCAGGCCGCAGTCATCGCGCAGCCCGACTCGGAAAAGGGCGAAGTGGTCAAGGCATTCATCGTGCGCAAGCCCGGCGCCACGCTCGATGCCGACGCGCTCATTGCCTGGTCGCGCGACAACATGGCGAGCTACAAAGCGCCGCGCGCCGTGAGCTTCATTGATGCGTTGCCGACCACGGGTGCGGGCAAGGTGCTTCGGCGCCTGCTGAAAGACAAAGCCTGAAAGGTTCTCTCTTGTTCTCCAAGATCCTGATTGCCAACCGCGGCGAGATTGCGGTGAGGCTGGTGCGCGCACTGCGCGACCTGGGCATTGCCAGCGTGGCGGTGCATGCGCGCGACGATGCATCGGCGCTGCACGTGCAGCTGGCCGATGCCGCCGTCGCACTCGACGCAACCGGCCCATCGGCGTACCTCGACATCGGCGCGCTGATCGCAGCTGCACGAGTGCAGGGCTGCGATGGGGTGCACCCCGGCTACGGCTTTCTGAGCGAGCGCGCCGACTTCGCGCAGGCCTGCGCAGACGCCGGGCTGGTTTTTATCGGCCCGGCGCCCGAGCAGTTGGCGCTGTTCGGCGACAAGGCGCGTGCGCGTGCGCTCGCCGCGCAATGCGACGTGCCCGTGATGCCGGGCAGCACCGGCGCGGTAACGCTCGCGCAGGCGCAGGCCTTTTTTGCCGAGCAGCAGGCGCAAGGCGCGGGCGTGATGATCAAGGCCATCGGAGGCGGCGGCGGGCGCGGCATGCGCGCCGTGCTCCATGCCGAAGAATTGGCCGAGGCACATGCACGCTGCATGTCCGAGGCCAAGGCGGCGTTCGGCGTGGAGGGCGTGTATGTGGAGCGCCTGATGCGCAATGCACGCCATATCGAAGTGCAGGTGCTGGGCGACGGGCAGGCGGTGGCAAGCCTCGGTGAGCGCGAGTGCACTTTGCAGCGGCGCTTCCAGAAGCTGGTGGAGATTGCACCCAGCCCTTCGTTGCCCGATTCGCTGCGCGCGCAGGTCACGCATGCGGCGCTGCGCATGGCCAAGGCCGTGAACTACCGCAGCCTGGGCACCTTCGAGTTTCTGGTCGATACCGAATCGGCCACGCTGCCCTTCGTCTTCATCGAAGCCAACCCCCGGCTGCAGGTGGAGCACACGGTGACCGAGGCCGTGAGCGGGCTCGACCTGGTGCAGCTGCAGATCGCGGTGGCCGCGGGCCAGCCGCTGAATGCGCTGGGCATCGATGCGGACCGCACCGCGCCGCAGCGCGGCTTCGCGGTGCAATGGCGCATCAACGCAGAAACGCTCGATGCGCACGGAAACGCACGGCCATCCGGCGGCTCGCTCGCGCGCTTCGACCTGCCGGCCGGGCCGGGTGTGCGCATCGACACGCACGGCTATGCAGGCCTTGCGCCCTCGCCGTACTACGACACGCTGCTTGCCAAGCTGATCGTGCATTCGCCGTCGCCGCACTTCGCGGACGCATTACGCCGCTCGCTTCGCGCGCTGGACGAATGCCATATCGACGGCATCGCGACAAATCTTGCATTGCTGCGCGCCATTGCAGCGCGGCCCGAGTTCGCCAGCCAGGCGGTGCACACCCGCTTCGTGGAAGCGCACCTTGGCGACCTGCTCGCCTCGGCGGTTGCGTTCGAGAAGAAGAGCCCGAGAAAGAACGCATCGGAAGCAGGAAACACGGCGCCGGCAAGTTCTTCGAAGGACGAAGACGGCCTGACGGTCAAGGCGCCCATGCCCGCGAAGCTGGTGCAGTTCGAAGTCGCGCTGGGCGATGTGCTGCCCGCGGGTGCGCAGCTGGGTGTGCTCGAAGCCATGAAGATGGAGCACTTGCTGCATGCGCCCGCTGCGGGCAGGGTGATCGCCTTGCTGGCCGAACCGGGCGACTACCTGGTCGAAGGCCAGTCGCTGGTACGGCTGGAGCCTGTCGATGCGCAGGCGGTCGAGGCCGAGGCTCACGCCGGGCAGGACCTCGACGCTATTCGCCCCGATCTGCAGAAGGTGATCGACCGGCATGCCTACACACTCGACGCCAACCGCGAGGCCGCCGTGGCCAAGCGGCATGCGCAGGGCGGGCGCACCGCGCGCGAGAACATCGCCGACCTGTGCGACATTGCATCCGATCCGGGCAACTTCATCGAATACGGCGCGCTCGCCATTGCCGCGCAAACGCGGCGCCGCACGCTCGAAGACCTGATCGCCAACACGCCGGCCGACGGCATGGTGACGGGCCTCGGCAGCATCAACGCGAAGCAGTTCGGCCCGGAGAAGTCGCGCTGCGCCGTGCTGGCCTACGACTACACAGTGCTCGCTGGCACGCAAGGCATGCGCAACCATCACAAGACAGACCGGCTGCTGGCGGTGGCGCACCAGCTCAAGCTGCCGGTGGTGCTGTTCGCAGAAGGCGGCGGCGGGCGGCCGGGCGATACCGACATGCCGATCGTCGCGGGCCTCAACAACCACACCTTCAGCCAGTTTGCGGCGCTGTCGGGCAAGGTGCCGGTGGTGGGCATCGTGCATGGCCGCTGCTTTGCGGGCAATGCGGCGCTGCTGGGTTGCGCCGACGTGATCATTGCCACCAAGGCAAGCAACATCGGCATGAGCGGCCCCGCGATGATCGAGGGCGGCGGGCTCGGCAGCTTTGCGCCGGAACAGATCGGCCCGAGCAGCGTGCAGTCGCGCAACGGCGTGATCGACATCCTGGTCGAGGACGAAGCTGCCGCGGTGGCTGCGGCCAAGCAATACCTCTCGTACTTCCAGGGCCCCGTGGCCGACTGGCATTGCGCCGACCAACGCGCGCTGCGCCATGTGGTGCCCGAGAACCGGCTGCGCGTGTACGACGTGCGCGCCGCCATGCGCGGCGTGGCCGACACCGGCTCGCTGCTCGAGCTGCGTGCCGGCTTCGGCGCGGGCATCGTTACCGCGCTGGCGCGCATCGAGGGCAAGCCGGTGGGGCTGATGGCCAGCAATCCGCATCACCTGGGCGGCGCCATCGACGTGGAGGCGGCCGACAAATCCGCGCGCTTCATGCAGCTGTGCAACGCACACGGGCTGCCGATCGTCTCGCTGTGCGACACGCCCGGCTTCATGGTCGGGCCGGAGATCGAGGCGCAGGCGCAGGTGCGCCACGTGTGCCGCATGTTCATGGTGGCGTCACACCTGCGCGTGCCGTTCTTTGCCGTGGTGCTGCGCAAGGGCTATGGCCTGGGCGCGCAGGCGATGACGGCCGGCGGCTTCGACGCCCCGGTGTTCACGGTGGCATGGCCCACGGGCGAGTTCGGCGCCATGGGGCTCGAAGGCGCGGTGCGGCTGGGCTACCGCAAGGAGTTGGCCGCGGTGCCCGAAGGTGCCGAGCGCGATGCACTGTTCAAGAAGCTCGTCGCGCAGCAGTACGCCAACGGCGAAGCGATTCACATGGCGCAAACGCTGGAGATCGACGCGGTGATCGATCCTGCCGAAACGCGCACCTGGCTGGTGCGTGGACTTGCATCGGCCGGCCGGTCGGTCGAAGCTGCCTCGCCGTATGTAGACACTTGGTAACGATGCACTAGACCTCGTCACACGAGAGGGCAAGGAGGCTCCGTAAACTGAGTCGCTTTGCGCGCATGAAACTGGGTTCGCATTGGCTTTCTGTTCTTTGCCAAGGTGTTTTGCGGCATGGCGTGACTGCGGTCGGGCTGTTGCTGCTGGCCGCTGCTGTGGCCGTGCAGGCCGTTCAGCCGGATGAAAGGCCGAAGCAGCCGGTAGAAGCACATTGGGTGACCAGCTGGGCCGTTGCGCCGGTGGACTTTCGTGAGCTGACGGCGAATCCTCTCGCCAAGGCCGCAGCCCCCAAGCCCGGAGGTGACCTGTTCCGCGGGCAGACGCTGCGCCAGCAATTCGAGACCGCGTTGGGGGGCGAGCGCATCCGCATCCGCTTTTCCAACAGGTTCGGCAAGGCCCCGCTGCGCATCGCGGCCGCGAGCGTCGGGCTCAGCACCGGCGCGGACGCGGTGTCGCCGGCGACGCTGCGCATGCTGCGCTTCGGCGGCCGCGACAGCGTGGTGGTTGCGCCGGGCGCCGATGCATGGAGCGACGGTGCCGACTTGAAAGTCGAAGCCGGACAGGCCGTTGCGGTGAGCGCCTTCTTCGATCGGACGGTGCCTTACGCGACCGTTCACACACAGGTGTCCGACACGAGCTGGGTGGTGGGCGGCAATGCAGTCGGCACGCCCAAATTACAAGGGGCCGCGCCGCTGCCGCTCAATCACATCGTGACCGGCCTCGATGTCATGACCACGCAGCCGGTGCGCGTGGTGGTCGCTTTCGGAGACTCCATCACCGCCGGCGGCGGCGAGGCGGGCGAGGGCGCGTATCCGGATCTGCTTGCCACGCGTTTGCGCAACAGCCCTTTGGCGACGCAGCCGGTCTCCGTCATCAATACGGGCATTGGCGGCAACCGCCTGCTGACCGACGGCATCGGCCCCAGCGGCCTGTCCCGCTTTGCGCGCGATGCGCTCGGGCAGACGGGCGTGACGCATGTCGTCGTGCTGCTGGGCACCAACGATATCGGCCGCAGCGTGCTGGTCGGCATGGCGCGGCTGCCCACGCCGGAGCACGAAGTGCCGACGGCGCAGCGCATCACCGAAGGCTTGCAGCAGCTGATCAAGCAGGCGCGCGCCAAGGGGGTGAAGGTGCTGATCGGCACCGTGCCGCCGTTCAAGAACACGCCCTATTGGAGCGAAGCTTCCGAGGCCATGCGCGCGGAGGTCAACCGCTGGATCCGCAGCCGGCAGGACGTCGATGCGGTGATCGATTTCGACGCGGTGCTTCGCAGCCCCGCCGATCCCCTGGCGCTCAATCCCCTGTATGACAACGGCGATCACCTGCATCCCAACAAAGCGGGCCATGCCGCCATGGCAGCCGCGGTGGATCTTCGCGAATTGCAAGAGTAAGCGCTAACCAAAGCACTACTTTTCGCGATACACGTTTACACAAAGTCCGGTGTAGGGCTTACAGGGGGTTCACATGGCCCCGGCAGCATGAAGGCTCCAACAACTCATGAGGGCCAACCCATGAAAAAACTAGCAATCACGCTTTCGATCGGTGCCGCTTCGCTGCTCTCCGCGGGAGGCGCGCTCATGGTGCCGACAGCCGCCCATGCGCAGCCCGGCGTCTACGTCGAGGTGCCGCCTCCGCCGCCGCGCTACGAGCGCCCGCCGCCGCCGCGCCGTGGTTACGTGTGGGCCCCGGGGCACTATGAATGGCGAGGTGGACGCCATGTGTGGGTCCGCGGCATGTATGTGCGTGCTCGCCCTGGCTACGCCTACCGTGCGCCGGAATGGCGCGAACGCGACGGCCGCTGGGAATACCGCCGCGGCCAGTGGGACCGTGACGGCGACGGCGTACCGAACCGCCACGACCGCCGTCCGAACAACCCCAATCGCAACTGATTGAGGGTTCAGGAGCGCGCAGACCTGGGGTCGGCGCTCCTAGCGCAGGCTCACGAGTTCGAGGGCTTCGTCGACCTGGAACGCCCCGCTGCCTGTGCCGCCCCGCGTTTTCACCTCAAAGCGAATGACGCGCCCGAGCTCCCGCGAGAACCACACCTCGGCCCTGTAGCGGCCATGCTGATCGCCGGCGACCGACCCCGCACGCTGGGTATAGCCGCGGTATTCGATGCGCACGACCTTGTATTCCTTCCCGCCGATTGTCAGAGTGGTGTCTTCTATCACCGTGGCCGACAGGTCCATGTTGATGCGGGCTCCCCCCACCGTCGATTCATAGCGCGTTCTCCAGGCGGCTTCTTCCGTGAAGTTTTCCCTGGCCCAACCGCCTGGCGGCATGGTCGCATCGAATTCGCCAGCAATGGCCGTGGTGACGCTGAGCACTCGGCCGCCGGGCTTTTCGATCCACCCGCCATTGTTGAAGCTGATGCGGTCGTCTGTGGCGGGATCGGCCCGGTAGAGCACCTTTCGATAGATATTGGTGAGACGGTCGTGTAATTGGTATTCGACAACGCTCGGGCGAACCTGGCTCGTGGCCCCGCCCTCTGGACCGGCCGCAGAGGTCGTTGCGGGCTGCGTTGCCAGTCGCTCGATGGCCAACTGCCCGCGCGTGGGCAGTTCCGCAATCCAGGATGCGGGCATCGCGAGATTCGCAGCAGCCGAGCCGGCAGGTGTCGCCCCTGCCAGGCCCACCAGACGACCTTGCGCATCGAAGATTCCAGCGCCGCCAAGGCCCGGCTCGGGCTGCGCGGCGAGCTGCAGGGCTTCGAGCTGGCCCGCGTCGTTGCGCCGCACGCCGGCAAGCATGCCTATGCCGAGAGTCAATTCCTTGCCTCGGGGCGATCCGACGATAAAGAGCGGCATGCCGACCTGCAGCGCATTTACGGGTGCGATGCTGAGCGTTGGCGCCGTGAAGTTCGCGATCCGCAGCTGGCACATGTCGCGTGCGACGTCCGGAAACACCAGGATTGCGCCATAGCTCACGTTGTCTCGCTTCAGTGAAACCGCGCTGGCCTTGGCGAGCAACTGGCAGCTCGTGACGGCAGTGCCCGGACCGGTGGCGACGGCGCTGCCGGAGGCGAGGACTTTCCCTTGCGCATCGACGGCTTGCACCACCCACACGTTGGGCGAAGCCCGGGTAAAGAGCGCGTCGGGTGCGAGTGCCGGGCTGCTTCGCGCGTCTTGCGCGGATACGGCGGGGATGGTCAGCGCGGTGGCGAGGGCCAGTGTGAATGGCAGGAGCAGGTGTTTCATCGGTTGCCCTGCAATAGCAGCCGCAGATCGTTGATCGAAGTCTTGGCAAAAGGCGTGGCTTCAGGCGCCGCCGTGCCGGGGGCCGCGGCAGGGACGGGCGACGCACTTGCGGCCGGCGTTGCCGTCGCCGCCGCAGGGGCTGCAGGTTCCGCCGCAGCGGTGGGCAGTGCATTTGCCGCGCGGGCCGTTTTGTCTGGTAGCGGCAACTTTCCGCCAAAGGCCAGCGATGGCAACGCCTTGCGGCCTTCCGGTTCTGCCACCCGCCCGAACGCCGGGCGGCCGACCAGCAAGCCCATGCTGATGCTCATCTCGATATAGGCCGTCTGCCGGGGACGCAGCGCGATGTCGATGCTGCCTTCGGCCTCGGTGCGGGCAGTGGCCCGGTAAGAGCCGGCCGGCCGGTCGACGAAGAAGAAGCTGCTGGGCTGCGACTTGCCGACGACCTGCCCGTTGAGGGAGACCTCGGGCTGGATCGCCGCGCCGAGGATCGAGTTGCGATAGAAATAGATTCGCCCCTCGTTCTCGCCCAGCGAGGGGAGGCTTTGCTCCATTTCAGAATGCCGCGGTCCGGAGGCCGAACACCCGACCAGGCCGCCCACCACTACGGCCAGCAGAAAACCAACCATCCAACGTCGCATTGCGCCTTCTCCTCTTTTGGCGCTGGATGCTACACCCGCTTACACGAATGTGGCTGGTGGCCGGCCGCCCCGGCGGGCACGCGTCAGCGGAATACGACGGTGCGGTGCCCGTTCAACAGCACGCGGTGTTCGCTGTGCCACTTCACCGCGCGGGCCAGCACCTGGCTTTCGGTGTCGCGGCCGCGGGCCGTGAGGTCTTCGACCGTATCGGTGTGGTCGGCGCGCGCCACGTCCTGCTCGATGATCGGGCCTTCGTCGAGGTCGGCCGTCACGTAGTGGGCGGTGGCGCCGATCAGCTTCACGCCGCGGTCGTGTGCCTGGTAGTAGGGCTTGGCGCCCTTGAAGCTGGGCAGGAACGAATGGTGGATGTTGATCGCGCGACCGGCCAGGCTGTTGCACAGGTCGTTGCTCAAGATTTGCATGTAGCGCGCGAGCACCACCAGTTCGGCGCCCTCCGCCTCGATGATTTCCAACTGCTTTGCTTCGCCCTGCGCCTTGGTGGCGGCCGTCACGGGAATGTGATGGAACGGCACGTTGTAGCTGGCGGCCAGCTGGTAGAAGTCGCGGTGGTTCGAGATGATGGCCCGCACGTCGATGGCGAGCAGCCCGCTCTTCCAGCGGAACAGCAGGTCGTTCAGGCAGTGGCCTTCCTTGCTGACCAGGATCACCGTCTTCATCGGCTGGGCTGCGGCGTGCAGCTGCAGGTTCATGCCAAAGCCCGCGCCGAAGGTGGCGAGCTGTTCGCGCAGCGCCGCCTCAGTGTGGTCGCTGCAGGCAAAGCGCACGCGCATGAAGAACAGGCCCGTGTCGTGGTCGTTGTACTGGGCGGCTTCCTCGATGTTGCCGCCGCGCTCGAGCAGAAAGCCCGAAACGGCATGCACGATGCCCACGCGGTCCGGGCAGGAAAGGGTCAGGATGTATGCACTCATGAGGCCCCGATTGTCGCAGCGCGCGCCGCGGCCCGGCGCCGGCTGCGTTCAAAGCCTCAGGGCGCTGCGCAATGCGCTGCGGCTCGTGACGCCGAGCTTCGAATAGGTTTCACGCAAGTGCACGCGCACGGTGGCGGGCGACACGGACAGGCGGGTGGCAATGTCCTTGCCCGAATAGCCGGCGCAATAGAGGCGGCTTATTTCGGTTTGCCGCGGCGTGAGCATGGCGCCGGTGCCTGGCGCATTGCGGCGCAGCGCCACACGCAGCCCGCCATGTGCGGGTGTGACTTCGCACTGCCATCCGGCCGCATGCAGCTTGCGGATTGCGCCGCGCTCGCCCTCCAGCCATGACTTGGGCAGGCGCGGTTCCGACACCTTCGCGATTGCGGCGAGCCGCGGCCACGCGCGGCAGAAGTCGCCATTGGGAAAGAGGATCCAGCCTTCGTTGTCGGTCACGGCCAGCGGCTGGTCTCCGCTGCCGGTGTCTTCGACGCCCTGGTGCGCACCGGCGTAGAGGCGGTTGATGAGCAGGGCCTCGCCGATGCCGGGCGCAAGCGCAGTGAGCGCGTCGACCTCGGCTGTGCCGTAGCGCGGCGATGCGGGCCCGCGGTTCAGGTAGCAATGCGCGAAGGTCTCGCTGCCTTCGAACGGAATGGACACGCCCAGCTGATGGTGAATGCCGTAGCGTGCCTGGAAGCTGCGCCACGACGGATGGCTCTTCTTCCAGCGGGGGTCGTCGTCGTTCACGCACACCGCCCGCAGGGGCTGCGCGTGCATGGCGGGGGTGGTGAAGTCGAGCTCGGCGCCGCCGATGGCATACCAGTCGGCGCTCATTCCAGACAGGTCGTAGCCGACGCCGACCGAGGCCACGAAGCTGCGCGGATGCCAGATGTTGATGGCGCCGTGGTCCGCGCCCATCAGCCCGACGAGCCGTTCGAGCAGTTTCTGCGGAAAGCGCTCGCAGGCGGTAGTGCGCGCAAGGCGCAGCAGGCCCAGTGCCGCGGAGTCCGGATCGGTGAGTGAGAACGGGGACTTGGGCGGCATCGAACGGTTTGTCGAATCGCGAGGCGGCGGAGGCTACCACAACCCATGGTAGGCGGCGGGGTCAGGCGCGAAGGACGATTCCGGCTTCGGACGGGCGGCATTCACACACACAAGACCGAGGAGAAGAAACCATGCGCTTTCGAAGCAGGCGCCGGCTGGGGGCCGGCATTGCATTGGCCTTTTGCGCGGCGGCGGCTGCACCGGCAGGTGCGCAGGTGCTCAACCCCAACACCTGCCCCGGCGGCACGCTCTACAGCAGCACCGACCCGGGCGCGTACTCGGGCTTCAGCGCGCATCGCGACATCGTGCAGCAGGACTGCCAGAGCAACATGGCGGGCGGATCGGGCGCGCAGGCCGGCATCGACCTGAGCAGCGCGAACACGGCTCTAGGGCGCGACAGCAGCGCAAGCGGCGGCCAGGCGACAGCACTCGGGCGCGGCAGCACTGCGGCGGGCGTTTCGGCCGCGGCAGTCGGCGCGAACAGCAACGCGACCGGCAACGGCGCCACCGCAATGGGCTCGAACAGCAGTGCGACTGCCAACTCGGCCACGGCCATAGGTTCGAACACCGTGGCCTCGAGCGGCTCGGCCACCGCGGTGGGCAACGTGGCCAACGCCACGGGCGAGGCGGCATCGGCAGTGGGCTATCGCGCGCTGGCATCTGGTGACGGATCTGCCGCATTCGGACGCGAAAGCGAGGCCAGCGGCGACAGCAGCACGGCGCTGGGCGACATGGCTACCGCCTCGGGACGCAGCGCAATGGCGCTCGGCCGCGAAGCCCGCGCGACGAGCGATTTTGCGCTGGCGTTTGGCGCCAGCGCAAGGGCGACCGACATGGGTGCCTTGGCCATCGGAACGGCAAGCTTCGCATCGGGTTTCAACAGCGTGGCAATGGGCACGGGCAGCAGCTCGAGCGGTGCGGGGTCGGTCGCCATCGGCGCTGGCAGCACGGACGGCGGGCGCGAGAACGTCGTTTCGTTCGGCAGCACGACGGACCGCCGCAGCCTGATCAACATCGACGGCATCAGCGCGGCGGGCCACGTCGACGCCGGCGGTCTTTCCGTGAACGGCAATGCTTCGGTGGCGGGGCGGCTGACCTCCGGCAGCATCGACAACCTGGGCGGCGGTATTACCAACGCTGGGCGCATCAGCGGCGTTACCGCCGGCGCCGTAACAGCGACCTCGACCGATGCGGTCAACGGAAGCCAGCTCTATGCGGTAAGGAGCACGGCCGAGCAGGCGCTGAACCTGGCGAGCCAGCAGGGCACCCAGGTGCAGCAGATCACGACGCAGGTGACCCAGAACACGCAGCAGATCACGCAGCACACCGAACAGATCGCAGAGCACGCGCAACAGATCACGCAGCACACCCAGCAGATCACGCAAAACACACAGCAGATCGAGCAGCAGGCGGTGCAGATACGGGCCATGGTCAATGGCCAGTTGGGTGTCTGCACCGTCAATGGCGGCGCCCTGCAATGCTCGGTGCAGGGCCAGGCGGCTGCACGTGCGGAGGGCGCGGGTGCGGCGGCGATCGGCAACGGCTCGCAGGCCACCGGCAACGGTGCGCTTGCCGTGGGCCGCAACGCCAAGGCGCTTGCGGCCGGGGCCATGGCGCTGGGCGACGGCAGCACGGCCAGCGCGAGCAATGCGGTGGCGCTGGGCCAGGGATCGGTGGCCGACCGGCCCGACAGCGTGAGCGTGGGCAACGCGGCCACGGGCTACCAGCGGCAGGTCACCAACGTCGCACCCGGCGTGGCGGCCAGCGATGCGGTCAACCTTGCGCAGATGGAGCGCGCGGTGGCCGTGTCTTACGGCCAGGCGCGCGACTTTGCCGCGCGCGGCGTGGCGCAGGCCATGGCGATGCCGTCGATCCCCATGCTCGCGCCCGGACGCAAATGGCTGGGCGCGGCGGTGGGGCACTACGCAGGGCAGTCGGCGCTGGGCGTGGCCTTTGCCTATCAGCTCGACGAGCGCTGGAGCGTGGGCGCGGGCCTGAGCGCGGCGGCGGGCAACAGCGCGCAGCTCGGCGGCAGGCTGCAGGCGGGCTACCAATGGTGATCGGGGGCTGAGCGCCGGCAGAGCCAGGCCATGAGGCGGGTCCGTGGCAAAAGTGCAAGAATGCCACGGGCGGCCCCCGCAAGGGCGGCCAGCATCCACCGAGACCAAGAAGGACGCACGCATGGCCTACCAGGACTTCAACATGGGCAACCAGTGGTTGCCCTTCACGCCCAACCGCCACTTCCAGAAAGACCCGCGCGTCTTCGTGGCGGCCGACGGCATGACGTTCACCACGCACGACGGCAAGAAGGTGATCGACGGCATCTCGTCGCTGTGGTGCGTGGGCGCGGGCCACAACCGCAAGCCGATCAACGAGGCGATCAAGAAGCAGCTCGACACGCTCGACTACGCCACCGCTTTCCAGGTCAGCAACGACAAGGCTTTCAAGGCGGCGGAGATGATCGCCTCGCTGGCGCCGGGCGATCTGAACAAGGTGCTGTTCTGCAATTCGGGCTCGGAGGCGGCCGACACCTCGATGAAGGTGGCGCTGGCCTATCACCGCGCGCGCGGCGAGGGGCACCGCAACGTGTTCATCGGCCGCGAGAAGGGCTACCACGGCGTGGGCTTCGGCGGCATGTCGGTGGGCGGCATTCCGGGCAACCGCAAGGTGTTCGGCTCGGCCTTCTTGCCGCGCGTGGACCACATGCGCTTCATTCACGATCCGGTGAACCACGCCTACATCCACAATGAAGAGCCGGTGTGGGCCGAAGACCCGCTGGTCGAGCTGGAAACCCGCATTCTTCCGCTGCACGACCCGAGCAACATCGCCGCGATCATCGTGGAGCCGGTGGCCGGTTCGGCAGGCTGGTACCTGCCGCCCCAGGGCTACCTGAAGCGCCTGCGCGAAATCTGCGACAAGCACGGCATCCTGCTGATCTTCGACGAGGTCATTACCGGCTTCGGACGTATGGGCACCAACTTCGCGTCGGACTATTTCGGCGTGGTGCCCGACATGCTCAATTTTGCCAAGTGCGTGACCAACGGCGTCATTCCGCTCGGCGGCGTGATCTGCCGCGACAAGCTCTACGACGCGATGATGAAGACCGACGCGCCCGAGCACGTGGTCGAGTTCTTCCACGGCTACACCTACTCGGGCCACCCGGTGGCCTGCGCCGCGGCCATTGCCACGCTCGACCTGTTCAGGGAAGAAAACCTGTTTGCGCGCGCCGGCGAAATGGGCAAGGTGCTGGGCGATGCGTTCCACAGCGCATTCAAGGGCCTGCCGAACGTGATCGGCATCCGCAGCCTCGGCCTTGCCGCGGCGGTGGAGCTTGCGCCGATTGCGGGCACGCCGGGCAAGCGCGCCTACGACATCTTTTTGGACTGCTTCCACAAGGGCGCGCTGGTGCGGCCCGCGGGCGACGTGCTGGTGATTGCGCCGCCCTACATCGTGGAAAAGCAGCACATCGACACGCTGGTCAATGCGCTGGCGGATTCGATCAAGAAATTCGCCTGAGCCGCCGGGCGCCCAGGCTACGCGGGTGCCCGCATGCCCGCGCAGTAGTCTTTGGGCGGCAGGGCGAGCGTGCGCCACACGGCGTCGTAGGCGCCCTTGTTGTCTTCATCCGATTCGGGTGAATCGCCGCCGGCCTGCAGCCGCACCGTCTTGACCGAAACATCGGTCGGCAAGTGCTGCGGCACGCCCAGCACCTTGGTGGCGTGCCCCGCGCCGCTGATCAGCAGCACCGTCTTGCCCGGCTGCCGGGCCTTGACGATGGCTTGCGCCATGGCGCGGTCGCGCCCGACCTGGATGCGCGTCATGGGCACGATCTGGGCTTCGGGCAGCAGCTTGCAGTGACCCTCGCGCACGGCGTCCTGCTGCGCGGTGTAGGCCTCGCCGTTGAGCTGCACGTCGAGCGAGACGTCGGCCATGGCGTTCTTCATTCGCGCGCGCGGCATGTTGGCGCCGATGACGGGCACGCCGGCGCGCACGGCGGCCATCACCGCCGGACCATAGCTTCGCCAGGGCCAGGCCTTGTCGTTCCAGCCGAGGGCGGCTTGCACCTGCGCTTCGGTGGCCGTGCGGTCGAGGCGCGCGGTGCTGTTGCCTTCCTCGGCCATTTCGAGCAGCAGTGCGGCCAGCTTGCCCTGGCTCGCCAGCGCCTCGACGGTTTCCCGCTCGATGGCGTGGTGCTCGGCCGCATCGTGCTGCTCGCCCAGGATGAGCGCGTCCGCCGGCAGCAGCGCCGCGGCGCGCTTTGCCATGGGCGCATCAGGGCCGGGCGAAAAGGCGGAGCACCCTGCCAGCACGACGGCGGCGAGCAGGGGGACCAGGAATCGGGGAGCCCGCGCGGGGAAGGGTTGGGATTGCATCGCGCCATACTATGCGTTGGCGCCCGCACGCCTTGCCGTCCAATTTCGCTTTTTTCCTGTGGTGTCCCTTCGCTTTCCGGTTCGCGTGCTGGCCACGCTGTTGCTTGCACTCGCCGCGGCGGAAGTCTGCCTCGCTCTGCACACGCCCCTGCCATGGATGATCGGCCCGCTGCTCGCGGTGTCGCTGGCATCGATTGCCGGCGCACCCACCGCCAGCTACACGCCGCTGCGCAACGCCGGGCAATGGACCATCGGCACCGCGCTCGGGCTCTACTTCACGCCGCAGGTGGTGGCGCTGGTGGCCGGCGTCTGGTGGGCCATTGCGCTCGCCATTGCCTGGGCCTTGCTGCTCGGCTGGGGCTTCGGGCGTTGGTTGCATGGGCTGCACGCCAAGCGAATGCCGCATGTACCGGCGAAATCGATGAGAGCGACAACTTACTTCGCCGGCGCCATCGGCGGCGCGTCGGAGATGACGCTGCTGTCCGAATCGGCCGGCGCGCGTACCGATCTGGTGGCGGCCGCGCACAGCCTGCGCCTGGTGGTGGTGACCATCACCATTCCGTTCGCCATGCAGTGGAGCGGCTTGCATGGGCTCGAAATCAACCCGCCCATGGTACGCGAGGTGAATGCGAGCGGGCTCCTGCTGCTTGCGCTGGCCACCGGCATCGGCGGCCTTGCGATGCGTGCGCTGGGCCGCACCAACCCCTGGTTCATGGGCCCGCTGGTGGTTGCCATGGGGTTCACCATCGCAGGTCAGGCGCTGTCGGCCGTGCCCACCTGGATGTCGAACACCGCGCAGCTGGTGATTGCCGTGAGCCTGGGCGTGCGCTTCAGCCGCGAGTTCTTGTACACGGCGCCGCGCTGGCTGGGTTCGGTGGCGCTGGGCACGGTCGTCATGCTGGTGGTGTGCGCAGGCGCCGCATGGCTGCTGGCCCGGGCGACGGGGCTGCACCCCGCCACGATGATCCTGGGCACTTCGCCGGGCGGCATTGCCGAAATGTCGATCACCGCCAAGGTCTTGCAGCTGGGGGTGCCGGTGGTCACGGCGTTTCAGGTGTGCCGGCTGGTGGCGGTGCTGCTGCTGGTGGGGCCGATGTACCGGTGGATCTACGGTCGGAAATGAGCGGCCACGGCTGAGTGAGCACAAAAAAAGCGCCTCGAAAGGCGCTTTTTTATCCGGGGCGGGCGGGCTCAGTGCACCAGCACCGGCGTGTGAGCCAGCTCGGCATAGCCTTCGAGCGTGTCCTCGACCTCTTCCTGGGTGGGCGTATTGAGCTGCCAGGCGGCAATTTGCTGCTGGAACAGTTCGGCCCACGAGCCGTCGAGGTAGACCTCTTTGCCCGAGCGCTTGTCGACGATCTCGAAGCCGTGGCGTTCCAGGACCGGCACATTGGGCTGGGCGGGTGTGTCGCTTTCGTTCGGCTGCACGTGCACGACGACGAAGGACTCTGAGTCATAGAGCATGTTCATTGCGGGGCCTGTGAGGATGTCGATGGCGTTCATGGGGGTTAGATAGCAATCAACGCGCCAGTTTCAAGCTCGGTTGTCTTTTTGTAGAGAAAACGCATTAATTCCTATGCTTGTTTCCTCCACTTTCGCGCTAGTTCGAGGGCCCCGCCGGAAGGGATTCGCGCAACTGCATGTCGGCAAAATCGCCGTTGGCCTGTGTCTGTTTCATCCGCACCGGCAGGTAGCCAAGGGCCGGCGCCAGCCAGATTTCGATCTTGTCGTCGAATTCGCGCCGGGGGCTGCGCGTGAGCTTGCGCACTGCAAAGTCGCCGGCAGGCACGGTCATCTGCTCTTCGCCTTCGATGTTGAAGACCCAGACGCCGGCATCGCGCGGGCCGACGGTCTGGATGGAAATGCGGCTGCCGGCCGGGTAGCGCCCCGGGTCTCCCGCCAGCATGCCGCCGAGCTGCATCACCACGCTGAGCCGGTCTTGCGCGCCGGGCAGCAGGGGCACGCTGGGCGCGTTGTTGCTGAACATCACCTGGCCCTGGTCGCGCAGGAAGTGCGAAGCCACCTCGCCCTTGCGGGCCTCCGAAAAGCGGTCCGGCTCGATGCCGGTGGGGCCGATCTTGCCGGTGCTGTGCTGGCTGCGGATTGTCCTGAACAGGAATTTGAGAGAAAGCCGCGCGTCGTAGCTGCTGCCGTCCTGCAGCCAGGCCAAGTCGCCGAAAACGCCTTGCATTGGCGATGAGCCCTGCTGGCCGGTGACCGCGAAGGCGAGCTTGACCGAGCCGGGAATGCGCAGCGCCTCCGGGCCGACGACATTGCCGGCCGTTGCGCTCGCGGCGCCTCCGGCTCCTCCGTCCCCGATGCCGGCGTTGCTTGTGCTGCCCGCGCCGCCCAGCGCAGCACTTGCCGGAGCGCTTGCCGGCGGCTCAGGAGCGGCTGCTCCTGAATCGATAGCGGTTTGCGCCGTGAGAGAACGCGTTTCCGGCGGAGGCTCTTCGAAAACCTGGGGTGCCGGGACTGGCATGGGCTCGGGCGCCGTCGGCGGCTTGGGCGCGGAAGGCTCGCGCGGCCGACGCGGCTTGACGGGCGGCGGTGGCTTGGCTTCAGCCGGGGCGGCGGCCGCGGCAGCGGGCGCCGCCGGCTTTTCCGGTGCGGGCGGCGCGATCACGATCGTCCGGGTGGTGAACTTGTTCGCAAGAGGCGAGGGATCCGGGCCGATGGCCGTGGGCGCCAGCCCCAGCAGCAGAACGTGAACCAGCCCCACCGCCAGCGTCAGCCCGGCGAGCGCCCGCCACGACGGGCGTGCCGGGGGCGCAAGGGACGAAAACGGGGAGGCGGCAAGCGTCGGCATGAGGTGTGGAGTGAGCGCGGGCGTCGAGGTTCACAAGGAGCACCTCGGTACACTGCCGCCCGTTCACCCAGTTTAGTGGGCGCGGCGCCGGCCCTCGTGTTCGCCCCGTGTCCTTCATCACGCAATTGCCACCATGAAACTCGCCACCCTGAAGGACGGCTCCCGCGACGGCCAGCTCGTCGTCGTCTCGCGCGACCTCACGCTCGCCCACTACGCCACCGGCATTGCCAGCCGGCTGCAGCAGGTGCTGGACGACTGGGGCTTCATGAGCCCGCAGCTGCAGGACCTGTACGACGCGGTCAACAACGGCCGCGCGCGCCATTCCTTTCCGTTCGATCCCTCGATGTGCATGGCGCCGCTGCCGCGCGCCTACCAGTGGGCCGACGGCTCGGCGTACCTGAACCACGTCGAGCTGGTGCGCAAGGCGCGGAACGCCGAAGTGCCTGAAAGCTTCTATCAAGACCCGCTGATGTACCAGGGCGGCAGCGACGACTTTCTCGGCCCGACCGACGACATCGTGGTGCCGAACGAAGCCATGGGCATCGACTTCGAGGCCGAGATCGCGGTGATTACCGGCGACGTGAAGATGGGCGCCACGCCCGACCAGGCGCTCGACGGCATCCGGCTGGTGATGCTGGCCAACGACGTGAGCCTGCGCAACCTGATTCCGGCCGAGCTGGCCAAGGGCTTCGGCTTCTTCCAGAGCAAGCCCGCCACCGCCTTCAGCCCCGTGGCCGTGACGCTCGACGAGATCGGCGAGGCCTGGCAGAACGGCCGGGTGCACCTGACGCTGCAAAGCAGCTGGAACGGCCGCAAGGTCGGCATGTGCGACGCCGGGCCGGAGATGACTTTTCACTTCGGCCAGCTCATCGCCCACATTGCCAAGACCCGCAATGTGCGCGCCGGCAGCATCGTCGGCAGTGGCACGGTGAGCAACAAGGGCGTGGAAAAGAACGGCCGCATGGACTGGCCCAAGGGCTACTCGTGCATTGCCGAGAAGCGCTGCATCGAAACCATCCAGGGCGGCGAGCCCGTGACCGAGTTCATGAAGTTCGGCGACACGATCCGCATCGAGATGAAGGGGCTCGATGGCCGCTCGCTGTTCGGCGTGATCGACCAGGAGGTGGTGTCGGTGGCGGGGCGGCCGAAGGTGGCGCCGGTGTCGCTGGTCAATTCCCAGGCCGACCAGTCCGCCGATACGGCTGAAGACTAGGCTTCAAGAACTTTTGGGGCCGCGGCGCGCAGCAGCTCTTTCTGAGTCCGTATGCCCAGCCGCCGGAACGCCCGGTATTGATGGGTGCGCACCGTCGTCAGCTCGATGCCGATCTCGCGCGCCGTCTGCTTGGCGGTGCTGCCCGCCATCAGGTGGCCGATGACTTCGCGCTCCCGCAGGCTCAAGGTCAGCAGGCGCGAGGCCAGGGAGGGCGCCACCGTGCCCCCTGCCGCCACCGTGCTGCGGCCATGGGCCATCGTGGCCTCGGCCAGCAGGGTGGCGTGGCTCTCGATTGCCGCGAAGTCGCGCTCGTCGAATTCAGGCTGCGCCAGGCTCCGGTAGAAGCTCACCGCCACGCGCTGGCCGGTGGGCGTCAGCAGCAGCACCGACGCACGTTCGCGAATGCCCACGTCGCCGTAGCAGGCGGCGCGGTAGGCGGGGTCGGCCACCTCCTCGGCGCGCTGGTGGCCCAGCCACAGCTGCGCGCGCTTGGGCAGCTTGCGCTTCGCGAGCCAGGTCATGTTGGGGTCGAGCAGGTCGAAGCGCTGCGCCACATAGCCCTCGGCGGTGCGTTCGGCCGTGGTGCCGTAGCTGCTGGCCGCCGACACGGCCTCGATGCGGCCGGTGGCATCGACCGCGAACACGGTGCAGAAGGTCACCGGCATCACCCGGTGCATGGCCGAGAGGCAGTTGGCTGCGAGATGCGGCGTGCCGATGCCCGCCAGCACGTCGCGGACGATGGCCGCCGACAGCGCGGTGTCGGCAGCGGGTTGAATGCGCCAGCGTCTCATGGGAGCAGACCAGACTCAGGGTAAATACGTCGTACAAAGTTATGACAACGGACGTGGCCCCGCATCGGGACAATCCCGCTGCATGACGAACCCCACCATTGCGGCCGAGGCGCCCGCTCCCGCCTCCGGCGCCATTGCCGCCGATGCCGCAAGCGGCCCCGTGCCGCCGATGCCCAGCGCGACCGGGCTGCCACCTTCGGTCGGTGCCTTTCACTACACGCGCTACAAACCGTGGACGCCGCCGCTGGAGCAGGGCGGCCTGGAGCCGGGTCGCCATCCGGTGGTGATTGCGGGCGGCGGGCCGGTCGGCATGGCGCTGGCGCTGGGGCTCGCGAACCACGGCGTGCGCTGCGTGGTGCTCGAGGCCGACGACACGGTGTGCGTGGGCAGCCGCGCGGCCTGCATCTCGCGCCGCAGCCTGGAGATCATGGAGCGGCTCGGCGTGCTGCCGGCGTTCCTGGCCAAGGGCCTGCCGTGGACCGGCGGGCGCAGCTTCTACAAGACGGCCGAGGTGTTTCGCTTCGAGATGCCGCACGACGAGCGGCAGAAGCTGCCGCCAATGATCAACCTCGAGCAGTACTACGCCGAGCACTATCTGCTGGAAGAAATCTTTCGCCGCAACGAGGCGACGCCGGGACTCATCGACATCCGCTGGGGCACCGAACTCGTCGGCATTGCGCAGGATGAAAACGGCGTGACGCTCGACGTGCGCAACCCCGAATGCGCCTACCGATTGCAGGGCCAGTGGCTCGCGGCCTGCGACGGCGGCCAGAGCTTCGTGCGCAAGTCGCTGGGGCTTTCGCTCGAGGGCACGGGCTACGAGGGGCGCTACGTCATCATCGACATCGAACTGCACAGCGAGCATCCGACCGAGCGCCGCGCGTGGTTCGATCCGCCGTGGAACCCGGGCTCGACCGTGCTGATGCACCGCCAGCCCGATGACATCTGGCGCATCGACTACCAGTTGCGTGCCGGCCAGAGCACCGAAGAAGCGCTGACGCCGGCGGCCGTGGCCGAGTTCGTGCAGCGGCATCTGGACGCCATTGGCGAAGGCCACCTGCCGTGGAAGACGGTGTGGACCTCGGTCTACCGTGCGGGCGCGATGACGCTCGAGAGCTACCGGCACGGCCGCGTTCTCTTTGCCGGCAATGCGGCGCATGCGATGCCGATCTTCGGTGTGCGCGGCCTCAATTCGGGCTTCGACGATGCCGACAACCTGGCCTGGAAGCTGGCGTTCGTGGCTCGCGGCCTCTCGGATGCGGCGCTGCTCGACTCGTATTCGCAGGAGCGAATCGAAGCCTTCCACGTCAATGCCGAGAACGCCATGCGCAGCACCGAATTCATGTCGCCGCCTTCCCGCGGCTTCGACCTGATGCGCGAAGCGGCGCTGTCGCTGTCGGAGGCGCATCGCGGCATTGCGCAACTGATCAATCCGCGGCAGACGCAGGCGGTGCGCTATGCGGCTTCGGCGCTTTCCAGCGAAGGCGATGTGCTGGCGGCAGGCCCGTTGCCCGGGGAGGTGATGGCCGAGCAGCAGCTTGAGCAGGGGCACCTGACCGACTGGATCGCTCCGGTCTTCACATTGCTCGTGCTGCGGCCGCGGGCCGGTACCGCCTTGCTGCCGGAAGACGAGGTGGCGCAGGCGCTGCGCGGCGATCTGCCGTTCGCGGTTCGCGTCATCGCGGGTGCCGGCGTCGATGGCGCCGATGCACATGCCGACGCGGCGGTGTTCGAGGCGCTGGGCGCAAGCGACGGCGCCTTCTATCTGCTGCGGCCCGACGGCCATGTGGCCGCGCGCTGGCAAAACCTGCCGGGCGGCGCGCTGACCGGCGCGTTGAGCCGTGCCGCCGCTGCTTTAAAGGAGATTGCCGCATGACCACATCGCTCGCCCCCGACGCGCGGGACCGCATCTACGCGGAGTGCGCGCGCGCCATCACAGAAGCCGGCGCCGAACGCGAATCGCTGTTTCTCGCGCGGCTCGCGCTGCTGCTGTTCGAGCAGGTCGGCGACGAGGCGCGCTGCCGCCGCGCATTGGCCGACGCGCTGGACGCGCTGCCCGTACCATCGCTGTCCGCAACCCAATCACAACAAACCGGAGACTGATCCACATGGACCGCCGCACTCTTCTGGCCACGCTCGCTTCGGGCGCCGCCATGGCCGCAACCCCGTTCGCCCGCGCGCAGGACTACCCCACGCAACTCATCAAGTGGGTGGTGCCCTATCCCGCGGGCGGCGGTACCGACGTGATTGCGCGCACGCTCGCCGAGGCCATGCGCCAGGCGCTGGGCCAGCAGATCGTTATCGACAACCGGCCCGGCGCCTCGACCAACATCGGCGCCGACCTGGTCGCAAAGAGCAAGCCCGACGGCTACACCGTGATGTCGGCCGACAACGCCGTGCTGGCCTTCAACGAGCACCTGTTCGGCAAGCTGCCGTTCAATCCGGAAAAAGACTTCACCTACGTCGGCGCGATCGGCAAGTTTCCGCTGGCGCTGGTGGTGCACCCGGACTTTCCGGCCAAGAACTTCAAGGAGTTCCTGGCGTATGTGAAGGCCAATCCGGGCAAGGTCAACTACGCCTCGCCGGGCAACGGGTCGCCGCATCACCTGGCCATGGAGATGTTCAAGGTTCGCACCGGCACCTTCATCACGCACATTCCATACCGTGGCGCCGCCCCGGCGATGGCCGACGTGATGGGCGGGCAGGTGCCGTGCATGTTCCTGGACCTGGCCTCGGGCCTGCCGATCATGCAGGGCAACAAGGTTCGCGTGCTGGCCATTGGCTCCGGCGCGCGCAACAAGCTGCTGCCCAACGTGCCGACGCTGGCGGAAGTGGGCGTGCCCAACACCGAGGTGTTCGCGTTCCAGGGCGTGCTGGGCCCGGCCGGCCTTCCGCCCGCCGCGGTGGCCAAGCTCAACAGCGAGCTGAACCGCGCGTTCAGCACGCCGGCGGTACAAAAGCGCTTCGATGATTTCGGCATGGAAGCCATGCCGGGCACGCCCGCGCAGTTCGAAGCGCTGGCGCGCGCCGAGTCGAAGCGCTGGGGGCCGATCATCAAGCAGGCCGGCATCAAGCTGGACTGAGTTCGCCGCGCGCTTCGCAGCCGGCGGGCTATTTCCTGGAGCCGTCTTCCAGCACGTGCTCGTCGCGTTGCAGCTCGCCGTTTTCGTCCCAGCTGCGCTCGCGCGTCACGCGGCCCCTGGCATCGAAGCTCGATTCGGCGAGCAGCGTTCCTTTTTCGCTGAAGCGCTGGTGCTTGCCGACCGGCACTTGCCGGCCGCGGCCCGCCACCCGATAGCGCCCATGCGCAGCGCGCTGGCCGCTCTCGTAGAACTCGGTGATCTCGACCGCGCGCGCATCGCCGGAGCCGCTGTAGGCAGACTTGCTGCGGGGCTGGCCATGGAGGTAGTAGCTGTCGTCTCGCACCGGCTCGCCCGCGGGGTTCCAGCGCTGGTCGCGGATCAGCGAACCCTTTTCCGAAAACTCCTGCTCGCGTTGCCGCACGGCGCTGCGCTCGACCAGCAGCCACGCCGTTTCGCGGCGCTTCACCCCTTCGGATGAGAAGTGGCGCTCGGTGCGCTGGTTGCCGTTGATCTCGTCTTGCACCGAGGGCTTGCCGTTGTCGTAGAAGTCCTGCGACCGCACGCGCTTGCCGAGCATGTACGACAGCCGTGAACGCAGGAAGCCGCGCGCGTCGAACAGCTGGACCTGCGAGGGCCCGCCGGTGAAGCCGCACAGCCGGGCGTCGTCGGCCACGGGCGCAAGCATGGGCGTTTCGCCGCAGCGCAGCGCGGACAACTGGCCGCGCTCGGTGAACTCGACGAAGGCACGGTCGGTTCCCGTGCTGGGATAGAAAGTGACGCGGCGCAGCCGGCCACCGGGATAGAAGCTGCGAACCAGCCCGCGCTCCTGGCCGTCGTCGTACGTGGCCTCGCGCAAGACTTGCCCCTCGGGCCCGTACTCGCGGGCGAGGCCATGGATGTTTCCACCGGCATTGAGGATGTGCTCCCTGGCGAGCTTGCCTTTTTCATAGAAGCGCGACAGGCCGGTGAAGGCGCCGTTCTGCACCTGCTGCTCGCGCTGGGGCTCGCCGGTCGCGCGGTCCTTGCAGCGCATGAGGCCTGTCGCGCCGAGGAGCGTGCTGCCGTCGGAGGGGTTCACCCGGCGTCCGTTGAGTTCACAGTCGAGCGCGGCATGCGCGCCGCCGGCAGTGAAGAGCGTGAAGAACCACAAGGTCGCCGTTGCGGCCCCGCGCCGGCGAATCATTTGTCGTACAGCGCGGCGAGCGAACGGAATCCCTTGACCTCGATCGGGTTGCCGAAGGGATCGCAGAAAAACATGGTCCATTGCTCGCCCGGCTGCCCCTCGAAACGCACCTGGGGTTCCAGCACAAAGTCGGTGTTGGCGGCTTTGAGCCGTTCTGCAAGCGCCTGCCAGTCGGGCAATTCGAGCACGATGCCGAAGTGCGGCATGGGCACCATGGCATTGCCGACCCGGCCGGTGCGCGTGGTGGCGAAGGGCTCGCCAAGATGCAGGGAGATCTGGTGGCCGAAAAAGTCGAAGTCGACCCAGGTGTCGGTGCTGCGGCCTTCGGCACAGCCGAGGACGTTTCCGTAGAAGCGGCGGGCCGCGTCGAGGTCGCGAACGTGAAAGGCAAGATGGAAGATGCTCTGCATGGTTCCGGATTATGGGCAGCGGTGCTGTGAGAATGCCGGACTTTCTTTCATCGTGGAGCAAGCCTTGCGGATACTCCGGACCCTCTTTGCGCCCGGGCGCAATTTCGACTTGAAGGCGCCCGCGCGCCAGTGGTTTCTTGCCCGCCTGCCGCGCCTTGCGCTGGCGGGTGCCTGTTCCCTTCTCGCGGTGGCGGCGCATGCCGCCTGCCCGCCTTCGGCCATTGCCAGCCTCGGCAAGCCGGGCTCTGCGGTCGGCCAATGGAATGCGGTCGACCGGGGCCTGCTGTGGCGCGCCGACCGGGACGGGCGTACCTCCTGGCTCTACGGAACCATTCATCTCGGCCGGGCCGAGTGGGTACGGCCGGGCCCCACAGTTCAAAAGGCGCTGGAGCAAAGCGACGCGCTCGCACTGGAACTCGACGCGCGCGATCCGGCGACCATGCGCGCCATGACGCAGCCGGCGGATCCGGCCCTGGTGGCGCGGCTGCTGAGCGGCCAGCGTGCGCAGCGGCTGGCGCGCCAGAATGAAGCCGCCTGCGTGCCGCCCGGAACCACGTCGGGGCTGCAGCCCATCCTGCAGGTCACTGCGCTGGCGGGCCTGGTGGCGCGTGCCGATGGCCTGTACCCGGAATTCGGCGTCGACGAAACGCTGGCCGTCTCGGCGCGGAACAACAGCAAGCCGGTGTTCGCGCTGGAAAGCGCGGCCTCGCAATTGAAGATGCTCACGGGAGATTCCGAAGCCGAAGAGGCGGAACAGATCGATGCTGCGCTGGACGAACTGGAGTCGGGCCAGTTGCGCACGCAGATGAAGGAGCTGGCCGAGGTCTGGGCCCGTGGCGACGCGGACAAGCTGGGCCGCTATCCCGAGTGGTGCAACTGCGTCAACACGCCGGCCGAACGGCGGCTGATGAAGCGCCTGCTCGACGACCGCAATCCGGGGCTCGCGGACGGCATCGAGCGCATGCACGCGGGCGGGCGGCGCGTGTTTGCGGCCGTGGGTGCGCTGCACATGGTGGGCCCGCAAGGGTTGCCTGCGCTGCTGGCGGCCCGGGGGTTCACGGTTGCCGCGGTGCCGCTTTCTGCGCAGCCGCCGCTCGCGGTGCCGGCAGCACCGGCTGTGACGCCGCCCAAGGCGGAGGGCCGGAATGCAAGGGGCGCTCGCAATGCCCGCAATACCCGTGACGCCCGCGGCGCACGCGGCAGCCAGACTGCCAAGAGCAGCAGCGCCAAGAGCAGCAGTGCCAAGGGTTCCAAGCCCAGCGCCAAGCCCGCGCAACGCGTGCCGGCCACGAAGGCCAAACAGCGCCGATAATCGCCACACCATGCACCTGCTGCGAAACCACCCCCGCTTCCTCGGCCTCGTCGGCCGATGGGTGCTGCTGTGGTTTGTGCTTTCGCTCGGCGTGGCGGTGGCGTCGCCCATCGTGCACCCACAGGCCGTGGAACTGGTGTGCTCGAGCGTCGGCTCGGTCAAGGTGGTGGTCCACACCGAAGACGGCGTGCAGGAAATGGGCGCCTCGCACATGGACTGCCCGCTGTGCGTGCTGACCGGCGCACCGCCTCCTTCGGCGGACCCCGCCGGTTTCGATCTTCCCTTGCCGCTGGGCCGCGTGGTCCAGTCCATTCCCGCCGCGCGCCTTGCCGCGGCCACCGCCGCGCCATTGCCGGCGCGCGGGCCGCCCACCTTCTCCTGAAGCTTTCAAAACCGTAGCCGCATGCGCCGATCGACAGGTGCGTGCGGCCTGTCTGGCTTGAAGTTCGTGGAGCAGGTTTCCAGTGAAAAAGCATTCCCGGGCCCTGGCAATTGCCATGGCATTTCCCTTTGGCGCGCCCCTGTGGGCGCAAGAAGCACCCGAGCCGCCCGAGAGCGGCGCCAGCGTGCGCACCCTCGGCACCGTCACGGTCAGTGACGGCCGCCCGACCTCGCTGCCGACGCAGATCCCGCCCACCATCGAAGGTGTGACGAGCGAGCAGATATCCGAAACGGTCAATGCGACCGACAGCGAAGACGCTCTCAAATATTTGCCCAGCCTTGTGGTGCGCAAGCGCTACATCGGCGATTTCAACCATGCGGTGCTTGCCACGCGCGCCTCCGGCACGGGCAACAGCGCTCGGTCGCTGGTGTTCGCCGACGGCATCATGCTGTCGAACCCGCTGGGCAACGGCGCCACCTACGCGCCGCGCTGGGGCATGGTGTCGCCGGAAGAAATCGAGCGGGTCGACGTGCTGTACGGGCCCTTCTCCGCCGCCTACCCGGGCAACTCGGTCGGCGCCGTGGTCGACTACGTGACGCGCATGCCCACCAGGCTCGAAGCGCACGTCAAGCTCAGCGGCTTTGCCTCGAATTTCGACCTGTACAACAGCCGCTCGTCGCCGGCCGGGCAGCAGCTCGACCTGTCGCTGGGGAGCCGCAGCGGCAATTGGTCCTGGTGGCTCAGCGCGTCGCGCACCCATAGCAAAGGGCAGGCGCTGGTGTTCGGCAACCGGCTGGTGAGCGCCGGCACGGTGGGCAATGCGGGCATACCGGTGACGGGCGCGGTGCTGGGGCTGAACCCGTCGAACCAGCCATGGTGGCTGGTGGGCGGCTCGACCATCTACGACACCACGCAGGAGCAGGCCAAGCTGAAGGTGGCCTACGACTTCTCGCCCACGATTCGCGCGACCTACACCCTTGGCGCGTGGAACAACACGACGCACGGCAGCGTCGACACCTACCTGCGCGATTCGCTCGGGCGGCCGGTGTATTCGGGGCGCGTGAACATAGGCGGGCGCAGCTACAACCTCGATGCGCCGAGCGCCGCGCTGGCGCCGACGGAAACCGCGCTCACGCACTACATGCATGGTCTTTCGGTGAAGAGCCACACCGGCGGTGTGTTCGACTGGGAGGTGGCCGCGAGCCTGTTCGACTATGCGAGCGACACCTCGCGCACGCCGACCACGCCGTTGCCGGGCGCCTTCAACGGAGGCCCCGGGCGCACCACAGACATGGGCGGTTCCGGCTGGCACACATTCAAGGCCGCGGGCACCTGGCGGCCCACCGGCTCCGCCGACGGCGTGGGCGCCCATGTGGTCGAGTTCGGCTTTCAGCAGGACACGGCGCGGCTGCGCACCAGCGTCGGCAACACGCTCGATTGGATCCGTGGGCCGGTGGTGGCGCCGTTTTCCGCCTTCAACGGCAACACGCGATTGCAGTCGCTCTACGTGCAGGACACCTGGCGTTTTGCCGAGAAATGGAAGACCACGCTCGGCCTGCGCCATGAGCGATGGGAAGCCTACGGCGGCCAGCTCGGCAATGCGACGAGGCTGCTCGACTTTGCGCCGCGCAAGAACAGCTACGACTCGCCCAAGGCGGCCATTGCCTGGCAGGCCACGCCAGACTGGTTGCTGAAGGCTTCGACCGGCCGCGCGGTGCGCATGCCGACCGTGAGCGAGCTCTACCAGGGGTCGATCGAAGGCAACCGCATCGTCAATACCAACCCGAATCTGCGGCCGGAGCGCTCGTGGACCACCGAGCTCAGCGCCGAGCGCGACCTGAAGGGCTGGGGCGTCGACGGCGTGCTGCGCACCTCGCTGTTCTTCGAGAACACGAAAGATGCGCTCTACAGCCAGGCGCTCACCAACCTGGTGAGCACGGTGCAGAACGTCGATGCAATTCGCACGCGCGGCCTGGAGGTGGCACTGAATGCGGTGGACGTGGGCATCAAGGGGCTGGACCTGGGCGGCAGCCTTACGCTGACGCGGTCGAGGATTGCCGCCAACAGCGGTTTTGCCGCCAGCGTGGGCCGCGACCAGCCGCGCGTGCCGAAGGTGCGTGCCACGCTGCTCGCCACCTACCGGCCTGACGCGAGATGGAGCTACACGGTGGGCGCGCGCTACAGCGGCACGCAGTACAGCACGCTCGATAACAGCGACACAAACGGCGCGGCGTACATGGGCTTTTCGAAGTTCTTCGTGGTCGACGCACGCATTCGCTACCGCTTCGACCGGCAATGGAGCGCCGCCGTGGGCATCGACAACCTGAACAACAACAAGTACTGGGCTTTCCATCCCTATACGCAACGCACCTTCGTGGCCGAGCTCAAGTTCGACCTCTGATTTTCTTTTTTCCAATTTCTTCAAGGAGTTCCCTCAATGAACCACCCGCGCATCATCCTCAAGACCGTTGCTGCATGTGCCATGCTGGCCAGCGCGACCACGGGCTTTGCCCACGTCACCCTGCCGCGAGGCGGAGCGACCGTCGGCAGCGACTACAACGCGGCGTTCCGCGTGGGCCATGCCTGCGAAGGCGCCAAGGCCACCACGGGCCTGGCCGTTCGCCTGCCCAAGGGATTCGTCCTGAGCGACGCGCAGGCGCGCAAGGGCTGGAAGCTCGACGTGCAGAGAAGCGCCGGCGACGGCGAGGTGCGCTGGACTGCCGAAAGCGCGCAAACCGCGCTGCCCGCCAGCGAACGCGCCGAATTCGTGCTGCGCGGCAAGGTGCCCGGCACGCCCGGACCGTTGTGGTTCAAGGTGCTGCAGACCTGCGACGTGGGCAGCATCGACTGGGCCGAAGTGCCCGCAACAGGCAACTCGACCGCGGGGCTCAAGACGCCCGCCGCCAAGCTCGACGTGGTGGCGCAGGGCGTGGCCACGGTCGACGTGCGCGACGGCTGGGTGCGCCAATCGGTGCCGGGCCAGAGCGGCACGGGTGCTTTCATGAAGCTCACCGCGCCCACGGGCACCAAGCTGGTCGGCATTGCGACGCCAGCGGCCGGCGTGGCCGAGGTGCACGAGATGAAGATGGAAGGCGACACCATGAAGATGCGCGAGCTGCCGGGCGGCCTCGATCTTCCCGCGGGCCAGACGGTCGAACTCAAGCCGGGCGGCTACCACGTGATGATGATGGACCTGAAGCAGCCGTTGACCAAGGGATCGACCGTTCCGGTGACGCTCCGCTTCGAAGATGCCAAGGGGCAGAAGACCTCTCTCGACCTGAAGCTGCCGGTGGGCGCGCCCGAAGGTGCCGATGCGGCGGCACCGGCTCACCAGCACAAGCACTGACCGCCCGGCGGCCGGCGGGAAGCGCTTACAGCAACTGGTCGGGCGCCAGTGGACCGAAGAGCCTGAGCAGCAGGCGCAGGGTCAGGCTGGCGTCGGGCTCGGTGGATGTGTCCTTCAGCCCGCTGCCCTCGGGCGCCCGCCAGAGCAATGAACCATCGTTCAGTTCGACGCGCCACGAGCCTTCGCGCATGCCGCGCTCGATCTGCTCGGAGGCTGCGCGGGAGAGCTCGGCACTTCGCACCAGCAACGCGATTTCGGTGTTCTGCAACTGCGAGCGCAAGTCGAGATTCATCGATCCGACCACCAGCAGCCGGCCGTCCATCACCAGCACCTTCGAGTGCAGCATGGAGCGCGACTCGCCCAGGTTGCCGCTGCCGGAAGAACCGAATGCGTTGCTGACGCTGGCCTGCTCGCTGCGCAGTTCATAGAGTTCGACGCCGAGCTTGAGCAGGTCTTCGCGATGGCGCGCGTAGCCGACATGCGCCACCGGCGCATCGTTCGACGCTAGCGAATTGGTCAGCACCCGGATGCGAACCCCGCGTCCGCGGGCCGCCGCGAAGGCTTGCTTCATGTCGGGGCCGGGCACGAAATAGGGCGAGATGATGAGCAAGTCGCTGCGCGCTTGGCCAATCAGCTGCAGCAGACCTTCGACGACCGTGTCGCTGCCCGCGGCAATGTCGGAGCTGGCCTGGAGCGATGCCGCGCGCCGCGAGGAGCCGGCCGCGTCGCCAGGCTGGCTCACCACCAGGCCGGGCGCCTTTGTCTGTTCGGGGCCCCTGTCGGCCGGAATCTTTCCGGGCTGATCGGCAAGCATGACCGCGGGCGCCCAGACGAAACGGGCGGTCTTCAGATCAAGCGGCTTCTCGTCCCAGGCGCGGGCGAGTTGCACGGGCGTGGGCGCCGCGCCGGGTTTCGGTTCGCCGTCGGTGGTTGTCGGCGGTGGGTTCTGCGCGCGGGCCGATTCGTCGGCCAGCTCGCGGTCAGCCTGCGCCGCGCGCTCGCGGATGGCTTCCAATTCTTCGCGCTTGACCAGCGATTGCACGGGGTAGGCGCGTTCGTTGTTCCAGTAGCTGTCGAAGCTGCGCGACAGGTCTTGCACGATGGGGCCGGCCGCCAGAATGTCGACGTCGATGAAGTTGCCCTTCAGCGCATTGCCGAAATAGGCGTCGCCCAGGTTGCGGCCGCCGGTCACGCCGAGCACGTTGTCGGCAAGAAAAAGCTTGTTGTGCATTCGCTGCTGGATGCGGGAAGCATCGCCGACCGAATTGAGAAGGCGTGCGAATGACGAGCCGCGCGCGCCCGCGAGCGGGTTGAACAGCCGCATTTCGATGTTGGGCACGAAGGCCAGGCCCAGCACCAGCGCATCCCGGCCGGTGCTATGGAAATCGTCGAGCAGGATGCGCACGCGCACGCCGCGCTGGGCGGCCGACCGGATGCCGCGCAACAGCCGGCCGGTGCTGGCGTCGGCATGGATGGCGTAGTACTGCAGGTCGAGCGTCTTCTGCGCGCCTTCGATCAGCGCGAGCCGGCTACCGTAAGCGGCGGGAGGGCCGCCAAGCAGCAGGAAGCCCGACTCGAAGCGCGCCGCGTCGGCCTTTCGCCGCTGCTGGACCAGGGCTTCCAGGGCGGTGCCGCTCGGCGAGGGAAGCGCGTTGGATACTGGCCGGTCGACATGCTCCGGCAGTTGCGCGCAGGCGCCTTGCAGCACGATGGCCAGGAGCACGACGGACCGGCCGAAGAACGCGAAGATGGAAGACATGCGGCTTTCCGGGAATTTGGAGCCGCATATATAGCTCAGTCGGCGCCGTCCCGGCGTGGGACGGCGTGACAGTTCTATGTAGAACTAACGAACTAGCGACCGGCGGACAGTTCTTCCTGGCGTTCCAGGGCGGCCAGCAACTCGTCGTCGATCTGGGCGTGGCGCTGGCTCAGTTCGGCGGCGCGCGAGGCGTCCGTGGCATAAATCGCGCCGCCGTCGAGTTCGAGCATTTCGCTGATGCGCTTCTGCTCGGCTTCGAGGGCTTCGATCTGCGCGGGGAGCGCTTCGAGTTCGCGCTGCTCCTTGTAGCTGAGCTTTTTGCGCGGGGCTGTGGAGCGTGCGGTGGCCGGTTCGGCTGAAGCCGGTGCCGCGGCGGGAGCTGGGGCCGGCGGCGGAGGGCTGGCGGCTTGCCGCTGTTCGGCAATCTCGCGGGCGCGCTTCGACTGGATCAGCCAGTCTTGCACGCTGCCTTCGTACTCGCGCCAGCGGCCGTCGCCTTCGAAGGCGATCGTGCTGGTCACCACGTTGTCGAGGAAGGTGCGGTCATGGCTGACCAGGAACACGGTGCCGTCGTAGTCCTGCAGCAGGCCTTCCAGCAGCTCGAGGGTGTCGATGTCCAGGTCGTTGGTCGGTTCGTCGAGCACCAGTACGTTGGCCGGGCGTGCGAACAGGCGGGCCAGCAGCAGCCGGTTGCGCTCGCCGCCACTGAGCGAGCGCACAGGGGAGTTGGCGCGCGCAGGGGAGAAGAGAAAGTCGGACAGGTAGCTTTTGACGTGCTTGCGCTGGTTGCCGATCTCGATCCACTCGCTGCCTGGGCTGATGAAGTCTTCCAGCGTGGCGTCGAGGTCGAGCTTGTCGCGCATCTGGTCGAAGTACGCCACCTGCAGGTTGGTGCCGCGGCGGATCTTGCCGCTGTCGGGCTCAAGCTCGCCCAGGATGAGCTTGAGCAGTGTGGTCTTGCCGGCGCCGTTGGGGCCCAGCAGGCCGACCTTGTCTCCGCGCAGGATGGTGCCGGTGAAGTTGCGGATCACCGTCTTCTCGCCGAAGGATTTGGTTGCTTCGGTGAGCTCGGCCACGATCTTGCCGCTCGATTGTCCGGACGCCACGTCCATGTTGACGCTGCCCTGGACTTCCCGTCGCGCGGCGCGGCTTGCCCGCAGGGCCTCGAGCCGGCTGATGCGGCTTTGGCTGCGGGTGCGGCGGGCTTCAACCCCCTTGCGGATCCAGATCTCCTCTTGTGCCAGCAGCTTGTCGGCCTTGGCGCTGATGATGGCTTCCTGGGCGAGTTGTTCCTCCTTCTGCAGGAGGTACTGCTCGAAATTGCCGGGGTAGGAACCCAGCTTGCCCCGATCCAGTTCCACGATGCGGGTGGCGACGCGGTTCAGAAAGCTGCGGTCATGGGTCACCGTAACCACGCTTCCCTTGAAATCGATCAGTAACTGCTCGAGCCATTCGATGGAGTCCAGGTCCAGGTGGTTGGTGGGCTCATCTAATAGAAGGACATCCGGCGCGGCTACCAGGGCCTGAGCCAAGGCAACACGCTTGCGCGTACCGCCGGAGAGAGAGCCGATACGGGCATTGCGGTCCAGATGCAGACGATGCAGCGTTTCTTCTACGCGCTGCTCCCAGTTCCAGGCGTCGAACGCTTCTATCTGGGACTGGAGAGCGTCGAGGTCCAGGCCATCCGCACCGGAGAGATAGAGATCCCGTATCGCAATGACAGGCCCCAGGCCCTGGCTGGCTGCGGTGAATACATCCGCGTCCATATCCAGTTGAGGCTCCTGGGCGACGTAGGCAACCCGGAGGTTCTGCTGCATCTGCAGCGTGCCGTCGTCGGTCTTTTCCAGGCCGCCCAAGATCTTGAGCAGGGAAGACTTGCCCGCACCATTGCGGCCGATCAGGCCGATGCGTTCGGATTCAAGAAGAGAAAAGTCCGCATGATCTAGCAGCGGGACGTGACCGAACGCGAGTTGGGCGTCGAGGAGTGTGATGAGTGCCATGTGGCCTGGATTATCGGAGGTGCTCCTTTCCTGCCGGGGGGCGCGCGGAGCGCGGCCCCCCGCAGGAGATGCAACGAAGGAGGTTTTTTTTTACGCCCGGTTGGCGCGCCCACAAATTTTGATATAAAACTGGGGG
>NZ_JBBCBV010000029.1:0-40001 GCF_037204045.1 Variovorax sp. CCNWLW225 | reverse complement strand
ATAAAGGAGGAGGGGCGCAGCCCCGGGGGACATTCGCGGAGGGGAGTACCCGGTGGCCTTTGCACACGCCCTGAAGGAAAAACACAAATGACCCAACGCATAGGAGAACAACGCAGCCCAGGCTTCTGGCCCCTCGCAATCGTGTTCGCCCTCTTCGTGCTGTTCCTCTACGGCCCGATGATCACGATCTTCATCCTGAGCTTCCAGGGCCCCGAAGGCGGCCTCACCTTTCCGCTGCGCGGCGTCTCGCTGCACTGGTTCTACAAACTGGCAGAAGGCCTGGGCACTGTCGATATCGGCGCCGCATTCAGGCGCTCGCTCGCGCTGGGCGCTGTGGTGATGGCGTTCACCGTGGTGCTCTCGGTGCTGGCCGGCCTCGCATTCCGCAAGAAGCTCGCGGGCAGCAACGCCCTGTTCTTCGTGACGGTCGCGAGCCTCATCATGCCGTCCATCATCATTTCGCTCGGCATCGGCCTGCAGTTCCGGCTCATCGACACCGGCGTGAAGAGCCTGCTCGAGGCCATGGACGCCACCACCCTGCTCGAAGGCTACGGCACCGCGCTCGGCCTGTTCAGTTCAGCGCTCGGGGCCCATCTGACCTGGACCCTGCCCTTCGGGCTGCTCATCATGTTCGCGGTGTTCAACCGCTTCAACCCCGCCTACGAAGAAGCCGCGCGCGATCTGGGTGCCACGCCCTGGCAGACCTTCCGGCACGTGGTGTTGCCGCTCATCGGCCCTTCCATCGTCGGCATCGGCATGTTCGGCTTCACCCTGTCGTGGGACGAGATTGCCCGCACTTCGCAGGCCATCGGCGACGTCAACACGCTGCCGCTCGAGTTGCAGGGCCTCACCTCGACCGTGACCACGCCGTCGATCTATGCGCTGGGCACGGTGACCACCGTCGTGTCCCTGCTGGTGATGGCCGTGGCCCTGGGCGCGGCTGCGCTGCTGCGCCGGCGTGCCGTTCGGCCGCGGTAGCGCCGAAGACCGGCGCCGCGTCTAGACCTTTTGGCGGACGTGGGCGTTTTCCTACGGCCGCCTAAAATCGCGCTCCAACAAAAGCGCAAACAATGAGAGAGGCGGGAATGCTCGACATCGACAAACTCAACGAATTCACCCGGAACCATGGCGAACTGCAGCGCGGCCGCGGCCTGGTGACAGGAACCATCGCCCTGAGCCTGGGCATCCTGTGTTTCCTGGGTGTGCTGGCATTCCACTTTCCGCAGTACCTCACAACGCCGGAGTTGCGCCGCAGCTACAACGTCGACGTGATGCGCTTCATTCTGCTGGCGGCCATGGTCATCTCGGGCGGGCTGGCGCTGGTGAACATCATCTTCAATCGCTCGCGCTGGCTCTCTTCGGCCGCATTCTTGCTGGTGGCCGCGGCCGCGCTGCTGGGCGGGCACAAGGTGCCGGTGAACGACTTTGCCGACAACACGCCCTACATCGGCCTCGACTGGTTCATTCTCGACCTGCTGGGCTCCTCGCTGATCTTCATCTTCATCGAGAAGCTGTTCGCGCTGCGCAAGGACCAGCCGGTTTTTCGCGCCGAGTGGCAAACCGACTTTCACCACTTTGTGGTCAACCACATGATCGTGGGCTTCGTGCTGCTGGCCACCAACCTGATGGTGCACAAGTTCTTCGGCTGGGCCGCCAATGACGGCATTCGCGGCTGGGTGGGCAACCTGCCTTTCTGGGCCGGGCTGCTGCTGATCATCCTGGTGGCCGACCTGGTGCAGTACTGGACCCACCGCGCCTACCACGAGGTGCCGGTGCTCTGGCGCCTTCATGCGGTGCACCACAGCGTGAAGAGCATGGACTGGATGGCGGGCTCGCGCCAGCACATTCTCGAACTGCTGATCACGCGCACGCTGGTGCTCGCGCCGATCTACGTGTTCGGCTTTTCGAAGGAAGTGATCGACGCGTACATCGTGGTGGTGGGCTTCCAGGCGGTGTTCAACCACTGCAACGTGAGCGTTCGGCTCGGCCCGCTGCGCTACATCATCGTGACGCCCAACTTCCACCACTGGCACCACAGCCAGGACGTGGAGGCGCTCGACAAGAACTATTCGGCGCACTACGCCTTTCTCGACTACATCTTCGGCACCGCGGTGAAGAGCACCAAGCTCTGGCCCGAAAAGTACGGCGTGCTGGGCGACTACGTGCCCAACGGCTTCTTCAAGCAACTGAAGTTCCCGTTCGTCTGGAAGGGATGATGCGTACCGCCCTTCTCATGGCGGCGGCCACCGCCGCGCTGCTGCTTACTGCGTGCGCCACGCGAGTGGACCTGCCCTCCAAGGACACCGGGTTGCGCCTGCGCGTGCAAAGCTCGGTCATTGCGCCCGGCAACGGCGGCGAGCTCATCGCCGCCGATGCGCTGCAGCCCGGCGACATCCTGCTGACCTCGATCGCCACGGTCAATTCCTTCGGCATTCGCCTTGGCACCTTCTCGCCGGTGAGCCATGCGGTGCTGTACCTGGGCGACGGACTGATTGCCGAAGCCGTGGGCACCGGCGTGCGCGCACGGCGGGTGGCTGATGTGGTGGACGAAGAACAGATGGTCGTCGCCTTTCGCGTGCCCGGGCTCGATGCCGCGGGGGTCGAAAAGCTCCGCGCCTGGGCCAACTCGCAGGTCGGCACCCGCTACAACACCACCGGCGTGCTGCTGAACGCGCCTTTCGTGCTGAACCGGCGCCTGTGCGAGCTGCCGCTGATACCTTCGGCCGTGAGCCACTATTGCATCAGCGGCATGGCCATGGTGCAGCTGGGCGCGAGCCGCGACGACCAGTTCTTCTGCTCGCAGTTCGTGCTCGAGGCCTACCGCCAGGCGGGCATGCCGATCACCGATGCCGACCCGCGCTGGGTAAGCCCGGCCGACCTGCTGCACATGCGCGAGGGCGACGTGCCCTCGATTGCCGCCACGCAGCCGCTGCGGTACGTGGGGCACCTGAAGTACAACGCGCCGCCGCTTCTTGCGGCCGATGGCCCCTGAATTCCCTCGTTACCGGTTTGAGCGCTCCTTTCCAGTTCGATGTCGTCGTGGTCGGCGCCGGTGCGGCCGGGCTGTTCTGCGCCGGGCTGGCGGGCCAGCGCGGGCTCAAGGTGCTGCTGGTCGACCACAGCGAGAAGGTCGGCGAAAAGATCCGCATCTCGGGCGGCGGCCGCGCCAACTTCACCAACCGCGACCTCGACGTGCGCGCCCCGCAGCGCCACTTCATCGGCGACAACCCGAATTTCTGCCGCTCGGCGCTCTCGCGCTATGCGCCTCAGCAGTTCATCGAGTTGGTGCAGAAGCACGGCATCGCCTTTCACGAGAAGCACAAAGGGCAGCTGTTCTGCGACGGCTCATCCCAGCAGATCGTCGACATGCTGCTGGCCGAATGCGATGCAGGCAACGTCACGCGCTGGCAGCCCTGCAAGCTCGGAAAGATCACGTTTTCGGCGCATGAAGACGGCACGCCGGGGCCGGATAGCTACCAAATAGATAGCAGCAAGGGCCTGATCGAAACGCCCAAGCTGGTAGTGGCCACCGGCGGCCTTTCGATTCCGCAGATCGGCGCCAGCGATTTCGGCTACCGCCTGGCCGAGCAATTCGGCCTGCGCGTGGTCACGCCCCGCCCGGCACTGGTGCCGCTGACTTTCGGCGGCGAAGCCTGGGCGCCGTATGCCGAACTGGCCGGCCTGGCGCTGCCGGTGCGCATCGAGACCGGCGCCAAGAAAGAAAAGATGGCCTTCCTCGAAGACCTGCTGTTCACGCACCGCGGCCTCTCAGGCCCGGCCGTGCTGCAGATTTCGAGCTACTGGAAGCCCGGAACCCCGCTGACGCTCGACTTTGCGCCGGGCGTGAACGTGGCCGAAGCGCTGGGTCAAGCCAAGCTCCGCTCGAAGAAGCGCATCGCCAACGAACTGGCCGCGCTGGTGCCCACACGGCTGGCGGACGCCTGGGTGGGGCAAGACCCGGCCCTGCAGCGCCCTGTCAACGAGGCCGCGGACAAGGCCCTGGCCGCCCTGGCCGAGCGCATTGCCCGCTGGCAGATCACCCCGAGCGGCACCGAGGGCTACAAGAAGGCCGAGGTCACCGCGGGCGGGGTCGACACCCGCGATTTGTCGTCCCAAACGATGGAATCCAAGCAGCCGGGCCTTTATTTCATCGGCGAAGTGGTCGATGTGACCGGTTGGTTGGGCGGATACAACTTTCAATGGGCCTGGGCGAGCGCACATGCGTGCGCAACCGCGCTATAATCGCGGGCTAACTTTGGCCTTCCCTCAACGGCCGCAAAAATTTTCAGTTGAGGAACCCCGGCTTGGGGCCTCGATCTCCCCGAGCCAAATTCAGTTCAACGATTCATCAATGACCACCATCCGCGTTAAAGAAAACGAGCCTTTCGACGTCGCCCTGCGCCGCTTCAAGCGCACCATCGAAAAGCTCGGCCTGCTGACCGACCTGCGTGCCCGCGAGTTCTACGAAAAGCCGACCGCCGAGCGCAAGCGCAAGAAGGCAGCTGCCGTCAAGCGCCACTACAAGCGCGTGCGCAGCATGCAGCTCCCCAAGAAGCTGTACTGATGCCCGTTGGCAACAGGGTCGCCGGCCTTTGACGCAAGTCGGCCCAGCGACCCGATTGCTGCCTCAGCCGCGCCAGGGAAACCTGCCGCGGCTTTTGTTTTTTCCGAACCAGGAGCCCCGAGCATGAGCCTCAAGGAACAGATCACCGAAGACATGAAGACCGCGATGCGCGCCAAGGACTCGGAGCGCCTTGGCACCATCCGCCTGCTGATGGCTGCCCTGAAGCAGAAGGAAGTGGACGAGCGCGTGGAGCTCGACGACGCAATGATCGTTGCCATCGTCGACAAGATGGTCAAGCAGCGCAAGGACTCGATCGCCGCCTTCACCACCGGCGGCCGCGCCGACCTGGCCGACAAGGAATCGGCCGAGATCAAGGTGCTCGAGGTGTACCTGCCGCAGCGCATGAGCGCCGACGAAGTGGCCACCGAGGTGAAGGCCATCGTGGCCGAACTGGGCGCCAAGGGCCCCGGCGACATGGGCAAGGTGATGGGCGCGGTCAAGACGCGCCTCGCCGGCAAGGCCGACATGGGCCAGGTGAGCGCGGCGGTCAAGGCTGCACTCGCAGGCGCCTGATGAGCGACGGCGGCTGCGCCACCACAGTGCTGAAGGCCTGCGCCTGCCTCGTCGACGCACGGGGCCGGCTGCTGGTGTTCCGCCATCCCGGCGACGGGAACATGCAGTTGCCCAAGGGCACCATCGAGCCCGGCGAATCGCCCGAGGTGGCGGTGCGCCGCGAACTGCTCGAGGAATCGGGCATCGACCACGTCGGCGAGCTGCAATCGCTCGGTACGCTGCACCGCGACTGCGAGGCCGGCACCGAGGGCAACACGCTGCGCCATCCGCAGCTTTGGCACCTGTTCCTGATGCGCGCCGAAGCCCCGCTGCCCGAAAGCTTCGACCACGTGGCCATGGGCAGTCCGGAAGAAGACGGCCTGGTGTTCTCGTTCAGCTGGCTGGCGCAGGGCGACGACGTCGAGAACTTCACCCTGCCCTACCGGCAAGCCATCGAGCGCGTTCGCGAAGCCTTGCTCGCAGCCTGAGGCTCCACTGCCGGCGGCGCCGGGCGGTAAGAGCCTCACCCCAGCGCGCGCACCACCATATAGAACCCCAGCAGCGCCAGCCCGGCCAGAAAGCAGCGCCGGAACACCGCCACGGGCAACCGCTTGCGCAGCCACGTGCCCAGCGCCATGCCGCCGATGGCCGGCAGCAACATCGCGATGGAGCCGCCGAGCGCCGACACCGGATATCCCCCGTTGCCCGCCAGCCCGATGGCGAGCACCACGGTCGACGTGGTGAATGAAATGCCCATTGCCTGGATGAGCGCATCGCGCTGGAACCCCAAGGCTTGCATATAAGGCACGGCCGGCATCGCGAACACGCCAGTGACCGCGGTGACCAGGCCCGTCGCCGCACCCACGGCAGGGCCGAGCCAGCGCTCACGCCCCGGCGGCACATGCAGTTGCCGGCCCGTGAGCCCCCACAGCGCATAGGCCACCAGTGCCAACCCGAGCGCTACCGACGCCCATGCGCCCCCGGGCACGCCAAGCCACAGTGCGCCGCCCAGCGTGCCCGCCACAATGCCGGCCTGCATGCCGCCGATGCGGCGCAGCACCGGCTTGAAAGTCGCGCGAGGCCCGGTCTGCCAAATATTGGTAACCAGCGACGGCACGATCAGCAACGCGGCCGCCTGGGCCGGCGGCATCCAGAGTGCGAGCAGCGCCATCGCCACCGTCGGCAGGCCAAGCCCGATCACCCCCTTGACCGTGCCGGCCAGCAGAAACACAGCGGCGGCGGCAAGCCAGTGGCCGGCCAGTTGGTTCGATATTTCCATCGATGCCCAGTCTGCCGGCCGGGCCCGCGCCTGCAAATGCGGCTTTGGCGCAGCCAGCCTCAGGCACAGACTGAGGCTCCCGTGCTACCTTGCGGGCTCATCATGCGATTCGACCTCACAGACCTCCGGCTGTTTCTTCACGTTGTGGAGGCCGGCAGCCTCACTGCCGGCGCGCAGCGCTCGCACATGACGCTCGCCTCGGCGAGCCAGCGCGTACGCGGCATGGAAGACGCGCTCGGCAGCCCGCTGCTCACACGGCACGCGCAGGGCGTGCGCCCCACCGAGGCGGGCCGCACGCTGCTGCACCATGCCCGCGTCGTGCTGCAGCAGATGGAGCGCATGCGCGGCGAGCTTGGCGAGTACGGCCAGGGCCTCAAGGGCCACGTGCGGTTCATGTGCGGCACCTCGGCGCTGAACGAACACCTGCCCGAGGTGTTGAGCCGCTTTCTCGCGCAGCACCCGCGCATCTCGGTCGACCTGGAAGAGCGGCCGAGCCCCGATTCTGTGGAGGCGCTGCGCGCGGGCCTGTGCGACATCGGCATCGTCTCCGACGCGGTCAGCACCGAGGGCCTCGAGTGCCATCCCTTCCGCCGCGACGACCTCGTGCTCGTGATGCCGCGCGGGCATGCATTGGCCGGGCGGCGCCGCGTACACCTGGCCGAGGTGGCCGACAGCGAATTCGTCGGCCTGACCGAGGACAGCGCGCTGCAGCGGCTGGTCACGCAGCATGCCCGCGCCATGGGCAAGCAGCTGGCCTACCGCGTGCGCGTGCGCAACTTCGAAGCGGTGTGCGGCATGGTCGAGCACGGCATCGGCGTGGGCATCGTGCCGCAGACCGCGGCCGTGCGCTGCGCCCGTTCGATGAAGATCGCGCGCGCCGGCTTGAGCGATGCATGGGCCGAGCGCACGCTGATGGCCTGCGTGCGTTCGTCGGAAGACCTGCCGCTCAACGCGCGCCGCATGCTGGAGCATTTGCTGACGCCGCCGGAGAAGGTTGCGGCGAAGTAGCCGGGCCGCCACCGCATTGGCGCCTCCGTTGCGGCCGCCGCAGGCTCAGGCCGCTGCCGGCTCGGGAAACTCGATCTGGATCTTCACGTCGGTCGCCTTGCCAGCCGCCGCCTCTTCGAAGGCCTTGATGCCGTCTTCGAAAGCGAAGGTGCGCGAGATGAACGGCTTCACGTTCACCTGCCCCGAGGCGATCAGCGCGAGCGCGCGCGGAAAGATGTTGGCGTAGCGAAAAACGGATTCGATGCGCACTTCCTTCGCCTGGATCGCGACGATGTCGAAGGCCACCTTGGCGGGCGGAATGCCCACCAGCACCAGGCACCCGCCGGGGCACAGCAGGTCGAAGATGCCGTCGAAGGCGCGCGTGCTGCCGCTGGCTTCGAACACCACATTGGCGCCCCAGCCGTCGGTGAGCGTCTTCACGGTTTCCGCAAGGTTGGTGTCACGCACGTTGACCGTGGTCACCGCGGGATTGCCGGCAAACAGCGCCAGCTTTTCAGCAACCAGGTCGGCAAGGATCACGCGCGCCGCACCGCCCGCGAGCGCGGCCAGTGCCGTCATGGCGCCGATGGTGCCGGCACCCACGACAACCGCCACGTCGCCAGGCTTGAGCGCCGCCTTTTTAGCAGCCTGCAGGCCGATGGCCAGCGGCTCGACGATCGCGCCTTCGCCAAAGCTCACGTTGTCCGGCAGGCGAAAGGTGAATGCGGCCGGATGCACGACGAAAGGCGTGAGGCAACCGTGGATGGGCGGCGTGGCCCAGAAGCGCACGGCCGGATCGAGGTTGTAGATGCCTTCGCGCGTCGCGCGCGAATCCATCTGCGGAATGCCGGGCTCCATGCACACCCGGTCGCCGGGCTTCAGGTGCGTGACCTCGGCCCCGACTTCGGCCACCACGCCGGAAGCTTCGTGGCCGAGGATCATCGGCTCGTCGACCGTGTAGGGGCCGATGCCGCCATGCTGGTAGTAGTGAACATCGCTGCCGCAAACGCCCACCGTGTGCATGCGGATCTTCACGTCGCGGGGCCCCACGTGCAGGGGAACCTCGACGTCGCGCAGCGTGAGTTCGTGCGCCTTTTCCAGAACAAGTGCTCTCATGTCGATCTTTCGCTAAGGGTGTGCTTGAGGGTTTCAGTGCAAGGGCGTGTCGGCGCGCAGCAGCGAGGCGCCGGTTTCAACGTCGAACAGGTGCATCTGCAGCGGGTCGGGCACGAAGCTGACGCGCTCGCGCAGCCGCGGCCCTTGCGCCGAGGGCATCAGCGCGGAAATTTCGCTGCCGTCCGCACCAAAGCTCACCAGCACTTCGTTGCCGAGATATTCGATGAGCTGCACCTCGCCCGAGAAGCCGCCGTTGCGCCCATCGTTCGTGTCGACCTGCAGGTGCGCGGGGCGCACGCCCAGGGTCACGCGCTCGCGCCCTTCGAGCGCGAACCGGCGCGCGTCCACCTGCACGCTGCCGCCCCGGCCGCTCAGCTCGCAGCGCCCGCCAAGGTCCCTGACCGACATCTCCACGAGGTTCATCGGCGGTGTGCCGATGAAGCCGGCCACGAAGGCCGAGCGCGGCCGTTCGAAGATCTCCTTGGGCGAGCCCACCTGCTCGATGCTTCCGTCGCGCAGCAGCACGATGCGGTCGGCCAGCGTCATCGCCTCGTGCTGGTCATGCGTCACGTACACGGTGGTGGTCTTCAGTGCCTGGTGCAGCCGGGCGATCTCGATGCGCATGTGGTTGCGCAGCTTGGCATCGAGGTTGGACAGCGGCTCGTCGAACAGGAAGACCTTGGGCGTCTTGATCATGGCGCGCGCAATCGCCACGCGTTGCTGCTGGCCGCCCGAAAGTTCCGCCGGCTTGCGCTGCAGGTAGCGCTCCAGCCCGAGCGTGTCGGACACCTCCTTTATGCGGCTGTCGATCTCGGCCTTGGGCACCTTCAGGCGCTTGAGGCCGAAGGCAATGTTGTCGCGCACCGTCATGTGCGGATAAAGCGCGTAGTTCTGGAACACCATGGCAATGCCGCGCTCCTGCGGCGGCAGGTCGTTCACGCGCCGGCCGCCGATCAGCAGGTCGCCGTCGCTGATTTCTTCCAGCCCCGCCAGCATGCGCAGGATGGTCGACTTGCCGCAGCCCGAAGGCCCGAGAAACACGACGAACTCGTTGTCCGACACTTCCAGGTCGAACTGGTGCACGACCTGCGTGTCGCCGTAACGCTTGATGATGTTGTTGCAGCTGATCGCGGACATGGTCTGCCTTCCGGAAAGTTGATCGGCCCGGCTCATGCGCCGTCCCTTTTGCGCTTGAACGCGGCGTTGAGAAAGCCGCTGAGCACCCCGACCATCAACAGCGGCGGCAGCGACAGCAGGATGACGGAGGCATTCAGAATGCCCCAGGGCACGTCGCGCCCCAGTTGACTGAGCTCCGAGGCGACGATGGGCAGCGTCTTGGCGTCCGAGGTGGTGAGCATCAGCGCAATGAGAAACTCGTTCCACACCAGCACAAAGCCGAAGGCGATGGCGCCGATCAGCGAGCGAGCGGCAATCGGCAGCGACACGCGAAAGAAGATGGCGTAAGGCCCGTAGCCGTCGACCCGGCCGGCCTCCTCCACCTCTTTGGGCACCGCCTTGAAAGCCGGAATCGCCAGCCAGATCACGGTGGAGAGCGTGAGCAGCGTGTAGGTCACGATGAGCGCAATGCGGGTGTCGTAGAGCTCCAGTTGCAGCCAGATCACCATCAGCGGAATGGCGACGGCAACCGGCGGCAGAAATCGCATCGACAAGACGAAGAACTGGATGTCGTTGGCCCAGCGCAGCGGATAGCGCGCCAGCGCATAGGCGGCAGGCAGCCCCAGCACCGCGCCAATGACCACAGCCGAGCCGACCACCACCAGCGAGTTGATCAACCCGCTGGCCACGGAATCGCGGCCAAGCACGTAGAGGTAGTTTTCGAGTGTCGGCGTGAAGACGAACTTGGGCACCGCCGAGACGATGTCCACCCGGTTCTTGAACGAGTTGATGAACGTCCACAGCACCGGCACCAGCGCCGAGAGCCCCGCGCCCACCAGCACCAGGCGCGCGAGCAGCGTGCCAAGGGAGAACGGCTTCTTCTTGTTCACGAGGGTCGCGTCCATTTCCAGATGTAGGTGAATGCCACGGTCGAGGCGACCATCATCAGCACCGCCATGCTCGAGGCGTACGAAATGCGGCCCGACTCGATGAAGCCCTGCGAAAAGGCGTACATGTCCAGCGTTTCTGTGGAAATGCCGGGCCCGCCGCGCGTCATCACGTAGATCAGGTCGAACGCGCGCAGCGACTCGACCATCTTCACGAAGGCCAGGCTGATGAGCGGCGCCTTCAGCATCGGCAACGCCACGTAGGCGTAGACCTCCCACGTCTTCGCATGGTCCATGCGCGCGGCCTCGAAAGGTTGCGGCGGCAGCGTTTCGAGCAGCTTGAGCACGATGACGGCAAAGAACAGCCCCCACTGCCACACGTCGACGAAGGCCACGGTCAGCAGCGCCGTCACCGGGCTGGCAAGCAGGTCCAGCGGCTCGCCGGTAATCGCCTTGTACGGCCAGGTCAACAGGCCGAACAACGGATGGAAGGCAAATTTCCATACGAAGGCGGCCGACACGCGCGGCAGCAGCACCGGCACGATGAACAGCATCGACAGCACGTTGCGCCAGCGCGGTGTCGCGCATTGGAAGAGCAGCACGCCCAGCAGCACGGCCAGGCCCATGGTGGCGCTGACGGTCAGCACTTCCCACGTCAGCGACACACCCACCGAGTTCAGGAAGCGCCGGTCCGAAAACAGCTGGACATAGTTCGACAACCACACCCAGCTCGAATCGGCCTGCCCCAGCTCACGGTCCTGCAGCGAGATGACGATGGCAAACAGCGTGGGCACCAGCGCCAGAACCGCCAGCACCAGCAGCCCCGGCCCGATGAAGACGGCCGGGAGCCTGGTCTTGTTGCGCCTTGTCTTCTTCACTTCTTGCGTCGCGCGATCAGCTGCCTGGCGTAGGCGTCGAGTTCGTCCAGCCCGCCCTTGATGTCGCTGCGCGAGCCGGTGATCAGCTCTTCGAGAATGATTCCCCAGCGGTCGCCCAGGTCGGGCCAGGCCGGGTCTTGCCAGAAGTTCACCGCTGTGAGCTTGCCGGTGTCCGCCAGCGCCTTGCCCAGGTCGGCGCCGTAGCGCTTGGCGAACTCGGGGCTGCCGAGCACGCTGGTGCGGTTCAGTTCGCCGAACTGGCCTTCGGCAAGGCGACGCTGCTCGTTCTTCTTGGAGGTGGCCCAGGCGATGAACAGGCCCGCGCACTTCTTCGCCTCTTCCGTCTTGTTGGCCTTGGTGCCGATGGCCAGCCCGTGGCCGTAGCCGCCGCCGGTCAGCGGCGAAGGCGGCGGCAGGTAGGCCACTTTGCCGATCACGGTAGACATCTTCGGGTCGAGCGCGTTGCCCGCCAGCGGTGTCGATTCGATCAGCATCGCCACCTTGCCGGCCAGGAATGCGCCCGTGGACTCGTCCCATCCACCGGTCTTCGTGCCCGGCGCCGAATACTTGAACAGTTCGAGATAAGTCTGCGTGGCCTTCACCGCTGCAGGCGAGTTGAACACCGGCTTGTCGCCGTCGAACCACTGGCCGCCGTTGCCGCGGAAGAACGGCATCCAGCGCCATACGTTGGCGCCCGAGCCGCGCTGGCCGCGCAAGGCCACGCCGTAGATCCCGTTGGCGGGGTCGTTGAGCTTCTTCGCGGCGGCGACAAATTCCTCCAGCGTGGCCGGTGGCTTGATGCCGGCCTTTTCGAGCAGGTCCTTGCGGTACACCAGCAGGTCGCCGCCGCCGGTGAGCGGCGCGAACCAGGCCTCGCCGCCGAAGGTGGCCACCTTCTGCCGGCCGGGGTCGAAGTCCGCGTAGTCGTAGTCGGCCGGGTAGTACTTCGCTAGCGGCGCAATCCATTTCGACTGCGCGAACAGCGGCACATTGGCCTCGTCGACGTAGTACACGTTGTACTTTCCGACAGTGGATGCGTCGGCGCGCGTCTTGGTGCGACGGTCGTTCTCGTTGAGGTTGTCGATGCTGAAGGAGGCGCCGCTCAGGCTCTTGAACTCGTCCTTGTACTTTTCGAGCAGGGTCAGGCCGTCGCGGGGCTGCGACAGCACGCGCACGTCTTCCTTGCAGACCTGGGCCTGCGCTTGGCCCCAGGTGGCCAGCGCTGCCAGCAGCATGGTGCCGGCCGTGATGCGGCGTGTGGTTCGAGTCGACATCGTTCGTCTCCTAGTGGCTTGTTGTGGATTGCCGGCAACTTGCCGGCGCGTGGACGGCAGAAGCAGGAGGGACGAAGCGTATGCAGCCGATGCCCGGCGCCGCGTACACGCAGACCGGTTGACTGATATTTTTATGACCAGCCGGCTCGGGGTTTTGCCGGGGGTCAGGGTTGTATCAGGCGAGCAGTTCCGCCATCTTCGACAACGCCGCCTCGGGCGTCGGCGCAATGTGGATCGAGCAGGCCAGCATGAGGTTCAGCGGCTGTCCGAAGTCCTCGACCGCAATGCCGCTGCCGTTTTCGCGCAGCACGCCGGCCGGATCGACCGCGCATGGCAAGGCGGACCTGGCGCGGTCCGCATAGCTGCCTTCCGGAACGCCATAGGCCACGACCGGAATGCCGAGCGCCACCGCGGCGCCAACCTCGAACACCGTGCCCGAATCGGGCTCCAGTCCACGAAAGCACGCCAGATTGGCCACCACACCGTCGGCACCGCGAAGGCGCAGCATGTTGGCCTCGTAGATGCGCTTTTCGGGAGCTTCGGCGCTCAGCTCCTCGTTGCCGTCGGCCGGCAGCAGGGCCGCAAGCCCCAGCGCCTCGCAGGCCGCCGCAAGCCGCACGAAGTGGTCCCGCGCGTCGGGGCGAAAGACGTCGGGCCCCGCCAGGTAGATGCGCGGGCGTGACGGGGGTTGAGGGTCTTCTTTCATGGACTGGGCATTTTCAAGCCGCGGCAGCAACCGGCGTGTTCTGCGCCGTGCGAAGTCCGAACCGGTCTTGCGCCTGGTGCCGGTAAGCCGAGGGTGTCATGCCCTTGAGCTGAAGAAAACGCCGGTTGAAATTGGCGAGGTTCGAAAAGCCCACCTCATAGCAGATGTCGCTCACCAGCCGGTCGGAAACTTGCAGCATCTCGCAGGCTTTCGAAATGCGCAGACGGGTGACGAAGTCGGTGAACGTACTGCCCATGTGCTTGTGAAAGTAGCGCGAGAAGCTGCTTTCGGCCATGTTGGCCACCGCGCACACCGCCGGCAGCGAGAGGTCTTCGGTGAGGTGCTGGTCGAGGTAGTCGAGCACGCGGCGCATGCGCGAGTTGGCGCTCGGGTCTTCGCCCAGCGGGCCTGCGGCACTCGAAATCTGGCGATAGTCTTCCCAGTTGGCGAGCTCGTGCAGCAGGCCGATGAACTCCGACAGCCGGGCCAGGCCCTCCTGCGCCTGAACACGCGCAAAGCGCTCCCGCACGCGCTCGCCGATACCGAAGAACTCGACGCCGAGCTTCGCGCGGTCGAGCATCGGCAGCACCGCCTCCAGCTCGGGGAACAAGCCCACGCCCTTGCGCAGCGGTTCGTCGCGAAAATGAATGACCATGCTGCGATCGGCAATGCCCTCGGGCGGCACGCCGTCCGAGATCCAGGTGTGCGGCAGGCGCCCGCCCACAAGCGCAACGTAGCCGGGCTCGAAGCGTCCGATGTGGTTGCCGACATAGGCATCGCCGCTGCTGCGGTTGATGATCTGCAGTTCGTACTCGTCGTGGTAGTGCCAGCAGTCGAACGGCCAGGGCACGCCGTGCTGCAGGCAGCGCACGGAGCTCCCGCCCGCCGGCTCGAATCCGAGCCGCGGATCGCGCATCAGTTCATGTTCGAGTTCCGGCTTTCGCGCGGTGTGGTGTCTGCTCATGGCTTCTCTCGGGGGTGGCTTGCTTGCCTGTCAGGCCCTGTCGCCTTGCCAAGCCCGGCATCGGCCCGGCTGCGAAACTGCCGCGGCGTCACGCCGTTGCGCAACCTGAACCGGCGGCTGAAGTAAACCGCATCGCCAAAGCCGCACTGCCGCGCGATGTCGGCAATGCGCGCGTTCGACGTCAGCAGCAGTTCCTTCGCGCGCTCCAGGCGGCGTTCGGTCACCAGTTCGGTGAAGGTGCGGTGGGTCTGCTTCTTGAGCAGGTGCGCAAGGTAGTTGGGCGACAGCATGGCGGCCGCGGCGGCATCGTTGAGCGACATCTCTTCGCCCAGGTGCTCGCGCACATAGCGCATCACGCGCTGCAGCGCATCGCCGCCCGAGCAGCGGCCGCTCTGCAGCGCGGCCTGCGCGAGCAGCTGCGCCTCGTGCCGGCTGCAGGCCAGGCCCATCAGCTGCAGCAGAATGCCGCGGATCGCGCCCACGCTGCCGAAGCGCCGCTCGCGGTTCAGCACGGCAAGCTCTTCGAGCCAGCCGAGGATGCGCGCGAAATCGGCGTCGCCGAAATGAAAGTCCATGTACTCCTGGAACAGAAAGGGCGCGAGCTCGGGCTGGCGCGACACGGGCACCTCTTCGAGGTCGAGCGCCTCGACCGGCAGTTCGGGCCAGAGAAACCCCTGGTCGAAGTTCACGATGGCATAGCGGGCGCCGGGGGGGTGCGGCACCACGTGCACGCGGTAGGGCAGCACAAAGCTCAGGTGCCCGGCAGTGAACGGGCGCACCGCCCCGCCCACCACCTGCTGCGAGCCGCCATGGATGCTGACCTGGATCTGGAAATACTCGTGCCGGTGCGGCCGCGCCAGCACGTCCCGCGCGCCTTCGAAGCGGATGTCGAAGTCGAGATGGTTCGCGCGCTCCTGCATGCCGTAGAGGCGAAGGCTGGATTGAAGGGCCGACATGGCGCGATGGTAAGCCTTTGCCCCGGGCCTGCCGAGCGGCGGCGGGTGTTGCTTGCGTCCTGTTTTTGCGTAGATGCGTGCGGTAGCGCTGCGCCAGCGCGCTCCAGAATGGCCCGGCTGACCCCGGCCGGTTTTCATCGCCCAACAAAAGATTCAGGAGACAAAAATCATGTCCAGTTCACGACGCGGCCTGCTGGCCGGCTCTGCCGCCATGGCGGCCGGCGCAGTTGCCGGTTGCGCCCTGCCGGCCGGCGCATCGCGGGCGCCGCAAACGCCCTTCACGGTTGCGCAGACCACGGTTCCGATCGTCGGCAGCGAGCAGGCGTTTCCGGTGCGGCGCATCTACTGCATCGGCCGCAACTATGCGGCCCACGCGCGCGAAATGGGCTCCGACCCCACTCGCGAGCCGCCCTTCTTCTTCCAGAAGCCGGCGGATGCGATCCAGGTCGTGATGCCCGGCACCGTGGCCGACCATCCGTACCCGACGCTCACCAAGAACTATCACTACGAGGTGGAACTGGTCGTGGCCCTTGCCAAGGGTGGCCGCAACATCGCGCCCGCGGATGCGCTGGGGCTGGTCTACGGCTATTCGCTCGGCCTGGACATGACCCGCCGCGACCTGCAGCGCGAAATGGGCGACCAGAAAAAGCCCTGGGAAATCGGCAAGAGCTTCGACCATTCGGCGCCCATCGGCCCGATTCATCCGGTGGCGAAGGTCGGGCACTACACCGACGGGTCGATCTGGCTCAAGGTGAACGGCCAGACCAAGCAGAACGCCACGCTCAAGCACATGATCTGGTCGGTGGCGGAGCAGATCAGCCGCCTGTCGCAGGCGTTCGAGCTGATGCCCGGCGACATCATCTATTCGGGCACGCCGGAAAACGTGGGCCCGGTGGTGCGCGGCGACGTGATCGAGATCCACATCGACGGGCTGCCGAACCTTTCGGTCCGGATCGTCTGAGGAATTGGCCGGCTCAGCTGCCGGCCACCTTCATGCGGTTGACCAGCACCGAGCCCGTGGTCTTGGCGCCGAAGGTGTAGGCATCGGCGCCAATGGCCTCGATGCCCATCAGCATGTCCTTCAGGTTGCCGGCGATGGTGATCTCCTGCACCGGAAAGGCGATGCGCCCTTTCTCGACCCAGAAGCCGCTGGCACCGCGCGAATAGTCGCCGGTCACGTAGTTCACGCCCTGCCCCATCAGCTCGATCACGAAGAGGCCCGTGCCCAGCTTGGCGAGCATGGCGTCCAGGTCGTCGCCGGCCCTGGTGAGGCGGGAGCTCAGCGTGAGGTTGTGCGAGCCGCCGGCATTGCCGGTGGTCTTCATGCCGAGCTTGCGCGCCGAATAGGTCGACAGGAAGTAGCCTTCGAGCCGGCCGGCATCCACCACCTTGCGCGCGCGGGTTTTCACGCCTTCGTCGTCGAACGGCGAGCTGCCCTTGCCGCGCGGGATGTGCGGGTCTTCGGCCACGTCCACGTGCTTGGGCAGCACCGGTTTGCCGAGCGAATCGAGCAGGAAGGTGCTCTTGCGGTAGAGCGCTCCGCCGCTCACGGCCTGCACCAGCCCGCCCAACAGGCCCACGGCCAGCGGCGACTCGAACAGCACCGGGCATTCGGTGGTCTTGATCTTGCGCGACTTCAGCCGGCTCAGCGCCCGCTCGGCGGCGTAACGGCCCACGGCTTGCGGGCTGGCCAGCTCGTCGGCCGAGCGCATGGAGCTGTACCAGGAGTCGCGCTGCATGTCGTCGCCCTTGCCGGCGATGGGCGCAACCGAAATCGAATGCCGCGAGCTGGCGTAGCCGCCGCGAAAACCGTGCGTGTGGGCGCTGAAGAAGTGGCTCTGCTGGGCCGAAACGCCCGCGCCTTCGCTGTTGGTAATGCGCTTGTCGGTCGAAAGCGCCGCCTCTTCGCATTCGAGCGCCAGCCTGGCGGCCTGCTCGCTCGTCACGTCCCAGGGATGGAACAGGTCGAGTTCGGGGTGGTCCTTGGCAATGTCTTCCTCGTCGGGAAGGCCGCTCACCGGGTCTTCGGCCGTGAAGCGGGCAATGTCGTAGGCCGCTTGCACGGTCTGGGCAATGGCCGCCTCCGAAAAGTCGGAGGTGCTGGCGTTGCCGCGGCGATGGCCCAGGTAGACCGTGATGCCCAGCGACTTGTCGCGGTTGCGCTCCACGTTCTCAAGCTCGCCCTTGCGGACCGAGACACTGAGGCCGCAGCCCTCGGAGGCCTCGGCGCCGGCATCGGTTGCACCGAGCTTTTTGGCGTGGGCCAGGGCCGTGTCGACCAGGTTTTCGAAGAAGGAGCGGCTGTAGGCGAAGCCGGAATCGGCGCGCGAGGAAGATGTCGTCATGTGGTGGCTATGATACTTGCGCCCCCTATTTTCCGTTTCCCCCGGCTCGCCCTCTGCATTGCACGCGTTGCAACGCCGCACGGGGCGGCCCAGAATCCACCCCATGTCCCGCAAACCCAAAAAAGGCTATTTCGTCCGTGGCCAGTTCGTTGCCGAAGGCAGCGAGCTCGACCTGGAGCTCAAGCGCGAGCTCAAGGGAACCGACGAAGCCAGCCGCACCGACCTGAAGCGCGAAAGCGACGAACTGCAAAAGCTGGGCACCGAACTTCTCGGCCTGCGCGCCGGCCTGTTCGACGCGCTGCCGCTGGACGAAAAGCTGATCGACGCCGTGGCCGAGGCCAAGCGCATCACCAATTTCGAGGGCAAGCGCCGCCAGATGCAGTTCATCGGCAAGCTGATGCGCAAGCTCGAACCCGAAGTGCTGGAGGCCGTGAAGCAGGCTCTGGCCGAGCAAAACACCGTGCCCGCGGCCGAAGCCGCCGCCCTGCACGAGGCCGAACGCTGGCGCGACCGGCTGATTGCCGACGACGACGCGCTGGGCGGCTGGATCGAAACCCACCCCGGCACCGATTCGCAGCAGCTGCGCGCCCTGGTGCGCCAGGCCCGCAAGGACCTGAAGGCCGGCCCGCCGGGCGAAGCGCCGCGACAGGGCAAGGCTTATCGCGAGATCTTCCAGCTGGTGCGTGCGCAGCTGGCGGTGCATGGTGGGGCGGACCACGCTGCGGCGGCCGCCGCGCAGGACCGGGAAGAGGACGCATGAGCCACTTGCCTTTCTCCCTCCCCTCCCGGGGGAGGGCCGGGGTGGGGGCAAGCGGCGCATCCATCGGGCACCCTGGCTGCCCCCATCCCAACCTTCCCCCGGAAGGGGAAGCAGCAACACCATGAGCACACCTGACTCCATCCGCATCGGCATCGTCTCCATCAGCGACCGCGCCTCCAGCGGCACTTACGAAGACAAGGGCTTGCCTTCGCTGAAGGAATGGCTAGGCCGCGCGCTGAAGAACCCGATCGATTTCGAATCCCGGCTCATTCCCGACGAAGCCGCTCTCATCAGCGCCACGCTGATCGAGCTGGTGGACGCCGGCTGCTCGCTGGTGCTGACCACCGGTGGCACCGGCCCGGCCCTTCGCGACGTCACGCCCGAAGCCACGCTGGCCGTGGCACACAAGGAAATGCCCGGCTTCGGCGAGCAGATGCGGCAGATCAGCCTTCGCTTCGTGCCCACCGCCATCCTGTCGCGCCAGGTGGCGGTGATCCGCGACAAGAGCCTGATCATCAACCTGCCGGGGCAGCCAAAGTCGATTGCGGAAACGCTCGAAGGACTGAAGGATGCCGACGGCAAGCAGGTCGTGCCGGGCATCTTCGCAGCGGTGCCGTACTGCATAGACCTGATTGGCGGCCCGTACCTCGAGACCGACGATTCGGTCTGCAAGGCCTTCAGACCCAAGTCGGCGATCAGGAACTGAGAAGCCGGGCTTCGCGCCCGTCTTCCTCGTCGCGCCGGTGCGCCATGCGATAGAGCAACGGTAGCACCAACAGCGTGAGCGCCGTTGATGACAGGATGCCGCCGATCACCACCGTCGCCAGCGGCCGCTGCACCTCGGCGCCGGTGCCCGTGGCGATGGCCATTGGCACGAAGCCCAGCGAAGCGACCAGGGCTGTCATCAGCACCGGCCGCAACCGCGTGAGCGCACCTTCGCGAATTGCCGCATCGAGCGGCAACCCGCCTTCGCGCAGGTTGCGGATGAACGAGATCATCACCAGCCCGTTGAGCACCGCCACGCCTGAGAGCGCGATAAAGCCCACCGCCGCCGAGATCGACAGCGGAATGCCGCGCAGCCACAGCGCCACGATGCCGCCCGTGAGTGCGAACGGAATGCCGGTGAACACCAGCAGGCCGTCCTTCAGGTTGCCGAACATCGCGAACAGCAGCGTGAACACCAGCAGCAGCGACACCGGCACCACCACCTGCAACCGCTCGGTGGCCGAGGCCAGGTTTTCGTATTGGCCGCCCCATGCGGTCCAGTAGCCCGGCGGAATGCTCACCTTGCGCATGGCTTCTTCGGCCTCGGCCACGAAGGACCCGAGGTCGCGGCCGCGCACGTTGGCGCTCACCATGATGCGTCGCTTGCCGTCTTCGCGGCTGACCTGGTTCGGGCCCGGCGCAAGCTCCAGCGTGGCCACTTCGCCCAGCGGGATGAAGCTGGTGCGCTGCTGAACCTCGGCGCCAGCGCCCCTGGGCAGTGCGATCGGCAAGCGCTTGATCGCCTCCAGGTCGGTGCGCAGGTTCTCGGGCAGGCGCACGAGGATGTCGAAGCGCCGGTCGCCCTCGAACAGCGTGCCCGCCTCGCGGCCGCCCACCGCAATGGAAATCGCGTCCTGCAGGTCGCCCACGTTGAGGCCGTAGCGCGCGGTCTTGTCGCGTTCGATGTTCACGGTGAGCATCGGCAGGCCGGTGGTCTGCTCGACCTTCACTTCTGCGGCACCTGAGATCTTGCTCAACGTTTCCGACACCTCGGCCGCCGTCTTGTCCAGCACCGCCATGTCGTCTCCGAAGATCTTTACGGCCACGTCGCTGCGCACACCCGAGATCAGTTCGTTGAAGCGCAACTGGATCGGCTGCGAGAACTCGTAGTTGTTGCCCGGCAGCTTTTCAACCTCTTCCTGCACTGCGGCCAGCAGCTCGGCGCGAGTGCGGCGAGATGCACCTTGAGGCGCCGGCCACTCGCTCTCGGGCTTCAGCATGATGTAGCCGTCGGAGATGTTCGGCGGCATGGGGTCCGACGCAATCTCGGCCGTGCCGGTGCGCGCGAACACGCGCTCGATCTCCGGAAACTTTTCTTTCAGCGTGCGTTCGATCTGCTTTTGCATTTCGACCGACTGCGTGAGGCTGGTGCCCGGTATACGCAGCGCCTGCACCGCAAAGTCGCCCTCGCCCAGGCTCGGCACAAACTCCGTGCCCAGCCGCGTGGCCAGCAGGCCCGAAAGCACCACCGCGACACAAGCCATGGTGATGACCAGCGGCTTGGCCGTCATCACGCGCGCCAGCAGCGGCTCGTAGCCGCGCCTGGCCCACTGCATCAGGCGGTTTTCCTTCTCGCTCACCCTGTTGCCGATGAAGAGCGCCACGGCTGCGGGAATGAAGGTGATCGACAGGATCATCGCGCCCAGCAGTGCAATCACCACGGTGAAAGCCATCGGGTGGAACAGCTTGCCCTCCACGCCCGTGAGCGCAAAGATCGGCAGGTACACGATCATGATGATCAGCTGGCCGAACAGCAGCGGTCGGCGCGCCTCCTGAGAGGCCGCGAACACTTCATGGAAGCGCTCGCTGCGCGTGAGCGGCCGCCCGAGCTTTGCTTGCGCATGCGCGAGGCGCCGCACGCAGTTCTCCACGATCACCACCGCCCCGTCGATGATGATGCCGAAGTCCAGCGCGCCCAGGCTCATGAGGTTGGCGCTGACCTTCTGGTTCACCATGCCGGTGAAGGTGAACAGCATCGACAGCGGAATGACCAGCGCCGTGATGAGCGCCGCGCGGATGTTGCCGAGAAAGAGAAACAGCACCGCGATGACCAGCACCGCGCCTTCGAAGAGGTTCTTCTTCACCGTGGCAATGGCCTTGTCGATCAGCACGGTGCGGTCGTACACCGTGACCGCCTTCACCCCGGCGGGCAAGGTACGGTTGATCTCCTGCATTTTCTTGTCGACCGCCTGCGAGACGGTGCGGCTGTTCTCGCCGATGAGCATGAACACCGTGCCTAGCACCACCTCGCGGCCGTTGTCGGTGGCCGCGCCGGTGCGCAGCTCCTGGCCGATGCCGACCTCGGCCACGTCCTGCACGCGCAGCGGAATACCGTTGGCGTTGCCCAGGATGACGTTGCCGATGTCTTCGGCCGACTTGACCTGTCCGGGCGCGCGGATGAGGTACTGCTCGCCGCGCTTCTCGATGTAGCCCGCACCCACGTTGGCGTTGTTGCGCTCCAGCGCGGTGACCAGGTCGGTCATGGTGAGGCCGTGCGCCAGCAGCTTGGCCGGATCGGGCGCAACCTGAAACTCCTTGGCGTAGCCGCCGATGGAGTTGATCTCTGTCACGCCCTTCACGTTGCGCAGTTGCGGCTTGATGATCCAGTCCTGGATCTCGCGCAGGTCGGTCGGCGTGTAGGGCGTGCCGTCGGCCTTCTTTGCGCCCTCGTCTGCCTCCACCGTCCAGAGATAGATCTCGCCGAGGCCGGTCGAAATGGGCCCGATCACCGGCGAGATGCCGGCCGGCATGCTCTCGCGCGCCGACTGGATGCGCTCGTTCACCAACTGCCGCGCAAAGTAGATGTCGGTACCGTCATCGAAGATCACCGTCACCTGCGAAAGGCCGTAGCGCGAAAGCGAGCGCGTCTGCTGCAGGCCGGGCAGGCCGGCCATCACCGTCTCGATGGGGTAGGTCACGCGCTGCTCCGCCTCCAGCGGCGAATAGCCCGGCGCGGCGGTGTTGATCTGCACCTGCACGTTGGTGATGTCGGGCACCGCGTCGATGGGCAGCTTCTGGTAGCTGAAGATGCCGAGCGCGGCCATGCCGAGCACGGCCAGCAACACCAGCCAGCGCTGTTCGATGGAAAACCGGATGACTCGTTCGAACATGCGGCGTCCTCAGTGGGTGTGCGTGGCAGAGCTCTTGCCCTGCTGCGACTTGACGACGAAGCTGCCGCTGCCCGCATGGGCTGCGCCGGGCGCAAGGCCACCCACGATCTCGATGCGCTGGCCGTCGCTGCGGCCGGTCTGCACATGCTGCGGCACAAAGCCGCCTGGCACTCGCAGGAACACGGTCGGTTTGTCTTCCACCGTTTGCACGGCTTCGGCCGACACCGCCACTGGGGCGTTCGCTTCGGACGAAACCAGTTCCACGTTCACGAACAGCCCCGGCCGCCACATTCGCTGCGGGTTGGTCAAGGTGACGCGCGCGGTGGCCGTGCGCGTTTGCGCGCCGATGAGCGAGCCCACGTACGACACCGTGCCGCTGACCGCCTGCTCGAAGGCGCTCGAGCGGATGGTCGCCGGCTCGCCGATGCGCACCAGGTTCAGGTAGTTGGCGGCCACGCTGATCTCGGCCCACACGGTCGAAAGATCGGAAATGGTGAACACGCTGGCGTCTTCCTTCACCGCTTCGCCGAGCGAGATGTGCTTTTCGACCACCATGCCGTCGAACGGCGCGCGCAGCTCGTAGCGGCCGAGGGCCGACGAGGCCGGCGTGGCGCCCAGCGCCAGCAGCTTCTGGTTGGCGTTGGCCACGGCAATCTGCGCCTCCTGCATGGCCTGCCCCGCCTGCAGGTAGTCCTGCTGGGCAGAAATCTTTTCTTCCCACAGCTTCTTCTCGCGCTGGTAGGTGGTGCGGGCCAGCTCGAGCCGGCGCTGCGCCGTCTGCAGCTCGCTGCGCTGCTCCGACAGCGCCGGGCTGGAGAGCACCGCCAGCACCTGGCCGCGCTTCACCTCCTGCCCAAGGTTGGCCGATACGCTTTCGACCACGCCGCCCACGCGCGGCACCACATGGGCGGTTCGGTCGTCGTTGAACTTGATCTCGCCCGGCAGTTGCAGCAACGACTTGATGCGCGCGGGGCCGGCGCTCTCCACAGCCACGCCCGCGGCCTTGATCTGCTCGTCGGTGAAGGCGATCTTTCCTTCCTGCTCCTTGCGCTCTTCGTTGTGCCCTTCTGGGTGCTCACCCTTCTTCTCGTCCTTGCCGGCCTCGCCGGAGGCGTGGCCATGCCCGTGGTCATGGTCATGGCCCTTCTCTTCTCCCTTGCCTTCTTCCTCATGGTGCTCGCCCTCGGCATGCTCGGCCGCTTCCGAATGCCCCGAGCCTTCAGGCTTGGCCGGCGCGGTGCGCAAGATCAGCGCGCCCGCGGCGATGCCGGCGACCAGCACGGCCACGATCGCCATCCATTGCTTCTTGCCGATGCGCCCCGCGGGGGTTTTTCTTTCTTCCGTATTCATGATGTGGTTTCCTTGTCAGCGTGCGGCATCCGCCGTACGCGGGGTTTCGTCGGCTTCGGTGCCCAGCAGCCGGTCGAGCTCGCTGGCCGCGCGATGCGCGTCGGCCACGGCCATCAGGTACTGGTTGCGCACCTGGAAGTGCGTGCGTTGCGCATCGAGCGCTTCGAGAAAGCTGAACTTGCCGAGCTCGAAGCCCTTGGCGGCAGCCTTGTAGGCGGCCTCGGCGCCGGGCAGTGCATCGCGCTGCAGCGTCTCGGCGGCGGCGCGCGCCGAACGCAGGCGCTCGGCGGCTTGCGCCACATCGGCACCCAGCTGCAGCTCGGCCGCGGCAAGGTCGTCCCGCGCCTTCTCTTCGCGGCTCAACGCCTCGGCCACGTTGCCGCGGTTGGTGTCGAAGATTGGCAGCGGTACCGACACGCCCACCACCACCTGGTTGCGGCCGTTGCTGCTGCCCATGCCTTCGTCGGCCGGCACACGCTTGGCGCCGAGCGACACGGTGACGTCGGGCACGCGCCGCGCCTGCTCCAGTTGCGAAAGCGCCTGGCGCCGCTCGACCTCGAGCCGTGCCTGGCGCAACATGGGCGCCGCGGCAAGCCGCCTCTCCACGTCCTGCGCCAGTGCAAGCGGTGGCAGCCGATCGACCGCACCCTGCGCCTGCGTGAAGCGCGGATCGGGGTTGCCCCACAGTGCGGCGAGCTGACGGCGCGCCGAGCGCAATGCGCCTTCGGCCTGCTGCAGTTCGACCCGGATGCCGGCCTCGGCCACGCGCGAGCGCGTCTCTTCGAGCGGCGGAACCTTGCCTGCTGCCACGCGGTTGGCGGCTGCGCGGGTGGCCGCTTGTGCAAGGCCCAACGAATCCTGCATCAGCCGCACGCGCTCCTGCGCGGCCAGCACGTCGAAGAACAGCGTGATGGTCGATGCACGCAGCTCCGAACGCCGCGCAAGCAACGCCGATGCGGCCTGGTCGCGCGCACGTTCGGCCGCCGTCACGCGGGCCGCGCGCTTGCCGCCCAGCTCGACGGGCTGGCTCAGCAGCAGCGTGGTGGTGCGGTTGCCCCGGCGCAGGTCTTCCACCTGCGCCTCGAGCACGGGGTTGGGCCATGCCCCCGCCTGCAGCACGGCGGCATCGCTGGCCTCCTGCTCACGCGCGGCGGACGAAAGCCCGGGGTTGGCCCGCTGTGCGAGCGCGATGGCGCTGCGCAGGTCCAGCGGGCCCGCGGGCTCCGCTGTTCTTGCTGCAGCCTGCCGCAGCAGCGGCGAAGGATTGGAACCGGCATCGGTTTGTGAAAATGCCGGGGACACCGCCAAGGCCATGACGGCCAGCGGCACGAAGAGCGTACGCATCGAATTCTCCTGGGTTGCAAAACAACGGGCGAGGGAATTCGGCGAGAGCTCAGCTGATGCGGGGTATCAGGGGTAAGGGTTGTTCTCTCGCCGAATCAAGCGGCGAGAGGTCTTGCAGGGCGCACAGGCACTTCGGAGATATGCGAGACAAAGTGCTCCGCTCGCATGACACGCAATGCCCGCGCGAGCGCAGGCAGGCCTTGCCCCTGCTCTGCCGCTGACGGCAGATGCTGCGCATGGCCCAGGTGGCAGGCCGCGCAGTCTCCCAGCACGGCATTCGGTTGCGTGCCCGGGCTCTTCTGCGTGTCGTCGGCACGGGTAGCGCCGTGGCTGCCCGCCTCGGACGGGTGCTCATGGTGGCCCCAATGGCGGGGCTGCACATCGCGCTCGTGCTGGCAATACGCCGCAGATGCCGCCCAGCTGAACTGGAACGGCAGCAGGAACAGCAAGAAGATCTGGAGCCAGCGGCGCATGGTTCCAAAAGTATATCGGCGGCACGTGGCACGGCTCCTGCATTGCCCCTTCGAGTCGCAGGCCCGCGGCGCAATGTATGACACGGGGCCGGCGCCCAGTCCGTCGTTCGAAACGACAGGTTCGCACCCGCCTTCCACCCACCCCCCAACTAACATCCGTCGATGCGAATTCTGGTCATTGAGGGCGAGCCCCAGCTCGGCGATGAGCTGAAGAAGGGCCTGGAGGAAAACGGGTACGCAGTCGACATTGCGCGCGATGGCGCCAAGGGCCGCTACCTTTCCGCGCAGCACGACTACGCGTTGATCCTTCTCGACGCAGTGCTTCCCGGTGCCGACGGCTTTGCGCTGCTGCGCGCCCTGCGGCGGACCAGCACCGTGCCCGTGCTGGTGCTCACGGCGCGGGACAAGGTCGAAGACCGGGTGAACGGCCTGCGGCAGGGCGCAGACGATTACCTGGTGAAGCCCTTCGCCTTGCCGGAGCTGCTGGCGCGCGTACGCACCCTGGTTCAACGCGGCAAGCCGAACGAGCCGACCACCTTCCGGCTGGCCGACCTGGAACTCGACCTTGCAAGCGGCAAGTGCGTTCGCAACCACCGGCGCATCGAACTCACGGCAAAGGAGTCCGCGCTGCTGGCGGTGCTGCTGCGCAACAGGGGGCAGATCGTCTTGCGCAGCACGCTCGCCGAAGAGGTGTGGGACAGCACGCTCGACAGCGACACCAATGTGCTCGAAGTCGCCATTCGCAGGCTGCGCGCCAAGATCGACGACCCTTTCGACCTGAAGCTGCTGCACACGGTGCGCGGCAGCGGCTACGTGCTCGAAGACCGTTCCTGGCCTTGAACACGCATGCTGGGCCGTACCCGCTGTTGACTAGGGCTCTGCGCGGGCCGGCGTTTCGTCTGCGGCGGCGGGCGCCTTGGCGCGGCCCATCACCAGGTTGATCAGCGGCCCCGTCATCGCGGTAGTCACCAGCGCCATCACCAGCAGCATGGTGAAGAGCTCGGACCCGATCAGGCCGGCGTCCAGGCCGATCTTCATCACGATGAGCTCCATCAGCCCGCGCGCATTCATGAGCGAACCGGTGGCAAGGCTGTCGCGCCATCCGTAGCCCGCCATGCGCGCGCCGATGGCCCCACCGGCCAGCTTGCCGATGGTGGCCACGCCGACGATCAGCAGCATTGCGCCCACGCTCGCGCCCGTAAAGGCATTGGCGGTGGTTCCCAGCCCCGTCAGCGCGAAGAACAGCGGCATCAGCACCACGATGGAAATCGGCTCGATGCGCTCGGTGAGCGAATTCAGCAAACGGTCGTCGCGCGGCAGGCAGGCGCCGAACAGGAAGGCGCCGAACACGGCATGCAGGTGCAGCCATTCGGTTGCCAGTGCGCACACCAGGAGTCCGATCATCAGCGAGGCCATCATGGTGGTCGAAGGCTCGCCGTTGGGCGCGCGCGTGCGCAGCAGCCATGCGAAGGCCGGCTTCATGCCGAAGAACAGCACAGCCAGCAGCACGACCACGCCTGCCGTGGTCTTGAGCAGGCCGGTGTAGCCCTCGCCCGCGCCCGCGAGGGCCACCACCAGCGCCAGCAAGATCCACGCGAACACGTCGACCACCGCCGCCGCGCTCAGCGAAAGCTGGCCGAATGGCGTGCGCGTGAGCCCGCGGTCTTTCAGGATGCGCGCCATCACAGGAAAGGCGGTTATCGAAAGCGCCGCTGCCATGAACAGCGCAAACGGCCAGAAGCCCACCCCCGCCGGCGCCAGCGACGGATGCAAGGCCGGCGAGATTGCAATGCCCAGCACCATCGGCACGGCAACGCTGAGCGCCCCCACGTAGCCGGCGGCCTTCAGCTGCGCGCGCACGCCCTGCGCGGCCCGCAGTTCGAGCCCCACCACGAACATGAAGAGCACCAGGCCCACCGTCGAAAGCGACGACAGCCCCTCGAGGTGGCTCTTGGAGAAAAGCTGCGCATGCAGCGAAGGAAACAGTGCCCCCATGACCACCGGCCCGAGCATGAGGCCGGCCGCCATTTCACCGACCACGCTCGGCTGGCCCACATGGCGAAGCACCCAGCCGCAGATGCGCGCGGTGCTCAGGATGACGATGAGTTGCAGCAGGAGAGAGGTGGCGGACATGGACCAGAGCGCGGGTGAAGGGGAATACGCGATGTTAGTTTTGTTCAGACGCTTCGAACCAACGATCGGCCCATTGATTGAGCGGCTTGAGCCGCTTGACGAGTTCACCGCCCGATTCGGTCAGCACGTAGCCCGCGTCGGCCAGCGCAACGATGCCGCCCGCGCGCAGTTCCTTGAGCCGGTCGTTCAGCACCGAGGGCGACATGTCCCCCGTGCTCACACGCAAGGCCCTGAAGCTTTGCGGCATGCCATCGCGCAGTTCCCACAAGATGCGCAGCGTGCCCTTGCGGCCCAGTTGCTCGAGCAGCCGCATCACCGGTCGGCGCGATGCAGCAGGGGCCATTGGTTCATGCGGGGCTTCGGCTTTGCTCATGAGGCGAGTTTCAAAAAATCAGGTCCTGGGCTTCTCTTGCGCTACGCATTTCGTAGCGATAGACTGCAAACGTCGCTACGCTTTTCGTAGCGATTTGAACCGCATTCTACGAAGGATTCGACCATGACGACCCTCGCGGCAACAGACAACAGCGCGCCCCGCATCCGGCCGCTCGAAGCGCCTTACCCCGAACCGATTGCCGACCTGCTGGCGCGAATGAACCCGCCCGGAAGAGCAGAAGTTCTAGCGCTGTTCCGCGTGCTGGCCATCAACCCCGAACTGGCCGAGCGCACGCTGGGACTCGGCCGCTATCTTCTCGGCCGCAAAGCCGCAATCGATCTGCGCGACCGCGAGGTGGTGATCACGCGCGTGTGCGCGCGCTGCGGCGCGGAGTACGAATGGGGTGTGCACATCGCGGCCTTTGGCGATGCAGCCGGTTTCAGCGCCACCGACAGGCGCGTGATGGCCTCGGTCACCGAAGACCTCGAACTGCTCGCACCCCGGGACCGCCTGCTGGTTCAGCTGGTCGATCAGCTGCACGACACCAGCCATGTGGACGATGCACTCTGGGAGGCGCTGACCGCCCACTGGAGCCCACCGCAGCTCATCGAGCTGATGATGCTTGCGGGCTGGTACCACGCCGTGAGCTACGTGTGCAACGCGGCGCGCGTGCCGCTTGAAAAATGGGCCGCACGCTGGTGAGGCCAGGTTTTCGATCGCCTGCTCCCCGGTAGCCTCAGCCGCCGTCACTCGCCTTCGGCATGCGCATCAACCGCAGTCCGTTGGCCACCACCAGCAGGCTCGCGCCCATGTCCGCGAACACCGCCATCCACATGGTGGCGCTGCCGAACACCGCAAGCACGAAGAACACGCCCTTGATGCCCAGCGCCAGCGTGATGTTCTGCCACAGCACCGAGTGCGCCCGGCGCGACAGGCGAATGGTCTCGGGCAGGCGGCGCAGGTCGTCGTTCATGATGACCACGTCCGCCGCCTCCATGGCCGTGTCGGTGCCGGCGCCGCCCATTGCAAAGCCGATGTCCGCCTGGGCAAGCGCGGGCGCATCGTTGATGCCATCGCCCACCATGCCGGCAACGCCATGGCGCTGCTGGAGCGCCTTGACGGCGTCGAGTTTTTCTTCGGGCAGCAGGTTGCCGCGCACGTCTTCGATGCCAGCATGCGCGCCGATCGCCCGGGCCGTGGCGGCGTTGTCGCCGGTGAGCATCACCGGCGTGACGCCGAGCGCGCGAAGCTCGGCCATGGCGGCCTGCGATGACGGCTTGATGGTGTCGGCCACCGCAAACAGCGCGAGCACCTCCTGGCCGGAGGCCAGCAGCGTGACGGTGCGCCCTGCTTCTTCATGGCGCTTCAGCTCGGCTTCGAGCGCCGGGGTGCACAGCCCCCGCTCCTCGATCAACCGATGGTTGCCGAGCACATAGGCTTGGCCCCCGTGCGTGGCCTGCACGCCGCGCCCCGGCAGGGCCGTGAATTCTCCGACCTCCAGCGCTTCGATCTCCAGGCCTTCGGAAATGGCCTTGGACACGGGGTGATCAGAACGGCTTGCGATGCTTGCCGCAACCGCAAAGACCGCATCCTTGTCAGCCGCAGCCCCGATCAGGCTCGATTCGACCAGCCGCGGCTTGCCTTCGGTGATGGTGCCCGTCTTGTCGAGCGCCACCGCCTTCAGCTTGCGCGCCTCTTCGAGGTAGGTGCCGCCCTTGATGAGAATGCCGCGCCGCGCGGCCGAGGCCAGCGCGCTCACCACGGTAACGGGCGTCGAGATGACCAGCGCGCAAGGGCACGCGATGACCAGCAGCACCAGCGCCTTGTAGATGGCCTGCAGCCAGGTCCACCCCATGAGCCAGGGCGTGAGCACCGCCACGGCAATGGCCAGCACGAAGACGGCAGGCGTGTAGACCGAGGCGAACTTGTCGACAAAGCGCTGCGTGGGCGCGCGCGATCCTTGCGCCTCTTCGACCGCATGGATGATGCGGGCCAGCGTGGTGTTGGCTGCCACCGCCGTCACGCGGAATTCAAGCGCGGCCGTCTGGTTGATGGTGCCCGCGAACACCGCATCGCCTGCCGACTTGTCGACCGGAATGCTCTCGCCGGTGACGGGTGCCTGGTCGATGGCGCTGGTTCCCTGGGTGACGACGCCGTCCAGCGGCACGCGCTCGCCGGGGCGGATGCGCACAACGGCGCCCAGCGCCACGGTGTCGGCCTTCGCCGTCTTCCAGCTGCCGTCGGGCTGCCGCACCTCGGCCTGCTCGGGCGCCAGCGCCAGCAGCCCCTGGATGGCATTGCGCGCGCGATCGACGGCGCGTGCCTCGATCATTTCGGCAATGGCATAGAGCGCCATCACCATCGCGGCCTCGGGCCATTGGCCTATCAGGAAGGCACCCGTCACGGCCACGGCCATCAGCGCATTGATGTTCAGCCGCCCGCGCACCAGTGCCGCAAAGCCCTTCTTGTAGGTATCGAGCCCGGCCAGGCCGATGGCTCCGAGCGCAAGCGCCATCTCCACCGCGGTGAACCCGGCGCCCTCCGGCGCGAGAAAGGAAATCGTCTCGGCCGCGATGGCCAGCACCAGCGCGGCAACCAGCCGCATGAGTTCCGGCGTCATGAAGCCGGTGGCGCGCGCCGTTCCGTCGGCGGCAGGCTGCCCGCCCGCCACGTCGTTCAGCGGCTCGGGCTTGAACCCCGCCTTGCGAATGGCTGCCAGCGCATCGGGCAACGCAGCTTCATCGGCCGTAATGGCCATGGTGCGTTCACCGAGACGGAAGCGCAGCCCGCTGATGCCGCGAACGGGCTCGAGCGCGCGCCGGATTTCGGACTCTTCCACTGCGCAGTCCATCGTGGGAATACGAAAGAGCAAGGCGCCCTTCGGAACATCGGCGGTGTCGACAGCGGCAATGGGGGCGGTGGTCGTTGATCCACACGCGGAGTTGCCGCAGCAGGCCGTTTCGGCAGGCGCGTGGGCGTGCGGCGCCAAGGGTTTCAGGGCATTCTGGTTCGTCATGAAGACAATTGGAAACCCTGAAGCAGGTGTAGAGTCAAACGACAAATTCCTTCACTTCGTTCTTGCCGCATCATGAAAATCGGAGAACTGGCCAAGGTCGCGAACACGCCGGTCGAAACCATCCGCTATTACGAGCGCGAGCAGCTGCTGCCCGAACCGGCGCGCACCGAAGGCAACTACCGCATCTACGACGACGAGCACGCGCAACGGCTGGGCTTTATCCGCCGCTGCCGTTCGCTGGACATGACGCTCGATGAAATCCGCAGCCTGCTGCGGTTCCGCGATGCGCCGGGCGAAGACTGCGGCCAGGTCAACCAGCTGCTGGACGACCACATCGGCCACGTGGCCGCCCGCATCTCGGAACTGAAGCTGCTGGAAAAGCAGCTGAAGGCGCTCCGCCAGCAATGCTGCGGGGCCGAGTCGGCGCAGAACTGCGGCATCCTGCAAGAGTTGGACACCGCCACGCTCGCCACGGAACCCTTCGGGCAGCACGCGGGGCATGTGCACGGCTCACTGCACAGCAGCACATCCGCCAAACGCTCGTCTTGATATGCCCTGACGTGATCAGGGCGCGGTCACATCGACCGCGTGCTCACACGCGAAGCAACCCGCGAAACCCTCTTGCCGCGTAGTAAGACTGGGCACCGTTGTGATACACGAACACCTTGCCATAGCGGTAGTCGCCGAAGAGCGCTCCGCCAAGTGAGCGAACGTCAGGCGGCGTCTCGATCCAGCTGGAAGTCTTCGCGTCGAACTTGCCGAGCTTCTGCAGCTCCCGGTACTGCTCTTCCGTCAACAGCTCGATGCCCATGGCGGCCGCCATGCCGAGAGCGCTGTCCTGCGGCTTGTTTTCCTTGCGCGCGTCCAGCGCTTCACGGTCATAGCAGAGGCTCCGGCGGCCTGTCGGGCTCTCGGGGGCGCAGTCACAGAACATGATTTGCCCGGTTTTCTTGTCCTGGCCGATCACGTCCGGCTCACCGCCGGTTTCTTCCATGGCGCCAATCGACTTCAGCGCAGCGGGGTTGCTTTCGAGCCTTGCCTGAACGTCGGCCCATGCGACGCCCTTGTGGCGTTGCATGTTCTTCTCGAAGCGGGCTTGCAATGTCTGGAGCAGTTCTTGCGTCTTCATGGTTCTTGGTTCTGCTACTTGCCTATGAGCTGGGTGAGCTTCTCCGCCTCGAAGCTCTCGTCGCGCGCCGCGTCGCAGGGCACGCAGTCCTTGGTGCCGGGGTGCGCGGACAGCTTCTCGATGGCCTGCCAAAGCAGCGCGATCTGGTGCTCCTGCCCCGCGGCACTGTCGATCAACCCGCGCATGGCCTGGCTGAGCGGGTCGTCCTCCTGCGTGATGCCGTAGGCCGAGAACTTCTGCGGCGCAGCGACATCGGCGCTCTCGCCCGCCTTCGACGGAATGATGCGCGCGGGAATGCCCACCGCCGTTGCCCCGGCAGGCACCGGCTTAATGACCACCGCGTTGCTGCCGATCTTGGCGCCGTCGCCAACCTCGAAGCCGCCCAGCACCTTGGCGCCCGCGCTCACCACCACGTTGCGCCCCAGCGTCGGGTGGCGCTTGGCGCCCTTGTAGAGCGAGGTGCCGCCCAGCGTCACGCCCTGGTAGATGGTGCAGCCGTCGCCGATCTCAGCGGTTTCGCCCACCACCACGCCCATGGCATGGTCGAAGAACACCCGCTCGCCGATCTTGGCGGCCGGGTGAATCTCGATGCCCGTGAGCCAGCGGGCCACATGCGCGATAAAGCGGGCCGGCCACTTGAAACCGTGCGTCCAACAAGCGTGCGCCCAGCGATGCAGCACCACGGCATGAAAGCCGGGGTAGACCGTGATCACTTCCCAGGCGCTGCGCGCGGCCGGGTCGCGTTCGAGGATGCACCGGATGTCGGCGCGCAAACGAGAGAACATCGCTGCCTTTGTTGTCGTTATATCGATAGGGGCCGCGCAGTCTAAAGCCGGCGGTCTTTCGCGCACGCGCGATGGGGTTTTAGCCCTTGCGCGGGCCGTTTGCGGCGTCGGCCATGGCCTTGGCGATGCCCCGCAGGATGTGAATCTCTTCGGGCGTGGGCTGGGCGCGGTTGAAAAGCTGCTGCAGCCGGGGCATCAGCTTCTTCGGCGCCTCGGGGTCCAGAAAGCCGATGTCCACCAATGAGCGCTCCCAGTGCTCGAGCATGCCGGCCACCGCCTTCGCATCGGCCGCCTGCACCGGCGCCGTGGCGTCGCGCACCGCATAGCCGCCCAGCGCAAGGCGCCATTCATAGGCAATCACCTGGATGGCCGCTCCCAGGTTGAGAGAGCCGAACTTCGGGTCGGTGGGGATGCTCAGGGCCACGTTGCAGCGGTAGACGTCTTCATTGCGCATGCCAAAACGCTCGGAACCGAACAGAAAGGCCACATGCTGGTCACCCTGCTGTGCCAGCGGCTCCAGGTGTTCCCGCGGGGTGCGCGTGGGCGGGCCGAAGTCTCGCGGCACCATGGCGGTGGCGCACAGGTGCGTCACGCCGTCGAGCGCCTCGTCCAGCGTTTCGACGATGCGGGCGTTGTTCAGCACGTCGAGCGCGCCGCTGGCCCGCTGGATGGTTTCTTCCCGCCGCAGCACGTTGGCCCACCGGGGCGTTACCAGCACCAGGTCGTCGAAACCCATGGTCTTCATGGCGCGGGCGGCGGCGCCCACATTGCCTGCGTGGCTGGTCTGGATCAGGATAAAACGGGTGCGCATGGAGGGTTTGGAGGCACGAAACGGGCGGAGCCGGTAAAATGACCGATTCTCGCCGCCCGCATCGCCGGGCCGCAGGGTCGCCTCCAGGGGACCTCCTCCACCGTTCTTCTCACAATCCAGAATGTCGTCCCCCAACCTGCATCCCATGCTCAATGTGGCCGTCAAGGCCGCACGCGCCGCCGGCGCCATCATCAATCGCGCCGCCCTCGACGTCGAGGCCGTGCGCATTTCGCAAAAGCAGGTCAACGACTTCGTTACAGAAGTCGATCACGCCAGCGAGCAAGCCATCATTGAAACGCTGCTTGGCGCATACCCGGGGCACGGCATCCTGGCCGAAGAATCGGGCACCGAGCACGGTGCAAAAGATTCCGACTACGTCTGGATCATCGATCCGCTCGACGGCACCACCAATTTCATCCACGGCTTTCCGGTCTACTGCGTTTCCATTGCGCTGTCGGTGCGCGGCAAGATCGAGCAGGCGGTCATCTACGACCCGAGCCGCAACGACCTGTTTACCGCCACCAAGGGCCGCGGCGCCTACATGAACGAGCGCCGCATCCGCGTCTCGAAGCGCACCAAGCTCAGCGAATGCCTGGTTTCGACCGGCTTTCCCTTTCGCACGGGCGACAACTTCAAGCAGTACCTGGCCATCATGGCCGACATGATGCCCCGCATGGCGGGCCTGCGCCGCCCTGGCGCGGCCGCTCTCGACCTGGCCTACGTGGCCGCCGGCTTTACCGACGGCTTTTTCGAAACCGGCCTCAACCCCTGGGACGTGGCCGCGGGTTCGCTGCTGGTAACCGAGGCCGGCGGCCTGATCGGCAATTTCACGGGCGAGCCCGACTTTCTGGAGCAGCGCGAATGCCTGGCCGGCGCCCCGCGCATCTACGGCCAACTGGTGCCGCTGCTTGCCAAGTATTCCAAGTTTGCCGGCATCGACGACAAGATGCGCGCCAGCGACCGCGTGCGCGCCGTGTCGGCCGCAGCGCGCCCCAACGCCGACGAATCGGTCGACCTGTATGCGCGCAGCACGGTGCCTGACCTGCCCGCCGCATCGCTCGACGGCGAAGCGCCCGCTCCCGCGGCCGCGCCGGCAGCACCGGTGTCGCGCAAACTCACGCGCATTCGCCGCGACGCGCCTGCCGACGGCAACCCCTCCGAAGGCGACGCTTCCGCCAAGTGATGCAGGGGCCCGGTGCCGCCCTTCGCTTTCGTGCGGCGCTGCGTGTTGCGCTGAGCCAGTACGTCGCCAACGGCTTCAGCGTTGCGCTCGGCCTGCTGGTCATCTCGGCCGGCGCGCATTTTTGGCTCGGCACCATTGCCGCTTCCGCAGCCGCGGTGGGCGTGATCGTCACCGCCCCGCCCGACCTGCCCGGCCCGCGCCGCGGCAAGTTCTTCCAGATGCTGCCGGCCCCGCTGATCGGGCTGCCGCTCTTCTTTCTGGTGCAGCTGCTGCACACCGCGCCCATTCGCCTTGGGCTGGTGCTGGTGCCCGCCACCTTCGTCGCCTTTCTGGCCATGGCATGGGGCAAGCGCGGCATTCCCATTGCCATTGCGGTGATGTTCTCGATGGTTTTCTCGATGGCCACGCCCGCGCCGAGCGGCATGGCCGAGGCGTTGGAGCGCACCTGGCACTTTGGCCTTGGCGCCGGCCTCTACGTGATCTGGGCCAACCTGGCCAACCATGCGCTTAACGGGCGCTACCGGGTGCAGTCGGTGTCGGACGTGCTGTATTCGCTGGCCGCGCTGATGCGCACCGAGGCCACGCAGTTCACGCCGCGCGACGACACGAGCGACATCCGCGAAACCCCTGCACCCTTGCTCGGCCGGCTGCTGCGCGAACAGGCCGCGCTGGCCGACCAGCTGCAGGCCACGCGCGACATCGTGCTCGAGTCGCCGCGCACGCCGCGCCGGCAGCGGCTGGCCGCCATGCTGGTGATCGTGCTCGAAATGCGCGACCAGCTGCTTGCGAGCGAGCTCGACCTGGACGCGCTCAAGAGCCACCCCGCGCATGCCGAGGCACTCATCGAGATGCGCCGCGTGCTCGAAGAGCTGGCCGACGAAACCACCGCGCTCGGCGACTCATTGCTCATGGGCCGCCACCCCGAGCCGGTGGCCGACCGCCGGCCGCGCCTTGCATCGATTCACCTTCCCGCCGAAGAGCACGCGGCAAGCCACGGCATGCCCGGCCCCAACCCCGCCATGCTCGCGCGAGGCCTGGCAAGCCGCATCGGCCACATCAACGACGAGGTGCTGCGCCTTTCGGCCATGGCGCGCGGCGATGCCGAGCCCAACCTGGCCGTGGTGCGGGCCAACTGGCAGATGTTCGTGAGCCCGACCGACTGGTCGCTGCGGCCCTTTCTCACGCTCTGGAGCTGGGACGCGCCGCCGCTGCGGCATGCCATTCGCGCCGCGCTGGCCATTGCGGCCGGCTATGCCATTGCGGTGTCGCTACCCTGGGGTTCGCACGACTACTGGATCTTGCTGACCATTGTGGTGGTGCTGCGCGGCAGCCTTTCGCAAACGCTGGAGCGGCGCAACAGCCGCGTGGCCGGCACGCTGCTGGGCTGCGTGCTGGCGGTGGGCCTGCTTTCCGCGCACCCGTCGCCGCTGCTGCTGCTGGCCTTCGTTACGGTGTCGCAGGCCATTGCGCACAGCTTTGCGGTGCGCCGCTACCTGATTACTGCCGTGGCGGCCACGGTGCTCGGCCTGTTGCAGGCGCACATGCTCAACACCGGCGCCGCGCCTATCTTTGCGCTCTTCGAGCGCATTGCGGATACGCTCATCGGCGCCGCGCTGGCATGGGGCTTCTGCTATGTGCTGCCGTCATGGGAGCGCGGGCAGATTCCGGCGCTGGTGGCGCGCACGCTCACGGCGCAGGCGCGCCATGCACGCCTGGCACTGGGCCTGGGCCAGTTGCAGGCGGTCGACAGCAGCCCCGAGCTCGAATGGCGGCTTGCGCGCCGCGAGGCCTACGACAGCCTTTCAGCGCTGGTGCAGGCCACGCAGCGTTCGCTGTCAGAGCCGCGTGCGGTGCAGCCGCCGCTCGAGCCGCTGGAGCACCTGCAGGCGCACAGCTATCAGTTGCTCGCGCAACTGAGCGCCGTAAAATCGATGCTCGTGCTGCGGCGCGACCGGCTTACCCCGGGCGAAATCGAAGGCCCGCTCGCGCGCACTGCACAGCGCATCGAAGCAGCCATCGGCACCGCGCCCACCACCGGTCCCACGCTGCCCGAAAGCCCCGGTTCCACCACCGTGGGCGGCCCGATTCCCCTGCCCGACCCGTTCGACAACGACATCAGCCCCTGGCTGCTGCGCCGCCTCGATCTGGCCACGGCACTCGCTACGCAGCTGCGCGACGACGCGGCGCGCATTCTTCAACCCCTGGAGACACAAGCCACGACCACCGCTCAATGACCGAAGAGATGCTTGCCCACCCCTGGTTCGGCACCTGGCTCGCAGCCGTGATTGCCGTTCCGCTCGCGCTGCTTGTTCACCGTCTCGGCGGCCTTGTGCTGATGCGAATCACCCGTCCGGCGCCCGCGCTGCATTCGATGGTGATCAACTGCAAACCCGTGGCCCGGGTGGTGCTGCCCCTTTTGGCGCTGCTGCTGGTGTTCCAGGCCGCGCCGAGCGATCTTCGCTTCATAGGCAGTGTGCGGCATTTCAACGGCCTGCTGCTGATTGCCGCCACCACGTGGCTGGCGGTAAAGGCCATCAGCGGCTTTGCGGACGGCGTGCTCGCGCAGCACCCGTACGACGTGGAAGACAACCTGCACGCGCGCCGCGTGCTCACCCAAACCCGCGTGCTTGCGCGCACCGCCATGTCGATGGTGCTGGTGGCCGGCGGCGCGATGATGCTGATGACTTTTCCGGGCGCGCGGCAGGTGGGTGCGAGCCTGCTGGCCTCTGCGGGCGTGATCGGCATCGTGGCCGGCCTGGCGGCCAAGCCGGTGTTCAGCAACCTGATTGCCGGGCTGCAGATTGCGCTGGCCCAGCCCATACGCATCGACGACGTGCTGGTGGTCGAGGGCGAATGGGGCCGGGTCGAAGAGATTACCGGCACCTTTGTGGTGGTGAAGATCTGGGACGACCGGCGTTTGATCTTGCCGCTCAGCTACTTCATTGAAAAACCATTCCAGAACTGGACGCGCAGTTCGTCGCAGCTGCTGGGCGCGGTCTTCGTTTACGCCGACTACGGCATGCCGCTGCAGCCGCTGCGCGCAGAGGTCGAACGCATCGTGAAGTCGGCGCCCGAGTGGGACGGCCGGTTTTTCAACCTGCAGGTAACCGACGCCACCGAGCGCACCATGCAAATTCGGGTGCTTTGCACCGCCGGCAACTCCAGCCTTGCCTTCGATTTGCGCTGCAAGGTGCGCGAAGGGCTCATCGACTTCATGCAGCGGGAGTACCCGCAGTTCCTGCCCCGGATGCGCATCGAAAGCGATGGCAAGCCGGGCCGGCAAGACACTCAGGACATGCAGCGTCAGCCCGTGCCGTCGCCGCGCTGACCCGCAGCGTGGCTGCGGCGGCGCAGCGGCGGCAGCTGCAGGTTGGTGAACGCCCGCAGCAGCCACTCCGCGGGGCCATACGCAAAGTTTTGCATCCACCACCGGCTCAGAACCAGGTTGCCCGCAAATATGGCCAAAGCGACGCCAAAGGTTGCCAGCGGCCCGATGGTGCCGATCCACCGCAGCCCGTAGGCCAGAAAGATCCACGCGCAGACCAGCGATTGCAGCAGGTAGTTGGACAGCGCCATGCGCCCCGCAGGCGCCAGCCATTGCGCCAGCACGCGGCCAGGCCCGGTCTGGAACACCAGCAGCATGCCGGCTGCATAAGCGGCCGCCAGGAACGGTGCCGTCAGCAGCGTGGCCGCCAGGCCCTGGATCTGTCGCGCCACATCGTTCAGCCGCATGGCAGGCAAGGCATAGACCAGCGCACCCGGCACGCCGACGAGCAAGCCCCAGAACAACACCCGCCGCAGCAGCTTGCCATGCGCCTCTGCATGCGCGAGCAACCCGCGCTTGCCGGCAATGAACCCCGCAAAGAACATGGCCAGCGCCTCGGGTGCCTGCACCAGCGCGGTGATCCACCAGACCTGCGACAGGTCGCGCAGGTGCTGCACCATCACCATGGCCGGCGAGGCTCGGTAGGCGGCCAGCGCCCTGGCCGCGTCGGCGTAGGCGGCTTCGTTGGCCAGCCGCATGTCCGCATGCGTGACCAGATAGCCAACGGCGGCCCACGTCAGCGACACGATCAGCACCAGCCCGATGGCCGCGCACGCCATGAACACATCGCCCCGTCGCCGCAGCAACAGCAGCACCGCGCCCAGAACCGCATATGTGGTGAGGATGTCGCCGTAATAGAGCACCACGGCATGCAGCACGCCGATGACCCACAGGCCCACCAGCCGCCGCACCATGCGCGGCGCAAAGCGCTTGCCGTCGCGCTCCGCCGCCCGCATCTGCAGCGTGAAGCTGTAGCCGAACAAAAACGAGAACAGCAGGTAGAACTTGGTCTCGAACACAAAGGCCCGCACGAACGAGGCGCTGCGGTCGGCCAGCGAAACAGCCAGCGGATCGGGAATGCCCAGGCCGTAGTAAGTGGATGCGAAGCTTGCGATGTTGACCACCAGAATGCCCAGCAGCGCAAAGCCGCGCAGCGCATCGACCAGGTGCTGGCGCTCGTTCGTCGTTTCTTTCGGGGCGGGCGTCATTCAGGCTTTCTTGGCTTCAGGGGTGGATTGGCGCCACCCGCGCCGCGGCGGCCGCGGTCTGCCTTGGGCAGCACCGCCTCTTCGACCATGCGTTCCGCCCGGGCGTGCAGGCGGTGCAGCGACTCGTCGAGCCGCGCCGCGTCGTCGTCACTCAACGCGCCCAGCAGCTCGGCGTTGATTTGCGTGACCAGCGGAAACAGCTCTTCATACAGCGCCTGCCCGCTTTCGGTGAGCCCCAGCCGCACCTGACGCCGGTCGCCCGGCCGCACCACGCGCGACACCAATTGCTTGGCAACCAGCGAGCCGACCGCCTTGGAGGTGCGGGCCCGGTCCAGTTGCGCATGCTCGGCCAGCTCGGAAGAACTGAGCTCGCCGCGGCTTGCAAGCACCGCAACCAGCCGCCATTCGCGCCGGGTAATACCAAAGCGCCCCTCGCACAGCCTGATGACCATGCTGCCCGCCACCGACAGCAGGCGCGACAGCCGGTACAGCAGCAAATCGTCCAGCGGGCGACGCGGCGCGGTCATTTGGGGGTTAGGGCGTGTTAACACTACTGGCGTGACTCCAGGCTCATATCGGAAACTCCGGGTATGGAGATCACGCAAGCCCAAT
>NZ_JBBCBV010000028.1:0-50169 GCF_037204045.1 Variovorax sp. CCNWLW225 | reverse complement strand
TTCACCACGTAGGCGTTGTGGTGCTTGCCGTAGTGGTACTCGAGGGTTTCCTTCGAGTACTCGGGTGCCAGCGCGTCGAGGGCGTAGGGCAGGGGCGGGAGGGTGTGTTCCATGGTGGGTCTTTCCTTTCGGGTTTTGAAAACAGTCGGAATCAAGGCGCGTTTCTGGGGCTCACCTGGTAGGCGCAGCGCCGCGCGCCCGCAAGCACATGCTCGACGCGGCTCACGCTTGCGTCGGTTCCCAGCACTTCTTCGAAGAGCTGCAGTTCGCTGCGGCAAAAGCCCGTGCAGGCCCGCGCCGCGGTGCAGATGGGGCAGTGGTTTTCTATGAAGAGAAAGCCCTCGCCCTCGGGCCGGAACTCGGCCATATAGCCTTCGCGGTTGCGGATTTCGGCGAGCCGTTCGAGCTTCGTCTTCAGGCTGCGCGCGCCCAGCATCGCCTCGCGGTAGTTGGCGCGCATGGCTTCCTCGCGCGCGCCGATGAGCTGGTCCATGCCCTTCTCGCCGAACACGGTGATCACCGCGCTGATCATCTGCACCGTCATCTCGGCATGCGTGTCGGGAAAGCGTGCGTGCCCGGCGCCGGTCAGCCGCCATATCTGCGTCGGCCTGCCGCGGCCCGCCGGCCGGCTTTCGGCATCGACCAGCCCATCGGACTGCAGCTTGACCATCTGCTGGCGCACCGCCTCTACCGTCACGTCGAGCACCTTGGCAATGTCGGGAATGCCGAGCGCGCCGCGGGTCTTGAGCGTGGACAGGATGCGGTCTGCCGGCTGGTGCGGCATCCAGGCGGGCTTCAGGTCGAGAGGGCGGGTGGTCATCCTTTTTATTTCACAGGTTTGGCTTTGATTATTGAATGACTGTGCATCCGCTGTCGAGGGCCTTGCGAAAGACGGGACGTCTTTACGGTTTCTTTATGCGGCTGCGCCGACTCTGTTCCCCGTTTTTACGGACCCCTGCCGAGACTCGATGCCTTGGTTTCGCTGCAGGAGCAATGAATGGATTTCGTCTGGATGGGCGCCTTGCTGGCGCTGTGGGCCGCATTGGCGGCCATGGCCTTCGGGCTGAACCGGCTCGAAGGGCCGGGCGCAATGAATGCGCCGAATGAGCTGAACACGGGCGAAGGAGAGCGGCCATGATCAGCCTCGAAGCGATCTACGGCTTCGGCGCATTGATTGCCGTCGTCCTCTTCGCGTACCTGGTGTTCGCGCTGATCTGCGCGGAGGAGTTCTGAAATGACCGCCTCCGCCTGGTCTTTGCTGGCCCTCTTTCTCGTGGCGCTTGTGCTGCTGGCATGGCCGGTCGGCAAGTTTCTTGCCGCGTTGTGCGACGGGCACTTGCCGCGCTGGATGCAGCGCATCGAGGCGCCGCTCTACAAGCTCGCGGGCACCAAGCCCGAGCAATCGATGCACTGGCTGCGCTATGCGCTCGCGCTGCTGGCCTTCAATGCCGTTGGCGCGATCTTTCTGTACGCGCTGCAGCGCCTGCAGGGCTGGCTGCCGCTCAACCCCACCGGCATGGGGGGCGTGTCGCCCGACTCGGCCTTCAACACCGCGGTGAGCTTCGTCTCCAACACCAACTGGCAGGGCTACGGCGGTGAATCGACGATGAGCTATTTCACGCAGATGCTCGGGCTCACGGTGCAGAACTTCTTCTCGGCTGCCACGGGCATTGCGGTGGCCTTTGCACTGGTGCGCGGCTTTGCGCGCCGCGGCGACGGCAAGAGCGGTGGCCTGGTCGGCAACTTCTGGGCGGACATCACACGCATCACGCTGTGGCTGCTGGTGCCGCTGTCGTTCGCGCTGGCGGTGGCCTTTGCCGGGCAGGGCGTGATCCAGAACTTCGACGCCTACAAGACCGTGCAAACGGTCGAGGCGGTTGCAGGAACGCAAACACAGACGCTCGCCATGGGCCCTGTCGCTTCGCAGGAGGCCATCAAGATGATCGGCACCAACGGCGGCGGCTTCTTCAACGCCAACTCGGCACACCCGTATGAAAACCCGACCGCGCTCAGCAACCTGCTGCAGATGATCGCGATCTTCCTGATTCCGGCGGCGCTGTGCTTCGCATTCGGCCGCGTGGCCGGCGACATGCGGCAAGGGTGGGCCGTGCTTGCGGCAATGACGGTGATGTTCGTCATTGCCGTGGTGGCCGTCATTCCCGCCGAGCATGCCGGCAATCCGCTGTTCGCTTCGCTGGGCGTCGACCAGGCGGCGAGCGCGCTGCAAAGCGGCGGCAACATGGAAGGCAAGGAGGTGCGCTTCGGCATCGACGCATCGGCGCTCTTCGCGGCCGTGACCACCGCGGCATCTTGCGGCGCGGTCAATGCCATGCACGACTCGTTCACGCCGCTGGGCGGCATGGTGCCGCTGGTGCTGATGCAGCTGGGCGAGGTGGTGTTCGGCGGCGTGGGCAGCGGCCTCTACGGCATGCTGATCTTCGCGATGCTCGCGGTGTTCATTGCGGGCCTGATGATCGGCCGCACGCCGGAGTACCTCGGCAAGAAGATCGAGGTGCGCGAGATGAAGCTGATTTCCATCGCCATCCTGGTCACGCCCATCCTGGTGTTGGCCGGCACCGCGGTGGCGGTGATCGCGGGCGCCGGCAAGGCCGGCATCGCCAACCCGGGTGCGCATGGGTTCTCTGAAATTCTGTATGCGCTGAGCTCGGCCGCCAACAACAACGGCAGCGCCTTCGCGGGCCTTTCGGCCAACACGCCGTTCTACAACGGCCTGCTTGGGCTGGCCATGTGGCTGGGCCGCTTCGCGATGATCGTGCCGGTGCTGGCCATTGCCGGCTCGCTGGCCGCGAAGAAGCGCCTGCCGGTCACCGGCGGCACGCTGCCCACGCACGGGCCGCTGTTCGTCTCGCTGCTGATCGGCACCGTGCTGCTGGTCGGCCTGCTCAACTATGTGCCGGCATTGGCTCTCGGGCCCGTTGTCGAACACCTGGTGCTCTGGAAATAAGGGGCGCGCACCATGACTGCCAATACAAAAACCTCTCTCTCGCTGCTCGATGCGGCGCTGGTCAAGCCTGCGCTGTGGGGCGCCTTCGCCAAGCTCAGCCCGCGCACGCAGTGGCGCAACCCGGTGATGTTCATCGTGTACATCGGCAGCATTCTCACCACGCTGCTCTGGGTGCATTCGCTGAGCTTTCCGGGCGACACCGGCATGAAGCCCGCGTTTGTGCTGGCCATTACCGTGTGGCTGTGGTTCACCGTGCTGTTTGCCAACTTTGCCGAAGCACTGGCCGAGGGCCGCAGCAAGGCGCAGGCGGCATCGCTGCGCGGTCTTCGCAAGGACACCTGGGCCAAGAAGCTGCAGGAGCCGCATCGCGGCGCGACGTTCCTGCCGGAGCAGGCGCCCAACTTGCGCAAGGGCGACGTCGTGTTGGTCGAGACCGGCGACGTGATCCCGCTCGACGGTGAAGTCATCGAAGGCGTGGCCTCGGTCGACGAGAGCGCCATCACCGGCGAATCGGCACCCGTGGTGCGCGAATCGGGCGGCGACTTTTCCGCCGTGACCGGCGGCACGCGCGTGCTGTCCGACTGGCTGGTGGTGCGCATTTCGGTGAACCCGGGCGAGTCGTTCCTCGACCGCATGATCGGCATGGTCGAGGCGGCCAAGCGCCAAAAGACGCCCAACGAGATCGCGCTCACCATCCTGCTGGTGGCGCTCACGCTCGTGTTCCTGATGGTCACCGTCACCCTGCTGCCATTCTCGGTGTTCAGCGTGGAGGCGGCGGGCGCGGGCACCGTGGTGTCGCTCACCGCACTGGTGGCGCTGCTGGTGTGCCTGATTCCCACCACCATCGGCGGCCTGCTCTCGGCCGTGGGCGTGGCGGGCATGAGCCGCATGATGCAGGCCAACGTGATTGCCACCTCGGGCCGCGCCGTGGAAGCGGCCGGCGACGTCGATGTGTTGCTGCTCGACAAGACCGGCACCATCACGCACGGCAACCGCCAGGCGAGTGCCTTCCTGCCTGCGCCGGGCGTGACCAAGGCCCGCCTGGCCCGCGCCGCGATGGTCGCCTCGCTGGCGGACGAAACGCCTGAAGGCCGCAGCATCGTCGAACTGGCGCGCCGCGACGGCCTCGAAGCCACGGCGGTGGAAGGTGCGCGCTTCGTGCAGTTCACCGCGCAGACCCGCATGAGCGGCGCCGACCTGCCGGCCGCTCCCAATAGCCTGGATACTGAAGTCGTGCTGCTGCGCAAGGGCGCGGTCGACGCGATCCGCCGGCATGTCGAATCGCTGGGCGGCAGCGTGCCGGCCGAGATGCTGCGCGCGGCTGAAGAAACCGCGCGCCGCGGCAGCACGCCGCTGGCCGTGGCCGAAGGCAACCGCGTGCTTGGCGTGGTCGAGCTCAAGGACATCGTGAAGACCGGCATCAAGGAGCGCTTTGCCGAGCTGCGCCGCATGGGCATCAAGACGGTGATGATCACCGGCGACAACAAGCTCACGGCCGCAGCCATTGCGGCCGAGGCGGGCGTGGACGACTTCCTGGCCGAAGCCACGCCGGAGGACAAGCTGGCGCTGATCCGCAAGTACCAGTCCGAAGGTCGGCTGGTCGCGATGACCGGCGACGGCACCAACGACGCCCCCGCGCTTGCGCAGGCCGACGTGGCCGTGGCCATGGGCAGCGGCACGCAGGCCGCGAAGGAGGCCGGCAACATGGTCGACCTGGACTCGAATCCGACCAAGCTGCTCGAGGTGGTGGAGACCGGCAAGGCGCTGCTCATGACGCGCGGTTCGCTCACCACCTTCTCCATTGCCAACGACGTGGCGAAGTACTTCGCGATCATTCCGGCCATCTTCGTCTCGACCTACCCGCAGTTGGGTGCGCTCAATGTGATGCGGCTTGCGAGTCCTTCATCGGCCATCCTGTCGGCGGTGGTCTTCAATGCGCTGGTCATCGTGTTCCTGATTCCACTGGCGCTCAAGGGCGTGCGCTACCGGCCGGTGGGCGCTGCTGCGCTGTTGCGCCGCAACCTGGCCATCTACGGCCTCGGCGGCCTGCTCGTCCCTTTCATCGGCATCAAGTTGATCGACTGGCTGCTCGTCGCCGTCCATCTCGTCTGAGGAGTTCTTCATCATGAACAACATCGTTCGTCCCGCGCTCGTGCTCTTCGCGCTGCTGGGCGCCCTTACCGGCCTGGTCTACCCGCTGGCCGTAACCGGCGCCGCCAAGGCGCTGTTTCCCTCGCAGGCGGCGGGCAGCCTGGTCGTGCAGGGCGGAACCGCAGTGGGCTCCAGCCTCATCGGCCAGAACTTCAGCGATCCGAAGCACTTCTGGGGCCGGCCCTCGGCCACCGCGCCGCAGCCTTACAACGCGAGCGCTTCGGGCGGCTCGAACCTCGGCCCGCTCAATCCGGCGCTGGCCGATGCGGTCAAGGCCCGTGTCGAAGCGCTTCGCGCCGCGGACCCGGGCCACACCGCGCCGGTGCCGGTCGATCTGGTCACGGCTTCGGCCAGCGGGCTCGATCCGGACATCAGCCCCGCCGCAGCGCGCTACCAGGCGGCCCGCGTCGCGCGCGTGCGCGGGGTGCCGGTCGAACAGATCAATGCGCTGATCGAAAAGAACACGCAAAGCGCACTTTGGGGCGTGCTCGGTGAATCACGCGTCAACGTTCTCGCACTGAATCTCGCGCTCGATGCTTCGGTGCGCTGAGGAGAAAAACCATGGCCTATGCCGCTTACCGTGAACACCCCGGCACGTTGCGAATGCATGCGCCCGTGACCGCCACGGGCTCGTTCTACGTCCTCGACGTCACCATCTGCTGCGCCGACGCGCTGCGCGTGCGCCGCAGCGTCTCGGGTTGCCCCGATGCGGGCGTGGTGCGCTGCGAGCCGTTGCTGCACGCCCTCTGCTCGCAAGAGAGCGATGCGCCGTGCGTGCGTCTGATGATCCGCCTGCCCATCGCGAGCTACGCCGAGGTGCTGCACCGCCTGATCGAGTGCGTGCCCTCGGGCGAGATCGGCCGGCTCGTGAGCTGGCGCGAGCACCTGGCCCGCTGCGGGCTGCGCGATGGTCACTGACCTCTTCCACGTGGTGCTGGCGCTCGCGGCGCTCTTCATTCCACTGGGCTTTGCCTGGTGGGTGCTCTCGCGCACGGCGCGGCGGCATGAGGCCAGGCGCCGCAAGCGCGGCCCGATGCGCTAACCTGCGCAGCCATTCCACGCTATCCATGCTCGACACCCGCCCCGACCCCGACGCCCTGCTTGCGCAACTGCGCAACGACGAGGCGCGTGCGCAACGGGGCAAGCTGCGCATCTATTTCGGCGCCAGCGCGGGCGTGGGAAAGACCTGGGCCATGCTCAGTGCCGCGCAACGCGAGCGCGCCGCGGGGCGCGACGTGCTCATCGGCGTGGTCGAAACCCATGGCCGCAGCGAAACCGCCGCGCTGCTCGCGGGGCTCGACACCCTGCCGCTGCGCGAGTTGGACTACCGCGGCCGCACGCTGGCCGAGTTCGACCTCGATGCCGCCCTCGCGCGCAAGCCCGCCGTGCTGCTGGTCGACGAACTGGCCCACACCAATGCGCCGGGATCGCGCCACGCCAAGCGCTGGCAAGACGTGCAGGAACTGCTGGCCGCGGGCATCGAGGTGTGGTCGGCCCTCAACGTGCAGCACCTGGAGAGCCTCAACGGCACCGTCGGCGCGATCACCGGCGTGCGCGTGCATGAGACCGTGCCCGACACCGTGCTCGACGAGGCCGACGAGGTGGTGCTGGTCGATGTCACGCCCGACGAGCTCACGGCGCGGCTCGCGGCCGGCAAGGTGTACCTGCCGCAGCAGGCGGAGCGCGCCGCGCAGAATTTCTTTCGCAAGGGCAACCTGATCGCGCTGCGCGAGATTGCGCTGCGCCGCACGGCGGAGCACGTGGAAGACGATGTGCGCGGCTGGCGGGTCGAGCAGTCCGGCGCGGCCGGCCGCAATGGAAAAGATGGGAATGGCGGCGCGCTGCAGGCCTGGAACACCTCGGGCGCGATCCTCGCGTGCGTCGGTCCGCACGAAGGCGCGGCGCAGACGGTGCGCACCGCGGCGCGGCTTGCGGGCCAGCTCAACGTGCGCTGGCACGCGGCCTACGTCGAGACGCCGCGGCTGCAGCGCCTGGCCGCTGAAGAGCGCGACCGCATCCTTGCGGTGCTCAAGCTGGCCGAGGAACTGGGCGCGGCCACCGCGGTGCTCACGGGCTCCGATGTGGCTGAGCAACTCTCCGAGCAGGCCCGCAGGCTCAACTGCGCCACGCTGGTGATGGGGCGCTCGGAGCCCGCGAGCGGATGGCGCCGCTGGTGGCCCGCCGCGCCGGAGCCGCTGCCGCGCGCACTGGCGCAGCATGCACCCGCTCTCGACATCCTGGAGGTCGGCCGCGTCGACAGCGCGCGCCGCCTCGCACGCACGCCGCTCAACACGCCGCGCGCCGACGAAGGAGATCACGAAAAAGCGCCCATCCACTGGCCCGGCTATGCCTGGGCCACGGCCACCAGCGTGGCGCTCACGCTGGCCTGCACGCCGCTGGCCGGCGTGCTCGAACTCGCGAACATCGTGATGCTGTTCCTGCTGGGCGTGGTCGGTGTGGCCATGCGCTTCGGACGCGGGCCTTCGGCGCTGGCGGCGCTGCTCAACGTCGCGGCCTTCGATTATTTCTTCGTGCCGCCGCAGCTTTCGTTTGCGGTAAGCGATGTGCAATACGTGTTGACCTTCGCGATCATGCTGGGCGTCGGCCTGCTGGTGGGGCAGCTCACGGCCGGCCTGCGATTTGCGGCGGGCGTATCGACCAGCCGCGAACGGCGTGCGCGCTCGCTGTTCGAACTCACGCGCGAGCTCTCGGCAGCGCTGGAGAGCACGCAGGTCGTCACGCTCGGTGCCGCCGCCGTGCAGGGCCACTTCGGCGGCCATGCGCTGGTGCTGGTGACGGACTCGGCCGACCAGCTTGTGCTGCCGAAGGAGCCGCCCGAGGGCTTCGATGCGCAGGTGGCCGACTGGGCCTTTCGCCACGGCCAGCCCGCGGGCCTTGCGACCGCCACGCTGGCGGCACAGCCGTGGCACTACGTGCCGCTGCAGGCGCCGATGCGCGTGCGCGGCGTGCTGGCGCTGTCGCCCGCCCAGCCGCGCTGGCTGCTGATTCCGGAACAGGCGCAGCAGCTCGAAACGCTGGCGCGGCAGATCGCGATTGCGCTGGAGCGCGTGCACTACGTCGAAGTGGCGCAGCAGGCCGTGGTCGAGATGGAGTCGGAGCGTTTGCGCAATGCCTTGCTCGGCGCGATCTCGCACGACGTGCGCACGCCGCTCACCGCGTTGATCGCGCTGGCCGAATCGCTGCAGACGCTGCCGCCCGAAGAACACGGCAACGCGGCGCGTGCCATCGTTGCGCAGGCGCACGAGCTGCATGCGTTGGTCAACAACCTGCTGGACATGGCGCGGCTCGAAAGCGGCATTGCGGGCGGTGCGGTGAACCTGCGGCGCGACTGGCAGTCGGTCGAAGAGGTCGTGGGCTCGTCGATCCGCGCGGCGCGCACCTCGCTGGGCGACACCGTCGTGCAGACCGCGCTCGCTGCCGACCTGCCGCTGGTCGAATTCGATGCGGTGCTGATCGAGCGCGTGCTCGTCAACCTGCTGGAGAACGCCACCAAGTACGGCGCCCCGCCCATCGTCGTGGGTGGACGCGCCGAGCCCGGCACGCTGGTGCTCACGGTGCGCGACCACGGCCCCGGCCTGCCCGCCGCGTTGCTGGGCCGTGAGCAGAAACTGTTCGACAAGTTCACGCGCGGAGAGGCCGAATCGGCCACACCGGGTGTCGGGCTGGGCCTGGCGATCTGCCGGGCGGTAGTGAGTGCGCATGGCGGCGAGATCACGGCGGCCAATGCGCAGGGCGGCGGTGCAGAATTCACCGTTACCCTGCCACGCCGCGAGCCGCCCGAACCGGCCGAAGCCCAACTCTGAAGCCATGCCATCTCCCACCGCCATCGTGATCGAAGACGAGCCTCAGATTCGCCGCTTCGTGCGCGGCGCACTGGAGGCCGAAGGCTGGGTGGTGCACGAGGCCGGCACGCTGCGGGATGGCCTTGCGGCAGCCGGCACGCGCCAGCCCGACCTGCTGGTGCTCGACCTCGGCCTGCCTGATGGCGACGGCGTTTCGTTGATTCGCGATGTGCGGGGCTGGTCTGCGGTGCCGATCATCGTGCTGTCTGCCCGCTCCGACGAGGCCGACAAGATCGCCGCGCTCGATGCGGGCGCCGACGATTACCTCACCAAGCCTTTTGGCACCGGCGAGCTGCTGGCACGCGTGCGCGCCAATCTGCGCCGCCCGCGCGCAGCCAACGGCGACGATACGGCGGAAGCGCTGTTCCGTTTCGGAGAGGTAGAGCTGGACCGCGCCGCGCGCATCGTGCGCCGCGCCGGCGCCGAGGTGCACCTGACGCCTACTGAATATCGGCTGCTGTCGGTGCTGGTCGCCAACGCAGGCCGCGTGCTCACGCAGCGCCAGTTGCTGCGCGAAGTGTGGGGGCCGTCGCACACGGACCAGAGCCACTACTTGCGCATCTATATGGGGCATCTGCGGCAGAAGCTGGAGGTGGACCCGGCTCAGCCGCGGCATTTGCTGACGGAGACTGCGGTGGGGTATCGGTTGGTGGTTTAGCTGAGGGCCGCGGCATTCACGTCACCGCTGGCCGCAAGAAGAAATCAGGCAGCGACACCCTTGTTCGGATTCAGCAAGAACTTCTCCCCCGTCGCCTGCTTGCCGTACACCCCAATGGCATCCAGCTGCAGCGCCTCGAAAAAGGAAACCTCCCGCGTGTACCGGCTCGCAAACGTCGTCTTCAATTCAGCAACGACGCGCGCCTTCAAACGCTGCACACCTTCGTCCCCAAGCTTCTGCAAGAACGGAAACAGCAGCCACCCGCCCATGCCCCACGCCATGCCGAAGTTGCGCACAAACTCCGTCGGCGAGCGGTCGAGGCCGCCGTAGATGTAGACCTGCTTGTGCGTGGTCGAGCCATAGCGGCTGTATTCCTTTGCGGTGCGGTTCAGCGCGGCTTCCATGCAGCCGAGGATCTGCCCTGCGAGCTTGCCGCCGCCGGTGGCGTCGAAGGCCAGCGTGGCGCCTGTTTCGACCAGGGCCTGCGTCAGGTCTTCAAGAAAGGTGGGCGAGCTCGCGTTGCACACGTACTTGGCGCCGATGCCGCGCAGCAGCGCCTCCTGTTCGGGCTTGCGCACGATATTGACCAGGTCGATGCCGTCCTTCTGGCAGATCTTGTTGAGCATCTGCCCCAGGTTGGATGCCGCGGCCGTGTGCACCAGCGCTTTGTGGCCCTCGCGCCGCATCGTCTCGACCATGCCGAGCGAGGTGAGCGGGTTCACGAAGCACGATGCGCCTTCGGCCGGCGCGGTGCCCGCGGGAAGCTCGAGGCACTGGGCGGCCGCCACGGCGCGGTATTGCGAATACATGGCGCCGCCGATGGCGGCCACCGTCTTGCCGAGCAGCGCCTGCGCCGCGGCCGACGAGCCGGCCTTCACCACCACGCCGACGCCTTCGTTGCCGACCGGCATCGACTGGTCCAGCCGCCCGGCCATCATGGGCATGCCGCGCTCGGGCACGGTGGCCGTCACGACGGGCCGCTCCGGCGTGCCGGAGACCTTGGCGGTGCTCATGTCGGCCGCGCCGAACAGCAGGCCCAGGTCCGACGGGTTCATGGGCGACGCCTCGACGCGAATCACCACCTCGTGCGCCTGGGGTTCGGGCACCGGTTCGTCGTGCAGCGAGAGTTCGAGTTCGCCGTTCGCGCGGATGAGAGAGCGCAGTTGCAGTGCCATGAAGAACCCCTTGCGACCCCGAAGAAGGGTCTGTTCGAAGGTGGCCCAAGGCCACGGGGCGGCCAGTATAGGAGCGGCCCGCGAAGTCTGCAGGGCGCCTTCAGGACACCACGGGAATCACCGGCGCGTGGTCCAGCGCATGGCGCATCTTCTCCGGATCGAGCCGGTCGATGTAGCGGGGAATGTTGCGCCACAGCGTGTGATAGCCGTAGCCGCCGCGCAGCATCTCGAGCCGCGCGCTCTCCTTGTCCCAGCCTTGCACCGCCATGCGATAGACCGCCGCCACCACGCCGGTGCGGTCGGCGCCGTGCATGCAGTGGATCAGCACCGGGCCCTGCTTTTCGGCTTCTCGAATGGCGACCAGCGCGCGCAGCACCTTGGTGTCGTCGATGGACCAGGTGTTGATCGGCACGCGCACCAGCCGGATGCCGCTGCCCGCAAACACCTTCCGGTCGTCGTTGAAGGAGCGCAGGCTCACGATGGTGCGAATGCCCAGGGCCTTCAGCGCCGCCACGTTGGCGATGCGCGGCTGCGCGCTGCGGTACAGCGTGGGCGTGATGCGGTGCAGGTTTTCGACCTGGAGCGTGTCGAGCGGATCGGCCCAGTGCCCGGGCCGCGGCACGGCGTGCGCGGCGGCGTTGTCGTCGCGGTCTTTGCGTTTCGCGCGCCTTATGCTCATTTCGCGCGCCGCCAGTGCCGGGTCACCAGGATCAGCAAGGCCACCGCCAGGCCGCCCCAGTAGTCGACCGGCGCGCCCCAGACCCAGTGCTTGTGCCAGAACGCATCGACCGGATTGAACCGTGCCCAGCCGAAGGCCGGGTTGATGATGAACCACAGGAAGTCTTCGCAGACCCAGAAGACGATCAGGCCCGCAACGGCCAAGCCCACGTCGCGCCAGGTCCAGCGGCCGTTGAAGGCCAAGGGCGCAAAGAACACCAGCGCCATGAAGGTGAACACCCAGGCGTGATAGCCCGTCATCGCACGGCCGCCCCAGAAAATGTCGAGCCAGATGTTGTTCTCGATGCGCCAGGTGGGCAGTGACGTGGCCCAGCCCGCGCCGCCTTCGATCTGGATCTCGGCGTTCGCAAAGAAAAAAGCCATCACCACCACCCAGGCCAGGTAGCCGATGGTGCGGGCCACGCCCGTTTTTTCCGGCGCGCCGCTCATGCTGCTTCACCCAAGACGCGCTGCAGCACCGTGGCCGCCGCCCGCGGCTTGCCGAGCGCGCGGCTGCGGCGGGCCATGTCGGCCAGCTTGGCGGGGTCGGCCATCAGGCGCGCCACCTTGTAGTCGAGGCCGATCGCGTCGTAGGCGAGCCAGGCCGCGCCTTCTTCCATGAGAAAGCCGGCGTTGTGCTCTTCCTGGCCCGGAATCGGCGATATCAGCAGCATCGGCTTGCCGAGCGCGAGGCACTCCGACACCGTGAGACCGCCCGGCTTGGTCACCACCAGGTTGGCTGCGGCCATGAGCTTGTGCATTTCGTTCGTGAAGCCGATCGGCACCACGCGGCCGGGGTGGCGCGCGGCCACCGCCTGCAGCCTGGTGTGCGCCTCGGCGTTGCGGCCCGCCACGGCAATGACCTGGAAGCCGCTGTCGCCGCCGAGCGAAAGCACGCGTTCGACCATGCTCGGCAGGTCGCCGACGCCCGCGCCACCCGAGGCCATCAGCAACACGGGCCGCGCGGGGTCGAGGCCGAGCGCCGCGGCGCAGGCATCGCGCGCGAGGGCCGGTGCATCGGGCTCGGAGAAAGCCGGCATCACCGGAATGCCCGTCACATGGATGCGTTCGGCCGGAATGCCGCGCGCCCGGAGCCTGAAGGCCACTTCTTCCGTCGCGGCCAGGTAGCCCGCCATGCCCGGCACCAGCCACATGTTGTGCAGGTCGTAGTCGGTGATCTGCAGCCACACCGGAAAGTCGATGCGTCCGCGGTTGCGCTCGCGCATCAGCAGCTCGGCCGGCAGAAAGTGGGTGCAGATCACGGCGTCGGGTTTCTCGCGGCGGATCTCGCGCACCAGGGCGCCGGTGCTCAGCCGCTCGATGCCGCGGCGCAGCCGCTGCGAGGGCGCGTGGTGCGGCGTGGCGTCGGCGCGCTGGTGCAGGTAAGACCACAGCTCCGGTGCGCGGTTCACGAGCTGGATGTACCAGTCGGTGTACACCTTCCGAAAACCGCCGGCCACATGGGCCATGGCATCGATGTGGACCGCCGTGTGCGGCGGGGCCGATTGCATGGCGGCTTCGAGGGCTTGCGCTGCGCGCACATGGCCGTTGCCGGCGCTCACACTGAGGATCAGGATTTTTGTCATTCGGGTCCGGGGCCGTCGGCGGGCCATTGGCGCGCATTATCCCCATGCAATGCGACACATCCCGCCGACACCGACCATGGGCGAAAATGCGGGCATGACTGACGCTCCCGCCGCACCTGTACGCCTCAACAAACGCATGGCCGAGCTGGGCCTCTGCTCACGCCGCGAGGCCGACGAGTGGATTGCCAACGGCTGGGTGAAGGTGAACGGCAAGCCGGCCGAAATGGGCGTGAAGGTCACGCCGTCCGACCGCATCGAGGTGGACAAGGCCGCCAAGGGCCAACAGGCGAACCAGGTCACCATCCTGATCAACAAGCCCATCGGCTATGTGAGCGGCCAGGCCGAGGACGGCCACGAGCCGGCAGTGACGCTCTTCACGCCGCAGAACCGCTGGGCCGAAGACAACGCGCGCTTCTTCTTCAGCCCCCAGCAGTTGCGCGGCCTTGCGCCGTGCGGCCGGCTCGACATCGATTCGATCGGCCTCCTGGTCATGACCCAGGACGGGCGCATCGCGCGCCAGCTGATCGGCGAAGACTCGGTGATGGAGAAGGAATACCTGGTGCGCGTGGCGTGTCACGGCCTGGGCCAGCCCGCGCCTACCGGGCAGCTGGTGCGCATGGACGACGACGATCCCGTCACGACCAATGTGCAGGCGGTCTTCCCGCAGGCGATGCTCGCCAAACTGCGCCACGGCCTGAGCCTTGACGGCCAGCCGCTCAAGCCGGCGCGGGTCGAATGGCAGAACCCCGAGCAGCTGCGCTTTGTGCTCACCGAGGGCAAGAAACGCCAGATCCGCCGCATGTGCGAGCTGGTCGGCCTGAAGGTGGTGGGCCTGAAGCGCGTGCGCATCGGCAAGGTGATGCTCGGCAACCTGCCCGTGGGGCAGTGGCGCTACCTCGGCCCGCACGAGAAGTTCTGAGTTCTTGCCCATGGCCGTGGTGCTGAGCCAGCGCGCGCTGAACCGGGCCACCCTGGCGCGGCAGATGCTGCTGGAGCGGCGCAAGGCGACGGTCACGCAGGCCATCGAAAAGCTGGCGGGGCTGCAGGCGCAGGCGCCGAACCCGCCTTACATCGGCCTGTGGAGCCGGCTCGAGGGCTTTCGGCGCGAACAGCTGACCGAGGCGCTGAAGAAGCGGCGCATCGTACGCATGTCGACGATGCGCGCGACCCTGCACCTGATGGCCGCATCCGACGCGCTGGCCTGGCGGCCGCTGCTCGAGCCGGTGCATCAGCGCGGATTGCGGGGCAGCAGCCATGCGCGGGCGCTCGAAGGCATCGACCACGCGGCCGTGGTGAAGGCCGGGTTGGCGTTGCTGCGCGAAGGCCCGCTTGCCAGTGCCGAACTCGGGCAGGCGCTCGCGCTGCAATGGAAAGACCGTGAGCCCGCTTCGCTCGCAGCACTCATCCGCAACAACGTACCGCTGGTGCACCTGCCTCCGGCGGGCAGCTGGAACTCGCACCAGAGCGCACAGCTGCAACCCATTGCAGAGTGGCTGGGCGAATCCGCCGCCGACGTGGCGCCCGCCACGCAGGACGACCTGCTGCTGCGCTACCTGGCGGCCTTCGGGCCCGCCACGCTCGCCGATGCGGGTGCATGGTCGGGCCTCACGGGCTGGAAGGCCGTGGCCGAGCGCTTGGGGCCGCAGCTGCGCGTGTTCACCGGCGATGAAGGACAGGATCTGTTCGACCTGCCCCGCGCGCCGCGGCCCGACCCCGACACGCTCGCGCCGCCGCGCCTGGTCGCCGAATGGGACAACCTGCTGCTCTCGCATGCCGACCGCAGCCGTGTGATGAGCGAGGAGCACCGTGCCCGGGTGTTCACCGTGAACGGCATCGTTCGCGGCACGGTGCTGCTCGACGGCTTCGTTGCAGGCATCTGGAAAATCGAGCGTGCGAAAAACACGGCCACCGCGGTGCTGGAGCCCTTCACGCGCTGGTCGAAGGCCGACCGGCTCGGCGCGCAGGAAGAGGCCATGCGCCTGCTGGCCTTTGCAGCGGACGGCGAGGGCGAGCGGCACGACGTGCGCGTGCTGTGAGCCTTTGCCAGTGCAGCGTTGACAGGCCCTAAGACTCGCCTAAGACTCCGCCCCTACGCTGCGCCACGGCGCAAGGCACTGCCGCTCATCCCGACACGCTGCTGCCTTGCCGCCCAAGGAGTCGACACGATGCGTGTGCTGCTGGTGGAAGACGACGAGATGATCGGGCGCAGCCTGAAGCAGGCGCTCGAGGGCGCGGGCTGGTCGGCCGACTGGGTGCGCGACGGCGAACTGGCGCAAAGCGCGCTCGGCGATGGCGGCTACACCTGCGTGCTGCTCGACCTGGGGCTGCCCCGGCAGGACGGCACCGAGGTGCTGCGGCGCGCACGCGAACGCGGCGACGCCACGCCGGTGCTGGTGCTCACCGCGCGCGACGGGCTCGACGACCGCATCCACAGCCTCGACCTTGGCGCGGACGACTACCTGCGCAAGCCCTTCGAATTTCGCGAGCTGCTGGCGCGCATGCGGGCAGTGGTGCGCCGGCGCGACGGCGCCGCGCATTCGCTGATCGGCGGCAACGCGATGCAGCTGGACCTGACCACGCGCGAGGTGGTGATCCACGGCACGCGCGAGGCGCTCACGGCGCGCGAATTTGCATTGCTGCACGCATTGCTGGAGCGGCCCGGCGCCATCCTCTCGCGCGAGCAGCTCGAGAACCGTATCTACGGCTGGGGCGAGGAAGTGACCAGCAACGCCATCGATGTGCTGATCCACGGCATGCGCCGCAAGCTCGGTGCCGAGTCGATCCGCAACGTGCGCGGGTTGGGATGGCGCGTCGTCGCATGAGCGCTGCGCCGGGCCGCTGGTGGCGTCCGCGCTCGCTGCGCTCGCAGTTGCTGTTCTGGCTCATTACGCTGCACGTGGCGGCGGCGGCGCTCACGGCGTGGTTCACCTTCGTCGCGTATGGCGACCTGGTGCACAACGCGCTCGACGAGCAGATGCGGCTCGTGGCCGATTCCCATGCGGGCACCGATCCGCCCCGCGCGCCTCGCCCGCTCGACGGCGAAGCCGCCTTTGCACGCGGCGCCTTCGTGGTGCAGATATGGAGCGCCGACGGCCGCACGCTGCTTGCGAGTTCGTGGCCGCCGCTGGCTGCGGTGCCCTTGCAGCCGCGACCGGGCTTCAGCGATGCGAGCACCGGCGCGCACACGCATTCGCGCTGGCGCGTGTTCACCGCCGACCCCGGACCGCGCGCCGACCAGCCGCGCGTGCAGGTGCTGCAGAACGAGGACTACCGGCGGCGCCGGGCACTGCGCCGCGCGCTGCTCGAAGGCCTGCCCATCGCGCTGCTGCTGCCGTTGGCCTTGCTGATCCTGTGGCTCATCGTGTCGGCGGCCTCGCGGTCGCTGCGGGCGGTGGCGCGCGACGTGGCCTCGCAGGACGAGCGCAGCCTCACCGATCTTTCGCTGGCGCGCGTGCCCGACGAGATCGCGCCGCTGGTACAGGCCTTCAACCAGCTGCTGTCGCGCGTGCGCAATGCCTTTGCCACGCAGCGCCGCTTCGTGCAGGACGCAGCCCACGAACTGCGCACGCCCATGGCCGCCATCGGCCTGCAGATCGAGAACCTGCGCGCGCATGTGCCTGCGGGCGAAGCCACCGAGCGCTTCAACCAGCTCGAAGCCGGCGTCACGCGCGCGCAGCACCTGATCGAACAGCTGCTGAGCCTCTCGCGGCAAGACGCACCGGGCCGCCCCATGCCGGGCGAGCCGGTCGACATCGAAGCCCTGCTGCGCGAAAGCGTAAGCCAGCTGATGGTGCTGGCCGACGCGCGGCGCGTGGACATCGGCTTCGAGGGATCGATTGCGCCCGTGGTGCACGCACCGGCCGCCGAGTTGCGCAGCGTGTTCGACAACCTGCTCGACAACGCACTGCGCTATGCGCCCGAAGGCGGCGTGGTCGATGTGCGGCTGCACGAAGTAGGCGGCCATGCCGTGGTCGACGTGCTGGACAACGGGCCGGGCATTCCCGAAGCATCGATCGGCCGCGTGTTCGACCGCTTCTTTCGCGTGCCGGGCTCACCTGCGGGCGGCAGCGGGCTGGGGCTCGCCATTGCGCGCACGGCGGCCGAGCGGCACGGCTTGCGCATCGAGCTGTGCAACCGCGCCGAAGCGGAAGGGGGTGGCTCGGGACTGATGGCGCGGGTGCATCTTCCGCCGCCGACGGCGCCGCTCATTGCCAGCTAATTCATTGCTCAGGGCCAGCTCAGTCCGGCTGCCTAGAGTGCGTTCAGGCCTTGCCACGCGCAGTTCGCGCGATGGCACGCGGCCGGGGACAACCGCCATTCAGGAGCACACACCATGCGCACTTCCTTCAAGCTTCTTGCCCTTGGTTCCTTTGCCGCGTTTGCGGCGCTGGGTGCCGTTCATGCGTCGGCCGAGACGACCGACGGCTCGGACTACCACCCGCTGCAGATGAATTCGCCCGAGAACCCCGACGTGCTTGCGGGTGCAATGGCTGCCGCGCGGCCCGGCGGCACCGAGTCCATCGGCCAGTCGACCAGCGCGCCGGCCATGAACTCGACGATCCCGGTGTCCGATGTGGAGGCCGGCGCGTACGCGGCATCGCACGCGAGCGGGACCGAATCGATCGGCCAGTCGACCTCGCTGCCGCTGGTGCAGTCGGCCAGCGGCAGCTGACCGAAGATCAGTCGTCGTTGTTGCTGAGCAGCGCGCGGTAGATCACCGCGCCGATGATCGCGCCCACGATGGGTGCGAGCCAGAACAGCCACAACTCCGACACTGCATACGAGGGGCCGAACAGCGCCGGGCCGGTGCTGCGCGCCGGGTTGACCGAGGTGTTGGTCACCGGAATGGAGATCAGGTGAATCAGCGTGAGGCACAGGCCGATGGCCAGGCCCGCGAAGCCACCGGCTGCGCGCTTGGCGGTGGAGCCGAGGATCACGATCAGGAACACCGCGGTCAGCACCACTTCGCACACCAGCGCGGCAGTCATGCCGTATTTGCCGGGCGAGTGCTCGCCGAAGCCGTTGGTGGCAAAGCCGCCGATGTCTGCGCCGGGCTTGCCCGTGGCAATCAGGTAGAGCACGCCGGCCGCTGCAATGGCGCCCAGCACTTGCGCCACGATGTAGCCCGCGAGCTGCGAAGCCTTGAAGCGGCCCGCGGCCGCGAGGCCGATCGAGACGGCGGGGTTGAAGTGGCCGCCCGAGATGGGGCCGAGCGCATAGGCGCCGGTCACCACCGTGAGGCCGAACGCCAGCGAGACGCCCAGAAAGCCGATGCCAAGGCCCGGAAAGGCCGCGGCCAGAACAGCGCTACCGCAGCCGCCGAACGTGAGCCAAAAAGTACCAATGAACTCGGCCGACCACTTTTTGTAGGTGCTATGTTCCATGTTGTTCCATCCTGAAGTTGTTAGAAAAATGCGTGGCCTGGGCCATGGCGCGGGCGGATTCTAGGAATGGAAACAACAAGCGTCACGCATGTTGTTGCATCTATCGGAACCTGTTCACAAATCGGCGATCTTTTGTTTCTGACACGCGTTCCGCAACCGGCTAACGAGGCGTCTCAGAGCGTGACCACGATCTTTCCGAAGGCGCCGCATGCAAGGTGGTCGAGCGCATCGGGCAATGCATCGAACGCGTAGCGCGCCGCAATCACGGGCTTGAGCGCGTTCACGTCGACGGCGCGCACCAGGTCTTCGAGCGCACGGCGATGGCCCACGCCAATGCCTTGCACCGTGACGCGGCCGAGCACCATGGCATAGAACGAAGCGCTCAGCGTTTCGCCGCCGAGCATGCCGATGATCGATACGCGCCCGCCTTGCGCAGTCGCCTGCAGCGAACGATCGAGGTTCGGCCCGCTCGAGAGCTCGAGCACATGGTCGGCGCCGCGGCCTTGCGTGAGGCGACGCACTTCGGCGGGCCAGTCGCTGTCGCGTATCAGTACGTGGGTGGCGCCGAGTGCAAGGGTCTGCGCGCGCTTGTCTTCGCTGCCCGAGATCACGATGGTGCGCGCGCCATGCAGCCGCGCAATCTGCAAACCGAACAGCGCCACGCCGCCCGTGCCATGGATCAGCACGGTCTGGCCGGGCCGGAGCGCCCCCGTTTCGGCCAGGGCGAACCAGGCGGTGAGGCCGGCGCAGGGGAGCGTGCTCGCTTCGGCAAAGTCCAGTGTGGTCGGCGCGGCCACGGCCCAGGCAGCGTCGAGGAGAACGTGCGAAGCGAGCATGCCCGGTCCGGGCCCGCCGGCCAATACCGCATCGGCCGTCCACTGGCCGTCGATCCATCCGCCCCAGAAGGTGTTGATCACGCGGTCGCCGACGGCAAACCGCCGCACGTCCGCGCCCGCGGCCACGACGGTGCCGGCCATGTCGGAGGCGGGCGTGAAAGGCATGTCGAACTTCATGCCCATGCCGTCGCGCACCATCAGAAGGTCGCGGTAGTTGAGCGACACCGCGCCCACCCGCACGAGGATCTGGCCAGGCCCGGGCGTGGGGAGCGGCCGCTCGACCTGTTCGAGGTGCTCGTTGCCAAAAGAAGAGAGTTGCCAGCGGCGAAGCGCTTGAGGTTCCTGCATGAAAAGACTCCATATAAACAAAGAGCTGTTCATGCTATTGGTGAGTCGATCTATCCAGTGGTGGATAATTTTCCACTTCATGGCGCCTGAAAATCTCCAATGAGTCAACGTCTCCAAGGCATAGAAGAATTTGTCGCGGCCGTGGAGGCCGGCAGCTTCGCGCTCGCTGCGCAGCGGCTGCACGTCACGCGCTCGGCGGTGGCCAAGAGCATCGCGCGGCTCGAGGCGCGGCTGGGCACGCGGCTCTTTTTGCGCACCACGCGCAGCCAGAGCCTCACCGAAGAAGGCCACGGCTACTACGAGCGCTGCCGCCGCGCGCTGGCCGAGCTCGACGCCGCCGAGGCGATGGCCGATGCCGCGCGCTGCACCGCGACGGGGCTGGTGCGCCTCAGCATGCCCGCGATGCTCGGGCGCATGAAGGTCGGGCCGCTGCTGCTTGCGCTCGCGCGCCGGCATCCGGGGCTTTCGCTGGAGCTTTCATTCAACGACCGGCGCGTGGACCTGGTCGAGGAGGGCCTCGACCTTGCCATTCGCAGCGGCGGGCTGCCCGACACCGCCGACCTGGTGGCCCGGCCGGTCGGCATGCAGTGGATGATGCTGTGCGCCGCGCCCGCCTATCTGGCGGCGCACGAACGCCCGGCAAGCGTGGCCGAGCTGGCGGCTCCGTCGTCGCACGAGGCGGTGTTCTATGCCCGCGACGGGCAGATCTGGCCCTGGCGCTTTCACGATGCCGAAGGCCGGCTTGTCGAGGTGGTGCTGCCTTCGCGGCTGCGCTGCGACAGTGCCGAGGTGCTGCTCGAAGCCGCCATTGGCGGCATGGGCCTGTCGCGGCTGCCGGCCTGGCTCGCCGCCGAAGCGCTGGCCGCGGGAACGCTGGTGCGCGTATTCGAGGAGCCGCGGCCTTTCGGCTTCGAGCTCAACGTCATCCGCTCCCAAGGCCGCTACCTGCCGCACAAGACGCGGGTGGTGATCGACTGGCTCGCCGAGCACCTGCCGCCGCTGTTGGCTGCCCGCTGAGCTGGTTTGCCCGCTATCCTGCGGCTTGTTGCCATTCCATCACTTGCCGGAGAACGCATGCGCCCTTTTGCCATCAGGAACGTCGCGGCCCTAGCCGCATGCGCGGGCTTCCTGGCCTTCTTTACGACGGGCGCGGCGGCGCAGGGCACGGTGAATGCACTCTGCAGCACCGACGCGGGCTGGTGCGAGGCGGCCGCCGCGGCCTTCACACGCGAGACCGGCATCAGGGTGCAGCAGGCACACAAGGGCACCGGAGAAATCGGTGCCCAACTGCGCGCCGAAGCGGCCAACCCCAAGACCGACATCTGGTGGGGCGGCACGGGCGACCCGTTCCTGCAGGCGGCCGAGCAAGGCCTGCTCGAAGCCTACCGGCCGGCCTATATCAACGACCTGCACGACTGGGCGGTGCGCCAATACGCCATGTCGCAGAACATGGTGGGCGGCTTCTACACCAGCGCCATCGGCTTCGGCTTCAACACCGACCTGCTCAAGAAAAAGAAGCTGAGCGAGCCCAAGTGCTGGTCCGACCTGGTCAAGCCCGAATACAGGGGCGAGATCGAAATTTCGCACCCGGCCTCCAGCGGCACGGCCTACACCATCATCGCGGGCCTGGTGCAGCAGATGGGTGAGGACGCGGCCTTCGACTACCTGAAGAAGCTGCACCGCAACGTGACCAGCTACACCCGCAGCGGCCAGGCGCAGGCGCCCAACGTGGCCAAGGGCGAAGTGGCGGTCGGCGTGAGCTTCATCTTCGGCTTCGAGCGCTGGCGGTACGACAAATTTCCGGTAAAAACTGCCGCGCCCTGCGAAGGCACGGGCTACGAGGTGGGCGGCATCGCACTGGTCAAGGGCGCGCGCAACAAGGAGAATGCCAGGCGCTACTACGACTGGCTCATGAGCCCGGTCGGCCAGGCGATCGGCGGGCAGGCCGGCAGCCTGCAGTCGCCGGCCAACAAGACCTTCAAGCCCGACGCGCGCATTCCGTCGATGAGCGACGTGAAGCTCATCAAGTACGACTTCGAGAAATACGGCAAGGCCGCCGAGCGAAAGCGGCTCATCGACCGCTGGACCCGCGAAGTGGAATCCCAACCCAGGTAAAGCCTGCGCGGGGCTTCACGCGGCCGCAAGAAATGCGGCCTATTGTTTTTTGGGGCGCCAGCCCCAACTCGCAGAGTTGGCGGGTCGGACGTGCGGTCAAGGCTGTCCGGCTTAGAATTTTTTGGTTTCGATATTTCTTCTTTCCCATGGCTGATTCTTCCAATACGAAACTACCGTTCCAGGCTGAAGTCGCGCAACTGCTGCATCTCGTCACGCATGCGCTGTACTCCAACAAGGAAATCTTCCTGCGCGAGCTGATCTCGAACGCATCGGACGCCTGCGACAAGCTGCGCTTCGAGGCCATCGACCACCCCGAGCTGTACGAAGACCAGCCCAACCTGGACGTGCGCCTTTCGTTCGACAAGGCCGCGCGCACCATCACCATCACCGACAAGGGCATCGGCCTGTCGCGCCAGGAAGCCATCGACAACCTGGGCACCATCGCAAAAAGTGGTACCAAGGACTTCATGAGCAAGCTCAGCGGCGACCAGAAGGCCGATGCGCAGCTCATCGGCCAGTTCGGCGTGGGCTTCTACTCGGGCTTCATCGTGGCCGACAAGATCACGGTCGAATCGCGCCGCGCCGGCCTGCCGCCTGCGCAGGGCGTGCGCTGGGTGAGCGGCGGCGCGGGCGACTTCGAAGTGGCCGACATCACGCGTGCCGAGCGCGGCACCAGCATCACGCTGCACCTGCGCGACGACGCCGACGAATACCTCAATGCCTGGAAGCTCAAGCAGATCGTCGGCAAGTATTCCGACCATATCTCGCTGCCCATCCTCATGGAAAAAGAGGAGTGGAAGGAAGGCGAGAACGACCAGCCCGGCGACATGGTCAAGACCGGCGAATGGGAAACGGTCAACAAGGCCAATGCCCTGTGGAGCCGCAACAAGAAGGACATCACGCCCGAGCAGTACGAAGAGTTCTACAAGACCATCAGCCACGACTACGAGGCGCCGCTCGCCTGGAGCCACAACCGCGTGGAGGGCAGCACCGAGTACACGCAGCTGCTCTACATCCCCTCGAAGGCGCCGTTCGACCTGTGGAACCGCGAAAAGAGCGCGGGCGTCAAGCTGTACGTGAAGCGCGTCTTCATCATGGACGACGCCGAGGCGCTGCTGCCGAGCTACCTGCGCTTCGTGAAGGGCGTGATCGACTCGTCCGACCTGCCGCTCAACGTGAGCCGCGAGCTGCTGCAGGAAAGCCGCGACGTGAAGGCCATTCGCGAGGGCAGCACCAAGCGCGTGCTCGGCATGCTCGAAGACCTGGCCAAGAAGCAGAAGACCGGCCCGGAAAGCGGCGAGGGCAAGATCGACGTGGGCTCCGGCGAATCGGTGCCCGCACCCGAGCCGACCGAAGCGGTGACCGACGTGGTCGACAAGAACGCACCTACCGCGGCCGAAACCGCGGCTGCCGCGGCGGACGAATCGGGCAAGTACGCCAAGTTCTATGCCGAGTTTGGCGCCGTGCTGAAAGAAGGCCTGGGCGAAGACTTCGGCAACCGCGACCGCATTGCCAAGCTGCTGCGCTTTGCCTCGACCACGAGCGACACGGTGAGCGTGAGCTTTGCCGACTACAAGGCGCGCATGAAGGAAGGCCAGGACGCGATCTACTACATCACGGCCGACACGCTCGCCGCCGCCAAGAACAGCCCGCAGCTCGAGGTCTTCAAGAAGAAGGGCATCGAGGTGCTGCTCATGACCGACCGCGTGGACGAGTGGGCGCTCAACTACCTCACCGAGTTCGACGGCACGCCGCTGCAGAGCGTGGCCAAGGGCGCGGTCGATCTCGGCAAGCTGCAGGACGAGGCCGAGAAGAAGGCCGCCGAGGAAGCCGCCGAAACCTTCAAGCCGATGCTCGAGAAGCTCAAGGAAGCGCTCAAGGACAAGGCCGGCGACGTGCGCGTGACCACGCGCTTGGTCGATTCGCCCGCCTGCCTGGTGGTGCAGGACGGCGGCATGAGCACGCAGCTTGCGCGCATGCTCAAGCAGGCCGGCCAGCCCGCGCCCGACCTGAAGCCCGTGCTCGAAGTCAACGCCGAGCACGCGCTGGTGAAGAAGCTCGACGGCTCCGAGCACTTCGACGATCTGGCAAACATTCTGTTCGACCAGGCCCTTCTGGCCGAAGGCGGCCTGCCGGCCGATCCCGCGGCCTACGTGAGGCGCGTGAACGCGCTGCTGGTGTGAACGCCCGGCCGCGCATCGTTCGGGCAGGGGCCGCCGTTGCGGCGGCGGTGCTGCTGGTTTCGATGAGCGGCTGTTCGCACTACCGCATCGGCATTCCGCTGGTGCCCGGGCTCTCGCTCGGCCTGGGTGCCACCAAGGACGGCAATTTCTCGGTCGGGCTCAATACCGGCTGGGGCCCGCTCGGCGCGGGCGTGGCGGTCAACAACTCGGGCGTGGTGGCCGGTTCGGCCGGCGTGGGTGTGGGCGTCGGCGTGGGGCCTATCGGCACCGGCGTGGGCGTGAGCAAGAGCGTGGTGCTGCACGACCCCAATGCCGTGAAGCCCGCGCCTGCGCTCGCCACGGCCACCGCCGCAGCGGCTCCTGCGCCTGTCGCGCCCGTGGCGGCATCCAACGCGCCGGTCACCATCACCAAAGGCGGGGTGACCAGGCCGGCCGTGGCGGCCACACCTGCGGCAATGCCGCAGCCTGCGGCCGTGCGCGTCTCCTATCGCCAGCCCGCCGTGGCCTCCGCCGCCGAGTTGGCTGGCGGGCTGGGCACGCCGGGCAATCCCGTCGCCCCTTGAATGTCCCTCGACTCGTGTGGTGCCGCGGCGCCGGCGCGAAGTCGATCTTGGTTGCCGCCTGACTGAACGGAGATCGCTTTCTTGGAACTCAAGCAATGGCGGTGCTTCGTCACGCTCGCGGAGATCGGCAACATCCGTCGCGCCGCCTCGCTGCTCGCCGTTTCGCAGCCTGCGCTCAGCGTGCGCATCCAGCGACTTGAAGAAGAGCTCGGCTTCGCGCTCTTCGATCGCCAGGCCCGCGGCGTTCGCCTCACCGAGCAGGGCGCCCGCCTGTTGCCGCACGCCAAGCGCCTGCTGTCGCGTGCCGCCGAAACCGACGAGGCCGCACGCGCCATCGGACGCGGCGCTTTCGACCGGCTGGAGATCGGCGTCACCCCCATTGCGGCCCTGTCCTTCTTTCCCGATGCGATGCGCGTCTTCTCGGCCGCGTACCCGGGCGTGGTGCTGGCGCTCACCGAGGGCCTGTCCGACGAGCTGGAGGAGGCCGTGGCGCACCGCAGGCTCGACCTTGCCGTGGTGCATCCGCCCTCTTCGCGCGATGACCTGGTCGTGCGCGAAGTGGCGCGTGACCGTTTCGTCGCCGTGGTGCCTGCCACGCATCGGCTGGCTGGCGCCGAGCGCATCGAGGCGGCGGACCTGCGGCACGAGACGCTGGTCGGCGTGCGGCGCGAAGTCGGCCCGGTGGTGTTCGACCGCATCGCCAGCTATTTCTCGCGTGCCGGCATCACGGCGCGGGTCAACCAGTGCGCCACCTCGTCGATCTCGCTCGTGGGGCTGGTGGCGGCCGGTGCCGGCATCGGCCTGGTGGTGGAGTCGCTCGCCTGCATCGCGCGGCCCGACATCCGCTTCGTGCCGCTGTCGGACGAACCGCCGAGCCTTGGCTATGCAATGTGCCACCGCTCCGATCTGCCGGGCGAATTGCAGAGCGCCTTTCTGCATGCCTTCAATGCGCCGAAGGCGGGCGCAGGCGCGCGGCCGGTTCTGCCATGAGCCCGCAACCTTCGCGGCTGCAAGCCGGAGGACGGCTCAGGCGTACAGCGGCTCCTCGGCCATCTGCTCGCACTGCTCCTGCAGCACGAGAATCTGCCCCTTCCAGTAGTCGCTGGAGCCGAACCACGGAAAGTTGATCGGAAAGATCGGGTCTTCCCAGCGGCGCGCGAGCCAGGCGCTGTAGTGAATGAGCCGCAGCGTGCGCAGCGGCTCGATCAGTGCGAGTTCGCGGCGGTCGAATTCGCGGAACTGTTCGTAGCCATCGAGCAGGCCCGACAACTGCGAGGTGCGCTGCGCGCGGTCGCCCGAAAGCAGCATCCAGAGGTCTTGCACCGCGAAGCCGGTGCGCGCGTCGTCCAGGTCGACGAAGTGCGGGCCGCCGCCGGGCCGGTCGGTGGGTGTCCACAAGATGTTGCCGGGATGCACGTCGCCGTGCAGGCGCAGCTTGCGCGGCTGGAAGTCCGAGGCCGGCGCATTCACCGAGAGCGCGGTCGCGCCGATCATGTCCAGCGCCTCGTTGCAGGCCGTTTCCCATTCGCGCTGCACGTCGAGCGGCACCTTGTTGTTGGCCAGCAGCCAGTCTCGCGAGGCAATGCCGAAGGTCTGCAGGTCGAGCGCGGGGCGGGCCTCGAAAGGCTTGGCGCTGCCAACGGTGTGGATGCGCGCCAGGAAGCGGCCGACCCATTCGAGCACCTCGAAGTCGTCGAGCTCGGGCGCACGGCCGCCGCGGTAGGGGCTCACGCTGAAGGCGAAGCCGGCGTGGTGGTGCAGCGTGGTGCCGTCGAAGGCCAGCGGCGGCACCGCGGGCACCTCGCCCTGGGCCAGTTCGAGCGAGAAGGCGTGCTCTTCCAGAATCTCGGCCTCGCTCCAGCGTTCGGGCCGGTAAAACTTGACGACGACGGCCGGATACGGATTCGGGTCTTCCAGGTACACCTGGTAGACGCGGTTTTCATAGGAGTTGAGGCCGGTGAGCCGGCCGTCGCCGTGCAGGCCGAGCGTCGCGAGCGCGTCGAGCACCACGTCGGGCGTGAGGCTCTCGTAAGGATGGGTGTTGGCGGGCGCTGCGGGGGAAGGGGTCATGCAGCGATTGTCGCTACCCCCGCGCCGGCGCCGTTAAAGCCCGCCGGGTTGTTTGTAAAGCGAAAGGATATGGCCGGTGCGCGGGTCGCCCTTGCCGGCCAGCACCTGCGCATAGGCCGCCTGCACGGCCTCGCCGCCGTGGTGGTGCTCGGCGCGCAGCCACGGGTTCTTTGCGTCGCTCACCGTGGACAGAAAGCTGCGCCAGGCGGACACCATGCGCCCCCCGAATTCGTCCGCACCCCACTCGGCGGTGCGCTTCTTGATTTGTGCAGGCGCAAAGAACAAGGTGGCGCGCGGGCCCGGCAGGTCCTTGCCGGCGCCCTTGGACGAGAGCTGCTCCACGTGCGTGCCGCCAATCGAGCAGCTGTATTTGAGATTGGCAAAACGCGTGTGAATGGCGTTGCGTAGGCCGCCGTTGCCGGCAAAGTCGACGTACACGCAGGGCGTGTCGGCCGCAATGCTGTCGAGCGCGTCGTACGTCACCACGCGGTGGTAGCAGCCCAGGCTTTCGCAGAAGGCCACGTTGGCGGGCGATGTGAGGCCGATCACCTCGATGCCTTCGCGCTGGTGCAACTGAAAGGCGGTGCCGTAGGCTGTCTTGCTCGATGCGCTCGACAGCAGCATGGTGCCGGCGCCGAAGAAGTCGTTGTCGGCCATGAAGTCGTCGATCAGCCAAGAGGTGATGAACAGCGGGCGCAGCAGCGCCTGGACGTCTTCCGTGTCGGCGGTGTAGAGCGGGTCTGCGTTGCAGCGGAAATACTGGTTGTAGACCGCCGGCAGCGCCGCGCGGTGCGGGGCACCGTCGGCAAAGCGCTCCGGCGAGAGGCGCTCGGGGCTGAGCACCGCGCCAGACGCCATGGGCCAGTAGCCATAGAGCCGCTCGGCCACCGCCACGCCCGGGTGCAGCGACTGCACCACGCTTGCGAAGCCCCATACCGGAATGCTGCCCCAGCCTTCTTCGCCCGATGGGAAGAACTGCCAGTAGCTCATTGCATCGCCGAAGGCGGCGTAAGTGATGTTGTTGGAGGTGAGCGCAAAGCCGTCGATGCGAACGCGCACTTGGCCGTCGGCCAAAGGCTGCTCGGTGGCGGTGTGCAGCCGCGTGGCGGCGAGTTCGTCCTTGCGGATGAGGAGGCTGGTGGTGCTCATGGGATCGATCTCCACGGTGCGTTGAAGGGCGTGCGGCCACATTAGCCAAGCTTGGTGAAAGGCGCTATCGCGTTTGCATTTTCCGGGTCGCCCTCGAGACAACGCCGGCCATGAAAAAAGCGCCCCGGCTTGTGGCCGGAGCGCTCTTTTTTTGTCACTCAGCGGGAAATCAGGCGATCGTCAGTTCGACGTCGATGTTGCCGCGAGTGGCGTTCGAGTACGGGCAGACCTGGTGAGCCGTGTCGACCAGCTTCTGCTTTTGCTCGGCGTCCAGGCCGGGCAGCGTGATTGCGAGCTGCACCGAAATGCCGTAGGCCGCGCCGCCGTTCGTCGGGCCGAGGGAAACCTTGGAATCGATGGCCACGTCTTCAGGCACCTTCACGCCGATCTTCGGGCCAACCGCCTTCATCGCGCCGATGAAGCAGGCGGCGTAGCCGACCGCGAACAGCTGCTCGGGGTTGGTGCCGGGCTTGCCCGAACCGGGCGAGCTCAGCTTGACGTCGATGGCGCCGTCGCTGGACTTGCCTGCGCCGTCGCGGCCGCCGACGGTGTGGGCTTCAGCGGTGTAGAGAACCTTGTCGAGTTTGGTGGTCATGGTGATTCCTTTGTGGATGAGGGCGGAGGGAACGGTGAAAGGAGCTTCTTTGGATGAAGCGGGAAGAAACTTGAAGCGGTGCGGTGCCTTTGGCTGGTCAGGCGGCTTTCTTGATGCGGTCGCGCAGGGCCTGGATCTGCTGGGTGAGCGAAATCAACTCGGGCACCGAGCACTGGGCGGCGGCCATCAGGCACTCGGGCACGTTGACCGCACGGGCCTTGAGCTTGCGGCCGGCGGCAGTGAGCGTGATGTGCACGCGCCGCTCGTCGGCCACGTCGCGCACCCTGGCTACGTAACCGTTGGCTTCGAGCCGCTTGAGCAGGGGCGTGAGGGTGCCGGAGTCGAGCGAGAGGCGCTCGCCGAGTGCGGAGACGGTGGGGCCGTCTTGCTCCCAGAGGGCGAGCATTACCAGGTATTGGGGGTAGGTGAGCTGCAGCTTTTCCAGGACCGGCTTGTAGAGGCGGGTCATGGCCAACGAGGCGGAGTAGACGGCGAAGCAGAGCTGGTTGTCCAGCTTCAGCATTTCGTCGGCAGGTGGTTTGTTGGCGTGCATGGGTTGAATTATATCGAGCAATTAAATTGCGTGCAATTAATTTTCCGAAGGCGGGTTGAAAGGCGAGAGTTCCAGCTGAAGAACGCGACGATTGCGGGCGGACAACCCCAAGCGGGACGCGCTAAGTCCATTGGACTTAGTGATAGCAGGATTGGTTATCTGGGCAGAATGACGGGATGAAGAAATACATGAAGCAACAGATGGCCTTCAACTCCTCGCGACTTCGGCTCGATCAGGAAAACCTTGCGTTTTCGCGTGCGATGCCGGCCGGGTCCTTGATGCTGGACGCGGGCGCTGGCGACGCGCCCTACAAGCACCTTTTTGAACATGTCCAGTACGAATCGGCAGACTTCGAAATGGTCGACAAACCATACGCCAAGTCGACCTATGTGTGCGACCTGAAGGCGATTCCTGTTGAAGCAGGTCGGTATGACTTCATCGTGTTCAACCAGGTAATGGAGCACCTGCCAGAACCCGCTCTGGTACTTCAAGAGCTGTTTCGGGTCCTCAAGCCAGGGGGGCGGCTAATCTATACGGCGCCCCTGTTCTACGAGGAGCACGAGCAACCTTATGACTTCTTCCGCTACACCCAGTTCGGTGTGCGTTATCTGTTCGAAGGCGCTCGCTTCGAAATAGAGCGTCTCGATTGGCTCGAAGGCTACTTTGGCACGCTCGGCTATCAGTTGAACTGCGCAGCGCGCTACCTGCCGTCCACTGCTGAGGAGCTAGGTACCGGCTGGAAGGCGCACGTTCTGGCGCCTGTGATGTACCTGATGCGCGGCATTTTTGCATTGCTTGGCATTTTCTTTCACCGGCTTGAGGCCAGAAAAATGTTCACGGCCCGGGGCTATCCTAAAAACTACGTTGCGATCGCAAGAAAGCCCTTGGCTAGCTCTTGAATCTTTTTCGAGTCAACCCCAGCGCCACCCAAAAAGCTGTAACCGCATAGACACCCAAAACCACCGCGTGCCGCCACCACTCCAAAGGCCACTGATCCATAAAAAGAGGCCTCACCAAAGCCACCGCATTCGTCAACGGCAGCCAAGCCGCCACAGCCCTCATAGCAGAAGGCAACTGCTCCAACGGAAAGAACACCCCGCTCAAGAACATCATCGGCGTCATGAACAGCGTGAAGTAATAAGTAAAAAAGTCGTACCCCTTCGCCAGCGCATTGAAGATCAGCGCAATGGACGAGAAGGTAATCCCCGCGCCCGCCAGCACCATCCAAGCGACGATCAACTTAGGGCTGTGGCTGATCCCCAGCCCAAGCATCACGAACAGGATCGCGGTTACCGTAAAGATCGACTTGAACGCCGCCCACAGCATCTCGGCCAGCACGATGTCGTCGAGCCCGACGGGTGCATTCATGATGCCGTCCCAGGTCTTCTGCACATGCATGCGCGAAAAGGCCGAGTACAGCGCCTCGAAGCTCGCGGCGTTCATTGCGCTCATGCAGATCGAGCCGCTGGCCAGGAACAGGATGTAAGGCACCTTCACGCCGTCCACCGATACCTGCCCTACCAACGCTCCCATGCCATAGCCGAAAGCCACGAGCCAGATCAAGGGCTCGGCAATGTTGCCGATGAGGCTCGGTATCGCGAGCTTGCGCCACACGAGCAGGTTGCGCAAAAACACAGGCCACCAGCGCAGCGAGAGTTCGGGCGCGCGCCATACGGAGCGCGTCGGCGGCGTGGCGCCGCTTGCTGCCGTCGTCGATGTTGTCGTCGTGTTGTTCATTGGCTAGCCCTCCTCGCGAATCTGCCGGCCGGTGAGCTTGAGAAAAAGGTCTTCGAGGTTCGCCGGCCGATGAAAGGTGCGCAGCCGGCCGTGGTGTGTCAGCGCATCGAGCAGGCGCCGCGCGTCTTGCGTGTAGAAGAACACGGTCTCGCCGCTCACCTCCACACGCGCTGCCAGCGCCTTGAGTTCGGGCGACTCGGCGAGCGAGAGCGCGCCGTTGCCGTACACCTCGACCACGTCGGGCTCCAGGTGCTCGGCAATCAGGTCGCGCGGACGTCCTTCGGCAATCTTGCGGCCATGGTCGAGCACCAGCAGGCGGGAGCACAAGCGCTCGGCCTCGTCCATGAAGTGCGTGGTCAGCAGGATCGACTTGCCCTGCTGCAGCAGCACCTGCAGCCGCTCCCACATCAGGTGGCGGGCCTGCGGATCGAGCCCGGTGGTGGGCTCGTCGAGCAGCAGCAGCCTCGGGTCGTTCACCAGCGCACGCGCCAGCGAAAGGCGTCGCCGCATGCCGCCAGAAAGTTCGCCGGGCTTTGCGTCGGCCTTGTGCGAAAGCGCCGCAAACTCCAGCAGCTGCGGCACGCGCTCGCGCACCTGCGCCTTGCTGAAACCGAAGTAGCGGCCGTACACCACCAGGTTCTCGGCGCAGCTGAAATCGGGGTCGAGCGTGTCGAACTGCGAGACCACGCCAAGCTGCGCCTTGATGGCCAGCGCGTCGCGCGGCATCTGCAAACCGAGCGCCGAGATCTCGCCGCCGTCGGGCGTTGTCAGGCCCAGGCACATGCGGATGGTGGTGGTCTTGCCCGCGCCGTTCGGGCCGATCACGCCAAGGCATTCGCCGGGCGCGATCTCGAATGACAGGTCGTCGACGACCGTGGTGCTGCCATAGCGCTTGAGGAGATGGCTGGCGTGGAAGAGGGGAGTGGAAGAGGAGGATTGCACGTCGGCCATTCTGGCCCAGCTCCGCGAAACCTGCCGCCATCGCTTCATCCAATGGACAGCCCCGTCGAGGTCGGAGCAACCGGCGCCAGGCCTTACATCCGCAAGCCGCTGAACTCGGTTTTCATCCAGTCGATGAAAGCCCGCGTGCGGGCCGGCAGCAGGCGCGCGCTCGGGTAGATCACGCTCACCGGCCGCGGCGGCGGTTCATAGTCTTCGAGCACCAGCGCCAGCCGCCCTTGCGCCACGTACGGCAGCACCTGGTAAGAAAAGAAAGAGCCAAAGCCCATGCCCGCGGCGCAGGCCTCCACAGCGGGCGCGAGGTGATTGAACTCGAGGCGGTTGCTCAGCGTCACGTTCAGTGTCTTGCCGCGTTCGTGGAACTGCCATTGCGGCGACGCGCCGATGCGACCGCGCACGCACGGAGCGCCGGCCAGGTCGCGCGGATGCCGCGGCGTGCCGTGCTGCGCGAGAAAGTCGGGGCTCGCAGCCACCACGCGCCGGATGGTGCCGAGCGTCTGGGCCACAAGCGACGAATCCTCCAGCGGGCTGATACGAATGCCGATGTCGATGTTCTCTTCCAGCAGGTTCACCGTGCGGTCGTACAGTAGCACGCTGCAGTGCACCTTGTCGTAGCGCTTCATGAAGCGTGTGATGGCGGGCGCCACGTACATGTGGCCGAAGAGCACGGGGGCGGTAATGGTGAGCTGGCCGGCCGGCTCGTGAGCTTCGGCCTTGAGCGCAAGGTCTGCCGCATCCGCTGCAAGCAGCACGTCGCGCGCACTGGCCAGGTAGTGGCGGCCCTCTTCGGTGAGCGACAGGCGGCGCGTGGTGCGATGAAAGAGCCGCACGCCCAGGTGCGCCTCGAGCGCGGCCAGCGAGCGCACCACCGCGGGCAGCGAGCTGCCCAGCGAATCGGCGGCACGGGTGAGGCTGCCCTGCTCGGCAATCTCCACGAAGGTCTGCATGGCTTTGAAGCGGTCCATGGCGCGATTATTAAACCGAAAAACGCAGCAGTGAAATCCTTCAAAGGCTATTCATTCATTTATTGGATTAGAAAAGAATGCAGGCATCCAACAGCCATCGAAGGAAACTCCATGAACGCAAGCACAGCCGCCGCCCGTCTTCCCGCACAGCCCATCAAGCTCTATGGCACGCCGATCTCGGGCCACGTGCACCGTGTGCGGCTGTTTCTCTCGATGCTCGAGCTCCCGGTTGAAGTCGTCGATCTCGACCTTCGCAAGAAGGCGACGCGCACGCCGGAATTCCTTGCGCGCAATCCCTTCGGCCAGGTTCCGGTGATCGAGGACGGCGACATCACGCTGGCCGATTCGAATGCGATCCTGGTGTACCTGAACGAGCGCTATGCGGCCGATCCGGCCCGCTGGATGCCGCGGGATCCGGTCGGCGCTGCGCGCGTGCAGCGCTGGTTCTCGGTGGCCGCGGGTCCGCTGGCGTATGGGCCGGCGGCGGCCCGGGTCATGGCGCTGTTCGGCTTGCCCGCGGACCCGGCCGAAACGGTGTCGCGCTCCCACTTGCTGCTGTCGGTCATGGAGGCGCACCTGCAGCGCGAGGCTTTCCTTGCAGGCCCATCGGTCACGCTCGCGGACCTCTCGAACTATGCCTACGTGGCGCATGCGCCCGAAGGCAGCGTGTCGCTCGAACCGTATCCGCAACTGCGCGGCTGGCTCGAGCGCATTGAGGCGCTGCCCGGTTTCGTACCCATGGTGCGTACGCCTATCGGGCTTGCGGCGGTCGCATGATCGCCGCGCCGTTCCACGCCGGCGAGCGCGCGCTGCAAACGCTGGCGGGTTCGCGCGAGGTCATGGCCGCGGCCGGCTCGCGCGTGATTCGCGACTTCATGCCCGACCAGCATCGCGACTTCTTCGCGCAACTGCCGTTCCTCGTCGTCGGCAGCATGGATGCACAGCTGCAGCCCTGGGCCAGCGTGCTGGCGGCTCCGCCCGGCTTCGCGCATTCGCCGGACGCGACGCACTTGCGCATCGACGCATTGCCGATGGCGGACGATCCGCTGTCCACGCAGCTGGTGCAAGGCGCATCGCTGGGCCTGCTCGGGATTCAGCCGCACACGCGCCGGCGCAATCGCATGAACGGCAATGTCGAGGCGATCGATGCCGCCGGTTTCCTGGTGGAGGTGCAGCAGAGCTTCGGCAATTGCCCCAAGTACATCCAGGCGCGCGAGCCGTTGTTCGCAGCGGGCCAGCCGGCCGCGCCGGCGCAGCGGCTCGATGGCCTCGATGACGCGGCACGCGCACTCATCGCACGTGCCGACACATTCTTCATCGCCTCCGCGTTTCCGCAGCATGCCGCGGACGGCGACGAGGCCGACCCGGCGGCGCAGGGTGTCGACGTATCGCATCGCGGTGGGCTGCCGGGTTTCGTCCGGGTCGGTGAAGACGGCGTGCTCACCGTGCCCGACTTCACCGGCAACCGCTTCTTCAATACGCTGGGCAACCTGTCGGTTCATCCGCGCGCGGGGCTGCTGTTCATCGATTTCGAAAGCGGCGACCTGCTGCACCTGACAGCCACTGCCGAGATCGTGTGGGACGGCCCTGAGGTCGCTGCTTTCGAGGGCGCCGAACGGCTGCTGCGTCTGCGTGTGGAGCAGGTGCTGCGGCGTCCGGGTGCGCTGCCGCTGCGCTGGGGCGGCGCGGAAGTGTCGCCGCACCTGGCCCGCATGGGCCACTGGGCGGACTGAGCGGCATCCGGCATGGCGCCGGCTTGAAGAGATGGGGCTTCAATAGAAGACCGGAATGCGCGCATTGGCAGAAGGCCTGTAATGCCAACCGCGCTCGCGCAGTGCGTCGAGGTCGGGGCTTCGCGCAAGCAGCGCCTCGAGGCCGGCGGCCGCCAGCGTGCACGCCAGCGCCTGGCCAGGGCAGGCGTGCACCCCATGTCCGAAACCGAGCATGCGCCGCTGCGCGCGAACCGGCATGAAGCGGTCGGGCTCCGCATTGAAAGCCGGATCCCGGTTGGCCGACGCCAGCACCAGCAGCACCGCGTCCCCCGCCTCCAGCGGCACGCCCGAGATGGTGACGGGCTGCGCCAAGAAACGCCGTGTGTTCTGCACAGAAGGATCGTGCCGCGCCGTCTCCTCGACGATGGCATGCAGGCCGTCGCGTGTGCGTGCGATAGCGCGCAACGCGGGCTCTCGCAGCAGGGCGACGAGGCTGTTGCCCAAGAGGCCCGCCGTCGCGTCGCAGGTCTGCGACAGCAGCCCGATCAGGTTGGCGAGCAGGGCGCGCGAGAGCGGAGCACCTACCGCGCTGTCCGCAAGCACGGCCGCAAGCAGCGTGCCGTGCCGCGGCGGCGTGCCCGCGGCCAAGGCCTCGAAACGGGTCATCAGCGCGTCGGCTGCGCTGCTGGCGCGCTGCAATTGCGGCTCGGTCGACAGCGGCGAGAGGCACGCGACAAAGTCACGCATCCACAGCTCGACCTGCGGCAATGCCTCGGGCGCAAAGCCGAGCAGGTGGGCGACTGCCTGGATGGGCATGGCAAACAAGGTGTCCGACAGCGATTGCTCCTCGCGCACTTGCTGTGCGACCTGCAGCGCGGCGGCATGCGCGGCGCCAAGATCCAGCCCGGCCAGCGCGCGCTGCAATGCCGGCTTGTGCGCGGCATGCGCCGGACCGTCGTTCATTCGCACCAGGTGGCCGAACACCTCGCCCGCCGGGCTGCCGGCAATCACGCGCGGCACCGGTTCTGCAACCGGGCGCACCCGCAAGGCGCCCGGTGCGAGCAGCAGCGCTTCGATGACTTCGGCGCGGCTCGCAACCCACAGGCGCAGGCTTTCGTTCCACGCGAGCGATGGTCCGGCACGCAGGGTTTCATAGAAGGGATAGGGATCGGCATGCGTGACGGCCGCGACCGGGTCGGCGGGCATGGCTGGGAAAGAAAGGCTCGAATTCATGCCGCGCAGTGTGCAACTGCAGCCGCCGGCACACTTCGCCCGCGAACGAAGTGTCGGTTGCACAGGCGCCTTACGATGAAGGGATGAGCACTACTTCAGCGCCGCGCCCGGCCGTGTCCGAAAACGCCGATGTCCAACTCGCCCGGTTGGCCGGCGCCATTGCAGAACCGGCGCGCGCGCGCATGCTGAGCTGCCTGATGGACGGCCATGCGCGCACCGCGACCGAGTTGGCTGCGGTCGCCGAAGTGGCCGCATCCACGGCCAGCGCGCACTTGGCGCGGCTGAAGGAAGAACGGCTGGTCGAACTGCTGGTGCAAGGCAAGCACCGCTACTTTCGCTTGGCCGACGACAACGTGGCCGCCGCACTCGAAAGCCTGATGGTCGTCGCGGGCACGCCGCGCACGGCTGCGTTCGAGCCGAGCACGCCGAGCCGGCTGCGCACCGCGCGCACCTGCTACGACCACATGGCCGGCACCGCCGGCGTGGCGCTGCACGACCGATTGCATGCGCAGGGCTGGCTCAGCGGGCTGCAAAGCGGGTCGTATGAACTCACGCCCGAGGGCGCGGTGGCGCTGGAGAGCCTGGGTGTCGAGATCGATGCCGTGCGCCGATCGCGGCGGCGCTTTGCCTGCGCCTGCCTCGACTGGAGCGAGCGCCGCCCGCACCTGGGCGGTGCGCTCGGCGCGGCATGGCTCCAGCTGTCGCTGCGCCGCGGCTGGGTGCGCCAGGCACTCGACAGCCGCGAACTGGCGCTCACGCCCAAGGCGCTGCGCGAGTTGCCGGAACTCTTTGCCTGAACTCTTTGCCCGAAGCGCCTGTCAGGCCTTGAGCTTGAGCAGATAGATCATCGGCCCGGCCATGGCCAGGTCCAGTTCGAGAAAGCTTTCGAAGTCCTTGCCGGCCATCCAGAACGAATCCCAGTTGTTGCGCTTGATAGTCTTGTTCCAGATGTCGGCGGTGGTGGCGCGGTGCACGGCTTCGAGCAGCACGGCCTTGCGGTCCGGCGGCACCTTCTTGCCGGTGAGCACGCCGCGCCAGTTGGCCAGGTCGGCGTCCACGCCCTGCTCGCGCACCGACGGAATGCCGAGGAACGGCCGCTTCGACGACACGCCGATGGCGCGCAGCTTGCCGCTCGAGAGGCCCTCGCTGAATTCGCTGAAGCCCGAGATGCCTGCCACCGCCTTGCCGGTGATGAGCGCCTCGACCACTTGCGCGCCGCCCGGGTACGGCTGGTAGACCAGGCCCGCGGTGTTGCCGGCCACGCGCGCCAGCATGCCGGCGTACATGTGGTCCACGCCGCCCGCCGAACCGCCGGCGATGATGGTCTTGGCCGCGTCGGCGCGCAGCTGTGCGATCAGGTCCTTGGGCGTCTTGATGGGCGAATCGGCCTTGACCGCCACCACTTCGTAGTCGCTGGTGAGGCGCGCCACGGGCGCGACCTGCGCCATGGTGACGGGCGGCTTCTGCAGCGCGACTGCGCCGACCATGACCATGCCGCTCATCAGCAGGGTGTCGGGGTCGGCATCGTATTTCTCGACGTACTTGGCCAGCCCGATGGTGCCGCCCTTGCCGCCGATGTTTTCATAAATCACTTCGCCCGCAGCGCCAGAGGCGACCAGCGCAGCGCCAAGTGCGCGGCCGGTCTGGTCCCAGCCGCCGCCTTCGTTGGCCGGAATGACGATGCGCAGCTTGGAAATGAGCTGCGGCTCGGCGGCACGCGTCGGGCGGGACCACAGCGCGGCGTGGCCGGCGCCCGCAACCGCGGCTGCGCTCGCCATCCATGCATTGAAGTTGCGGCGAGAAAGGCTCGCGGGCGGCGAACTAGGCATTTCGTTTCCATTTGTTGGCAGAAGTAACCAATGATGTCCGCGAAATGAGTCTGTCACCTACCTGTCGAAGTAGGTAAAAACCCTAATGAGTGTTAAATATTACTGAAAAGCGACCTCGGCGAAGCTTCGGAGCTTGCGGCTGTGCAGCCGCGTCGACCCCTGTTCGCGAAGGATGTCGATGGCCCGCATACCGATGCGAAGGTGCTGCTCCACCCGCTCACGGTAGAAGTGGTTGGCCATGCCCGGCAGCTTGATCTCGCCGTGCAGCGGTTTGTCGCTCACGCACAACAGCGTGCCGTAGGGCACCCGAAAACGGAAGCCGTTGGCGGCAATGGTGGCGCTTTCCATGTCCAGCGCCACCGCGCGGCTCTGGCTGAAGCGGCGCTGCGGCTGGTTGCCCGGCAGCAGCTCCCAGTTGCGGTTGTCGGTGCTCGCCACCGTGCCGGTGCGCATGATCTTCTTCAAGTCGGGCCCGGTGTAGCGCGTGACGTCGGCCACGGCTTTTTCCAGCGCGAGCTGGATTTCAGAGAGGGCCGGAATCGGCACCCACAGCGGCAGCTCTTCGTCGAGCACGTGGTCCTCGCGCACGTAGGCGTGGGCCAGCACGTAGTCGCCGAGCTGCTGCGCATTGCGCAGGCCCGCGCAGTGGCCCAGCATCATCCAGGCGTGGGGGCGCAGCACGGCGATGTGGTCGGTAATGGTCTTGGCATTGGCCGGGCCGACGCCGATGTTCACCATGCTGATGCCGCTGCAGTCCTCGCGCACCAGGTGGTAGGCCGGCATTTGCGGCAGCCGCGGCGGCGCGGTGCCTTGGGTGCCGTCGAGCAGCGTGCCAAAGTTGGTGCTCGCACCCGCAGGCAGGCCGCGGCGGCGAGTGATCACATTGCCGGGCTCGATGAAGGCGATGTACTCGCTCTTCTCGTCGGCCATGGCTTCATGGCCCAGCCGCACGAACTCGTCGATGTAGAACTGGTAGTTGGTGAACAGCACGAAATTCTGGAACCACTCGGGCGCCGTGCCGGTGTAGTGCCGCAGGCGGTGCAGCGAATAGTCCACCCGCGCGGCAGTGAAGAGCGACAGCGGCTGGGCCTCGCCGGCCTGTGCTTCGTAGGTGCCGTTGGCAATGCCGTCGTCCATCACGCCCAGGTCGGGCAGGTCGAACACGTCGCGCATCAGGGCGCGCCGCTCGTCGCTCATCGTGCCTTCGATATGGTCGTTCTCGGCAAAAGAGAAATGGATCGGAATCGGCTGTGTGCTGGTGCCGACTTCGATCTCGACCTGGTGGTTTTCGAGCAGCAGCCGGAACTGGTCGAGGTAATAGCGCGAAAAGAGATCGGGCCGCGTCAGCGTGGTCTCGTAACGGCCGGGCCCCGCGACAAAGCCGTAGCTCAGGCCGGCATTGGCCGGCGGCGTGTGGCGCGACACGGTGTGGGTGTGCACCCGCACAAAGGGGTAGCAGGCGCGTACGCGTCCGGGCAATGCCTCGCCGGCGACGAAGCGCAGCATCGATTCCCTCAGGTGCGCGAGGCCGCCCTGGTAGATGGACTTGACCTGGTCCAGCGCCGCAGTGGCGTCGTTGAAGCGGGCGGGAGCAACGAAAGTGGGCATGTGGGGCATGACGGCATTGTGCAATGTCCGTGCGCGCAGGGCCCTGGCGACAAAGGGCAAACGAAGCGATTACTCTCGGCCGATCTCCACAGACATCCCGAAAGGTGAAGCAATGAAGGTCGCAGTGATGGGCGCCGGCGCGGTCGGCTGCTACTACGGTGCCATGCTGGCGCGCGCTGGGCACGAGGTGGTGCTGATCGGTCGGCCATCGCATGTGGAGGCCGTTCGCGCCAATGGGCTGCGGCTGGAAACCAAGGCTTTCGAGGAGCATGTGAGGCTCGACGCGAGCACCGAAGCCAGCGCGGTGCAGGGCGCCGGCCTGGTGCTGTTCTGCGTGAAGTCCACCGACACCGAGCTGGCCGCGGCCCAGATCGAGCCGCATCTTGCGGCCGATGCGCTGGTGCTCACGCTGCAGAACGGCGTCGACAACGACGAGCGCGTGCGCTCGGTGCTGCCGCGCCACGAGGTGGCAGCCGCGGTGGTCTACGTGGCCACCGAGATGGCGGGGCCGGGCCATGTGAAGCACCATGGCCGCGGCGAGCTGGTGATTGCGCCTTCGCGCGCCAGCGAGCAGGTGGCGCAGCATCTTGCAGCCGCCGGCGTGCCGACGCAGATTTCCGGCAACGTGCGCGGCGCGCTCTGGGCCAAGCTGGTGCTGAACTGCGCGTACAACGCGCTCTCGGCCATCACCCAGCTGCCGTACGGCGAACTCGCAAAAGGCCAGGGCGTGGACGATGTCATTCGCGATGTGGTCGATGAATGCCTTGCTGTTGCAAAGGCCGAAGGCATCGTCATATCCGGCGATACCGGTGCCGCCGTGCGCGGCATCGTGCAGTCGATGCCCTCGCAATACTCATCGACCGCGCAGGACCTTGCGCGCGGCAAGCCGAGCGAAATCGACCACCTCAACGGACTTGTGGTGCGGCGCGGCAAGGCGCTGGGCGTGCCCACGCCGGCGAACCGCGTACTGCTGGTGCTGGTGAAGCTGCTCGAAGGCAAGCAGCAGCAGAAGCCAGGAGTCTAGCCGGGCATCGGTTCGCGCATGGTCACGAACTCTTCGGCCGCCGTGGGATGGATGCCCACGGTGCTGTCGAACAGCGCCTTGGTGGCGCCCGCGCGCATGGCCACCGCGAAGCCTTGCACAATTTCCCCCGCGTCGGCGCCCACCATGTGCAGGCCGACCACGCGGTCGGTCGCCTTGTGCACCACCAGCTTCATGAAGGTGCGCTCGCTGCGGCCGGAGAGCGTGTGGCGCAGCGACTTGAACTCGCTCGAGAACACCGTCACCTCGCCGAACCTGGCGCGCGCATCGATCTCGGTGTAGCCGCAGGTGCCGATGTTCGGGTGCGTGAAAACCGCGGTGGGAATGTATTCGTACTCGAGCTTGCGCTTGCCCTGGCCGAACAACGCATCGACCACCACCATGGCCTCGGCCAGCGCGACCGGCGTGAGGTGCACGCGGGTGGAAACGTCGCCCACCGCGTAGATCGACGGTACCGAGCTGCGGTAGTTCGCATCGACCGCGATCGCGCCGCGCTTGTCGAGCGCAACGCCCGCCGCCTCCAGGCCGAGCCCTTGGGTGTTGGGCACCCGGCCGGTGGCAAAGAGGACCGTGTCGGCCTCGACCTGCTGACCCCGCGCCAGGGTGACGACCAACCCGCCCGGGCCGCGCGCAATCGACGCCGCCTCGACGTTGAGCCGCACGTCGATGCCGGCCTTGCCCATTTCGTGTGCGACGAACTGCCGCACGTCGTCGTCGAAGCCGGTGAGCAGGTGCGCGCGGCGATGCAGCTGCGTCACCTTGGCGCCCAGGCCGTTGAAGATGGATGCGAACTCGCAGGCGATGTAGCCGCCGCCCACCACCAGCAGGCGCTTGGGAAACGGGTCGAGGTCGAACATCGCGTCCGAGGTGGCGATGTGCTCGCGCCCCGGAATCTCGGGCACGAAGGGCGTGCCGCCGGTGGCGACGAGCAGGTGGCGCGCGGTGTGGCGCTGGCCGTCGATCTCCACCGTGTGGCCGTCGACCAGCTGCGCCCAGCCCGTGATCAGCCTGACGCCCGAGTTTTTCAGCAGCGAGGCATACACGCCGTTGAGACGCTCGATCTCCTTGGCGCGCTGGGCCTTGAGCTGGCCCCAGTCGAGCTGCGGTGCCTCGGGCAGCTTCCACCCGTAGCCCGCCGCTTCCTCGAACGATTCGGCGTAGCCGGCCGCGTAGCTGTAGAGCTTTTTGGGAATGCAGCCGACGTTGACGCAGGTGCCGCCAAGGTCCGCCGCTTCGGCCAAGCCCACGCGCGCGCCGTGCTGCGCCGCCATTCGCGCTGCCCGTACGCCGCCGCTGCCGCCGCCGATGACGAAAAGGTCGAAATCGAATGTGCGCATGTGAAGGGTGCTCCTTGCCGGCGACTTTAGCCGCCGGCAAGGAGCACCGGTTTTCGCGGGTCTTGCGCGGGGCGATGCGCTACCCCCGCGCGCTCGACGTTCAGCGCTGCTGCGAGTCCGGCGAGGTCATCAGCCTGCGCCGGTCGTCACCGCCCCGCTGGCCGGGTGGAGGCTGGGGCTGGGCTTGCTGGGGCGGCGGCGCAAAGCCGCGTTGCTGCTGCATTGCGCGCACCTGCGCTTCCTGGGCCTGCCGCATGGCGTTCTGCTGAGCCTGCTGCTGGGCGAGTGCTTGCTGCTGCATTTGCGCGGCGCGCTGTTGCGTCTCCTGCTGCTGGCGAATCATCTGCTGCTGGGCCAGCGCCTGCTGCGCGGCGCGTTGCTGCTGTTGTTGCAGTTGCATCTGCTGCGCTTGGGCCTGGGCGGCGCGCTGCTGCAGTTCCTGCTGTTGCCGCTGCGCCTGTTGCTGCTGCTGGAGTTGGAGCTGTTGTTGATGCTGCTGTTGCTGCCATTGGTTCTGGTTGGCGCGCTGCTGCCACTCCTGCTGCTGGCGCTGGCCTTGCTGCCGCTGCCATTCCATTTGCTGCTGCTGCTGCTGTTGTTGCTGTGCCGCCTGCTGTTGCGCGGCGCGCTGCTGCATGGCCTGGATGTTCTGCGCCTGCTGTATCTGCTGGACTTGCCGCGCCTGCTCGTACTGGAACTCTTGCTGCTGGCGGGCCCGCAGCTGCGGCGGCGGCTGCATCGCGGCGGGCCGGCCATAGCCGCCGCCAAAGCCGTGCATCGGAATGCCCGGAGCGGGCGCAACCGGCACGCGCGCAAAGCGGTCATCGGGCAAGCGCACCAGGTCGCGCCGGCCGAAGGGGCCACGGCCGAAGCGGTCGGCCGGCACCACGGTCACGGCGCCCGGCATCCGCTGGTTGGCATAGAAGTCGTTGCGCATCTCCGCCTGCCGATTGCGGTAGGCGGCCATGCGGTTGACGCGATCGATGTAGCGGGGGCTCGCGCTGTAGGCGGGCCGCCATTGTTCACCGGGCGCGAGCGGGAACCAGCCCACGCCGCTGCGGCCGTCGCCGATCTGCAAGGTGGCATTCACGCTGCCGCCACCCACAAAGCCGACCAGTGCGGGCGAATACACGGGCCGTGCGGTGGCCTGCCCCGGCACCCAGGCCCAGCGCGGACCCACGCGGGCCCAACGGCCATAGTGGAAGGGCGCAAAGCCCCAGGGCGCGGCATCGACCCAGGTCAGGCCCCAGGGCGCGACGTTCACCCACTGGCCGTCGCGATAGGGAGCCCAGTCGGCGTCCACGTTGCGCGGGAACCAGACGGCGCCGTAGGAGGGGTCGTTCTGCCAGTCGCCGTAGTTGTCGAGCTGCTGGTAGCCGACCACCTCGCGCGACACGTAGCGCGCGGAGACGGACTGGTCCTCGATGCGGTTGCGCTCGGCCACCCACGCGTCGAAGCTGCCGTTCTGCGGCGGAAAGCTGTTCACCGCGGCAAGGTCGCGGCCGGACACGGTGAGTTGCTGCCGCGCGCCCAGTGTTTGCGACTGGCCGTTTTCACCATGGAGCGTCGCTCGGCCGGAGGCCACCGCAATCCAGGTGGTGCCAGCGGACGGGTCGGCGGCAATGCGGTATTCGCCGGGGGCGTCGATCACCACGGCGAGGTTGCCGGTGTCCACCTCGACGCGTTGGCCCGAAAGGTCATCTCGCACGCGCAATTGCAGGTTGCCCTGGTTCGCGGTGAGGCGCACGGTGTCGTCGTCGAGCTCGGAAAATTCAACATGCGTCTGCCCGTCCATCCGCAGCGCCGCCGAGCCGATGTGAACCTCGGCGCGCGCATTGCGGTCGGTCCAGAGCCGGTCGCCGCTGGTGATGGGGCGGTTGGGTTGCGCGTCGTACCAGCTGTCTTCGCCGGCCGGCGCAAAGCTCACAGTGCCTTGCTGCAGGTTCAGGCGCGCCACGCGGCCCGGCGGGTCTTGCTGCGCGCCGGCCGCCGCGCCAAGGCACAGCAGCGCGAGGCCGAGCAGCCATCGATGCAGCGGCCGGTGAAGAGGGGAAAAGGCGGTGCGGTTCATGGTTTGTCTCTGGTTCGCGGGACCGGATGAAAGCGATGCACATGTAACGCGCGAGAATCCGCTGCCGCTGTCAGCGCATGCCCCCTGCTCGGTGAAGCGCACGCACATTCGGCAACTGCTTGTAATGAGGGACTCCGCATGAAAAACGACAACAACCCAGGTGCATGGGACAAAGTGCGCTACCGGAACCATAGCAAATCGTGGGGAATGATGGCGCTCGGCTTCGGTGCGGCGATCTTCCTCGCGGCGCCACGTGCCGAGGCCCAGCTGGCGCGCAAGCCCTCTTATTACCAACAGCAGAACAGCAGCAACGCAGCTCCCGAATCCGCGGCCACCCGCCCCGCAGCGCCCGCGTCGCTGCCCATGCTTCGCAGCCGGGGCGATTTCGACGCCCTGGCGCGCGTTTACGACGCCGGCACGCCGATGCAGCTGGCCCACGTGCTCTTCGCCGTCGACCGCCAGGCCAAACCGGTGCGCACCTACTACATCGACACGCCGCGCTTTCAGCTGCACGTGCGCTTCGTGCGCGATACGGGGCTTTCGCCGCGCGCCGGCAAGCGCGAAATCGACCGCAACTACCTTGTGCCGGACCGCCGCTTCCTGTTCGGCACGCTGAGCTGGCAGCAGAACATCGGCGCCTTCACCTACGAATTCTGGGAAGGCGACCAGCTCACGCCGGCGCTGCTGCGGCAGGCCGATGCGCAGGTGAAGGCCAGCTTTTTCGCACCCGTGAAGTTCAAGACCAACTCCACGCTGCACGAGCGGGTTGCGAAGGAAACGGGCGTCGACTTCGTGAGCCAGGAAGCGCTGATCCGCGAGCAGCCCTACATGCCGATGAACCTCGGCACGGCCACCGGCCGGGTGCGCATCGTGGACGAAGCCTCCGGGGCGAATGTGTTGAATGCGCTGCTGCCCGACGACATCGCCGTGCTGCGCCAGGTGCCGATCAGCCTGCCGCCCGTGGCCGGCGTGCTGACCGAGCGGCCCTCGACCGCGCTTTCGCACGTCAACCTGCTGGCCAAGGGCTGGGGCATTCCCAACGCCTATGTGCGCGACGCCGCATCCGTGCTGCGCGAGCACGAAGGCCACTGGGTGGCGCTCAAGGTCGCGGCCTCGGGCTACCAGCTGCGGCGCCTCACGCCCGAAGAGATCGCGGCGCTGCCGCCGCGCAACGTGCGCACCGCGGCCATCGGCGTGGTGCCGGGCGGTGCGAAAGCCGCCAGGCCCGACCTGCGCGAAACCCGCCTGCTGCCGCTCGCGTCGCTGCGTGCGCGCAACAGCGCGCAGTGCGGCTCGAAGGCGGCGAATCTCGGTGCCGTGCTGGCCGCGCGCATTCCGCAGACCACGGTGCCGGACGGCTTCTGCATTCCCTTTGCGCATTACGACCGCTTCATGCGCGCGAACGGTCTTGCCGATCGCATCGCACGCATGCAGCAGCAGCCCGGCTTCGCGAGCGATCCGCAAGCCCGGCAGAAGGCGCTGGCGCAGTTGCGCGATGAGATCGTGCAGTGGCCGGTCGATGCGGCCACCGCGGCGGCGTGGCGTGCCGCTTGGCAGTCGCAGCTTGGCGGCGGCGGCGTGTTCGTGCGCAGTTCGTCCAATTCGGAAGACCTGCCCGGCTTCAGCGGCGCGGGGCTCTACAGCACGGTGCCCAACGTCAAGACGGGCGATGCACTCGAGCTTGCGGTGAAGAGGGTGTGGGCCTCGGTGTTCAACCCCGAGGCGTGGGAGGCGCGCAGCGCCGCGGGCTTTGGCGCCGAGTCGGTGCTGATGGGCGTGTTCGTGCAGACCGCCATCGATTCGACCAACGCCGGCGTGATGATCACGCGCGACCCCTTCGACGCCGGGCATCCGCACGTCACCTACATCTCGGCCAAGCGCGGCATCGGCATCCGCGTGGTCGAAGGCAAGCGTGTGGCGGAGCAGGTGATGTATTCGAGCTGGTCCAAGGCCATCCAGGTGCTGAGCCGCTCGGCCGAGGAAACGGCCCTGCAGCTCGACAAGGGCGGCGGCGTGAAGGAAGTGCCGGTGGAAGCCGGCCGCACCGTGCTCACGGACGAGCTGGTGGTGCGCCTCGCAGGCGTAGGCGCGGCGGTGAAGCGCGCGTTCGGCGGCGTCGACCAGGACATCGAATGGGCCACCGTGGGCGACCGCATCGTGCTGCTGCAGGCGCGCCCCTATGTAGAGCGGCGCCGCTGAAGTTCGCGCGCCGCCCTGCCGCTTATTTGTAGAGCAGCTGCGGCAGCCAGAGCCCGATCTGCGGCCAGATGTACAGCAGCACGATGGCCAGCACCTGAATGCCCATGAAAGGCAGCATGCCCAGGAAGATCTGGTTCAGCGTGACGTGCGGCGGGCTCACGCCCTTCAGGTAGAACGCCGCCATGGCCACTGGTGGGCTCAGGAACGCCGTCTGCAGGTTCATTGCAACCAGCAGGCCGAAGAACAGCGGGTCGACGCCGAAGTTGTCGAGCAGCGGAATGAAGATGGGCATGAAGATCACGATGATCTCGGTCCACTCCAAGGGCCAGCCCAGCAGGAAGATGATCACCTGGCTCAGCACCAGGAACTGCACCTTCGTGAGGTTCATGCCCAGCACCCACTCTTCCACCAACGCCTGCCCGCCGAGCAGCGCGAACGCCGCCGAGAAGATGGCCGAGCCCACGAAGAGCCAGCACACCATGGCCGAGGTCTTGGCCGTGAGAAACACCGATTCCTTCAGCACCGACAGGTTGAGCCGCCGATAGGCCGCCGCCAGCAGCATGCCGCCGAGCGCACCCATGGCCGCCGCCTCGGTCGGCGTTGCCAAGCCCAGCACGATCGAGCCGAGCACCGACAGGATCAGCAGCACCAGCGGGAAAAACGAGGCCAGCAGCATCTTGAAGATCTCGAGCCGCGCAAAGCTCAGGAACAGGTAGAACAGCGTGACCAACGCGCCGAAGATTGCAAAGGTGACCCACCACCAAGTGGGCGCGGGGCGCACCGATGCGCCCTCTGCCGCCGGGGCAGCGGCGGCTGTGCCTGCGGCGGGCGGCTGCGCCGCGGCTGCTTCGGCCGGCGGGCTGGATGCGCCAGGCGGTTCGGCGAGCGGTCCTGAAGCGGAAGGAGCAGAAGGCGTGTCGCCAGAAGGCGGTTCCTGCAAGCCTCCCGAGGCCGGCGGCTCCTGGAGCCCGCCGGTGGAAGGTGGCTCCTGCAATCCGCCAGCGCCTGGGGCCTCGGCGGTGCCGCTGCGCGTGGCGCCGATCTCCTCGATCTCGTAGCGCGCCTGCGCCTCGACGGTGGTCACGGCCTTGTAGCTGAAGCCGGCGAGCAGCAGAAAGATCACGCCGGGCATGGCAACGATACCGAGTTGCCGCAGCACGTGCGAGAACGGCACGTCCGCATTGCGCCGGCCTTTCAGCAGGCCGACCACCGCATGCGCGGCGGGGCTGTCCGCCAGCCGTTGCGAGAGCGGGGTGAGCGGCACCGCGCGCTCCGCCTGCGACAGCGGCGGCGCCCATTGCGGCTTGAGCCGCGCGATGATGATCACGTACACCACGTAGAGCGAAGCGAGCATCAGCCCCGGAAAGAATGCGCCCGCATACAGCTGCACCACCGAGACGCCTGCCGTGGCGCCATAGACGATCAGCAGCACCGAAGGCGGAATCAGGATGCCCAGGCACCCGCCGGCGGTGATGGCACCCGCGGCCAGCGGCACGCTGTAGCCCGCGCGCAGCATGGCCGGCAGGGCCAGCAGGCCCATCAGCGTGACCACCGCGCCGACGATGCCGGTGGCGGTGGCAAAGATGGTGCAGGTGACCAGCGTGGCCACCGCCAATGCACCCGGCAGCCGTGCAAGCGCCAGGTGCAGGCTCTTGAACAGCGACTCGATGAGGTTCGCGCGCTCCACCAGGTAGCCCATGAAGACGAACAGCGGCACCGCAATGAGCACGTCGTTGGCCATGGTCTTGTAGGCGGCCTGCACCATCAGGTCGAGTGTGCGGTGCCAGTCGCGGTCGTACGCCAGCCAGGTGAAGAGCATGCCCATGCCCATCAGCGTGAACGCCGTGGGAAAGCCGAGCATGATCGCCACCACCACCAGCGAGAGCATCAGGAGGCCCAGGTGGCCGTTGGTGATGGTGTCGGCGCTCACGAGCACCGCGGCCGCGCCGGTCACGATCAGCGCCATGAACGAGAGGCCGAACCAGAGTTCGCGGCGGATCATCGTGCGGCCTCCTTGGACACCACCACGCGGTCGAGTGCGGCAATGTCTTCGTCCTTGACGTTGACCATTTCCTTGAGCTTCTCGACGTCGACCTCTTCGACGTCCTGCTCACGCGAAGGCCATGCACCGGTCTGGATGCATTGCACGCAGCGGATGATCTCGACCACGCCCTGCAGCAGCAGCGTGAAGCCGGCGAGCGGAATGATGTACTTGAAGGGGTACAGCGGCAGCGGCTCGGCCGAGAAGGTCTGCTCGCGAATCGCGAACGATTCGCCCGCATAGATCCAGCCCGCCCAGGTCAGCGCGACGATGCCGGGCAGGAAGAAGATGATGTACAGCACCAGGTCGACCAGCGCCTGCGTGCGGGGCCGAAAGAAGCCGTAGAGCACGTCGCCGCGCACGTGGCCGTTCTTGGAGAGCGTGTACGCGCCGGCCGTCATGAACATGGCGCCGTACAGCATGATCTGCGCGTCGAGCACCCATGCATGCGGGTGGTTCAGCACGTAGCGCGAAAACACCTCCCAGCTGATGAGCAGCGTGAGCAGCAGCGCGCACCATGCGAAGGTCTTGCCGATCCATGTCGAGAAACGATCGACGGCCAACAGGAAAGATTGCATCGAAAAGAACTCCTCGCTGCGGCCGGCGCAGCATGGGCGGGCATGAAAAGAGGGCACCCGCCGGGTGCCCTCGCATCACCGGATCAGCGTCAGGACTTCTTGGCCTTCGCGCCGAAGTAGTGGTTGTAGGCCATCTTGAAATCGACCGTGTAGTCGTTCTGCCACTGGCCGGCGCGTTCGGCAAAGGCCATCTGCGAGTCGAGCACCTTCTTGAACATCGGGTTCTCGGCGGCCTTCTTGGCAATGGTCTTGTCCCACGACGCAAGCTGCGCGCGCAAGATCGCGTCGGGCGTCTTGTAGAACTTGATGCCGGCTTTCTTGAGCTCGATGTAGTCCTGCGAATTGCGCTGGATGGCCTTCCAGCTCATGTCGGCGCTGGACGCCTGCACCGCGTAGTCGATGATCGACTTGAGCTCCGCCGGCAGTGCCGCGAGCTTGCCCTTGTTGAACAGGATCTCGAACTGCTCGCCCGACTGGTGGAAGCTCTGCAGCATGCAGTTCTTCGCCACGTCCGGGAAGCCCAGCACGCGATCGCTCGAGGCATTGTTGAACTCGGCCGCATCGATGAGCCCGCGGTCCAGCGCCGGCACGATCTCCCCACCCGGCAGCGGGTTCACGGCCGTACCCATGTCGGTGAACACATCGACCGCCAGCCCCACGGTGCGGAACTTCAGGCCCTTCATGTCTTCCACGCGGGCCACCGGCTTCTTGAACCAGCCCAGCGGCTGCGTGGGCATCGGGCCGTAGAGGTACGAAACCACGTCGAGGTTCAAGCTCTTGTAGATTTCCTCGATCAGCGCCTTGCCACCGCCGTAGTTGTGCCAGGCCAGCACCATGTTGGCGTCCATGCCGTAGCCGGGGCCCGACCCCCAGAGCGCGAGCGCCGAGTTCTTGCCATACCAGTAGGCCACCACGCCGTGGCCGCCGTCGAGCGTGCCCTTGGCGACGGCGTCGAGCAGCTGGAATGCGGGCACCACGGAGCCGGCCGGCAGCACTTCGATCTTCAGGCGGCTGCCCGCCATGTCATTGACCTTCTTGGCAAAGTCTTGCGCGTATTCATGGAAGATGTCCTTGGCCGGCCAGGTGCTCTGAAAGCGCAGCGAAGTGGTCTGCGCCATGCTGACCATGGGCGCCGACATGGCGCCCGCAGCCACGGCCGCGCCCTTGAGAAGGCTGCGGCGGCGGGGTGATTTGCTCTCTGTCATGTTGTCTCTCTCCATACAAGTTCTGACCGAAAAACCCTGCCCACCTTCTTGGCGCTATGTTCGGCAGGCCCGACACGCATCTTTGGCGCGCGGGAATATGCGACAAACAGGGTTTTCACGAACTGGTGAAAAATTCCATCATCCGGCGGGGCTCCGGGGGCGGCGCAAAGGCGCTGTTGCCTGTGTAGAGAGCCCCGTCCATCAAAAGGACTCAAAGACATGACTGAACCCGTTGGGGAAAAGGGCTATGCCGGCGACGTGACGCCCGAGCAGGCCGCAGAGTGGATGGCAAGCGGCGAGGCCGTATTGGTCGACGTGCGCAGCGACGCCGAGCGCGAGTGGGTCGGCTACGTACCCGGCGCCGTGCCGCTCGCCTGGAAGCAGTGGCCGGGCATGACGCTCAACCCGGCCTTCGACGGCGGCATCCGGGCCGCGGGCGAGGACGGCAACAAGAAGCTGGTGCTGCTGTGCCGCAGCGGTGTGCGCTCCATTGCGGCCGCCAGGCGCGCAACCGAACTGGGCCTGGAGGCGTACAACATCCTCGAGGGCTTTGAAGGCAATCCGGACGACAACGGGCACCGAGGGGTGCTTGGCGGCTGGCGCAAGCGCGGGTTGCCCTGGAAGCAGAACTAGGCGCGGGGTTTGGGTTGGGTTTGAGGGGGCAGTTCAGGGCGGCGCACCCGCCGACGGGGTACCTTTCTCCGCGAATGTCCCCCGGCCTGCGGCCTCCTCCTTTATTTC
>NZ_JBBCBV010000027.1:0-53524 GCF_037204045.1 Variovorax sp. CCNWLW225 | reverse complement strand
CGGGTGCTCCGCGCAGCGAAATAAAGGAGGAGGGCGAAGCCCGGGGGACATTCGCGGAGGGGAGTACCCGGTGGCCTGTGCACGCGCCCTGAACAACAGCACCAAAAACAGCACCAAAAACAGCGCCAAGAACAACAGCGTGGATGGAGCGCTGACATGAAGCGCGACCTCCCCTCCCTCGCGCTCTATGCGCAAGTCAAGGATCACATCTCCCGCAAGATCCAGGACGGCACCTGGCCCGCCGGCCACCGCCTGCCCTCCGAAAGCGAACTGGTTGCCCAGTTCGGCATCTCGCGAATGACCGTGAACCGCGCGTTGCGCGAGTTGATGGAACAGGGCCGCATCGTGCGCATGGCCGGTGTCGGCAGCTTTGTGGCCGAGAACAAGCCCCAGTCCACGCTGCTGCAGATTGCCAACATCGCCAGCGAAATCCGCCAGCGGGGCCACGACTACCGCTGCGAAATGCTGGCCGTGGAACGCATTGCCGCCTCACCCGACGTGGCGGCCTGGCTCGACATGCGCGCGGGCACCTCGGTGTTCCACAGCGTGTGCCTGCACCTGGAGAACGACACCCCGGTGCAGCTCGAGGAACGGTACGTCAATCCGCAGGTCGTGCCCGACTTTCTCGAGCAGGACTTTGCCGCCGTTGCGCCCAGCGAATACCTGGTGCGCAACGTGCCCTTCGACCAGATCGAGCATGTCGTCGATGCCGTGCTGCCCACCGCCGAGCAGGCCGGCCGGCTGGCGATGGAACCCACCGACCCCTGCCTGCTGCTCACGCGCCGCACCTGGACGCGCAACACGCCAGTCACCTGGGTGCGCTGCCTGCACCCCGCCTCGCGCTACAGCCTGGGCAGCCGTTTCAAAGCCGACGGCAACCCCTCGTTCGGCTGATTTTTTTGTCGCGGAAACCGCAGGTCTTCTCTTGCAACCACTTGTATAGACAGGTTCATATGCCAACAAACAATCACACTCCCGCCACCCTGACTCTCACGCCCGGCAAGGTGGACCTCGCCATGCTGCGCCGCATCCAGGCCGGCGGCGTGCGGCTGGCGCTCGATCCGTCGGTGCAGGACGGCATGGCGCGCGCCGAAGCGGCGGTGCGCCACATCGTCGAGAACGACCAGGTGGTCTACGGCATCAACACCGGCTTCGGCAAGCTCGCGAGCACGCGCATCGGCAACGACCACTTGGCCGAGCTGCAGCGCAACCTCGTGCTTTCGCACAGCGTGGGCACCGGCGAGCCGCTGGCCGCGCCTGTCGTGCGCATGGTGCTGGCCACCAAGGCCGTGAGCCTGGCGCGCGGGCACTCGGGTGTGCGGCCCGCGCTGGTCGACGCCTTGCTGGCGCTGTTCAATGCGGGCGTGATGCCGCGCATTCCATGCAAGGGCTCGGTCGGCGCCTCGGGTGATCTTGCGCCGCTCGCGCACATGGCCTGCGTGCTGATCGGCGAGGGCGAGGCGACCACTGCGGACGGTGCCGTGGTCAGCGGTGCCGAGGCCATGCGCCTCGTCGGCCTCGAGCCCTTCGTGCTCGGCCCCAAGGAAGGCCTGGCGCTGCTCAACGGCACGCAGGTGTCGACCGCGCTCGCGTTGGCCGGCCTGTTCGGTGCCGAAGACGTGTTCGCCTCGGCGTTGATGTCGGGCGCGCTCTCGCTCGAAGCCATCCAGGGTTCGATCAAACCGTTCGATGCGCGCATTCACGCCGCACGCGGCCAGCCGGGGCAAATTGCCGTCGCGGCCGCGGTGCGCACGCTGCTCGAAGGCAGCGAGATCGTGCCGTCGCACGCGGCGTGCGGCCGCGTGCAAGACCCGTATTCGGTGCGATGCATTCCGCAGGTCATGGGTGCCTGCCTCGACAACCTCGCGCATGCCGCGCGCGTGCTGGTGATCGAGGCCAATGCCGCATCGGACAACCCGCTGGTCTTTACCGATACCGGCGAAGTGATCTCGGGCGGCAACTTCCACGCCGAGCCGGTGGCCTTTGCGGCCGACATCATTGCGCTGGCCGTGAGCGAGGTCGGCGCCATTTCCGAGCGGCGCCTCGCGCTCTTGCTCGACACTGGAATTTCGGGCCTGCCGCCGTTCCTGGTGCGCGACGGCGGCCTGAACTCCGGCTTCATGATCGCGCAGGTCACGGCGGCCGCGCTGGCTTCGGAGAACAAGTCGCTCGCGCATCCCGCCAGCGTCGACAGCCTGCCCACTTCGGCCAACCAGGAAGATCATGTGTCCATGGCCACGTTCGCGGCGCGCCGCCTGGGCGACATGGTCAACAACACGGCGGTGGTCGTCGGCATTGAAGCCATAGCGGCGGCGCAAGGCATTGAACTGAACCGAAACCTGAAGAGCTCGCCGCTGGTCGAAGCCGAGTTCGCCAACATCCGCCAGAAGGTCGCGTTTCTTGAAGCCGACCGCTATCTCGCGCCCGATATCGAAGCCATGCGCCAGTGGGCGCTCAAGGCCGAGTTGCCCGCCGCGCTTTTGAACATCCTGCCCAGCCACGCCTGAACACCGATCAAGGAGAACCTCCCATGAACGCACCCGAAAAGCTCCCGATGCAAAACACCGACCCGCGCCATGACCCCACGCGCGTGATCCGCGCGCCGCGCGGCAGCGAACTGAACTGCAAGAGCTGGCTCACCGAAGCCCCGTTCCGCATGCTGCAGAACAACCTCGACGCCGAGGTGGCCGAGCGCCCGCAAGATCTCGTGGTGTACGGCGGCATCGGCCGCGCCGCGCGCAACTGGGCTTGCTATGACCAGATCCTCGCTTCGCTGAAGGAACTGAACGACGACGAGACGCTGCTCATTCAATCGGGCAAGCCGGTCGGCGTGTTCAAGACGCACGAGAACGCGCCGCGCGTGCTGCTCGCCAATTCGAACCTGGTGCCCAAGTGGGCCAACTGGGAGCACTTCAACGAGCTCGATCGCCAGGGCCTCTTCATGTACGGCCAGATGACCGCGGGCAGCTGGATCTACATCGGCAGCCAGGGCATCGTGCAGGGCACCTTCGAAACCTTTGTCGAAGCCGGCCGCCAGCACTACAACAACAGCCTCGCGGGCAAGTGGATCCTCACGGCCGGCCTCGGCGGCATGGGCGGTGCGCAGCCGCTCGCGGCCACGCTGGCGGGCGCGGTGTCGCTCAACATCGAGTGCCAGCAGACCAGCATCGACTTTCGCCTGCGCACGCGCTACGTCGACAAGCAGGCGCGCGACATCGACCATGCGCTCGAGCTCATCAAGCAGCATTGCGATGCGAAGGAAGCCGTGTCGATCGCACTGCTCGGCAACGCGGCCGACGTGTTGCCCGAGCTGGTCAAGCGCGCGAAGGCCGGCGGCATCAAGCCCGACCTTGTGACCGACCAGACCTCGGCGCACGACCTCATCAACGGCTACCTGCCGTCGGGCTGGACCGTGCCGCAATGGCAGGCCGCGATGAAGGACGCCTCGCAGCATGACGCGCTCAAGAAAGCCGCTGCGAAGTCGTGCGCCGTGCACGTGCAGGCCATGCTCGACTTCCAGGCCATGGGCATTCCCACGGTCGACTACGGCAACAACATCCGCCAGGTCGCTTTCGACGAAGGCGTGAAGAATGCGTTCGACTTTCCGGGCTTCGTGCCGGCCTACATCCGCCCGCTGTTCTGCGAAGGCAAGGGACCGTTCCGCTGGGTGGCGCTGTCGGGCGACCCCGAAGACATCTACAAGACCGACGCCAAGATCAAGGAGCTGTTCCCCGAGAACACCCACACGCATCGCTGGCTCGACATGGCGCGCGAGCGCATCGCGTTCCAGGGCCTGCCGGCGCGCATCTGCTGGCTGGGCCTGGGCGAGCGCCACATCGCCGGCCTGGCCTTCAACGAGATGGTGAAGAACGGCGAACTCAAGGCGCCCATCGTCATCGGCCGCGACCACCTGGACACCGGCTCCGTGGCCAGCCCCAACCGCGAGACCGAGGCAATGAAGGACGGCACCGATGCCGTGAGCGACTGGCCGCTGCTCAACGCACTGCTCAACACAGCGGGCGGCGCCACCTGGGTCAGCCTGCATCACGGCGGCGGCGTGGGCATGGGCTATTCGCAGCACTCGGGCGTGGTCATCGTGTGCGACGGCACCGATGCAGCCGCCAAGCGCATCGAGCGCGTGCTGTGGAACGACCCGGCCACCGGCGTCATGCGCCATGCCGATGCGGGCTACGACATTGCCGTGGCCACGGCAAAGAAGCAGGGCCTCAAGTTACCGATGGTGCGCTGACCCGGAGCGAAGCAGTAAGACGAAGGTAAAAAGAAAAAACGCGCCGATTCCCACTCAGTGGGAATGAAGGCTTGGACGTGGGAACGGCCAACAAGATACTGCACGCCGCACCCACTTTTCGACCTCTCGCCGCCGCTCCCGATGACGCCGCCCGAAGCTTCCGCCCACAACGACCGAGCCCTGCTGGTGCTGTCGGTGCTGGCGCAAAGCAAGGCGGCCATGTCGGCAGCTGAGCTGATGCAGGCCACCGGCCTTTCGCAGAGCACGCTGTACCGGCAGATCGCAACGCTGCGGCGCTGGGGCTTCGTCATGGAGGCCGACGGGCGCTACTCGCCCGGGCCCGTGAGCGTGCAGCTTGCAACCGGCTTCGACGGCAACTCCGACCTCGTGATGGCGGCGCGCGCCGACATGCGCGCGCTCGCACAGCAGAGCCGCGAAAGCGTGGCGCTGGTCACGGCCGTGAACGATCGCGTGGTGTGCCTCGAGATGATCGACAGCGAACAGTCGCTGCGCTGTTCGTTCGACCGGGGCCGCAGCGTGCCGGCCCGTGACGGCGCCAGTGCCAAGTGCCTGCTGGCCCACTTGCCGACCGACCAGCGCGATGCATTGCTCGACGCATTCGGCGAAAGCGCCGAGCGCCGCGCACAGCGCGCCGCAGAGCTCGACGCGATTCGCGAAGCCGGCCATGCCGTGACGCATGGCGAGGTCGACGCCGGCGTGTGGGGCGCGAGCGCACCGGTGCTCGCATCGGGCCGTCGCCTGCGCGGCGCGATCACGCTCATGGCCCCGCTCACGCGTGTCGAAGGCATGGAAGCTGCATTGCTGCACATGACCGTCGTCACGGCGGCGCGCATTTCACGCGCGCTGCAGTAGCCAGCCATTGCGCACGGTTTCTTTTCTTTTTCAACCCACGGAAGCTTTCACATGAACACCCGCCGCACCCTCATTGCCGCCGCACTCTCCAGCCTTGCCTTCTTCGGCTTTGCCGCCACCGCGCAAGCGCAGGGCGAGCCGCTGCGCGTGGCCACCGATGCCACCTTTCCGCCGATGGAGTTCGTCGAGAACGGCAAGCGCACGGGTTTCGACGTGGAGCTGGTCGAAGCGATCGGCAAGACGCTGGGCCGCAAGATCGAGTGGATCGACATCGACTTCAAGGGCCTGGTGCCGGGACTCATCTCCAAGCGCTTCGACATGGCCGTCTCGGCCATCTACATCACCGACGAGCGCAAGAAGGTCGTCGACTTCACCGTGCCCTACTACGCGGGCGGCCTGGTCGTGATGGTGAAGGACGGGAACACGGCCATCAAGATGCCGGCCGACATCAACGGCAAGAAGGTCAGCGTGCAGGTGGGCACCAAGTCGGTCTCCTACACCAAGGAAAAGTATCCGCAGGTGCAGCTGATGGAAGTCGAGAAGAACCAGGAAATGTTCAACCTGGTGGACATCGGCCGCGCCGATGCGGCTGTGACCGGCAAGCCCGCCGCTTACCAGTACGTGCGCACGCGCGGCGGCCTGAAGGTGCTGCCCGAGCAGATCACCACCGAGGAATATGGCATGGCCATCCGCAAGGACACGCCCGAGCTCACCAAGGCAGTGAACGGCGCCATCGAGAAGCTCAAGGCCGACGGCACCTATGCGCAAATCGTCGCGAAGTGGTTCAACGCCAGCGCCAAGTAATCCGGCCGGCTCATGGATCTCGATTTCTCGCCGGTCTGGCAAGGCTGGCCCGACCTGCTGCGCGGCGCGCTCGTCACGGTGGAAATTACCGCCTGCGCGCTCGCCCTCGGCTGCATGCTGGGTCTCGTGGTCGGCATCGGGCGGCTCAACCCCAAGCGGCGCTGGCTCTACGGCCTATGCACTGCCTATGTGGCGGCGATTCGCGGCACGCCGCTGCTGGTGCAGCTGTTCATCTTGTTCTTCGGCCTGCCGCACTTCGGCATCTTGCTGCCGGCCTTCCTGTGCGGCGTGCTGGGGCTGGGCGTGTATTCGGGCGCGTATGTGTCGGAGATCGTGCGCGGCGCCATCCAGTCGATCGACAAGGGCCAGACCCTCGCGGCCCAGTCGCTGGGCATGACACCCGCCACGGCGATGCGCGAGATCGTGCTGCCGCAGGCGGTGGTGCGCATGATCCCGCCGCTGGGCAACGAGTTCATTGCGCTCATCAAGAACTCGGCGCTGGTGTCGCTGCTCACCATTCACGACGTGATGCATGAGGGGCAGAAGATCATCAGCGTGTCGTACCGCTCGCTCGAGGTGTACCTTGCCATCGCGCTCGTGTACTTCGTGCTCACGGGCACGATGACGCTGGTTCTCAGGCACTTCGAGCAGAAGCTGCGGCAGGGCGGGCTGATGCGATGAACCTGCATTTCGTCTTTCTCCCTCCCCTGTCGGGGGAGGGTTGGGGTGGGGGCACGACGGCCTCGACCCGCGCTCGGCGCTCGCCGGGCACTGCCCCCATCCCGGCCTTCCCCCGGAAGGGGAAGGAGCAAGAGGACCGGCCATGAAACGCGTGCAGCGCTTCTCCCGCGCATCGCTCCCGGCCAAGCCATGGAAGAACGGCGGCGGCACCACGCAGGAAATCATCAGCTGGCCCGAGGGCGCGGGGCTCGACGACTTCAGCTGGCGCGCGAGCATCGCCACCATTGCGGCGCCGGGGCCTTTCTCGGTGTTCGAAGGCGTCGACCGCAGCATCATGCTGCTCGAAGGCGATGGCGTGCGGCTCTTCACACCCGACGGACGAACGGACCACCGGCTCGACGCGCCGCACCGGCCCTTCACTTTCAGCGGCGACGAGGCGATCGATTGCGCGCTGCTCGGCGGCGCATCGAACGACTTCAACATCATGGCGCGGCGCGGCCGGTGGCGCGCCGAAGTGCAGGTGCTTGCCGAGCCCTCGGTGGTGGAGCCCGCGCCGCACGGCGTGCTGCTTGCGCTGCGCGGCACATGGCGCCTGAACGGCGAGGCGCGCGCCGAGGGCGAGGGCGTGTACTGGGCCGAAGACGCGCAGGCGTGGCAAGCCGTGCCGGAGGACGAAGGCGCGCGGTTGGCGGCGGTTCGCATCGTGCCGGCGTAAGCTCTGGAATACCGAAAGAGACCCATGACATCCGCAATCTCGTACCCCTCGGCCGATGGCCTCTGGACTGGCCTTCGCCTCGCGCCCGATGCGGCGCCGGGCACCGCACCCGAAGCGGCTGCCGATGCCGCCATTGCGGTGGCAGGGGGCATGGTCCGCTGGATAGGCGCACGCCAGGCGCTGCCCGCCGAATTTGCCGGCGTTGCACCGCACGACGGCGGCGGCGCGCTCGTCACGCCGGGGCTGGTCGATTGCCATACCCACCTGGTCTACGGCGGCCAGCGCGCCAACGAGTTCGCGATGCGGCTTGCAGGCGCGAGCTACGAAGAGGTGGCCAAGGCGGGCGGCGGCATCGTCTCGTCGGTGCGCGCCACGCGCGAAGCCGATGAAGACACGCTCTTCGCGCAGGCCGCGCAGCGGCTCGAGCAATTGCTGGCCGACGGCGTCTGCGCCATCGAGATCAAGTCGGGGTACGGCCTTTCGCTCGAGCATGAGCGCAAGCAGCTGGGCGTGGCGCGGCGCCTTGGCGAGGTTTACGGCGTGACCGTGCGCACCACCTTTCTCGGCGCGCATGCGCTGCCGCCCGAATACGCAGGCCGCAGCGGCGACTACATCGACCTCGTCTGCAGCCAGATGCTGCCCGCGCTTGCCGCCGAAGGGCTGGTCGATGCGGTGGACGTGTTCTGCGAACGCATCGCGTTTTCGCTGGCTGAAACCGAGCAGGTCTTCAAGGCCGCGCAAGCGCTGGGCCTGCCCGTCAAGCTGCATGCCGAGCAGCTTTCCGACATGGGCGGCGCGGCGCTGGCCGCGCGCTACGGCGCGCTCTCGTGCGACCACATCGAGCACCTGTCGGCCGAAGGCATCGAGGCCATGCGCCGGTCAGGCACCGTGGCCGTGCTGCTGCCCGGCGCCTACTACACGCTGCGCGACACGCACCTGCCGCCCATCGAGGCGCTGCGCGCCGCCGGCGTGCCGATGGCCGTGTCGACGGACCACAACCCCGGCACATCGCCGGCGCTGAGCCTGCTGTTGATGATGAACATGGCGTGCACGCTGTTCCGCCTGACCGTGCCCGAGGCGCTGGCCGGCGTTACGGTGCACGCGGCGCGCGCGCTGGGCCTGCAGGACACGCACGGCGCCATCGCCGCAGGCATGCCTGCCAACTTCGTGCTGTGGAATGTGCGCGAAGCGGCCGAGTTGGCCTACTGGTTCGGCCAGCGCCCGGTGCGCACCGTCGTGCGGCAAGGCCGCATTGCCGTGGGAGCGGCCGCATGACGCGCACACTGTTCGCGGCCGATGCATTGCTGCCCGGCGGATGGGCCAGCAACGTTCTCTTGTCGTGGAACGATGCCGGCCAGCTCACGCAGGTGCAGTCCGCTGCCCGGCCTCCCGCCGGCGCGCAGGCGGCGAGCGGCCCCGTGATCCCCGGCATGCCCAACCTGCATTCGCATGCCTTCCAGCGCGCCTTCGCAGGGCTCACCGAACACCGCGCCGAGCAGCACGACAGCTTCTGGAGCTGGCGCACGCTGATGTACCGCTTTGCCGCCCGCCTTGGTCCGCAGCACATGGAAGCCATTGCCACCTGGCTCTATGCCGAGATGCTCGAAGCCGGCTACACCAGCGTGTGCGAGTTTCAATACGTGCACCACGATGCCGACGGCCGCCCCTATGCAGACGACGCAACGCTCAGCCTCGCACTGCTGCGCGCCGCGCAAAAGGTGGGCATCGGCTTCACGCTGCTGCCCGTGCTCTACCAGACCAGCGGCTTCGGCGGCCTGCCGCCCAACGAAGGGCAGCGCCGCTTCATCCGCTCGACCGACTCGATGCTGCGCCTGCTCGATGCGCTCAAGCCCGTGTGCGACGCACAGGGCGCTCGGCTGGGCCTTGCGCCGCACTCGCTGCGCGCCGTGCCGCCTGGTGCCCTGCGCGAAGCCGTGGCGGGCCTCGAAGCCATCGACCCCGCCGCCCCGATCCACATCCACATTGCCGAGCAGACCAAGGAAGTCGACGATTGCATGGCCTGGAGCGGCCAGCGCCCGGTGGCCTGGCTGCTCGACCATGCACCGGTCGATGCGCGCTGGTGCCTCGTGCATGCCACGCACATGGACATGGCCGAATACGAGCGCGGCGCAAAGAGCGGCGCGGTGGCCGGCCTGTGTCCCACCACCGAAGCCAACCTCGGCGATGGCATCTTCGACTTTTCGGCATGGCGCCACCATGGCGGCGCCTGGGGCGTGGGCTCCGACAGCCATGCCACCGTGAACGCGGCCGAAGAGCTGCTGATGCTCGAATACAGCCAGCGCCTGGGCAAAGGGCAGCGCAACGTCGGCGCCAGTGCCGCGCAGCCGCACGTGGCCACCGCGCTCACGCTCGAAGCGGTGCGCGGCGGCGCGCAGGCCTCGGGCCGGCCCATCGGCGGGCTGGCGGTGGGGCAGCAAGCCGACTTCGTCGTGCTCGATGCCGCGCAGCTCGCGCTGCAGGGCTTGCCAGCGCCCGACATGCTGTCGTCGCACGTCTTTGCCAGCCACCGCACGTCGGCCATCGATGCCGTGTGGGTGGCAGGCCGGCCGCGCGTGCAGGCGGGCCGCCATGCACTGCACAACGAGGCCGCCGCCGCATTCGTCGCAGCGCGCGGCCAGCTTCTTCTGGAAAATTGAGCCCCATGAGTTTCACCACCACCGAACCCGCATTCCGCTTTCGCCAGGGCACGCGTCCTTTGCTCATCTCCATGCCGCACGTCGGCACCTACGTGCCGCCCGCGCTGGCCGCCCGCTTTACCGAAGAGGCGCGCCATGTGCCCGACACCGACTGGCACCTCGAGCGGCTCTACGACTTTGCCGACGAACTCGGCGCCTCGGTGCTCGTTGCCACGCATTCGCGCTACGTGATCGACCTGAACCGTCCGCCGGATGGCGCGAGCCTGTACCCGGGCCAGAGCGTCACTGGCCTGTGCCCCGTCGACACCTTCGACGACACGCCCGTCTACGCGTCCAGCGACGATCTACCGGACGACGAGGAAGTCGCCGCGCGGCGCGAGGCAATCTGGCGCCCATACCACCAGCAGCTGCAAGCCGAGCTCGACCGCCTGAAGGCGGCGCACGGCACCATCGCACTGTGGGACGCCCATTCGATCCGCTCGGTGCTGCCGCGCTTCTTCGAAGGCAAGCTGCCCGACCTGAACCTGGGCACCGGCAACGGCACCAGCTGCGACCCGGCGCTCGCAGCCACGCTGCTTGGCATCGCCGAATCGGCCCCCGGCTATTCCGGCGTGCTCAACGGCCGCTTCAAGGGCGGCCACATCACGCGCCAGTACGGCAACCCCGCGGCGGGCGTGCATGCGGTGCAACTGGAAATGACGCAGTCGAGCTACATGCAGGAGAAGCTGCCCTTCGACTACCTGCCCGAGGTGGCGGCGGGCGTGAAGCCGCATGTGCGGCGGATGATCGAGGCGGTGCTGGCTTTCGTCGAAAGCCGCTAAAGCACCGACGGCCGCGAGGGGCAGCCCCGCTTCCTACAATCGGGGTCTATGAAGCCCGTCATCTACACCCGCGGCCAGGCACTCGCCGGCATCCTCGAAAAGCGCATCGCCATCCTCGACGGCGCCATGGGCACGATGATCCAGCGCTTCAAGCTCACCGAAGAGCAGTACCGCGGTGAGCGCTTCAAGGACTTCGAGCGCGACGTGAAGGGCAACAATGAGCTGCTCTCGCTGACGCGGCCCGACGTGATCCGCGACATCCACGAGGGCTACCTTGCGGCGGGCGCCGACCTCATCGAGACCAACACCTTCGGCGCGACCACCATCGCGCAGGAGGACTACAAGATGGCGCACCTGGCGCGCGAAATGAACCTCGAGTCGGCCAAGCTCGCGCGCGCGGCCTGCGACAAGTTCAGCACGCCCGACAAACCCCGCTTCGTGGCCGGCGCCCTGGGCCCGACGCCCAAGACCGCGAGCATCAGCCCCGACGTGAACGACCCCGGTGCGCGCAACGTCGACTTCGAGCAGCTGCGCGCGGCCTACTACGAGCAGACCGAGGCGCTGGTCGAAGGCGGCGCCGACGTGATCCTGGTCGAAACGATTTTCGACACGCTCAACGCCAAGGCCGCGCTGTTCGCGGTCGACGAGTACTTCGACAACAGCGGCCAACGCCTGCCGCTCATCATCAGCGGCACCGTGACCGACGCCTCGGGCCGCATCCTGAGCGGCCAGACCGTGACCGCCTTCTGGCACAGCGTGCGCCATGCGCAGCCGCTGGCCGTGGGGCTGAACTGCGCGCTGGGCGCGGCGCTGATGCGCCCCTACATCCAGGAACTCGCCAAAGTGGCGGGCGACACCTTCATCAGCTGCTACCCGAACGCGGGCCTGCCCAACCCGATGAGCGAAACCGGCTTCGACGAGACGCCGGACGTCACCTCGCGGCTGCTGCACGAGTTTGCGGCCGAAGGGCTGGTGAATATCGTCGGCGGCTGCTGCGGCACCACGCCGGACCACATCGCCGCCATCGGCCAGGCCGTGGCGCCTGTGCCCGGAAGGCTGTTGAACAACAACGCCGGCTTCTACCGCGAAGCGGCCTGACCAGGCCCCGGGGCGTTCGCGCCCCCGGCTGATTGACGGCATCCGGGCCGCCGCCTAGGCTGGCGGCGCAAAGGAAGCCTATTCATGAACTACACATTTCCCACGCGCTGGGTCGGCATCGGCGCGCTTGCCTTGGCGCTGCCCCTGGCGGCCTCGGCGCAGCAGGCCTTCACGCGCGGCACCGTCAACATGCGCGCGGGCCCCTCAGGCGACTACCCGCTGGTGGCACGCCTCGCGCCGGGCCAGCCGCTCGACGTGATGGGTTGTACCGGCGGCTATAGCTGGTGCGACGTGGTGCTGCCCGACGGCGGGCGCGGCTGGGTCTGGGCGCGCAGCCTCGACTACGCCTACCAGGAGCAGCGCGTGCCGCTCTCGACCTACGCGGCCGTGATCGGCGTGCCGGTCGTGACCTTCGTGATCGGCAACTACTGGTCCAACTACTACCGCGACCGGCCCTGGTACGGCGAGCGGCGCTGGTGGGGCAGCCGGCCGCCGCCTCCGCCGATGCCCGGCTGGCGTCCGCCGCCGCCGGTGCGGCCGGCTTGGCAACCCAAGCCGTGGCCGGGCCCGGGCTTCAAGCCCGCGCCGGGGCCGGGCGTTCGCCCGCAGCACGCACAGGGCCACCGGCCACCGCAGCCCCGGCCGGACTTCCGCCCACCGTCGGACCCCGGCTTCAAGCCGCCGCGGCCGCAGCCGGCCTTCCGACCCGGACCGCCGCCCGGCCAGCCGCAAATGCATCCGGGCGGAGGCGGTGGCCGGCATGGCCGTGGTGACGGGGGCGGTGGTGGCGGAGGGGGCGGTCGCCACGGAGGCGACGGCGGCGGCAAGGGTGGAGGCCACGGCGGAGGCGGCGGCAAGGGCGGCGGACACGGCCACCGCGACTAGCTAGCCCGCAGGCGCAATCCCCGCCGCGGCCTGCCGGTCACGCGCAATCAGCGCCACGAAGCGCTGCGCGCCCAGCCCCAGCGGCCGCTCGCGCGACCACACCACGTCGACCCACAGGTCGAGCCCGTTGCTGAGGTTTTCGAACGGAATCTCGACCAGCGCGCCGGCGGCCACGTGGGGCTTGGCAAAGTTGCGCGGCAGCCAGCCCCAGCCGAGCCCGGCGGTGATCAGGCTGAGCGCGGCCAGCGCGTTGTCGGTGCGCCAGACGTGGCGCGCGAACACGAAGCGCGGGTCGCTCGTCGCCAGGTCGCGCCCCGCCACCACGATCTGCCGCGTGTTCGTGAGGTGTTCCTCGCGCAGGCGTTCGCCAGCCGCCGCAAGCAGCACGGGATGGTGGGGCGCCATCACGGCCACCATGGTGTCGCTGCCCACTTCCTGGAAACCCTCGCGGCCGTCGAGGCTGGGGCGCTCGAACACCAGCGCCAGTTGCGCGCGCCCGCTGTGCAGCAGCGCCAGCGCGTCGGCTTGCGGAGCAGCCAGCACCTCCACCTGCAGCAGCGGATATTCCTCGGCCAGCGCAGCCAGCGGCGCGCTCCACGGCGCGGCCAGCAGCTCGGGCGCAATGGCCAGCGTGAGGCGGTTTTCGAGCCCTTGCGTGAGCGCCAGGGCCTGCACCTGCAGCTGCTTCAACTGGGCCGCCAAGAGCCGCGCCTGCGGCTCCAGCGAGCGGGCCGCCGCGGTCGGCTGGGGCTCGCGGCCGCTGCGGTCGAAGAGTGGCAGCGCGAGTTCGGCCTCCAGGTTGGCAATGGCCATGCTCACGGCCGAGGGCACTTTGTGCAGCGCGCGCGCCGCCGCCGAGAAAGAGCCGTGGTCGATCACGGACAGGAAGACTTCGACGGTGTCGCTGGAAAAGGCCATCAGCCGCTCCGATCTATCAATTAAATTGAAATAACTTAACTTTTTATATCAGCACGGGGCAAATAAAGTCCAGCCATCACCTTCATTTGCCAGAGGAAAAGTTCATGCAGGGGTTTCAGCGCCGCGTCGTCTACATCACCCTTTACGAGGGAATCGCCATCGTGGCCGCCAGTGCCGGCCTGGCGCTGATGACGGATGCCGGGCTGGGCCATTCCGGCGTGCTGGCGGTGGCGGCCTCGGTCATCGCGGTGGTCTGGAACCTGGTTTTCAACGCGTTGTTCGAGCGCTGGGAGTCGCGCCAGGCGGTGCGCGGGCGCAGCGTGCGCCGGCGCATTGCGCATGCCATCGGCTTCGAGGGCGGGCTGATCGCCTTCCTGGTGCCGCTCTTTGCCTGGGGCCTGGGCGTGTCGCTCTGGCAGGCGCTGGTGATGGACCTGGGGCTGGTGGTCTTCTTCCTGGTCTACACCTTCGTCTTCAACTGGGCCTTCGACCGGGTGTTCGGCTTGCCGGCCTCGGCCGCGCCCGTCAGCACTGCCGCAGCCGCCGCGGCCGGGCAAGGGGCCTGAACATCCCCCAAGGCCGTGGCCCTTGCCGCAGCCGGTAAAATTGCGCTCCCTTCCAAGGAGCGTTGCAGCGGCGGCCCAAGTCAACCGGCCCGCCGTCAGGCTTGGAAGGCGCCCCGTTGGCCGGGGCGCAAGCCGCAAACGACGCTCACCTGACGTTTTTTCCTGCACAGGTGAGCCCCCCATGAGCGATGTTCCCGCGCCCTCCGTTCCCCCGATGAAGTTGTCCGGCCTCGAACCGGTCGCCATCGATTCGGGGTCGCTGTTCGTCAACATCGGCGAGCGCACCAACGTCACCGGCTCCAAGGCTTTCGCGCGGATGATCCTGAACGGCCAGTTCGAAGATGCCCTGGCCGTTGCGCGCCAGCAGGTCGAGAACGGCGCCCAGGTGATCGACATCAACATGGACGAGGCCATGCTCGACAGCAAGGCCGCGATGGTCCGCTTTTTGAACCTGATTGCGAGCGAGCCCGACATCGCGCGCGTGCCGGTGATGGTCGACAGCTCCAAGTGGGAAGTGATCGAGGCGGGCCTGCGCTGCATCCAGGGCAAGGGCATCGTCAACTCCATCTCCATGAAGGAGGGGGTCGACAAGTTCAAGCAAGAGGCCAAGCTGGTGAAGCGCTACGGCGCCGCGGCGGTGGTGATGGCTTTCGACGAGAAGGGCCAGGCCGACACCTACGAACGCAAGATCGAGATCTGCGAGCGGGCCTACCGCATCCTGGTGGACGAGGTGGGCTTTCCGCCCGAGGACATCATCTTCGACCCGAACATCTTCGCGATTGCCACCGGCATCGAGGAGCACGACAACTACGCGGTCGACTTCATCAACGCGGTGCGCTGGATCAAGGCCAACCTGCCGGGCGCCAAGGTGTCGGGCGGCGTGAGCAACGTGAGCTTCAGCTTTCGCGGGAACGACCCGGTGCGCGAAGCGATTCACACGGTGTTCCTGTACCACGCCATCAAGGCGGGCATGGACATGGGCATCGTCAATGCCGGCATGGTGGGCGTGTACGACGACCTCGAGCCGACCCTGCGCGAGCGCGTGGAAGACGTGGTGCTCAATCGGCGATCCGATGCGGGGGAACGGCTCGTCGAAGTGGCCGAAACCGCCAAGAGCGGCGCCAAGGACGACAGCAAGAAGCTCGAGTGGCGCGGCACGCCAGAGAACCCGGTGCATGTGAACCAGCGCCTCTCGCACGCTATGGTGCACGGCATTACCGACTTCATCGTCGAAGACACCGAAGAGGCCTACCAGCAGATCCTCGCCAAGGGCGGGCGCCCGCTGCACGTGATCGAAGGGCCGCTGATGGACGGCATGAACATCGTGGGCGACCTGTTCGGCCAGGGCAAGATGTTCCTGCCGCAGGTGGTGAAGTCGGCGCGCGTGATGAAGTCGGCCGTGGCCCACCTCATTCCCTACATCGAGGAAGAAAAGCGCCAGGACGAGGCCGCCGGCCGCGACGTGCGCACCAAGGGCAAGATCATCATTGCCACGGTGAAGGGCGACGTGCACGACATCGGCAAGAACATCGTGACCGTGGTGCTCCAGTGCAACAACTTCGAAGTGGTGAACATGGGCGTGATGGTCCCGTGCCACGAAATTCTGGCCAAGGCCAAGGTCGAGGGCGCGGACATCGTCGGTCTCTCGGGCCTCATCACGCCCAGCCTGGAAGAAATGCAGTACGTGGCCGGCGAGATGCAGAAGGACGATCACTTCCGCATCAAGAAGATTCCGCTGCTCATCGGCGGCGCCACCACCAGCCGCGTGCACACGGCCGTCAAGATTGCGCCGCACTACGAAGGCCCGGTGGTCTACGTGCCCGACGCCTCGCGCAGCGTGAGCGTGGCGCAGAGCCTCTTGAGCGACCAGGCCACCGCGTACATCGACGAGATCAACGCCGACTACGAGAAGGTGCGCACGCAGCACGCCAACAAGAAGCAGGTGCCGATGTGGCCGCTGGCCAAGGCGCGCGCCAACAAGACGCCCATCGACTGGACCCACTACACGCCGCCCGTGCCCAAGTTCATCGGCCGGCGCGTGTTCAAGAACTTCGACCTTACGGAGCTCGCGAAGTACATCGACTGGGGCCCCTTCTTCCAGACCTGGGACCTGGCCGGCCCGTTTCCGGCCATCCTGAAAGACGAGATCGTGGGCACCGAAGCCGTGCGCGTGTACGCCGACGGCCAGCGCATGCTCAAGCGCCTGATCGAGGGCCGCTGGCTCAGCGCGAGCGGCGTGGTCGGCTTCTGGCCCGCCAACACGGTGAACGACGACGACATCGAGCTCTACACCGACGAGACGCGCAGCGAAGTTGCCATGACCTGGTACGGCATGCGCCAGCAGACCGAGAAGCAGGTGATCGACGGCGTCACCCGGCCGAGCCGCTGCCTGGCCGACTTCGTCGCGCCCAAAGAGAGCGGCCTGAAAGACTACGTGGGCGTGTTCGCGGTGACGGCGGGCCTCGGTGTCGAGAAGAAAGAAAAGTATTTCATCGACGACCTCGACGACTACTCCGCCATCATGCTGAAGGCGCTGGCCGACCGGCTGGCCGAGGCCTTTGCCGAGGCGCTGCACCACCGCGTGCGCACCGACCTCTGGGGCTATGCGCCCGACGAGGGACTGAGCAACGAAGACATGATCGCGGAGAAATACCGCGGCATTCGCCCCGCGCCCGGCTACCCGGCCTGCCCGGACCACAGCGTGAAGCGCCCGATGTTCGACCTTCTGAACTGCGCGGACATTGGCATGACCCTGACGGAAAGCCTCGCTATGATGCCCGCCGCCAGCGTCAGTGGTTTCTACCTGAGCCACCCCGACTCGACGTACTTCAACGTCGGCAAGATCGGGCACGACCAGCTGCAGGACCAGGCCGCACGGCGCAAGGAAAGCGAATCCGATCTCGAGCGCCTGCTGGCGCCGAACCTTTGAACCTGCCGGCCGGCATGGCCGACCGGCGCCGGGAGTTGTTATTCAGAAGTTGATATTTGCTGCCGCGCACTACGCGGCGCTGGCCGTCTTTGTCGTCGGCTGCTGGGGCTTTGGGCGCGCAGTGCTGGCGCGCCTTGCGCCGCCGACGCGTCGGGACGCCTGGCTCGAAGCCTCGATGGCCGCGGCCCTGGGCGTGGGCATCTTCATCTGCGGCTTCCAGGCATTGGCCATCTTCGGTGCCTTCAAGGTGGGCGCCACCGTCGCGCTGATTGCCGCCAGCGTGTTCGCAGCTGCCTTGCAGTTGCGCCCCTGGCTGCGCGAACTGCGCACGCTTCGGGCCGGCACCGCGCCCGCCGCGCCGTGGACCCGCGCCGACAAGATCGCCGCGATGGCATTGGCGCTGGTGGCGCTGCCCGCGCTGGTTGCGCCGCTCGCGCCGCCCGCCGCCTTCGACGAGCTGATGTACCACCTGCCCTATGCGCGGCAGGTGGCGGAGCAGGGCGGGTTGGGCATCCACGAGTGGCTGCGCTACCCCTGGTTTCCGTACAACTACAACCTGCTCTATGCCGCCGCGCTGCAGGTGGGCGACGACGTGCTGCCGCACTTCCTCAATGCGCTGGCCGGTGCGTTGTCGGTGGTGATGGTCTTCCGCCTTGGCATGCAGCATGCCAACCGGCTCACCGCCTGCATCGGCGCGGCCATCTGGCTCGGCATTGGCGACTATTCGAATGCGCTCATCGACATGGGCGTGGCGCTCTTCGTGCTGAGTGCGTGCGTGGCGCTGTGGTGGTGGCGCGAATCGCAGCCGGTGCACAGCGGCATGCGTTGGCTCGGCGTGGCGGCGTTCTGCCTTGGCGTGGCCGCGGGCTCCAAGTACCAGGCGCTCACCTTCCTGCCGCTGGTGGCGCTGTTCGTCGTGTGGCATGAGCGCCGGCCCAAGGCCTGGGCGCTCGCGCTGCTTTGCTTTCTGATTCCGTGCGTGTACTGGTATGCGCGCAACGCCATCATGACCGGCGACCCGTTCAACCCGATCGGCGCGCGCGTGTTCGGCTTTACCGACTGGATTCCGGCCGACTATGTGCAGCAGCTGGCCGACGTGCGCGATCACGCCGCGCGGCCGAACGTGCTGATCTGGTCGGTGGTGCTGCTGCCCTTCAGCGCCATGTGGAAGCGCTCCGCCGCGGTGCGGGCTGCGGGCTGGTTCTGCTTTTATTCCATAGCGGTGTGGCTGGTGACCTCGCGCTATCCCCGCTACCTCACAGCGTCGTTTCCGTTGCTCGCGTTCACGGCGGCGATCGGCTGGCAGGTGCTGTTCGGCTGGATCGCCGCGGGTTTGCGCCGCGTGTTCGGCCCCAAGGCCGGGCAAATCGCCAACCCTGTCGTCAACCCCGTCGAGGGGGCTCCTTCGGGCCGCGCGGGCCTTGTCGGCGACTGGGTGGCTGTGCTGCTGTTGGCCGTGCTGGCCGCGGTGTCCGTGCGCCAGACTGCGGGCAAGGTCGCGATGATTTCGCCCACCCAGGAGCAGCGCGAAGCGTTCCTGCGCCAGCACGTGCCGGGCTATGCGGTAATGGATTACCTGCGCCGCACCGCCACCGGCCGCGTCTACCAGATCAACCTCAACGAGGCGATCTACTACGGCCCCAACCCCATCTGGGGCGATACCCTCGGGCCGTGGCGCTACACCGACTTCGGCCGCCTGTCAGGCAAGGACCTGGCGGGCAAGCTCGGCGGCCTGGGCTTCGTGGCTGTCGTTCTTCCGAATTCGGTGGTGCCGGTGTTCAGCGGCAGAACCGATTTCGACAAATATTTCACCCTGCAGTACGAGAAAGACGGCAGCCGGGTCTACCGTATTCTTCCTCCCGCACCATGACCGATCTCGACCAACACGCGGCAGCCCGCGCGCCGATGCGCATTGCGGCGGTGATCCCCTGCTACAACGAGGCGCTGTCCATCGCGCAGGTGGTCGCGCAGTTCCAGGCGGCGCTGCCCGAGGCCGAGATCCACGTCTTCGACAACAACTCGACCGACGACACGGCCGCCATCGCGCGTGCGAGCGGCGCATTCGTGACGCACGTGGCCGCGCCGGGCAAGGGCAATGTGGTGCGGCGCATGTTTGCCGATGTCGAGGCCGACGTGTACGTGACCGTCGACGGAGACGCCACCTACGACGTGGCCAGCGCACGCCGGCTGGTGGATGCGCTGGTGGCGGGCAACCTCGACATGGTGGTGGGCTGTCGCGTGGACGACGGGCAGAACGCGCTCACCTACCGCGCCGGCCACCGCTTCGGCAACCGGCTGCTCACAGGCGCCGTGGCGCAGCTCTTCGGCGGCGGGCTGACGGACATGCTCTCGGGCTACCGCGTGTTCTCGCGCCGCTACGCCAAGTCGTTTCCGGCGCTTTCGCACGGGTTCGAGATCGAGACCGAGCTCACGGTGCACGCGCTGGAGCTGCGCATGCCCTATGCCGAGCTCGACACCGCCTACAGCACGCGGCCCGAAGGCTCGCACAGCAAGCTCTCGACGTACCGCGACGGCTGGCGAATCCTGAAGACCATCTGCAAGCTGTTCATCAGCGAACGGCCGCTGCAGTTCTTCTCGATCATTGCGGCGCTGCTCGCGGCGGGCGCCATCGCGCTGGTCATTCCGCTGCTGCTCACCTACATGAACACCGGCCTGGTGCCGCGGCTCCCCACGGCGGTGCTGGCGACCGGCGCCATGCTGGCCGCCATGCTCTCGATGGTTTGCGGCGTGGTGATGCACGCCATCCGGCTCGGCCGCCGCGAGGCCAAGCGCCTGCGCTACCTTGCCACACCGGGCGTGCGCCACTGCGCACCCAGATGAAGCTCGGCCGGGAGTTCCTGTCGTTCGCCGTGGTGGGGGCGATCGGCTTCGTGGTCGACGTGACCGTGCTGTACCTTGCAGCGCCGCTGCTGGGTTGGTACGGGGCGCGGGTGCTGTCGTTTCTTGCGGCTGCCACCGCTACGTGGGCGTTGAACCGCCGCTATACCTTCAGCGCCCGAAGCGCCAATGCGTCCGTGCTGCGCGAGTACCTCGGCTACCTCGTGACGATGCTGGGCGGTGCGGTCGTCAACTATGGGGCGTATGTGCTTGTGCTGCATTGGTTCACCGGCCCTTGGGCACCGGCTGCCGGCGTGGCGCTGGGCAGCTGCGCGGGGCTGGTGGTGAACTTCCTGTCCGCGCGCTATCTGGTGTTTCGCGCGAAGTAGAGGTGTTGCTGCCTCCCTCTCTGGGGGAGGGCAGGGGTGGGGGCTCGCGGCGCATCCATCGGACGCTCTGCCTGCCCCCATCCCGACCTTCCCCCAGAGGGGGAAGGAGAAAGAGAAGCGCTGGCTCTCAGTGCGCGCCTGAGACGACGACTGGAATCTCGGTTGCCGGCGGCGTGTTGCGGCTGCGGCCGCAGCGCACGATACCGTCGATCATCACCATGCCCACGCCCGGAATGTCGCCGAGCTGCACGCTCTCCAGCAGGCCGGGCGCAGGCGAATGCTGCGCGCGGTCCATGAAGACGAAGTCGGCATCGCGGCCCACTTCGATGAGCCCGCAGTTCAGCTTGCGGATCTTCGCCGTGTTGCCCGTGGCAAAGCAGAACACCAGCTCGGCCGGAATATTGGCAATGGACGAGAGCATGGCCACCATGCGCAGAATGCCCAGCGGCTGCACGCCCGAGCCGGCCGGCCCGTCGGTGCCGAGGATCACGCGGTGCGGGCACTTGAGTTCGAGCGCCGCCTTGGCCGCCGCAATGGCCACCTTCTCGTTGCCGTTGTGCACGATCTCGATGGCGCGCGAGCTCTTCTCGCACAGCTCGCACACATGCGCCTCGGGCAATGAGGTGTGGCCGCCGTTGATGTGGCCGATGATGTCGGCGTCGGCCTCGAGCACCACGTCCTTGTCGATCAGGCCCGAGCCTGGAATGGACGGACCGCCCGTGTGAATGGTGCTCTGAATGCCGTACTTGCGCGCCCAGGCCACCATCTCCTTGGCTTCGTAGCCGGCCTTCACCGAGCCCAGTCCCACTTCGCCGAGCAGGCCCACGCCCGCTTCGGCAAGCTCCTTGAAGTCGCTCTCGACCATGCCTTTTTCGATGACGGGCGCTCCTGCCAGCACCTTCACGCCGCCGGGACGGAAGTTGTCGAACGCGCGCTGCGCCGTGATGGCCAGCGCCTTCAGGCCCACGATGTCTTTCGGGCGGCCGGGCAGGTGCACCTCGCCGGCCGAAATCATGGTGGTCACGCCGCCGTTCATGGTGGAGTCGATCCAGCCGATCTGCCCCTGGCGCGGCGTCCAGTCGCCGAACACCGGGTGCACGTGGCTGTCGATCAGGCCGGGCGCCACGCAGGTCTTCTTCGCGTCGATGACGGTCTTCGCGCCTTCGAGGTCGCAGTCTTTCTCCTTGCCCACCGCAACGATCAGGCCGTCGTTCACCACGATGGTGTCCGCGTCGAGGATGGGCTTGTCGATGTCGCCCGAGAGCAAGAGCCCGATGTTCTTTATGACGACTTTGCCCGACTTGCCGCCGGCTGCGATTTCTGCCATTTCGTGTGGTCCTGGTCGTGGGGTGGGATGTTGTTGTCTTGCGCCTCGTCCGCGCGCACGGTGCGCAGCAGGGTCTCGATCACGAAGTCTTCCCAGTGCGTGATCGCCTCGGCCGATTCCAGCGGCTCGCCCAGAAACGCGGTGAGCGTGTGCCGGTTGGAGGTGTAGAAGTAGCCGGTTGATGCAATCAGCAGGTAGATGTCGCGCGCAATCAGGTCTTTGCGGAACAGCCCCTGCGCCGCGCCGCTCGCGAGGATCTCCGCAATGATCGCCACCGCCCGCGACGAGTATTCGCGCGCCCTGAGCGACTTGGAAATGTGCCGGCCCTTGTGCAGGTTCTCGGTGTTCAGCAGCGTCACGAACTCGGGGTTCTTGCGGTAGTAGCCCAGCACGAAGCGAATGACTTCGGTCAGCGCCTCCACGGGCCGCGAGGCGTCGAGCGCAATCGCGGCCTCGGCGTCGTCCATGCGCTGGTAGATGCCCTCGAGCACCGCAATGAAGAGGCCTTCCTTGCTGCCGAAGTAGTAGTAGATCATCCGGTCGTACGACTTGGCGGCCTTCGAGATCTTCTCGACGCTGCCGCCGTCGTAGCCGTACTTGGCGAACACCTTGGTCGCCGCCTTCAGGATGCTGTCGCGCGTGGCCTGCGCCGCCGCCTCGCGCACGCCGGTGCGGCGCTGGGGCTTGGTGCTGGCGGAGCGGCTGTCGGCCATTGTGCGCGTGAGGCTTGGCTTATTTTTCAGCGAACGCGCGCTCGACCACGAAGTCGCCTGGGGTCGAAGTGTTGCCTTCCTTGAAGCCGCGTGCCTCCAGGATGTGCTTCAGGTCGACCAGGAGGCCGGGGCTGCCGCACAGCATCACGCGGTCTTCCGCGGGGTTGATGGGAGGCAGGCCGAGGTCGTCGGTGAGCTTGTTGCTCGAGATCAGGTCGGTGATGCGGCCCTGGTTGCGGAACTCCTCGCGCGTGACCGTGGGGTAGTAGAGCAGCTGCTTCTCCACCATTTCGCCAAGGAACTCATGCTTGGGCAGGTGGTCGGTCACGAGGTCGTGATAGGCCAGCTCGTCGACCTGGCGCACGCCGTGCACCAGGATGACCTGCTCGAACTTCTCGTAGGTGTCCGGGTCGCGGATGATGCTCATGAACGGTGCGAGCCCCGTGCCCGTGCCGAACAGGTACAGGCGCTTGCCCGGCAGCGTGTAGTCGATGAGCAGCGTGCCGGTGGGCTTGCGGCCCACGATGATGGTGTCGCCCACCTGGATGTGCTGCAGCTTCGAGGTGAGCGGGCCTTCTTCCACCTTGATGCTCAGGAACTCGAGATGTTCCTCGTAGTTCGGGCTCACGATGCTGTACGCGCGCAGCAGGGGCTTGTTGTTCACCTTCAGGCCGATCATCGTGAAATGGCCGTTCGAGAAACGCAGCGCCGGGTCGCGCGTGGTGGTGAAGGTGAACAGGCGGTCGGTCCAGTGGTGGACGCTCAGGACGCGTTCTTCGCTGAATGCACTCATACGGAACTCAAGAGTTGGTTGGTAACTGGGGAAGGTGGCTGAGCCGAAATGCACGCCTTTGGGGCGCTAGCCGTCGGCCGGCTGCGAACCCTCCATTGTCGTTGGTCGGAAAAACCCCGATGAACACCGCGAGAAAACACCATTGCAAGCATCGGGCCTGTTTGCTACATTGACCGCGAATGTAGTGAACGCAACATGAAAGTGTAGGGAATGCTACACAAACGGCAGACGGGGCACAAGCGGGCAGACGGCACGTTTGTTGCAAACCCCGCCACACCGGATTGCCCCACACACACTGCCCACGAGATCGCCCCGATGACCGAACACACCAAGACAGACGGAATGCCCGGCATGGACATGCCGGTGGTCGCAGAAGCCGGCAGCAGCGCCTTCGGCAAGGCGCCGCCGCGCAACGAGCGCATGAGCACCGCCAAGGTCGAGTGCAATGCCTGCCCCGTGCTGTGCCAGATTTCCGACGGCCGCACGGGCGCCTGCGACCGCTATGCCAACCGCGAGGGCGTGCTGGTGCGCGTCGACCCCGTGGTGCTGCTGCGCCGCGAGATTGCGGGCGAGGCGCCCAAGCTGGTGCCCTTCGACCGGCCGGCCGCCGACAAACCGGAAACAGCGGAAGTGGCCGAATCAAACGCCCCCGACTGGAACGGCGACCTGCTGCACGCCGACGAGGTCTTCGTCACCGGCGTGGGCTCGTCCACCACCTACCCCGACTACAAGCCGGCCCCCTTCATCGTGGCCTCGAAAGCCCAGGGCGTCGACATGGTCACGGTCGTTACCGAAGGCATCTTCAGCTACTGCAGCTTCAAGGTGAAGATCGACACCGACCGCTTCCTGGGCTCCGAACAGGCCAACGTGCGCTACCGCGGCGAGGTGGTCGGCCACGTCACCACGGCCGAATACGGCTCGCAGATGCTCTCGCTAGGCGGCGTGCACCACCTCACCGGCGGCAGCAAGAAGGAAGGCCGCATGACGGCCGAGCTGATGCAGCTGCTGGGCAACAAGAAGGCGGTGGAGTGCACCATCGACGGCGGCTCCACGCTCGTCATCCAGGCCGGCAAGGCGCCCATCGTCAACGGGGTCGAAGAGCAACGCATGCGCGTGGGCTGCGGCTCGGCGGCGGTCGGCATCTTCGCGCGCCAGTTCGCGGGCGTGGCCGACGAGGTGGTGGTGGTCGACGACCACATCACCGGCGTGCTGACCGAGCATCAGGCCGGGCGGTGCCTCGACATGGCGCCTTCGGGCATCCAGATGCTGGGGCGCAAGTCCACGCCGGGGCGCTACTTCCAGGTGGCGAACCCAGGCAACGGCTGGGGCGGCACCGACATTGCCGATCCGCTCTCGATCATCGAAGGATGGGAAGAGGGCGTGGCGCGCCCGGGCCTGCGCCTTCTGATGACATCGACCACCGGCGAGCACGCGCAGTGGTATGTGCTCGACGAGGCACTGAAGCCCGTCGAACAGGAAATGCCCGCCGAAGTGAAGCGCATCGTCGAGCGCATCGGAGAGAACTGCGAACCCTCACTGTGCACGGTGCTGTTCCTCGGCGGTGCGGGCGGTAGCCTGCGTGCGGGCGTCACCGAAAACCCGGTGCTGCTCACGCGCGCCATCAAGCGCGCGCTCGTCAACGTCACCTGCGGCGGCGCGCCGGCGTATGTATGGCCCGGCGGCGGCATCACCGTGATGGCGGACGTCATGCGCATGCCCGACAACAGTTTTGGCACCGTGCCCACGCCGGCCATCGTGGCGCCCATCGAGTTCAGCATGCGGCAGGACGACTACGCAGCGCTCGGCGGCCACATGGAGCACATCTTCTCGCTCGAGCAGGCGCTCGCCCGCGGTGCGTGGCAGGAAGACGGTGCGCCGCTGGCGCGGCAGTGGCTCGTGATGGACGACGCCAACCCGTGGCCGCTGGGGCATGCCCCGATGCTGGGCTGAGCGATGCCCATGTCGATGTGCGCCGTGACCGTTGCTCCTTCCCCCTCTGGGGGAAGGCTGGGATGGGGGCGGGCAGAGCGCCCCTTGGATACGCCGCGTGCCCCCACCCCAACCCTCCCCCGGAAGGGGAGGGAGCAATGCGCGAACCCCGGGGGTGAGCCATGACCGCCCAACGTACCGCGCTCGACGCGAACCGCTGGCATTTCAACCATGGCCCGATCGACATCGTGGCCGAGGCGCATGGCGACCCGTACGCCGTCGCGGCCGCGCACGACGCGGCCTGGGCGCGCTTTGTCCACGTGCTCGACGAACTGGTGCGCGAGCTGCCGCTCTTGCGCCTGCCCGCAAGCGACAACATGCGCCCGCGCGGCGTGATTGCCAAGCGCATGTGGAATGCGTGCGCCGCGTTCTCGCCGATGTTCGTCACGCCGATGGCGGCGGTGGCCGGCTCCGTGGCACAGGAACTCATCGCGTTCTACGACCGGCCAGGCATCGAACGCGCGTGGATCAACAACGGCGGCGACATCGCGCTGCACCTCGCGCCCGGCCAGTCGGCGCGCGTGGGCGTCTACTCCGACCTGGCGCGCTTCGATTGGCGCAAGCATGTCGATGGTGAAAGCAGCATCCTCACCACCGACGGCCAGTTCGAGATCAAGGCCGATCAGCCGGTGCGCGGCGTGGCCACCAGCGGCTGGCGCGGCCGCAGTTTTTCGCTGGGCATTGCCGACAGCGTGACGGTGCTTGCCGCCACGGCCGCGCAAGCCGACGCGGCCGCCACCGTGATTGCCAACGCCGTCGACGTGGACGATGCAGCCATCCAACGGCGCCCGGCGAATGAATGCAAGGACGATAGCGACCTGGGCGACATCCTGGTCACGGTCGATGTGCCGCCGCTGGCGCCTTCGCAGGTACAAAGCGCGCTCGATACGGGGGCGGTCTGCGCCAAGGTGCTGCAAAAAGGCGGGCTCGTCTGGGCCGTTCTGCTCGTTTGCCAGGGGCAGTGGCGACTTGTCGAACCCTTATGCTCGAAGGCGCTGCCGGCGGCGGCCTCCGTGGCAGTTGGTTCAGTATTTGCTTAACGAAAAGCAAGGTTCCTTTCATGATCGATATACGCCGCGTCTTCACCCATGTCGAGCACATCCACCACGAGTTCGGCCCGCGCGCCGACACCCCGTTGGTGCGCGGTGCCATCGGCGCGGTGCTGACCAATCCTTTTGCGGGCCGCTACGAGCCCGACATCCTGCCGATGATGGCGCTGCTCGACCCCGTGGGCGTCGACATGGCGCACCGGCTGCATGCCGCCATGGACGTGCCCCTGGAGCAGATTGCCACCTACGGAAAGGGCGCCATCGTCGGTGCCGCGGGCGAGCTGGAGCACGGCGCGCTCTGGCATGTGCCCGGCGGCTACGCGATGCGCGAGCTGCTCGGCTGGAAGGGCAGCCGCGCCGCCTACACCGCGGGCAAGGCCGAAGAAAAAACCGGCCAGCCCGGCAACGCGCTTTCCATCGTGCCCTCGACCAAGAAGGTCGGCCCGCCCGGTGCGGCGCTCGACGTGCCGCTCACCAACATCAACGCCAGCTACGTGCGCGGCCAGTTCGACGCCATTGAAGTGCGCGTGCCCGGCGCGCCCGCGGCCGACGAGATCGTCTTCATCCTGGCCATGAGCACGGGCTACCGCGTGCATGCGCGCGTGGGCGGCCTGCTCGCCAAGGACATCAGCAAGTGGGACGGCCTGCGCTGAGCCGCTCCAGAAGAGACAAGAAGGAACACAAGACATGACCGCCAACATCCGCAAGCTCGTCGTCCAGATCGACGAAACCCGCAAGGAAATGGGCAAGGACATCACGCCGCCCACGCGCCGCGCGGTGGCCATTGCCGTGATCGAGAACCCCTATGCGGGCCGCTTCAGCGAGAACCTCGACGAGCTGATCGCCATCGGCGAAGAGCTGGGCGCGCTGCTCGGCCAGAAGGCCGTGAAGGCACTCGGCATCGAGCCCGGCCAGGCGCAGAGCTACGGCAAGGCCGCCATCGTGGGCGAGAACGGCGAGCTCGAGCACGCGGCCGCCATCCTGCATCCCAAGCTGGGCGCGCCGCTGCGCGTGGCCGTTGAAAAGGGCGCGGCGCTGGTGCCTTCTGCCAAGAAGCGCGGCACGCTGGGCACCGCCATCGACGTGCCGCTCGGCCACAAGGACGCCGCCTTCGTGCGCAGCCATTTCGACGCCGTCGAGGCCCGCGTGTCCGATGCACCGCGCGCCAACGAGATCGTGGTGGCGGTGGCCGTCACCGACAGCGGCCGTCCGCTGCCTCGCATCGGAGGCCTGCAGGTCGCCGACATCAAGGGCGAAGACGGCCTCAAATGACGCTCATCCCCAGGCCTGCAGCTTGCGCCCATTGCATTTATTCGGTTCCATTGACCATTTCAACGAGGAGTTCCCCATGACCATGCGTTTTGCCTTCAACGTGGTGTCGCTCGCTGCGCTCACCGTCGCACTGATTCCGGTCGCGCAGGCGCAAGGCGTCATCAAGATCGGTGAGATCAACAGCTACAAGGCGCAGCCTGCCTTCCTCGAGCCCTACAAGAAGGGGATGGAACTCGCCGTCGATGAAATCAATGCCGCGGGCGGCGTCAACGGCAAGAAGATCGAGCTGATCACGCGCGACGACAACGCCAACCCCGGCGACGCCGTGCGCGTGGCCGAAGAACTCGTCTCGCGCGAAAAGGTCGACATGCTCGCCGGCACCTTCCTGTCGAACACCGGCCTGGCCGTGACCGACTTTGCCAAGCAGAAGAAGTTCTTCTTCCTTGCCGGCGAACCGCTGACCGACAAGATCACCTGGCAGGGCGGCAACCAGTACACCTTCCGCCTGCGCCCCGGCACCTACATGCAGGCCGCCATGCTGGTGCCCGAGGCCGCCAAGCTCAAGAAGAAGCGCTGGGCCATCGTGTACCCCAACTACGAATACGGCCAGTCGGCCGTGGCAGCCTTCAAGCAGTTGCTCAAGGCTGCGCAGCCCGACGTGGAGTTCGTGGCCGAGCAGGCCACGCCCCTGGGCAAGGTCGACGCGGGCAGCGTGGCGCAGGCGCTGGCCGATGCCAAGCCCGACGCGATCTTCAACGTGCTGTTCGGCGCCGACCTTTCCAAGTTCGTGCGCGAAGGCAACACGCGCGGCCTGTTCAAGGACCGCGAGGTGGTGAGCGTGCTGACGGGCGAGCCCGAGTACCTCGATCCGCTGAAGGACGAAGCGCCCAACGGCTGGATCGTGACCGGCTATCCCTGGTACGGCATCACCACGCCGGAGCACAAGAAGTTCGAGCAGGCCTACCAGGCCAAGTTCAAGGACTATCCGCGCCTGGGCTCAGTGGTGGGCTACAGCATGATCAAGTCGGCCGCGGCGGGCATTGCCAAGGCCAAGAGCACCGACACCGAGAAGCTGGTGGCCGCCTTCAAGGGCCTGCAGGTCGATTCGCCGTTCGGCAAGATCACCTTCCGTCCCGAAGACCACCAGTCGACCATGGGCGCCTTCGTGGGCCGCACCAAGAACGAAAACGGCAAGGGTGTGATGGTGAACTACACCTACCTCGACGGCGCCGATGCCAAGTACCAGCCGACGCCGGCTGAAATCAAGAAAACCCGCGCGGCGGACTGAACGGGCAGCAAGGTGAACGGGTCATGAGTTTTTCAGGTTTCATCGTCCAGCTGCTCAACGGGCTTGCGAGCGCGTCGTCGCTCTTTCTCGTGGCAGCCGGCCTGTCGCTGATCTTCGGCGTCACGCGGATCGTGAATTTCGCGCATGGCTCGTTCTTCATGGTGGGCATCTACATCGCCTACACGCTGGTCGAGAAGCTCGGCGGCAGCCTGGGCTTCTGGCCCGCGCTGCTGCTGGCGGCGCTGGCTGTCGGCATTCTGGGCGCCGTGATCGAGGTGGTGCTGCTGCGCCGCATCTACAAGGCGCCCGAACTGTTCCAGCTGCTCGCCACTTTTGCGCTCGTCCTCGTCATCAAGGATGCGGTGCTCTGGCTCTGGGGCCCGGACGAACTGCTCGGGCCGCGCGCGCCGGGCCTGTCGGGCTCGGTCATGATCCTGGGGCGGCAGTTTCCGTCCTATGACCTGTTCCTCATCGTCGTCGGGCCGCTGGTGCTCGGCCTGGTGTGGATGCTGCTCACGCGCACACGCTTCGGCACGCTGGTGCGCGCCGCCACGCAAGACCGCGAGATGGTCAGCGCGCTGGGCGTCAACCAGGCGTGGCTGTTCACGGCGGTGTTCGCGCTCGGTGCATTGCTTGCGGGCCTTGGCGGTGCGCTGCAGCTGCCGCGCGAGCCGGCCACGCTCGAGATGGACCTGAACACCATCGGCGCGGCCTTCGTCGTCGTGGTCGTCGGCGGCATGGGATCGATTCCGGGCGCCTATGCGGCAGCGCTCTTGATCGCCGAGATCAAGGCCATCTGCATCTGGCTGGGCGTGGTCGATGTGTTCGGCATCAGCGTCTCGTTCTCCAAGCTCACGCTGGTGGTGGACTTTCTGGTGATGGCCGTGGTGCTGGTGTGGCGGCCGTGGGGCCTATTCGGCCGGCCGCAGGCGCCGAGCCGGTACGTCGGCATGCAGGAAGAACCGCTGCGCCGCGCCAGCAAGACGTACGTGGTGGCCGCGGCGGTGTTCGGCCTGGTGCTGGCGGCGGCACCGTTGCTCACCGCGGACTCGCCCTACACCACGGTGCTGATGATCGACCTGCTCATCGCCGCGCTGTTCGCGGCCAGCCTGCACTTCATCATGGGGCCGGCCGGCATGCATTCGTTCGGGCATGCGGCGTACTTCGGCCTGGGGGCGTACGGCGCGGCGCTGCTGGTGCGCGCAAGCGGCATGCCGATGGAGCTGGCGCTCGTGGTCGCGCCGCTGGTCGCAGCCATCGGCGCCTTCGTCTACGGCTGGTTCGCCGTGCGGCTGTCCGGCGTCTACCTTGCCATGCTCACGCTGGCCTTTGCGCAGATCACCTGGGCCATCACCTACCAGTGGGACACCTTCACCGGCGGCAGCAACGGGCTCACCGGCGTCTGGCCGGCCGAGTGGCTGTCGGACAAGCGCGTGTACTACTGGCTCACGCTGGCGCTGGTGTCGCTGGGCGTTCTGGGGCTGCGCCGCGTGCTGTTTTCACCGTTCGGCTATGCGCTGCGGGCGGGGCGCGATTCGGTGCTGCGCGCCGACGCAATCGGCATCGACGTCAAGCGCATGCAGTGGGTCGCCTTCGTGATCGCGGGCACCGCCGCGGGCCTGGCCGGCGCGCTCTACGCTTTCTCCAAGGGAAGCATCTCGCCGGAATCGCTGAGCGTCGGCAAGTCGGTCGATGGCCTGGTGATGGTGCTGCTCGGCGGCATCCAGACGCTGGCCGGGCCGGTGGTCGGTGCCGTCACCTTCACGTGGCTGCACGACACGGTCGCGCGCAACACCGACTATTGGCGCGCCATGCTCGGCGCCATCATCCTGCTGCTGGTGCTGCTGTTCCCGCAGGGCATTGCGGGCTTCGCCAAGCAGCTGTCCGGGCGCATCCGCACCCGCGGCGCACGCGAAACGGCCAAACTCGAGGAAGTGAAAGCATGAGCGCGAACGCTCCCCTGCTCAAGGTCGAGAACCTGGGCAAGTCCTTCGGCGGCGTCAAGGCGGTCGACGGCATCAGCTTCGATCTCGCGCCCGGCGAACTGCTCGCGCTGATCGGCCCCAACGGCGCCGGCAAGTCGACCACCTTCAACATGGTGAACGGCCAACTCAAGGCCGACCAGGGCTCGATACGCTTCGCCGGCGAGGAACTGATAGGCCGCAAGCCGCGCGCCATCTGGCGCATGGGCGTGGGCCGCACCTTCCAGATTGCCGAAACCTTCGCGTCGCTCACCGTGGTCGAGAACGTGCAGATGGCGCTGCTCTCGCACGACGGCAAGCTGTTCTCGATGTGGCGCCGCGCCGCCGACCACCGGCGCGACGAGGCCCTGGCGCTGCTCGAGCAGGTCGGCATGAAGGCGCAGGCCGATCGCCCCTGCAGCGAGCTCGCCTACGGCGACGTCAAGCGCGTCGAGCTCGCAATCGCCATGGCCAATGCGCCCAAGCTGCTGCTGATGGACGAGCCCACCGCCGGCATGGCGCCCAAGGAGCGCAATTCGCTGATGGCGCTGACCAAGCAGCTGGTCATCGACCGCGGCATGGCCGTGCTCTTTACCGAGCACAGCATGGACGTGGTCTTTGCGTACGCCGACCGCATGATCGTGCTGGCGCGCGGCCGCCTCATCGCGCAAGGCAAGCCGCTCGAGATCCGCGACCATCCGAAAGTGCAGGAGGTGTACTTCGGCAGCGGCAAGACCTTCGAGAAGATTGCAGAAAAAGCCGCCGAGGTGAACGCGGCGGTGGGAGCCGTTGCATGAGCGCCGCACGGCCGCCCGAAGGCGCTTGGCACCGCAGCCTGCTGGGCGGAGGTATTCAATGAGCACGCATGAAACACTGTTGAAGGCCAGCGCGCTGTGCGCCTGGTACGGCGCCGCACAGATCCTGTACGACGTCGATCTCGAAGTGCGCCGGGGCGAGGTCGTTGCGCTCATGGGGCGCAACGGCGCCGGCAAGTCGACCACGCTGAAGACGCTGATCGGCATGCTCCCCAAGCGCAAGGGGCACGTGAGCTTTCTGGGCCACGACATCTCGAAGAGCGAACCCCATCACGCGGCAAAGCTCGGCCTCGGCTTTGTGCCCGAAGACCGCCGCGTGTTCACCGACCTCACGGTGATGGAAAACCTCGAGGTCGGCAAGCAGGCGCCGCGCCGCTGGGCCGATGGCAGCGAGGCGCCGCTGTGGACCCCAGAGCGGCTGTTCAAGCTCTTTCCGAACCTGGGCGAAATGCCCAACCGTCCCGGCGGCCGCATGAGCGGCGGCGAGCAGCAGATGCTGACCGTGGCGCGCACGCTCATGGGCAACCCGTACCTGGTGCTGCTCGACGAGCCTTCGGAAGGCGTGGCACCGGTCATCGTCGAGCAGATGGCCAACATGATCCTGGAGCTCAAGGCGCAGGGCGTGAGCATCCTGCTGTCGGAGCAGAACATGCATTTTGCCGAACTGGTGTCCGACCGCGCCTATGTGCTCGAAAAGGGCCAGATCCGCTATCACGCCACCATGGCGGAGCTTGCGGCCAACGAGGAAGTGCGCCGCGCCTACCTGAGCGTCTAACCCTCGGGCTCCTTCGATTTTTTGTCATCAACCACCGGAGCACACACCATGCACGACACGCAGCGAAGATACCTTCTCAAGTCCACGGCTGCATTGAGCATGCTGGGTGCGGCCGGGGCGCTGTTCGCGGCGCCGAAGATCAAGCCGAACGACAAGTCCGCGCTGATCGTCATAGACGTGCAGAACTGCTTTGTCGACGGCGGCACGCTGCCTGTGAAGGGCGGCGCCGAGGTGGTGCCGGTGATCAACAAGCTGGCCGAGTCGTTCGAGAACATCGTCGTCACGCAAGACTGGCACACGCAGGGCCATGCGTCCTTCGCGAGCGCGCATGCGGGCCAGAAGCCGTTCAGCAGCATCAAGCTTTCTTACGGCACGCAAGTGCTCTGGCCCGACCACTGCGTGCAGGGCACCGACGACGCGGCCCTGCACAAGGACCTGAAGCTGCCGACCGCGCAGGTCATCATCCGCAAGGGCTTCCACAAGGGCGTGGACAGTTATTCGGCCTTCGAGGAGGCCGATCGCAAGACCGCCACGGGCCTGGGCGGCTATCTCAAGCAGCGCGGCATCAAGACGGTGTATGTGGCCGGCCTGGCCACCGACTTCTGCGTGGCCTGGACCGCGCTCGATGCGCGCAAGGCCGGCTTCGAGGTGTATGTGATCGAAGACGCCACGCGCGCCATCGACCTCAACGGCTCGCTCGCCGCGGCATGGAAGCAGATGACCGCCAAGGGCGTCAAGCGCATCCAGTCCGCCGACATCCAGACCGCCTGAACGCACGTGCCGCCATCGCGTTCATTCTTCCAACGGCAACAACAACCACAACAAACCGACGACGCATGAAGACTTCCATTTCGAGGCGCTCCCTCGTGGCGGGCGGCGCAGCCCTGGCAATCGGACCCGGGCTCCTGCGCCCGGCGCGCGCGGAAAACGGCGTCACCGACAGCATCATCCGCATCGGCCAGTCGGCCGTCTTCAGCGGTCCGGCCAAGGACTTCGGCATCGACTACCGCGCGGGCATCAAGCTCTACTTCGACCGTGTCAACAAGTCCGGCGGCATTAACGGACGCAAGCTCGAGCTGGTGACGTACGACGATGCCTATGACCCCGCGAAGACGGCCGTCAACACGGCCAAGCTGATCGACGAGGAAAAGGTGTTCGCTCTGGCGGGCTACGTGGCCACCGGCAACCTGGTGGCCGCAATGCCGCTGGCCGAGAAGGCCGGCGTTCCCATGTTTGCGCCGCTGGTGGGCACCAGCTCGTTCCGCGCCAAGGTCAACCGCCTGCTGTTCCACGTGCGCGCGGGCTACGACCTGGAGCTGCGCAAGATCATCAGCCATCTCTCGACCATCAGCCTCTCGTCGATTGCGGTGGTCTACCAGGACAGCGCCTTCGGCAAGTCGAACCTTGCCACCTGCGAGCAGCTTGCGGCCGACTACAAGGTGCAGGTCGTGAAGACGCTGCCGCTTGCCATCACCGCCGAAGACGCCAAGCAGGTGGTCGCCGGCCTGGCCGAGGCCAAGCCCGGCGCGGTGCTGATGATCATGGCGGGGCGCATGGTCGAGGTCTTCATACGCGACTACCGCGCGAGCGGCGGGGCTGCGCCGCTCTACACGCTGTCGGTGGGCATTACCGATGCGGCAGGTTCCGCCAAGCGGCTCGAGGGCAAGCTGGCCGGGCTGGTCACGGCCAGCATCGTGCCGCCGCCGGAAGCCGTGCGTGTGCCCATCGTGGCCGACTACCAGCGCGACCGCGCGGAGTTCGGCGAGAAGATCGACAGCTACACCACGCTCGAAGGCTACATCGCTTCGCGCGTGATGGTCGAGGGCCTGCGCCGCGGCGGCAAGACACTCACGCGCGACAGCTTCATCGCGGGGATGGAGAGCATCGGCAGCACGCGCTTCGGCGATTTCCCGGTCGAATACAGCGCGAGGAACCACAACGGCTCGACGTTCGTCGACCTGGAGATGTACACCCGTGACGGCCACTTGCGGCGCTGAGCCGCTGAAGCTGCAGGTCAACGGACAGGCCTGTTCGATTGCGGGCGTGCCGCGCGAGGCCACGCTGCTGCACCTGCTGCGCAACGACCTGGGCCTGAATGGGCCCAAGTACGGCTGCGGCCTGGGCCAGTGCGGCGCCTGCACGGTGCATGTGGACGGTGTGGCCGCACGGGCCTGCGTGATTCCCGCGCATGGCGTGGCGGGCCGTGCTGTCACCACGCTCGAGGGGCTGGGCACGCGTGGCCATTGGCACCCCGTGCAGGCCGCATTCGAAGACGCGCAGGCCGCGCAGTGCGGCTATTGCCTGAACGGCATGGTGATGCAGGCCGCGGCGCTGCTTGCGCGCGACCCGCATGCGAGCGAGGCGCGCATTCGCAGCGAACTGTCGGGCAACCTGTGCCGCTGCGGAACGCATATTGAAATTCTGGATGCGGTGCAGCGCGCTGCGCTGCGCATGCAAGAGGCGATCCGTCCATGAACGCCTCGTCTTATCCCCTCTCCCTCTGGGAGAGGGGGCAATGCGGGGAGCAAAGACCATGACACGGCGCGCCGACCTGCCCCGGACACGCGCGGAGTTTCTCGCCGCCACCGGCGTGCTGCTGGTAGTGCGCGAAACCCCACCCGCGCCCCCACCCGCCAAGGGCCAGCCCACAGCCGTAGCGGGAAACCCCATCGAAGGCGACGAGATCCTGCTCGCGGTATGGGACGACGGCAGCGCCTCGGCGCTCAACGGCCACGTCGACCTGGGCACCGGCATACAGACCGCGCTCGCGCAGATCGTGGCGGAAGAACTCGACCTGGGCATGCCCTGCGTGCGCATGATGCTCGGCGACACCGCGCGCGCGCCCAACCAGGGCGCGACCATCGCAAGCGCCTCGATCCAGATCCATTCGCAGCCGCTGCGCCTGGCTGCCGCGCAGGCGCGCGCATGGCTGCTGGCGCGCGCCGCCGAGCGCCTTGGCACGGCCGCCGACGCACTGCAGATTCGCAATGGCATGGTGCGCGTGATCGAAGAGACCGACCGCCGGGTGACCTATGCCGACCTGTTGGCAGGGCAGCGTACCGTGCTACGGCTCGACCCCGGTGCGCAGCCCAAGAACCCGGCCGACTACCGCGTCGTCGGCACGCGCCAGCCGCGCGTGGACATTCCCGCCAAGCTCGCGGGCGAAAGCATCTTCGTGCACGACATGCGCGTGCCGGGCATGCTGCATGGCCGCGTGGTGCGTCCGCCGTACGCCGGCGCGGACCACGGCGACTTCATCGGCAACACGCTCGAGTCGGTCGACGAATCGTCCATTGCGCACATACCGGGCATTCGCGCGGTGGTCGTGATCCGCGATTTCGTCGGCATCGTGGCCGAGCGCGAAGAGCACGCGGAGCAGGCACTGCGCGAACTGCGCGTGGCGTGGAAGCCGTGGCCCGGCATGCCGGACCTCTCCAACCTGGCGCAGGCCTTGCGCGACAACCCGTCGACGCAGCGCCTGCTGGTGGACGAAGGCGACGTCGATGGCGCACTTGCCGCCGCCGCGCAGCCGATGCACCGCACCTATGTGTGGCCGTACCAGATGCATGCGTCCATCGGCCCTTCGTGCGCGCTGGCCGACTGGCAACCGCGGGATGGCAGCGGCACGCAGCTTCGCGTATGGGCCGGTTCGCAGAACCCGCATGTGCTGCGCGCCGATCTCGCCAGGCTCATGGGCGTCGACGACGTGCAGGTCGACGTGGTTCGCATGGAAGCCGCGGGCTGCTATGGCCGCAACGGTGCCGACGACGTGGCCGCCGATGCGGCGCTGCTCGCGCGTGCAGTGGGCGCCCCCGTGCGCGTGCAGCTCACGCGCGAACAGGAGCATGCCTGGGAGCCCAAGGGCGCCGCGCAGCTCATGGAAGTGGATGGCGGCCTGATGGCCGACGGCCGCATCGCCGCCTACGACTTCGAGACCTCGTATCCATCGAACGGCGCACCCACGCTCGCGCTGCTGCTCACGCGCACCATCGAGCCGGTGGCGCAAGCCTTCGAAATGGGCGACCGAACGGCACGCCCGCCCTACGGCTACGACAACCTGCGCGTGAAGGTCAACGACATGGCACCGATCGTGCGGGCCTCGTGGCTGCGCGGCGTGTCGGCGCTGCCGAGTTCGTTCGCGCACGAGTCGTACATCGACGAGCTCGCCACCGCGGCGGGCGTCGACCCGGTGCAGTTCCGCCTGCGCCACCTGAACGATCCGCGCGCCGTCGAGCTGGTGCAGGCCACCGCGCAGAAGGCCGGCTGGCGCATGCGCACCGGCCCGCAGGAAAACGCCGACGGCGGGCTCGGCGCGGGGGGTGACATTCTCTTTGGTCAGGGCTTTGCCTACGCACGCTACATCCACAGCAAGTGGCCCGGCTTCGGCGCCGCATGGGCTGCATGGGTGGCCGATGTCGAGGTCAATCGCAAGACCGGCGAAGTGCATGTGCGCCGCGTGGTGGTGGGGCACGACGCGGGGCTGATGATCAACCCCGCGGGCGTCGAGCACCAGGTGCATGGCAATGTGATCCAGACCACCAGCCGCGCATTGAAGGAAGAGGTGCAGTTCGCACCGCCGCAGCAAGGCGAAGGCTCTAACGGTGGCTCGCAGCTGCCGGGCGTGTTGCCCACCGGCGTGGTCGCAAGCCGCGAGTGGGGCAGCTACCCGATCATCAACTTCCGCGAAGTGCCGGTGATCGAGATCATGCACATGCCGCGGCCCGGCGAGCCTTCTCTGGGTGCGGGCGAATCGTCTTCGGTGCCGGGGACTGCGGCGATCGCGAATGCGATTTTCGATGCGACGGGGGTGAGGTTTCGCGAGCCGCCGTTCACGCCGGAGAAGGTGCTGGCCGAACTGAACCGGGTTTTGCTCCCTCCCCTTTCGGGGGAGGGCGGGGGTGGGGGCGAGCGGCGCTCGAAGGGTGACGCTGCCGTGCCCCCATCCCAACCTTCCCCCGGGAGGGGAAGGAGCAAGACAGATGCAGCCTGGCCCCAACGCAAGGGCCTCTTCGCCACCGGCGCGGCCCTCTTCATCGGCGGCATCGGCCTCATCGCCGGCCTGCTCGGCTGGCGCTCCGCCATCGCCCCCGTTTCGCTCAGCGCCCCGGTCTACAGCGAAGCCACCATCGAACGCGGCCGCGTGCTCGCCGCCCTCGGCGATTGCGCCGTGTGCCACACCGCACCGGGCGGCGTGCCCAACGCAGGTGGCCGCGCAATGGAAACGCCGTTCGGCACGCTCTACACCACCAACCTCACGCCCGATGCCGACACAGGCCTGGGCCGTTGGTCGTTCAGCGCCTTCCAGCGCGCGATGCGCGAAGGCGTCTCTCGCGACGGCCACCACCTGTACCCGGCCTTTCCGTACACGGCATTCGCCAAGACGAGCGACGACGACCTGCAGGCGCTCTACGCGTACTTCATGTCCATGCCGGCCGTGCGCGCCGAAACGCCGAAGGCCGAGTTGAAGTTCCCGTTCAGCATGCGGCCGTTGATGGCCGGCTGGAACGCGCTCTTTCATGACCCGGCGCCGCTGCAGCCGGTGGCCACGCAAAGCGCGGAGTGGAACCGCGGCGCCTACCTGGTCAACGGCCTGGGCCACTGCGGCGCCTGCCACACGCCGCGCAACGCACTCGGTGCGGAGCAGGGCGGCAGTGCATTCCTCTCGGGCGCAATGATCGACGGCTGGGAAGCGCCCGCGCTCACCGGCCTTTCAAAATCGGCCGTGCCGTGGGACGCCGACGAGCTCTATCGTTACTTGCGCCAGGGCCACACGCAGCGCCACGGCATCGCGGGCGGCCCCATGGCGGAGGTGGTGCGCGAACTGGCGCAGGTGCCCGATGCCGACGTGCGCGCCATGGCCACCTACCTTGCGTCGTTCAACCCGGAGCCCGTGGCGCAACCGCAAGCCGCGGCGCAACGGGTTGTTGACACCGCGGCGCGCGCGCAGGGTCAGTTGCTCGGCCCCGCGCAGCGCATGTTCGACAGCGCCTGCGCGTCGTGCCACCACGATGGCGACGGCCCGACGCTGCTCGGCGTGAACACGCCGCTTGCGCTGAACAGCAACCTCACGAGCACGCGGCCCGACAACCTGCTGCGCACCATTCTCGATGGCGTGCGCGAACCCGCGAGCCGCGACATCGGCTTCATGCCGGCGTTTCGCGACGCGCTCGACGACCGTCAGATTGCCGAACTTGCCGGCTACATGCGCGCACGCTTCGCACCGCAGGAGCCGGCGTGGACCGACCTGCAGGCGCAGGTGGCGCGCGTGCGGGCCGCATCGGGGCGATGACGCCGCCGGACGCGGACCAGGCGCCTTCCTCACCGCGCCGATGCCGCCTCGGCAATCAGCTTTGCCACCGCATCGGGATGCGACGTCATCACGACATGCGACGCACCCTTGACCACGACGGTCTTCACTGACTTCGCGCGCTCGGCCATGAAGGCCAAGGCCGCGGGCGGAATGTTCTTGTCGCCGCTGCCGTAGACAGACCACGAGGGCACCGACTTCCACGCCGGTGCCTCGGAAGAAGGCTCGTTCAGTGCCGCCTCGGCAATGGGGCGTTGCCCCACGGCCATCAGGCGCGCTTTGCCAACGGGCACGTCGGCCGCGAACTGCGCGGGAAACTTGTCCTGCTGGATGTACAGGTCCTTGCCGCCGTCGGGCAGCGGCACCGGCGGTGCGAGCGTCGGGCCGAGCGTGCTGCCCGGAAATTTTCCGGTGAGGCCGAGCGCCGTCTCGCCCGCATCAGGCGCGAACGCCGCGACGAAGACCAGCGCCTTCACATTGGTCTTTCCGCTGGCGGCCGCCGAGATGACCGATCCGCCATACGAATGGCCGACGAGAACGACGGACCCTTTGATCGAATCGACCACGCTCGCGACGGCCGCTGCATCGAACTTGGGGCCACGCAGCGGGTTCGCAGCGGCAATTACCGGGTAGTGCCGCGCCTGCAGGCCGCGCACTACGCCGTCCCAACTGGACGAATCGGCGAACGCCCCATGCACGAGCACCACCGTGGGCTTTGCCTGCTGCCGCGCGCTCGCGGCCGGCTGCGCAAGGGACTGAAGTGGCACGAGTACGGCCAGGCCTGCTGCGCCGGCGATCAGGGCCATGCCGATGCGGCGGGAGAACTTTGTCATGACGATCTTTTCCTTGTTCGACGTTGAATAAAAGGTCGGCTGGATAGCCGGCCGCGTCGAGTCTAGGAGCGCATGCAGCCCGGCAGGCGTTCTCTGTATGCCTGTGTGTCTACGGAGGGATTTGCGACATTACCTTGCGAACGAGTGGCGCATCACTCCTCGCCCGGTTGCGGCGGTTTGAAATTTATTGTTGGCAAAACCGGCGTGGATACAGAGGCATACGAAAGCCACTCGCACCGCGACCTCAGCGCTGAACAATCGCTTTCATCAGTTGGGAGATGCGCATCGATCCGGCTGACAAACCCTCTTCCAGATTGCCATCACCTACCCCTGAAAGGAATTTCAAATGACCGCTTCGCTCCAGCTGCCCCGCCGCTCTTTTCTTGCCAAGGCCGCGTTCGGCATGGCCGCCGTGCAGCTGACTTCGATGGTGCCCGCTTTCGCCCAGTCCACGGCCGCGGGCAGCGCCAGGCGGCTCGAGCCACTCAAGAGCATCGAAGCCGGCAGCCTCAACATCGGCTACTACGAAGCCGGGCCGGCCAGCGGAGCGCCGGTAATCCTGCTGCACGGCTGGCCCTACGACATCCACATGTTCGTGGACGTTGCACCGCAGCTTGCCGCCGCGGGCTTCCGCGTGATCGTGCCGTATCTGCGCGGCTACGGCACCACGCGCTTTCTCTCGGCGGACACACCGCGCAACGGGCAGCAATCGGTCGTCGCCGTCGACATCATTGCGCTGATGGACGCCCTGAAGATCAAGACCGCCACGGTGGCCGGCTGCGACTGGGGCGCGCGCACGGCGTGCATCATGGCCGCGCTGTGGCCGGAGCGCGTGAAGGCGCTGGTGTCGGTGAGCGGCTATCTCATCGGCAGCCAGGCGGCCGGCAAGAACCCGCTGCCGCCCGAGGCCGAGCTGCAGTGGTGGTACCAGTACTACTTTGCAACCGAGCGTGGCCGCGCGGGCTACGAGAAGAACCGCCACGACTTCGCCAAGCTCATCTGGCAGCTTGCATCGCCGAAGTGGAACTTCGATGCGGCCACGTTCGAGCGCAGCGCCGTGGCGTTCGAGAACCCCGACCACGTGGCGATCACCGTCCACAACTACCGCTGGCGCCTTGGCCTGGCCGATGGCGAGGCCAAGTACCAAGCGCTCGAGGACCGGCTGGCCAAGGCACCGGTGATCGGCGTGCCGACAATCACACTCGAAGGCGATGCCAACGGCGCGCCGCATCCGCAGCCGAGCGCCTATGCGAGCAAGTTCTCGGGCCGCTACGAGCATCGGCTGGTCAGCGGCGGCATCGGCCACAACCTGCCGCAGGAAGCGCCCGAAGCCTTTGCCAAGGCCGTGATCGACGTGGCGCGCCGGTGAAGGAGCGGACCCCATGTGGAGCATCGACCACGCATACATCGACGGCGCCTTCGTGCCCGTGCAGGGCAGCGAGCGGCTGGAGATCGCCAACCCGGCAACCGAGCAAACCATCGGCAGGGTGACGCTCGCCAACCGCGAGGATGCGAAGCGCGCGATTGCCGCCGCGAACCGCGCGCAGCCGGCGCTTGCGGCCAGCACCAAGGCGCAGCGCATCGAGATGCTCAGGCAGCTCGAAGCCGCCGTGCTGGCGCGCACGGATCAGATCCGCGATGCCACCATCGAGGAGTACGGCGGCCCGCTCGCCCGTGCGCAGTGGGTGAGCAACTACGCGTCGCAGTGCTTTGCCACCACGGCGCAGGCGCTGCGCGACTACGCCTTCGAGCGCCGCCTGGGCGAGGCCACCGTGGTGATGGAGCCGGTCGGCGTTGCCGGCCTCATCGCACCCTGGAACGCCGCCGCCGGAAGCATCTGCAGCAAGCTGGCTTCGGCCGTTGCCGCGGGCTGCGCCTCGGTCATCAAGCCCAGCGAGCTGGGGCCGTTGCAGGCACAGGTCGTCACCGAGGCGTTGCACGACGCGGGCTTGGCGGCTGGCGTATTCAACGTGCTGCTCGGGCGCGGCAGCGACGTGGGCGACGAGATTTCCACCAGCCCGGACATCGCGAAAATCTCATTCACCGGTTCCACGCAGACCGGAAAGCTGATTGCGCGCGCGGGGGTAGACACCATGAAGCGCGTGAGCCTCGCGCTTTCGGGCAAATCGGCCACCGTAGTGCTCGACGACGCCGACCTGGCGGCGGTGCTGCCCATGGCGCTGAATGCCGCTTTCATGAACAACGGGCAGGCTTGCGTGGCCGGCACCCGTCTGCTGGTTCCGCACGAGCACATGGCCGAGGCCATCGAACACTTGCAGGCAGCCGTGGCCGCCATGCGCGTGGGCGACCCGCGCGACCCTGCCACGGCCATCGGGCCGCTCGCGAGCAAGGCGCAGTTCGAGCGCGTGCAGCATTTCATTCGCCGCGGGCTCGCGCAGGGCGCAATGCTCGTGGCCGGCGGCGAAGGCCGTCCGAACGGTATTGGCAAAGGCTGGTTCGTGCAGCCCACCGTGTTTGCCGGTGTGCACAACCACATGGACATCGCGCGCCAGGAGATCTTCGGCCCGGTGCTCTCGGTGATCGGCTATGGCGACGACGACGAAGCCATTGCCATCGCGAACGACTCCGCATACGGCTTGCAGGCGTACGTGTTCTCGTCGCAGCCGGAGCGCGCTCTGCGCGTGGCTTCGCAACTGCGCGCCGGCACCGTGCTGGTCAACCGCATCGTCCCCGAGTTGAGCGCACCGTTCGGCGGCGTCAAGCAGTCGGGCATCGGCAGGGAGTTTGGCGTCTTTGGCATGGAGGCCTTCCTGGAGCCCAAGACCATTGCCGCCGCAAACAAGCTTGCTTGAAAAAATGAAAGGACGATGAAAGCAATGGGGCAGTTTCATCGCCTTCCGCACGACCGCCTTCGTGGTCTTCGTCTGTGCCAGCCGGCTGGTAATCGAAGGCAGGAATAGCTGGCAGCCGCGCTCCGATCAACTTGAGCAGATGAGGGTGGCCACGTCGAATCTTGCGCGGGCCATGTCGCAGCAGGCAGACGACGCGATCAAGAAGGCCGACACGGTGCTGGTTGGCGTGGTCGAGCGCTCGTGACCCCCGGCTCACTTTCTAGAGACAATAAACCCGCTCGAAACCGACCATGAGGGGATCAAGATGTCAGCCGACGATTGGTGGAAATGCGGAATCGTCTATCAGGTCTATCCGCGTTCGTTCCAGGACAGCAACGGCGATGGCGTCGGAGACTTGGGGGGAATTCGCGCCCGGCTGGATCATCTGGTCTCGCTCGGCGTGGATGCGGTCTGGATCTCGCCGATCTATCCCTCGCCGATGGCTGACTTCGGGTACGACATCTCCGATTTTTGCGACGTCGATCCGCGCTTCGGGACGCTGGACGGCTTCGATGCGCTGGTGCAGGAGGCGCACGCGAGGGGGCTCAAGATCATCCTGGACTTCGTGCCCAACCACACGTCGGACCGTCATCCGTGGTTCGTGCAGAGCCGCAGCGCGCGCAGCGATGCGCGACGCGACTGGTACATCTGGCGCGACCCGGCACCGGACGGCGGGCCGCCCAACAACTGGCTCAGCAATTTTGGCGGGCCGGCCTGGGCTTTCGATCCGGCCACCGGCCAGTATTACGCCCATTCGTTCCTGAAGGAGCAGCCCGACCTCAATTGGCGCAACCCCGAAGTGCGAGCCGCGATGTATGAGGTGCTGCGCTTCTGGCTTCGGCGCGGCGTCGATGGATTCCGCGTCGACGTGCTCTCTCAAATCATCAAGGACGCGGAGTTCCGCGACAACCCGCCGAATCCGGACTTCGTGGAGGGCCAAGACCCGTTCTTTCGCTGGTTGATGCTCTACAACACGGACCTGCCGGAGGTGCAGCCCATCGTGGCCGAGATGCGCCGGGTGGTCGACGCGTTCAGCGACACACGCTCGTCGCGCGTGCTGATTGGCGAGCTCTACCTGCCGCTCACGCGGCTGGTCGCCTACTACGGACTCAACGCCGAAGGTGTGCTCGAAGGCGTGCAGCTGCCCTTCAACTTTCAGCTGATTGCGACCGAGTGGCAGGCGGCGCGCATCGACCGCTTCGTGCGCGACTACGAAGCCGCCCTGCCCGCGGGTGCCCAGCCGAACTGGGTGCTGGGCAACCACGACAGATCCCGCATTGCGAGCCGCGTCGGGCCACAGATGGCGCGCCTCGCGGCCATGCTGCTGCTCACGCTGCGCGGCACGCCAACGCTCTACTACGGCGACGAGATCGGCATGACGGACGTTCCCATTCCCGCCGATGAAGTGCAGGACCCGTTCGAGAAGAACAAGCCCGGCATGGGCCTGGGCCGCGACCCGGAGCGAACACCCATGCAGTGGAGCGCCGAAGAGCACGCGGGCTTCACGACCGGTGCGCCGTGGCTGCGCCTGGCGTCCGATTGGCCCACGAACAATGTGGAAGCGCAATCACGCGACGCAGGGTCGATGCTGACGCTCTACCGCCGCCTTATTGCGTTGCGCCGCAGGCAGCCTGCGCTGAACCGGGGCAACTATGAAGCGCTTGACACCGAGGGCGAGGTGCTCGCCTATGCGCGCAACGGCGAAGGGCAGCGGCTGGTGGTGCTGCTCAACTTCGGCGCCAGCCCGGCGCCGATCTCGCCGGCGTTGACGCCGCGCCAGCCGATCGTGCTGGCATCGACCGATGCTGCGCGCGCCGAGTTCATCCAGGGGCCTCTGGTGCTGGCGCCTTGCGAAGGCGTCGTTATCGGCACCGCGAGCGACAAGGGCCCCGACGACACGATGGGCAATCAAGGCTTGCCGGTCTATATCTCGACGTAGCTGCGCGCGTGCCAACGCACGCGCACGGGCCACTTCGCGTCGGCGATGGTTTCCGAATTCACGTCCTTGCCGCTGCCGTAGTTGACCTGCCGGTCGGCGCGCCTGTTGAGGCCAATCAGCAGCACGATGCGGCTGCCTGCCGCCAGCCTGCACGCCGTCACGCGTTCGGCGGTGAACGCAAGCAGCTGACGTTCGCCAGCCCGCAGAAGCCTGCGGCGCACGCGATTGGCGGCGTAGCTGGCGCGGAAGTCGTAGGGATCGAACAGCAGCCGGTATTCGCCGCTTGCCGTCTGCTCGTACACCGAGACGTTGAAGTCCACGTCCTGGCGCGAGGGCGTGATGTCGAACACGCCGCGCAGGCTACCGACGATCTCGGTGTCCTCCAGGAGCGGATCACTGGCAAAGCTGATGCGGTTGCGCGTCGGCAGTTGGTTTGCGCGCAGCGCGTCCGGCCACGGGATGCGCACGTCACGCCGATCGGCCAGATCGACCGAAAGCCGCGCGTTGCCACCGCCTTCGGACGCCGTCGGCAACAGGCGGCGCGGTTCCTCGCGCTCGCGGGTGTCGAGGTAAAGGCGTAGCGGGGTGCGCTTCGGCGCTTCCAGCGCCGGCACATGGCGCCACTGGTCCGCGCCCATCACCTGGTAGTTGATGCGGTCCATCAGCAGAGACGGCTTGTTCGCGCCCTTCAGGATGTGGTCGAACCATTGCAAGCGCAGCTCGGGCAGGTCGACGCGTGCGACGGGGTCCAGCGTGTAGCCGCGCAGCGTCGGCGCCGTGCCGAGCCGAATCGAGGCCGCGTCGTAGGGGCCGAGCAGCAGCGTCGTGTCGGCCTGCGGCCGGTTGCGAAGATGCTCTTGGTGAAAGTAGAGCGCGCCGGCGTCGGCGCCGTAGTAGCCGGCAAAGCTGAGCACCGGAATGTCGATGCGCGCAAACTGCTGCGCCGACGGCAGGAACTTCTGCCAGTAGCGGTCGTGGCTGGGGTGCGTCAGCCAGGTGCGGATCAGCCTGCTGCGCTTGCCGATCAGGACGCGGTCGATGTCCCAGTAAGGGCGATTGCCTCGATACCACCGCGCGTCGAGTGCCTGCCATGTCGCGTCCGGGTTGGCGTCTGGGCCGGCCCGCAGCGGCTCGGCATTCGCATGCTCCTGTGCCCAGCGGACCATGGCGTTGCGAAAGATTTGCCCGGCCTTCGGAAAGTCGATGCCCGGCGCCATCGGCGCGATGGTGGCGATGGCCTTGAGGGCGGCCGGTCTCAAGCGGGCGGCGGCCCAGGCGGCGTAGCCGGAGTAGCCGTCGCCGAGCATGCACACGCGGCCGTCGCTCCACGCCTGCTGGGCAATCCAGTCGATGACGGCGGCGGCGTCTTCGCCGTCGCGGATGAACGGCCACACGGCGCCCGTGCCGTCGGGCATGCGTCCGCGCACGTACGCCGTGACGCCGACGTAGCCTTTGACGGCGCTGCGATGGGCGTCGTCCTCGGCGGGGTCGAGCGTGAAGCGCAGCAGCGTCGGCAGAGCATCGCTCGTGCGGCCGGGCCGAACCAGGCTCGCGAAGATGACACCGCCGCGCACCGGAATCCTGAGGTCGGTCTCCGCCACATAGCGGGCGCGGTTTTCCGCCGCGAACAATTCGGGCAGCAGCGCAGCGAAGCTGCGGCGCGACTGGTACGAATGCCAGGTTCGCACGAGCGCCAGCGCATCGGCCTGCGGGAGGCTGCCTTTCGCGCGCCACAGATCGAAAGCTTGGCGTAGCGGCTCTCTGTACACGGCCGCCGGGATTTCGAGCCGCGCCATGATGGCCTGGGCTTGCGCGTTGTCGAGCGGCGACACCAGTTCCTGGAACGCGCGCGCGAAGGCTTCGGCAAAGCCGAGGCGCGCCTCCGCTTCGAGTGCGCGCGCACGCGCATAGATACCGTCGAGGATCGCACGCTGGACCAGGTCGTCGAACGGCTTGCCTTTGCGGCGGCTGCGAAGTGACGCGCTGCTGTCGGAGGCTGCACGATAGGCGCCGCTGACGATCTGCAGGGCGGCCAGGTTGGCCAGAAAGACGTCGGTGTCCGCCTCCTGGTACACAGGCAGGATGCGCTGGGCCAGATCGCGCATCAGGTCCGCCGCGGTGGCATCCTCAGGATCGCGCGGTGGCCGGAAGCCGAAATCCGCCGCCCAGGCCCACGCGGGCAGCACAGGAATCAGCCGCATGAGGGCGCGACGCGCACGACTGAAGGTCGACTCGGGGCGTCTCATGGTCGCTGCTCCTCGGGCACGGCGTTGGGTGCCTTGACCAGATGCACCACCTGCGTGAACAGCCGGTCGTGCGCTTGTCCGGCCGAGCCTATGTGGACAACGCCCGTGTGCGCGAGCTTGCCCAGAACATCGATGATGAGTGCGAGCGTGTCGTCGTCGAACGCGCCGAAGGCTTCGTCCATCACCAGCCAGGGCGGTGCCTGCAGCGCCACCCGGGCGAAGCCCAGGCGCAACTGCTCGTCCATGCTGAGCTCGCGCTCCCAGCGAGCTGTCTTGTTCAGCAAGGGTTCCAGGCGCTGGAGGCCCACACTCGCCAGTGCGGCCACCATGGCTTCTCTGGGGTAGCTTGCCGGTTCCATCGCATACGACAGCACCTCGGCCAGCGTGCCGCGGGGAATGTAGGGCGTGCCGCGCGGCATGTAGTGGATCGCCTCGCCGGCGGGCCGGCGTACGGTGCCGGAGCCCCAGGGCCAAAGGCCCGCGAGCGCCCGGAACAGCAAGGTCTTCTCGGTGCCCGGTGTGCCGAGGATCAAGACGCGTTGGCCGCGGTGCACAACGAGCTCCTGGGCGTCCAGCCGGTCGTGGCCGCTCCAGGAGCGAACCTCGAGCGATTCGATCGCGAGCGCCTCGGCTTCGCCCTCCTCATAGGCGATGCGGCTGCCGCCTGCCTGTGCCTCCAGATCGGACGCCAGCATCCGGCGCAGGTCGGCGACTCGCAGCAGCGTGGCGCGCCAGTCGGCAATGATGCTGAAGTTGTCGACAAACCAGCGCAGCGACGACTGAGCCTGTGTGAAGGCCGCGGCGGCCATCATCAGGCCGCCGAACGAAACTTTCCCTGAGAAGTAGAGGGGTGCGGCCACCAGCGTCGGCGCGATGATGGTGACCCAGCCGAAGCCTGCGGTGACCCAGGTCAGGTTGGTCAGCCCGAGCACCACGCGAGAGGTAGCGCGCAAGACGTCGCCGAAATGCATGGCGACGCGGCGCTTCTCGTCGGCCTCGCCGCCCGCCAGGGAGATGCCGTCGAGATGCTCGTTGATGCGCGTCAGCGAAAAGCGCAGTTCGCCTTCACGCGCGTAGCGCTCGGCGTTGCGCGCGATCAGGCCGTTGCCGACCCAGTAAGTGACCAGCGACCCGGCGATCGCATAAGCGATGGCCGCCCACAGCATGAAGCCCGGCAGCACGTGGTCCCTGCCATCGAAAAAGAGACTGAAGTCCTTGGAGAGGACCCACAGCACACTCGCAAAGCTGCCGAACAGCACCGCTGCCTGCAACAGACCTACGCCGAGGGCGACCGACAGATCGCACAGCTTCAGCGTGTCGTCGTGCATGCGCTGGTCGGGGTGGGCCCCCATCGGTCCGCTGGCCTGGAGCCAGAACGCACGGCGGGGCTGCAGCCACAGCCCTACCAGGTCCTTGACCACGGCCTCGCGCAGCTTCAGTTGCAAGGTTTCGCCCAGCCATCTCTGCGCGACATTCAAGACCAGCAGCACACCCGCAATGATCGCGAAGACGCCGACCTGCACCACGAATTCGTTCAGGTCGCGACGCGAGATTGCATCGTAGAACGGCTTGTTCCAGCTGTTGAGCTCGATCTGCCCATACGCCGTGAGCGCGACGACCACGACGATCGCGGCCATCAGCGCGACAAGCGTCCTCGCGACCGGGGACACGCGCAAGGCGCCGAGCAGCTCGCTGACCTGGCGGAAGAAGCCGGTCCTTGCGGCTGGCTCGACGCGGTTCTCCGGCCTCGCGCTCATTGCCTACTGCGACGCCTCGCAGGCAGCGGCCGCGATGCGGCGCGTTGAGACGCACGAAATGAACGCGGCGTGGCTCCATGCCAGTTGCTTCGCAGAGGTCTGCGCGCCGCTGCGCTGGTCGAACTGTTCCGACAGATCGCCGCCCGCGGGCGTGTACGCGCGCACGGTGGCGAGGTAGGCGTCACCGCGCCCCATCCACTCGTTCCAATGGCGTGCATCGCCGCCCATCGCCGCCGCGGCGCGGAAACAGAACTCGGCGGCGCCGAGGGTCGAGAAGTAGTACGCGCCGCCCGAGTAGTACACGTCGCCGCCGTAGCGACCCATTGCCGCACCGCGGCCTGCGCCCCGGCCATGGTTGATCGGATAGGCCGCATCGAACAGCGCGTCCAGGCGCGCCAGCGTGTCCTGCATGCGCGGATCGGACGGTCCGTGCGCGTCCCCGGTGCCGGAGCTGTGGATCGCCGACAGGATCACCGCGATGTCCAGCGCCTTCGGACCGGGCCGCCCATCCACCAGCGCACGTGAGCGGTAGTAGCCGTGTGCCGCGCCGTCCCGTTCATCGACCCAGTAGTCGTCGAGCAGCCGCAGCACGGCCTGCGACTCTTCCCGGCAGCGCTGCGCCTTCGCGGTGTCGCCCGAGCCCTCCAGCCATGCCGCGCCTTCGGCCAACGCGGCCCCTGCAACTCGCAGTGTGTAGTAGTGGTGGCCGAGTTCCTCCTCCCAGATGTCGTATGACGGCTCGCGCCAATAACGCAGCGTGAAGTCGAGATCGAAGCGGATCAGCTTGGAAACCTCCGCCAGCAGCAGCGCGTCGAGGTGCCCGCCGGCTGCCCAGCGCAGCAGGGCCAGCGCGCGCAGCGGGGCGCCGTCATGCTGGGGGCGATTCCATCGGCAGGCGTCGAGCGTGCCGTCGGGGTTCACCCGTGTCTCGGCGGTCACCAGGTCGCCGAAAGCTTTCGCAAGGTCATGGTCCTCGCGCAGGTACTGCAGGAGCTCGGGGGCCACGCACGCGCTGCGGTCCTCCACCGCGGCAGCCGCGCGGCCGTCGAGCCGGTTCAAGTCGAGGCTGAAGCGAGTGAAGTCGCGCAGGTGCTGCAGGGCTTCATCGCCGACGCGCCCTTCGGCGTAGAGCAGGCGCAGTGCATCGATGACGACCGCGGAATCGCGGAACCAATGAAAGAAGTAGTCGGGGTCGGGGTTGTAGTCGGCGAGGACGGGCGAGGCGACGATGGCGCCGGCAAGCGGGCGTATGGTCTGGCCGAAGCCCGGGCGATGCTTGACGATCGACACCGGCGAGATGCTGGTCAGCATCGCCGCCGCTGAATGGCGCAGCTGTGTTTCGAGCCAGGACTCGAAAGCCGGGTCTTGCAGGCTCGACGCGCTGGACTTCATGCTTCCGGTGGCACGAGATGCGGGCTGCTGAAGTCCAGGCGCCGCAGCCCGGCCTGCACTTCAGGCACGCTCATGAACAGTTTCCACAAAAGGCCCGTGCGATGGTTCTCCATCATCACGACGATCGGCCCCTGGTCGATCGCAAGATAGGTGTCTGCGAACCATCCTCGCTGCTCGCAGAACGCATCGACGAAGCCGTAGTCTCTCCACACCCGCTCGCCATGCGCGGTGAGGAAATGCCGCAGCACCCGCATGACCTCGGCCGGCGCGTACGGCAGGCTGGCCAGTGCGGCCGTCGGCGAGATGGTGCCGTTGTCGTTGTTCGGATCGTGCGCAAGGTAGCCGTCGGGGTCGTCGCTCGCGGTCAGTCCCCAACACGATTCGCCGTAGCCCGCATAGCCCCGAGGATTGGCGACACAATGGGCGCGGTTGATCTGCACGTGGCGGCTGTTCAGATCCCAGTAGTCGGCATAGCGATCCTTCAGGCCGCGTGGATCGAGGCCACAGAACGAGTAGTGCGCAAAGAACAGCGGGCCGGCGTTAGGCGGGCCCAGCGGCAGTTCGATGCCGTGATACGAGTGGCCGTTGAGGAAGTCGGGGCCGGAGGCATAGCCGCGGTGGTAGACCTTCGGATCGATCGCATGGCGTGGCGCGGCCGCCGCCAGAAAGTAGGTGATGAGGCACTCGTTCCAGCCGTGCACCTGATGGTTCATGGCCCAGCCGTGGTTCGGGCTCCAGTGCCAATACAGCACATCCTGTCCGCCTTGGGTAAACCAGTTCCATTCGACCTCGTGCCACAGCGTGTCGATGTCGTCGCGCAACCGGCGCGCCATGGCCGTGTCCTCGCTGAAATACTGGCGCGCACACAGCAGGCCCATGCAAAGGAACGAGGTTTCGACCAGGTCGCCCGCGTCGTCCTTGGGGCTCATCGGGATCGTGGCGCCACTCGCCCCGTCCATGAAGTGCGGGAAGGCGCCGTGGTAGCGCTTGGCGCGCAAGAGCGCGTCCCGCATGCGCCCCAGGCGCTCCAGCGCTGCGTCCCGCGCGACCCAGCCGCGCTCCACCGCGACGATCAAGGCCATGATGCCGAAGCCGGTGCCGCCGATCGCGACCCTTTCGTCCGCCAAGTCTTCGCCCGTGGCGCCGACGAGCGTGCGGCGGTCGAGCGCCAAGCCACTGGCGGCATCCGCACCGTCCCAGAAATAGCGGAAGGTCTGCCTCTGCACGGCGTCGATCAAGGCTTCATCGGGCAGGGCTGCCAGTGCCCTCGGGTTCCTGTCATCCTTCAGCACGAACGGCTCCTTTCGTTGTTCGTCTCGGTAACACGTTTGGTTTCACCGAATTGTCGGCAGCGCAACGCGGCCGAGCACTCTCCGCCCGCAGCATGCCATCATTAAGGCCCCTGGGTTCTATTCGAAATCCCTGATGAGCCGCATCGACACCCTCATGGCCCGGATGACGCTAGCCGAAAAGCTGGGTCAACTGACGATGACTGCCTCCAGCTACACGGTCACCGGGCCGGTGCTCGCTGGAGACTCCACGCAGTCCATCATCGACGGCACCGTCGGCAATCTGCTGAACATGGTCGGCGCCGGTCCCACGCACGAGATGCAGCGGCTGGCCGTCGAGAAGTCACGGCTTGGCATTCCACTGCTGATCGGCCTGGACATCATTCATGGCCATCGCACGCTCTTCCCGATTCCGCTTGCCGAGGCCGGCACCTTCGACGAAGACCTCTGGGAGCGAACGGCGCGCGAGGCCGCGCGCGAAGGCGCTGCCGACGGCCTGGCGATGACTTTCGCGCCGATGCTCGACGTATCGCGCGATCCACGCTGGGGCCGGACCGCGGAAGGACCCGGCGAAGACCCCTGGCTGAACGCACGCATCGCACAGGCGAAGGTGCGCGGCTTCCAGGGGGCCGACCTGTCATCGGCCGAATCGCTGGCCGCTTGCGCCAAGCATTTCGTCGCGTACGGCGCAGTCAACGCGGGGCGGGAGTACGCCGCCGTGGACATCTCGGAGCGCACCTTGCGCGAGGTGCATCTGCCGGGCTTCGCAGCAGCGGTGCGCGCCGGCGTTGCGACGCTGATGCCCGCCTTCACCGATCTCAACGGCGTGCCGATGACGGCGCACATCCCCTTGCTGCGCGACTGGCTGCGCGGAGAGATGGGCTGGGACGGCGTCATCGTCAGCGACTACAACGCGATCGCGGAATTGATCAAGCACGGCGTCGCGGCCGATCTCGTCGATGCCGCGGTGCTGGCGCTGAAGGCCGGCGTCGACATGGACATGATGGCCGACGCGTATCGCAAGGGCCTGCCGATCGCGCTCGAGCAGGGACGGGTGACCATCGAAGAGATCGACGCGAGTGTGCGCCGCGTGTTGCGGCTCAAGGAGCAGCTCGGCCTGTTCGACGACCCCTACCGCCGCGGCGCGACACCGGAGCCTGCGGCGGTTGTCGCCGAGCGGCACACGCTGTCGCGAGACGCTGGCCGCAAGGCCATCGTCATGCTGAAGAACGAGCGGGACACCCTCCCCTTGCCTGCTGCGCCGAAGGCACTGTGCGTCATCGGTCCGCTGGCCGACGCAAGCACCGAGATGAAAGGCCCGTGGTGGGGTGCCGGCGAACACGAGCCGGCCGTCAGCGTGCTTGCCGGCTTGCGGGCCGCGCTTCCGCACACCGACATTCGCCATGCACCCGGCGTCGCCATCGAAGATGGTGACGACAGCGGCATCGAAGCTGCCATTGCGCTCTGCGACGGCGCCGACGCCATCCTGCTGTGCCTGGGCGAGCGTGCCACGATGAGCGGCGAGGCGGCGAGCCGCGCCACGCCCGCGCTTCCCGGCCTGCAACAGGCCCTGGCCGAAGCGGTAACGGCACGCGCACACGCGCTCGGCATCCCCGTCATCGCGATCTTGTTCTCGGGCCGCCCGCTGGTCGTCCCCTGGCTGGCCCAGCACGCCGATGCGCTCCTGGCTGCGTGGTTCATCGGCATCGAAGCCGGCCATGCGATCGCCGATGTGGTCACGGGCCGGCTGTCGCCTGGCGGTCGCACGCCGATGAGCTGGCCGCGCGCCGTCGGGCAGGTGCCTATCTACTTCGGCCAACGTCCCACCGGCCGTCCAATCAACCCTGCCGACTACTTCACGAGCAAGTACCAGGACGTCGAAAACACACCGCTGTATGCCTTCGGCCACGGCTTGACCTACGGCCGGTTTATCTACGAAGAGCTTCAGGCCGAGCCGCGCCGCGTGTGCGAGCAGGACACGCTGAAGATCAGCGTCAAACTGCGCAACGTTGGTGCGCGCGAGGCTGAAGAAACAGTCTTCCTGTTCATTCGTGGCAAGCGAAGCCGTGTCACGCGGCCGTTGCTGGAACTCAAGGGCTACGCGAAGCTGCGATTGATGCCTGGCGTTGCCGGCTCGGTGAACCTGGAACTGCCGGCGGCCGAGTTGCGCTACCTCGGGCCGGACCTGCAGCCTTTGTTCGAGGCAGGCGAGGTGGAGATCTTTGTCGGGCCGAGTGCTGAGGAATCAGGGTTGCTGCGCCAAGTCATCGAGTTGCACTGAAGCACTGCGGATTTCATATGACGCTTCCTAGCGGCGAATCCATACGTGCCTTTTCATGTGGATCGGACGCTCGACGTCCGGCTTTTTTTGCCGACTGTAACCTCAGAGTTCGACACAAGAAATGCCTGCTGCAGCAGCGCGCACGAGAAGTCCGCGCCGCACCAGCATGTTTTATGATCCCCCCGCGTGCAAGACGCGCCCGGGCCCGCGGGAAGGGTTGAAC
>NZ_JBBCBV010000026.1:0-54320 GCF_037204045.1 Variovorax sp. CCNWLW225 | reverse complement strand
CTTGCGCAGCGAAATAAAGGAGGAGGCCGCAGGCCGGGGGACATTCGCGGAGAAAGGTACCCCGTCGGCGGGTGCGCACCATGAACGAAGCGCGCCGCACACTCTCAAGACGAAACCGCCCCGGAAGGAGCTTCAATCAGGGCGCATTCCCTTGCGGCCCCACAGGCGGCGGCGCAGCGCGCCCACTCGAACCCGGCGCCAGCTTGCGCCCGAAGGACTCGCCCACTCGGCGCACAGGCCGGCTCGCTTTTTCCGATACGTTGTTGACACCACGCCGCGTTGCGTCTTCCGCGCGATCGATGCCTCGGCCCGCGGCGTTGGTGCCGCGCTGCACGCTGTTGACGACCTTGCTGTCGCGCGGCGGCGGATTGAGCGTGTGGGCACGCTCCGCCTTGGGCGGGTTGTCCGCGCTCTGCGCATGCACGGCGGGCACGGACAACAGCAGCACCGCTGCTGCTGCAACGGAAAAAGCGTGGGCAGTTGTCTTCGTCTTCATGATGGGCTTCCTTCGTCTTTGGCATCGGCGGCCGCTGCGCGCGCCATGCGCTCGCTCTTCCAGTACACGTCGTCGCCGCCGTTCATGCGGTTGAGCACACGTGCAAGCACAAAGAGCAGGTCGCTGAGCCGGTTGAGGTACTGGCGCAATGCGTCGTTGAGTTCGGCCGTGGCACCGAGTGCCACCACCGCGCGCTCGGCCCGTCGCGCCACCGTGCGGCACACATGCGCGAGCGAGGCCGCGCGCGTGCCCGCGGGCAGGATGAATTCAGCCAGGCGCGGCAAGGCGGCGTTGTGCTCGGCCAATGCGTTGTCCAGTTGCAGCAGCGCGTCGGCCTTCAGCAGCGTGTAGCCCGGCATCGAAAGCTCGCCGCCCAGGTTGAAGAGCTGATGCTGCACGTCGACCAGCAGCTCGCGCACGGGCTCTGGCATGGGCTCGCAAAGCAACAGGCCGATCTGCGAGTTGAGTTCGTCCACGTCGCCCATGGCATGCACGCGCAAGTGGTCCTTGGGCACGCGGGTGTTGTCGCCCAAGCCGGTGGTGCCGTCGTCGCCGGTGCGGGTGGCAATTTGCGAAAGTCGGTTGCCCATGGGCGCTCCTGTTCGTGTTCTTGTGTTTTTCTACGGCCCGACCCTGGATGCGTCGATCTTGCCGAGCAGCCACTGCAGGCCTGCAAGATGCTGCTGGTCGTGGCTGCAAAGGTAATGAATGAGGCTGCGCATGGTGAGCGGTCCGTAGCCCTCGAACACGGCCGGGCGTGCGAGTTGCGCGTCGCTCAGCTGCGAGATGATTTCCATGGTTTTCGCACGTGCAATGCGGAACTCCCCCAGCACCTGTGCCGCGTCGGCCTTGCCGTAGGCGCGTTCGATGGCCAGCGGTTCGCTGTCGATCGATGCCAGCGTGGGGTTGTCTTCTTCCAGCGTGCGGCGAAAGCGCTCGTGGTAGCCCTCGATCTCGATGTCCCGCACATGGCACAGCTGCTCGATGGCCGTGAAGGCCTCGCTGGGCACGCCCTCCCATGACCGCGGGGCCCAGTGGCGGTGTGCCTCCGGAATGATCGCGTAATGGGCTTCGAGCAGTGTGGGAAATGCCGCAAGGGCAGCGAGCGTCGTAGGGTTCATGGCTTTTTCCGAAGCGCATTATGGTGCTCGCTCCGTAAAATGACCGAACAGAGCCTTCGCACCCCCATCATTCAGGAGACACCCGATGAACGCCCCGACCCAAACCTCGCACCTGCTGCCGGAGCTTCATCTGCGCGACGTGCCCGCCGCCCTGATCGATGAGCTGAAGGCCCGCTTCGGCGCCAACTGTTCCACGGCCATGGCGGTGCGCACGCAGCATGGCCGCGACGAGTCGTCGTTCGACGCCCCGCCCCCTTCGGCCGTGGTGTTTGCCGAAAGCACGCAGGACGTGGCCGATGCCGTGAAGCTCGCGAGCGAGCACAGCGCGCCGGTCATCCCCTTCGGCGTGGGCTCATCGCTCGAAGGCCATCTGCTGGCGGTGCAGGGCGGCATCAGCATCGACGTGTCGCGCATGAACAAGGTGCTGTCGGTCAACGCCGACGACCTCACGGTGACGGTGCAGCCGGGCGTTACGCGCAAGCAGCTCAACGAAGAGATCAAGAGCACGGGCCTGTTCTTTCCCATCGATCCGGGTGCCGACGCTTCCATCGGCGGCATGACGGCCACGCGTGCGAGCGGCACGAACGCGGTGCGCTACGGCACCATGCGCGAGAACGTGCTGGCGCTCGAGGTTGTCACCGCCAGCGGCGACGTCATTCGCACCGGCACGCGCGCGAAGAAATCGTCCGCCGGCTACGACCTCACGCGCCTCATGGTGGGCAGCGAAGGCACGCTGGGCGTGGTCACCGAAGTCACGCTGCGCATCTACCCGCTGCCCGAGGCCGTGTCCGCTGCGATCTGCTCGTTCCCGAGCATTGAAGCCGCGGTGCGCACCACCATCGAAACCATTCAACTCGGCGTGCCGATTGCGCGCGTGGAACTCATCGATGTGAACACGGTGCGCATGGTGAACGCCTACGCCAAGCTCAACCTGCGCGAAGAGCCGATGCTGCTGATGGAATTCCACGGCTCGCCGGCCGGCGTGAAAGAACAGGCCGAAACCGTGCAGGAGCTCGCCAGCGGCCACGGCGGCAACGCCTTCGAATGGGCCAGCACGCCGGAAGAACGCACCCGCCTGTGGACCGCGCGGCACAACAGCTACTTTGCGGCCGTGCAGTCGCGCCCGGGCTGCCGCGTGATCTCCACCGACACCTGCGTGCCCATCTCGCGCCTGGCCGATTGCCTGCTCGACTCGGTGGCCGAGGCCGATGCCAGCGGCATCCCCTACTTCCTGGTCGGCCACGTCGGCGACGGCAACTTCCACTTCGGCTACCTGCTCGACCCGAACATTCCCGAAGAGCGCGTGAAGGCCGAAAAGCTCAACCACGACCTGGTGAGCCGCGCGCTGGCGCTCGAAGGCACCTGCACCGGCGAGCACGGCGTGGGGCTGCACAAGATGGACTTCCTGGTGACCGAAGCGGGCGTGGGCGCCATCGACATGATGCGCACGATCAAGCGCGCGCTCGATCCCAAGAACATCATGAATCCGGGCAAGATCTTCGCGCTCTGATCTGTTTTAGGACCCGATAAAAAAGCCCGGGGCTCTTGCGAGCCGCCGGGCTTTTTATATTGCCACCGCCGCGTCTTACCTGCGGCGGCGGGCCGGTTGCTCCGCGGGAGCCGAGGTTTGCGACGGCGCAGCGCCGCCGTCCACGCCCAGGCGGCCACCGCCGCCGAGACCCTGGCCGCGCACCGTTTGCGCCTTGTAATTGCGCAGCGAGCGGACCATCTGGTTGAACGCGTCCATGAAGGCCGCGGCAATCACCTTGCCCTGCGCCGTGTTGGTGTAGCCGCCGAGGCCGCCACCGGCACGGCCACCGAAGACCGAGCCGAAGGCGCCGAAATCGGTCTTGGAGGCGCTGCCTTCCGATGCCGCCACCTGCACGCCGGAGCGGTTGTCGATGAGGGTCAGGAGCGCACTGGCTTCCTTGGTCTGCATGCTGCCGCCGACCGCAGCCAGGGCGCGCCCACGGTTGCCGCCGACCAACCCGCCCAGCGCACCGCCGATGCCACCCGCGTCGCTGTTGCTGAAGACGATCTCGGGCGAAAGTCCGTAGTCCGAAGCCACCATCTGGCCGCGTCCGAAGTTGCTGCCGCCACGCATTTCGCCCGACTGCATGAGCGCGCGTTCACGGTTCATGGCGTTCATGCCGGCCGCGCCGCGCTCGACCACCACAAAGCAGTTCGATTGCTGCACCAGCAAGCGCAGCAGGTTGGCCGTAGGCGGCAGGCGGTATTCGCCGGTGAGGATGGTGTACCAGCCCGAGTTCACGTTCTCGATGAGCGAGACGGTGCCCAGCGGCGACTCGCAGCGCTCGAGCTGGCTGCTTTCGCCGGCGGTGGCCGAACCGGCGGCGCTGCCGGTGGCCGTGGTCTTGGCAGACTGGCTGCCCATCTGCATGTCGGTGGTCACGCAGCCGGTCAGCAGCAGCGCACCCACGGCCACGGCCGCGAGCGGAAACTTGTTGAATGTCATGAAAGGACTCCCTCTCCTCGAGATTTGCGATTTGAAAATCAGCGGAGAGGATACGCGTAAAAGATTGCAAGAAACAATCACGCAAAAGTCCGAGCCGCGGCCCGCCGGCTAGGCCGTTCGGCGGATGCGTTCGATCAGGCCGTTGAGCGCCTCGATGGAGCCGAAGTGAATGGCGAGTTCCCCGCTCTCCTCGACCTTGCCGCCGCGCTTGCTGCGCTTCTTGATGCGGACCTCGACCTCGGCGGTGAGCAGGTCGGCCAGTTCTTCTTCCACGCGCTGCAGGTCGCGCGACTTTTCGCCGTCGTTGCCGCGGCGCGACGGGGTGAGCGTGAATTCGGCGGCGAGCCGCTTCACCAGCGACTCGGCCTCGCGCACCGACATTTTCTTGGCGGCGATCTGGTTGGCGGCGGTGATCTGCGTGCCGCGGTCCAGCGACAGCAGCGCGCGGGCGTGGCCCATGTCGATGTCGCCGGCCATCAGCATCTGTTGCGCCGGCTCGGCCAGGTTCAACAGGCGCAGCAGATTGCTGGCAGCGCTGCGGGAGCGGCCCACAGCCTGCGCGGCGGCCTCGTGAGTGAGCCCAAACTCCGAGACCAGGCGTTGCAGGCCTTGGGCTTCTTCGAGCGGGTTGAGGTCTTCGCGCTGGATGTTCTCGATCAGCGACATGGCCGCCGCGGCCTCGTTGGGCACGTCGCGCACCAGCACCGGCACCCGGTCGAGGCCCGCCAGCTTGGCGGCCCGGAAGCGGCGCTCGCCGGCAATGATTTCGTACTCGGCGTTCTTGGCGGCAGCCGATGCCTCGTCGAGCCGGCGCACCAGGATCGGCTGCATGATGCCCTGCGCCTTGATGCTCTCGGCCAGTTCGTACAGCGCGCCTTCGTCCATGCGGGTGCGCGGCTGGTAAACGCCGGCCACCATCTGGTCGAGCATCAGCGTGTTCGGGTTCTGCGCCGCGGCGCCCTCTTCCGTCCCATTGTTGTTGTCGGCGGCGGGTGCGGCCGTGGGGCCGAGCAGCGCTTCGAGGCCGCGCCCCAGGCCCTTGGGTTTCTTGGTCGCCATCAGTGCGTGTCTTTCGAGATTTCGTTCAATAGTTGCCGGCCTTCGGGCCAGTCGCCCAGGCCGGACTCGGCGTTCAGGTGGCCGCCCGCACCGGCGTCGACAAAGCGCGCGCCCCAGTCGGCCGCCATCTGGCGGGAGCGCTTGGCGTCGCAGTACGGGTCGTCGTTGGCGGCCGTCAGCACCGCCGGAAACGGCAGCGGCTTGCGCACGATGGGCGCCCAACCTGGAATCAGCTGGCGCAGGTCGTCGCGTTCCAGGTCTCCGGGGGCGACCAGCAAGGCACCACGCACCTTGTGCGTGTTGCGCGAATGCGCAGCCCAGGCGGCCACCAGGATGCAACCCAGGCTGTGCGCCGCAAAGGTCACCGGGCCGGGCGCGGCCAGCACTTCTTCCTCGAGCCGGGCGGACCAGTCGCCGCGCAGGGGGTGCATCCACTCATGCTGCTCCACACGGTGATCGCCATACAGCAACTCCCAACGGGTTTGCCAATGGCCGGGGCCGCTGTTCTGCCAGCCCGGCAGCAACAGGATGCGTGAGATGGTCATTTGCTCGAACTCGATGGCACACGTCCTGGATGGACGGCGTCAGATGCTTTTTTCGCTGGTGTCGGGTGCGGCGGCGGGTGCCAGCACGTCTTCGGGAATCGCCAGGCTGGGAGCAGCCGGCGCAACCTCTGCGATGGGCGGCGCCACGGCGCCGGAGGCGAAAGCGCTGGCCGGCGGCATCTTCTCGACCAGCTCCTTGGCAAAGGCGATGAAGGCCTGGCTGCCACGGGCGGCCGGATCGAACACCACGCCGGGCAGTCCGTAGCTCGGCGCCTCGGCAAGCCGCACATTGCGAGGAATGACCGTGTCGAACACCTTGTCGCCGAAGTGGGACTTGAGCTGTTCGCTCACCTGCTGCTGCAGCGTGATGCGCGGATCGAACATCACGCGCAGCAGGCCGATGATCTGCAGGTTCTTGTTGAGGTTGGCGTGCACCTGCTTGATGGTGTTGACCAGGTCGGTCAGCCCTTCGAGCGCGAAGTACTCGCACTGCATCGGCACGATCACGCCATGGGCGGCGCACAGGCCGTTGAGCGTGAGCAGGCTCAGGCTCGGCGGGCAGTCGATCAGCACGAAGTCGTACTCGGCGCCGACGGCGGCCAGCGCGGTGCGCAGGCGTTTCTCGCGGCGGTCGAGCGCTACCATCTCCACTTCCGCACCCGCCAGTTCGCGGTTGGCGCCCAGCACGTCGTAGCCGCAGCCGCCCTCCACCAGCTTGTCGGCCTTGACGCGCGCCTCGGCCACGGAGGCCGATTCGAGCAGCACGTCGTACACCGTCAGTTCCAGCTGGCGCTTGTCGATGCCCGAACCCATGGTTGCATTGCCCTGGGGGTCGAGGTCGATCATCAGCACCCGCTGGCCGACCTTGGCCAAGCCGGCGGCAAGGTTGACGGTGGTGGTGGTCTTGCCGACGCCGCCCTTCTGGTTGGCAATGCAGAAAATCTTGGCCATGTGGAGATCAGCGGGAAATGGCGAGCTTGACGCCGAAGGCAATCAGAAAGACACCCGCGAGCTTTTCAAGGGCGCCTGAAATACGCGGATTGGCGCGGATGCGTTCGGCCAAAAAGTGCGTGAGCAGCGTGGACGTGAGGCCGTACAGAAAGGTGAGCACGGCAATCGTGACCGCCATGGCGCCGAAAGTGACCACTCCCTGGTGGCGCGCCGGATCGACGAACAGCGGAAAGAAAGCCATATAGAACACGATTGCCTTGGGGTTGAGCAAGGTGATCATCAGTGCCTGGCGCAGGAAATGGCTAGGGCGAATGTTGAGAATCGGCGCTGCGCCGGGCTTCGCAAGCAGCATCTTGAAGCCGAGCCAGGCGAGGTAGGCCGCACCCAGCCACTGCACGGCCGCGAAGGCGGTCGGGTAAGCGGCCAGCACGGCCGAGACGCCCGCCACCGCCGCCCACATGAGGAACTGGTCGCCAATGATCACGCCGAAGGTGGCAGCCAGCCCGCCGCGGATTCCGCCTTTGCTGGTCGAGGTAATAAGCGCCAGGTTGCCCGGACCGGGAATCAGGAGAAAGAGGACGATGGCAACAACGAATGCGCCGTAGTCAGCAATGCCGAACATGGGATTTGCCTCGAAAAAGAGAGCCAGGGGAGGCGTCGAGTCTAAGCGAGGCAGGCGCCGCGATGAGCGCTTGGCGCCGGCTTTCATCGGCGCCTCCGCTTCTTTTTTGCCGGTTCAGGCGGTTTCTTTGCGTGCCCAGACGATGCAGCGCTCGGCGTCCAAGCCCGGGACGGTCAGTTGTTCCACGTGAAACACTGCGACGCCTTGGGGCAGCACGGCAAGTTCATCGCTCGGTACCTTGCCTTTCATGGCCAGCCAGACGCCGCCGGGCGCGAGCAGGTGTTTCGATCCGTTGAAGAAATCCGGGAGCGAAGCGAAGGCGCGGGAACTGATGATTTCGTAGCTGCCGGTGAGCGATTCGACCCGCGCGTGAAGGCCGCGCAGATTGGGCAATTCAAGTTCGGCAGCCACCTGTTGAACGAAGGCCGCCTTCTTGGCGACGGCGTCAAGGCAGCTCACATCGAGATCGGGCCGCATGATGGCGATCACCACGCCCGGCAACCCGCCGCCCGATCCGACATCGAGAAGCTTCCCCTTCCCTGCCCACTCCCGCTGCAGCGGGGCTACCGCCGCCAAGCTGTCGAGCAGATGGTGCGTCAACACACTGGCCGGGTCGCGCAAGGCCGTCAGGTTGTAGACCTTGTTCCACTTGAGCATGAGCGCGCCGTACGCCAGCAACTGCTCCGCCTGCTTATCGGACAAAGCGGTGCCCAGGGCTGCCGCGCCTTGGCGCAGCGTTTCGATGGGCGCGCTCATTGGGCGGGTTGCGATTCTGCGGTCGCTTCCGTGGCGGCGTCACGATTGAACGCCTTGTGGCCGCCTTTTCGCAGATGGATCATCAACAGGGAAATTGCGGCAGGCGTCACGCCCGAGATGCGCGAAGCCAAGCCCAGCGTTTCGGGCCGGTGCTTGTCGAGCTTCTGGCGAACCTCGAAGCTCAGCGCCTTGACTTGGCTGTAGTCGAAATCCGCCGGCAGCCGCAGGTTCTCGAAGTGCGCGGCGCGTTCTACTTCGTCGTGCTGCCGCTCGATGTAGCCGGAATACTTGGCCGAGATCTCGATCTGCTCAATCTCGGTTTCGCTGAGCGCCGAGGCTGCGCTGTACTTTCCACCGTCCAGTGACATCAGGGTTTGATAGCTCACATCGGGCCGGCGCAGCAGATCGGCCAAGTTGTATTCGTGCTCGATGGCCTTGCCCAGCACCCGCTCCGACTCCGCCGCTGGCAGGTTGCGCGGGTTCACCCAAATCGATTTGAGCCGTTGTGTTTCACGTGAAACAGCATCGCGCTTCCGGCTGAAAGCATCCCATTGCTCATCGCCCACCAAGCCGAGCTTGCGCCCTGCTTCGGTCAGGCGCATGTCGGCGTTGTCTTCGCGCAGCTGCAGCCGGAACTCCGCGCGGCTGGTGAACATGCGGTACGGCTCGGTCACACCCTTGGTAATCAGGTCGTCAACCAGCACGCCCAGGTAGGCTTCATCGCGGCGCGGCAGCCAAGCGTCCTCACCCCGGCATTGAAGCGCAGCGTTGATGCCGGCAAACAAACCTTGGGCCGCGGCCTCTTCGTAGCCGGTGGTCCCGTTGATCTGGCCGGCAAAGAAGAGGCCCTTGATGGCCCGGGTCTCGAAGCTGCTCTTGAGTTCGCGCGGATCGAAGTAGTCGTACTCGATGGCATAGCCCGGTCGCAGGATATGGGCGTTCTCCAGGCCGGGCATCGAGCGAACGAGCTGGTACTGAATGTCGAACGGCAAGCTGGTCGAAATCCCGTTCGGGTAGTACTCGTTGGTCGTCAGGCCTTCGGGCTCGAGAAAGATCTGGTGGCTTTCCTTGTCGGCAAAGCGGTTGATCTTGTCTTCCACGCTAGGGCAGTAGCGCGGGCCGACGCCGTCGATCTTGCCCGTGAACATCGGGCTGCGGTCGAAGCCGGAGCGAATGATGTCGTGCGTACGCTCGTTGGTGTGCGTGATCCAGCAGGCCATTTGCTGCGGGTGCATGTCGACCCGGCCCATGAAGCTGAACACCGGCATGGGCCCTGCCCCGCCCGGCATGCCGTCGCCCGGTTGTTCGGTGCACTTCGAAAAGTCGATGGTGCGGCCGTCAAGCCGCGGCGGCGTGCCGGTCTTGAGGCGGCCCTGGGGCAGCTTCAGTTCCTTGAGCCGCGCCGACAGGCTGATGGCCGGGGGGTCGCCCGCGCGCCCGGCCTGGTAGTTGTCGAGGCCGACGTGAATGCGGCCGTCGAGAAAAGTCCCGGCGGTGAGCACCACGGTGCGTGCGCGAAAGGCAATGCCCACCTGCGTGACCGCGCCCACCACCCGGTCGCCCTCCACCATCAGGTCGTCTACCGCTTGCTGGAACAGGCTCAGGTTCGGCTGGTTCTCCAGGCGGCGGCGAATCGCGGCCTTGTACAAGACACGGTCGGCCTGCGCGCGGGTCGCGCGAACGGCCGGGCCCTTGCTCGAATTGAGAATGCGAAACTGGATACCCGCCTCGTCGGTTGCGATGGCCATCGCGCCACCCAGCGCATCGACCTCTTTCACCAGGTGGCCCTTGCCGATGCCGCCGATCGACGGATTGCAGCTCATCTGCCCCAGTGTCTCGATGTTGTGGGAGAGCAGCAGCGTCTTCGCGCCCATGCGGGCAGCAGCAAGCGCGGCTTCGGTGCCGGCATGGCCACCGCCAACGACGATGACATCGAATTCTTCGGGATACAGCATGAGAGAGGGGCGCACTGACGCGTGCGCTGCGCAAAGGGGGCACCAATTTTAATCGGGGGTGCTGCTTTGCGCCCGGAATGGGGGCAACGTGGTTAATTGCCCTAAAAACGCCCGGATATCGTTCCAGTAACCATTTGAATGCTATCTATTTGATAGCACCACAACAAGGCTGCATCAGGCCTAATCGGCCGCGGCAGCCAGTTCCACGACAGGCACCGGCTTTTCGATGCCCACCAGCGCGCCCGTGGGCTCGGGCTCGGCTGGCGGCGCCACGCTCTCGTCCTGCAGTTCGCGAATCACCAGCGTCTTGCCCGTCATGGCCACCGCGCCGAATATCGTGCAAAAGGCCACGTCCTTGGCGTCGCGCCCCGTGCCCACCCGCACCAGCCGGTCGACCGGCGCCATGCGAGTCGGGTCGAACAGCACCCATCGTCCGCCAAGCCAGGCTTCGAAGACGGCATGGAAATCCTGCGGCGGTTCGTCGAACCACACGTAGCCCACCACCAGCCGCGCCGGAATGTTCAGCGCGCGGCAGAAGGTAATGCCCAGGTGCGCAAAGTCGCGGCAAACGCCGGCGCGTTCCACGAACACTTCGCGCGCGGTCGTCGTCGAGTCGCTGCTGCCCGGCTCGTAGGTGATGCTGTCGTGAATCCAGTCGACGATGGCCTGCACCCGGCCGATGCCCGGCGCGAGATCGCCAAAGAGCTGCTGCGCGCAACGCGACATCAGGTCCGACTCGCAGTAGCGCGACGGCATCATGTAGTGGAGTATTTCGTTCGGCACCTCGTTGACCGGCACCTCCTGCAGATCGAGCGGCACGTCGACCTGCCTGCGCTGCACGGTCGCCTTGTAGCGGATCTTCAGCGGGCCGGGCCGTGCATCGAAGCGCACGAACCGGTTGCCGCTCGACTCGTCGCAATACACCTGCACCTCCGTCGGCGGCTCGATGGTCAGCGCTTCGCTGATCACGGCTTGCGAGCCCGCCTGCGCAGCCTCGATGTTGAGCTGCATGTGCGCGGGCGCGCTGACTTCGTAGCCGAGTTCCGCCTCGATGTGGGAGATGTGCATGCGCGCCTTCGGTGGTTTGTTGTTGTCGATCGGGGTTCAGGCGCGCCGGCGGCGCGAGCGGTGCTCAGGAAGCTGCCAGTGCGTTTGCGTCACCAGCAGCACCCGCATCACGCGGTGGGCCGGGCTCTGCAGCAGTACGCCGAGCGGACGCGTGCGCGGCCACCGCGGAACAAGGCCGTGCATCAATCGATTGCCTTTTTGACTGCCCCGATTCCCAACGCGGCGAGAACCACGAAGATCACCGCCAGCACCAGGAACAGGCCAAACAGCAGCTTGGCAATACCGGCCGCGCCGGCCGCAACGCCGCCGAAGCCCAGGACGCCGGCCACCAGCGAGATGACCGCAAAGATGATCGCGTACTTCAACATCTGAAACTCCTTGTGGTGGGCCACCCCACCGTTGCGGCGAGCTTAGAAAGGGCCCGCCGCCGCACCGATAGTCGGCGCGCGCGAGCAGCCGTAGGACAAAACGCGCATCGTGAAACCCGCTAGCATGCAGGCGGTCCAGAGATTTTTTCGCTATCCACATCCTTCGGAGATTCCTCGCATGAAGCTGTATTACTCGCCCGGCGCCTGCTCGCTCTCGCCCCACATCGCGCTGCACGAAGCCGGCCTCGCCTTCGAACCTGTGCTGGCCAGCACCAAGAGCCACAAGCTTCAGGACGGCACCGACTACTACGGCATCAACCCGCTGGGCTATGTGCCGCTGCTCGAGCTCGACGACGGCACGCGCCTGCGCGAAGGCCCGGCCATCGTCCAGTACATTGCCGATCTCGCGCCCACCAAGAACCTCGCGCCAGCCGCCGGCACGCTGCAGCGCTATCGCCTGCAAGAGTGGCTGACCTTCATCGGCACCGAAATGCACAAGGGCTACAGCCCGCTGTTCAACTCGGCCATGCCCGAAGAAGCCAAGACCATCTTCAAGGACAAGCTCAAGTCGCGCTACCAGTGGCTCGACGGCCAGCTCGCGGACAAGCAGTACCTGATGGGCGACCACTTCAGCGTGGCCGACGGCTACCTGTTCACCGTGACCAACTGGGCCAAGCCCACCGGCGTGAACATTTCGGACTTCGCCAATGTGCAGGGATGGCACGCGCGCGTTGCTGCCCGCCCCGCCGTTCAGGAGGCGATGAAGGCCGAAGGCCTGCTGAAGTAAGAAGAAGCGCCCAGAACGCGCCTGCAAGCGGTTCGGCCCTCTAGGGAAAACCCGGGCCGCTTCAGCCACAAGCCGCATGTTGCGGCTTTTTTTTCGGGCCACGCTAGGGGTCGAATTCCAGACCTTGCAGCGAAGGACCCGAACAATGGCCGAAGCCCCTTCAGCCCCAAAACTGCGCGAGGAGGTGCGCGAGGAGATGCGCGGCCCCGTGATGTGGCTCACCATCGACCGCGAGGAGCGCCGCAACGCCATCAGCGCGGGCGTGCTCTCCGCAATGTCGAATGCGCTTGCGCGCGCCAACCAGGACCGCGCGGTGCGCGCCGTGGTCATCACCGGCAGCGGCACGCGTGCCTTCTGTGCAGGCGCCGATCTGCAGAGCGGCACCTCCTTCAAGTTCGACTATGCGGAGCCCCATCAGGGCTTTGCAAACCTCTTTCGCCAGGCGCGCCAATCGACCGTGCCGCTGATCGCGCGCGTCAACGGCGCGTGCATGGCAGGTGGCATGGGGATCATGGGCATGTGCGACATGGCCGTGGCCAGCAGCCAGGCCGTGTTCGGCCTGCCCGAGGTCAAGGTGGGCCTCTTTCCCGCGCAGGTGCTCAGCGTGCTCGGCAACCTGCTGCCGCGGCGCGTGCTGGCCGAGATGTGCATCACCGGCGAACCGATCAGCGCCGCACAGGCGCTGGAGTACCGGCTCGTCAACCACGTGAGCGACGACCTCGATGCAACGGTCGACTGGCTGCTCGGTCGCATGCTCGACAAGTCGCCCGCGGCCATACGGCGCGGCCTGTACACCATGAAGAAGATCGAGGCCATGGCCTTCGAGGAATCGATGGCGTTCACCGAAAGCCAGATCGGCCTCTTCGCTCTGACGGAAGACGCGGCGGAGGGCCAGCTCGCCTTTCGCGAGAAGCGCAAGCCGCAGTGGAGCGGCCGATGAACCGCGTCGTGCGCATCGGCGGTGCATCGGGCTTCTGGGGCGACAGCAGCGTGGGTGCGCCGCAGCTCGTGGCCAGCGGGCAGATCGACTACCTGGTGTTCGACTATCTGGCCGAGCTCACCATGTCGATCCTCGCGGGTGCGCGGCTCAAGAAGCCGGAGCTCGGCTACGCCACCGACCTCGTCTCGGTTGCGATGAAGGCGGTGCTGAAGGACGTCGTGCAGCAAGGCATCCGCGTGGTGAGCAACGCGGGCGGCGTCAATCCGCAGGGCTGCGCCGATGCGTTGGCCGCGCTCGCCGCCGAGCAAGGCATTGCATTGAAGATCGCCGTGGTGAGCGGCGACGACGTCTCGCCGCTGCTGCCGCAGCTTCGGCAGCAACAACCCCCAGTGCGCGAACTGCAAAGCGGCGCACCGCTGCCCGAGCGCGTGCTCACGGCCAATGCCTATCTCGGCGCGCGGCCCATCCAGGCGGCTCTGGACGCGGGCGCGCAGGTGGTCATCACCGGCCGGTGCGTCGACTCGGCCGTGACGCTCGGCGTGCTGATGCACGAGTTCGGCTGGCAGCCCGGCGACCACGACCTGCTCGCGGCCGGCAGCCTCGCCGGCCACATCATCGAATGCGGCTGCCAGGCCACAGGCGGCCTGCACACGGACTGGGACACCGTGCCCGACTGGCCGAACATCGGCTACCCGATCGTCGAGTGCCATGCCGACGGCCGCTTTGTCGTCACCAAGCCAGCGGGCACGGGCGGCAAGGTGACGCCGGCGGTGGTCGGCGAGCAGATGCTCTACGAGATCGGCGACCCCTCGGCCTACCTGCTGCCCGACGTGGTGGCGGACTTCACGCAGGTGCGCATCGAACAGGCGGGCGAACACCGCGTGCGCGTGCACGGCGCGCGCGGCCGCCCGCCCACTGCAAGCTACAAGGTGTGCGCCACCTATGTCGATGGATTCAAGGCCGCATCGCAGCTCACCATCGTCGGCTTCGATGCGGTGGCCAAGGCGCAACGCACGGGAGAGGCGATCCTCGCGCGCACGAGCACGCTGTTTGCGCAGCATGGCTTCGGTCCCTACAGCGGCACGCAACTCGAAGTGCTTGGCGCGGAGTCTTGCTACGGCCCGCACGCACGCGCGACGCAAACACGCGAGGCTGTGCTCCGGATCGCGGTCACGCACTCGCGCAAGGAAGGGCTGGAGCTCTTCGCGCGTGAGGTGGCTCCGGCCGGCACTTCGTGGGCGCCGGGCACCACCGGGGCCGGCGGTGGGCGCTCGCCGGTGTCGCCGTCCATTCGCCAGTACGCGTTCCTGCTCGACAAGTCGAAGGTGGACGCGCGCGTGGAGATCGACGGACAGTGCATCGAAGTACCGCGCGATGCGGGGCCGGCTGCCGGCGAAGAGGCGTTCTCGCCAATGCCGCTGGCAGGCATTGCCAAGCCGCAACCTGCATCCTTCGATGCGGACACCGTCGAAGTCCCGCTCATCCGCCTCGCCTGGGCGCGCAGCGGCGACAAGGGCGACACCTCGAACATCGGCGTCATCGCGCGCCACCCTGCCCTGTTGCCGCTGCTGCGCGAGCAACTGACCGAAGCGCGCGTGGCCGAATGGCTCGCGCACCTGGTCAAGGGACCTGTCACGCGCTACGAAGTGCCAGGCATCGGCGCCTTCAACTTCGTCTGCGAACAGGCACTGGGCGGCGGCGGCATGGCGTCGCTGCGCAACGATGCGCTCGGCAAGGGCATGGGACAGATCCTGCTCGCCATGCCGATGCGCGTGGGCGCCGAATGGCTCTGGCTGCTGGAGGCAGAACCCCGGCAGATTGCGTCGGACTGAGCGCCTAGCAGCAAACGGGCAACCGTGCCGCAGCAGGGTTGGCCGCGCGGGCTTAGCCTCGCGGCCTCTGTCCCACTCTTTCCGGCCATCTCCGGTTCACGCAATGCCCTCTCTCTTCGACCCCGTAAAAGCCGGCGACCTGCAACTCGCCAACCGCATCGTGATGGCACCGCTCACGCGCAACCGCTCGCCGAATGCCATTCCGACCGAGATGGCCGCCACCTACTACGCGCAGCGCGCCTCGGCCGGCCTGCTCATCACCGAGGCCACCGCCATCAGCCACCAGGGCCAGGGCTATGCCGACGTGCCGGGCCTCTACGGCACCGAACAGCTCGACGGATGGAAGCGCGTGACGGACGCGGTGCACGCCAAGGGCGGCAAGATCGTGGTGCAGCTCTGGCATGTGGGCCGCGTGTCGCACACCGAACTCCAACCTGACGGCGGCAAGCCCGTCGCACCCTCGGCCATCACCGCCAAGACCAAGACCGTGCTCATCAAGGACGGCGTGCCGACCTTCGTCGAAACCTCCGAGCCGCGCGCGCTCGACGCCGAAGAGTTGCCCGGCATCGTCCACGCCTACGCCGCCGCCGCGCGCAACGCGGTGGAAACCGCCGGCTTCGACGGCGTGGAACTGCATGGCGCCAACGGCTACCTGCTCGACCAGTTCCTGAAAGACGGCAGCAACAAGCGCACCGACGACTACGGCGGCAGCATCGAGAACCGCGCCCGCCTGCTGCTCGAAGCCACGCGCGCCGTGGTCGATGCGGTCGGCGGCGGCAAGACCGGCATTCGCCTGTCGCCCGTCACGCCCGCCAACGACGTGCACGATTCCGATCCGCAGCCGCTCTTCACCTACGTGGTGAAGCAGCTGGCGCCGTTGCGCCTGGCCTACATCCACGTCATCGAAGGCGCCACCGGCGGCCCGCGCGAAATCGAAGACCGCCCGTTCGACTACGAGGCACTCAAGGCCGCCTATCGCCAGGCCGGCGGCAAGGGCGCATGGATGGTCAACAACGGCTACGACAAGCCGCTGGCCGATGAAGCCGTCAAGGAAGGCGACGACCTCGTGGCCTTCGGCAAGCCCTTCATCGCCAACCCCGACCTGGTGCGCCGCCTGCGCGAGAACGCACCGCTCAATGAAGTGGACAAGGCCACGATGTACGGCGGCGGCGCCAAGGGCTACACGGACTATCCGACGCTGGCCTGAGTTCGCAAGGCGGCGCAAGGCCATGGCAAGATGCGGCGGCACATTGATCTGCCGCAGGAGAGAAACGCCATGGCCCGCATCGAACAGCGACTCGCAACCCTCGGCCTCGTGCTGCCGCCGCCGGTCTCGCCGCCGCCCGGCGTGGTGCTGCCCTTCAGCTTCGTGCGCATCGTCGGCCGCCGCGCGATCATCTCCGGCCACGGCCCGCTCAACCCCGACGGCACCATTGCCGCGCCGCTCGGCAAGCTGGGCCGCGAGCTGACCGTGGAACAAGGCTACGCATCGGCACGGCTGACTGCCCTGGCGATGCTGGGCAGCCTGCAGCGCGCACTCGGCGACCTGGACCGCATCACCGCGTGGACGCGCGTGTTCGGCATGGTGGCCTCGGCACCGGGCTTCGACAAGCAGCCCGCCGTCATCAACGGCTTCTCGGACCTCGTGCTCGAACTCTTCGGGCCCGACATCGGTGCGCATGCGCGCAGCGCCGTGGGCATGGCCGAGCTGCCATTCAATATTCCGGTGGAGATCGAAGGCGAAGTGGAGTTCGAGGCTTGAGCGCCATGCAACTCGGAAGACTGCATCACGTCGCCGTCATCTGCGGCGACTACGAGGTGTCCAAGCGCTTCTATACCGAAGTGCTGGGCCTGCGCGTGGTCGCCGAAAACTACCGCGCGGCGCGCAATTCGTACAAGCTCGATCTCGCGCTGCCCGACGGTTCGCAGATCGAGCTGTTCTCTTTTCCGGACGCACCGCCGCGCCCCACCCGGCCCGAAGCGCAAGGCCTGCGACACCTGGCTTTCGAAGTGCCCGACGTGCAGGCCGCGGCCGAAGCACTGGCCGCGCAAGGCGTTGCAGTGGAGCCGCTGCGCATCGATGAATACACGGGCCGCCGCTTCACGTTCTTTGCGGACCCCGACGGCCTGCCGCTGGAGCTCTACGAGGCCGAGCCGGGCACACCCCCTGGCGCAGTGCCCTCGTAGTCGGCCTGCAGCGGACGGTGATGAATCTCCGCGAAGGTCACGCTCACCCGCAACCCCGAGGGCTCGGCCGCATCGAGCCGCAGTTCGGCGCCGAGCAGCTCCGCATAGCGCGCAACGATCGACAGGCCCAGCCCCGAGCCCTGCCCCAGCTTCTGGCCCGCCGGGCCTTGCGCCCAGCGCTGCATCAGGTCGCGCTGCGCCTCGAGCGGAATGCCGGGGCCGTCGTCGATCACGCTCAGGGTGCGGCCCGCCAGTTCGACGGTGATGGTGCGCCCGCCGTAGCGCAGCGCGTTGTCGATCAGGTTGTCGAGAATGCCTTCGACCAGCGCTTCGTTCGCGAGCACCGTCACGCGTTCGTCGAGGCCGCGCGCACCCAGGTCGACGCCGCGCGTATCGGCGCGGGCCAGGTGCCGCAACACGGTTTGCTCGGCGAGCATGTCGAGCCGCACCGGTTCGCGCGCAAGGCCGGTGCGCGCCTCGTCGGCCAGGGCCAGCGCCAGCAGCTGGTCGATGAGATGGCTCGCACGGGCCTGCCGTTCAGCCACGCGCGCAAGCTGCTCGCGCCACACTTTGGAGTCGTGCTGCGCAAGACCGTATTCGGCCAGAGCGCGAATGCCGGCGAGGGGCGTGCGCAACTCGTGCGCCACATTGCCCACGAACTCGCGCTGCGCGCGCACGCTGTGGTTCAACCGCTCGAACAGCGCGTTGACCGCATTGCCCAGGCGCTGCACTTCGCGCGAGGTTTCGACCACCGCCACCGGTGAAAGGTCGTACACATCACGGCGGTCAAGCGCCTGCTGGAGTTCGCCGAGCGGACGCAGGTCGCGCCGGATGCCACGCCAGAGCCATACCGCAAGCAGCACCAGCAGCAGCGCCTGCGGCGTGAGCGCAAAACCGAGCAGCTGCCGGACCAGCGCCGCGCGGCTGAGCGTGGTCTGCGCAATGATCACGCGATACGGCATCAGCAGGCCGGGATCGGCGTCGTGATCGAGCACCACGGCGCGCAGCACCTTGCCGCCATGGTTCACGTCCGAGAAGCGATAGCGCGCGCCCTCCGGCGGCAGCGGCGCGTTCAAGCCCGCCTGGCCCGAGATCAATGTACCGTCCATCCGCTGCACCGCGAAGTACACCTGGTCCACCTGGTCGAACAGCACCGTGGCCACTTCGCGCGGCGACAGCAGCAGCTCGATGCCCCGCTCGCCCGCCTGCACGTTGGCAGAGAGTGCATAGGCGTCGTCCAGCATGCTGCGGTCGAAGGCCTGCTCGGCAAAGTAGTTGGCGATGACCAGCGCAATCACCGCGCCCAGCATCCAGGTGAGCGCCAACGGCACCAGCACGTTGCGCAGCACGCGGCGCGTAAGCGAAGGCGCGGCCTTCTGCCGGCGCGGCGCGGCGGGTGCGGTGCGGCTCACACTTCGGCTTCGAGCAGGTAGCCGATGCCGCGCAGCGTGCGAATGCCCGCGCCCGAGCCGACCAGCTTCTTGCGCAGCCGCGAGATGAAGGCCTCCAGCGCGTTGTCGCCCAGCGATTCGTCGAAGCTCGAGAGCTTGTCGGACAGCGCCCGCTTGCTCACCGTACGGCCCGGCGGGCTCATCAGCTCCCACAGCACTTCGAACTCGCGCGCCGGCAGGTCGAGCGGCCCGTTCGCGGTCGAAAAGCGGCGCGCCTTGCGGTCGAGCTTGAGATGCCCGAGCAGCACGATGTCCTCGGTGCCCTTGGCGCGGCGCACGAGCGCGCGCAGGCGAGCCTCGACTTCCGCGAGATCGAAGGGCTTGCCCAGGTAGTCGTCGGCACCGGCATCGAGGCCCGCAATGCGCTCTTCGGTGCGGCCCCGCGCCGTGAGCACCAGCACCGGCGTGCGGTCGCCTCGCGCGCGGGCCTGGCGCAGGGCGGTCAAGCCGCTCGCCAGGCCGCTCGTGGGGCTTGCCGTGGCCGGCAGGTTCAGGTCGAGCAGCACCGCATCGAAGGGCTGCACGCGCCAGAGGTGGTCGGCGTCCTCGACATTGGCCGACACGTCGACCCGATGGCCGGCATCCGCAAGGCTGCGCAGCATCACGTCGCGCAGTACGGCATCGTCTTCGACAAGCAGGATTCGCATGGTGTGTGTAGTGGGTTGAGAAGCCTATTCTTGCGCGAAGGAGGGTCAGCGGCCCGTCAGTGCCCAGCGGCGATAAACGCGCCATGAGCATACGACAGCAACCCGCGGCGCGCCGCACGGCCATCGTGCTGCTGCATGGTTTATGCAGCACACCTGACGAGCTCCTGACCGTGCAATCGGCCCTGCGCGGCAGCGGGTATCCGGTGCATCCGATGCGCGTCGACGGCTACTCCTTCGATGCCGCCGCGCCGGTGCAGTACGCCGCACCCTACGAGCGCTGGCTCGACGCCATCGAAGCGCAGGTCAGGATGCTGCGCGCGCAGCATGACCGTGTGCTGCTGGTCGGCATCTCGGCCGGTTCGTCGCTTGCGCTCGGCGCGGCCATCCGCTGCGGCAGCGATGTCGACGCGCTGGTGCTGATGTCGACTACGCTGCGCTTCGACGGCTGGGCCATTCCGCGCACGCACGTGCTGCTGCCGCTGGCGTTGTACACCCCGCTCGGCCGGCTCTGGCAGTACCGGGAGCGGCCGCCCTATGGCGTGAAGAACGAGCGCGTGCGCGCCTGGATCGAGCGCGAACTTCGCCAGCGCAAGGTATCGAGTGCCGGCAGCGCGCTGATCGGCGTCGGCCACTTGCGCGAGCACGACCGGCTGATCCGCCATGTGAAGCGCAACCTTCGCCGCGTGCAGTGCGCCAGCGTGCTCGCGCTGCATGCGCGGCAGGACGAAGTGGCCAGCGTGGCCAACCTCGACATCCTCGCTCGAGGCCTGCGCTGCAAGGCATTTCGCAGCGTGGTGCTGCCCGACAGCTATCACATGATCTCGATCGACAACGACCGCCACCAGGTGGCGCGCGAAACAGTGGCCTTTGCCGATGCCATGGCACATGGCGCGTCGGGCACCCCGGGCATGTCGGTTGCTTCCGCCGCCTCGTCCACCCACAGCAACTTTTTCGCCTGAAAGAAACGTTTCATGTCCTCTTCCCTGTCTTCACTGATCTTCAACAACATCACGGCCATCCTTGTGAGCAAGTTCGAAGTCGAGCGAACGGCCATTGCGCCCGGCACGGCCTTGTCCGAGCTCGGCCTCGACTCGCTCGGGCTGATGGAGTTCGTCTTCGCGGTGGAAGACGCTTTCCATCTGCGCCTTCCCGAAGACCGGCTCGATCCGCGAGAAGCGGGCATCACGCTCCAGAGCCTGTGCGAGGCGATCGAAGAGCAGATCAGGTGCGACGCCGAGTCGCCGGCGGCCGTGCTCGCGTGAGCAACGGCAAGGGCCATTCGATCTCGTTGGCCGGTGCGCCGGTGTTCGTCACGGGTCTGGGCTTTGTCACACCGCTCGGGCGCACGGTCGACGCCTTCGACGATGCGCTCTTCAATGCACGCTCGGCGGTGCGCGCACAAACGCTTTGCATCGAAGGCCTCGATCCGATGGAACTTGCCGTGGCCGCCTGCGAGTTCGACGCGGCCGACGTGCGAAGCAACTCGCGCCTGCCGCTCGACCGCGGCACTGCAATGGCGCTCGCGGCCGCGCACGACGCCGCTGCAGAGGCCGGGCTCGACGCCGGCAGCGTCGATCCCACGCGCCTCGGCATCTTCTGGGGCAGCGGCCTGGCCGGCGCAGACACCTTCGACGACACCACGCAGGCGCTCTACGCCGAGCAGCGCCGCATGCGGCCCACGACGGTGCTCACCGTCATGCCCAATGCGGCGGTGGCGGAGCTCGCATTGCAGTTTGGCGCGCAAGGCGCCGCCATTGCATACGCCTGCGCCTGCGCTTCTTCGGCGGTGGCCATTGGTGAAGCGATGCGCGCCATCCGCGGCGGCTGGATCGACGTGGCCATTGCCGGCGGACACGATGCGATGCTCACGCCGGGCGTGATGGCCAGCTGGCACGCAATGCGCGTGACCGCGCCCTTGCCGCCCGGTGCGCCCGAAAGCGCCTGCAAGCCTTTCTCGGGCGACCGCGCGGGCTTTGCGCTGGGCGAGGGAGCCGCCGCGCTGGTGCTCGAATCGGAAACGCACGCATCGGCACGCGGCATTGCCGACAGCACGGCGCTCACGCTGACCGGCTATGCGACCAATTGCGACGCCGCGCACATCACCAACCCCAACGCCGCCGGCCAGGTGCGCGCCATGCGGGCGGCATTGCTCGATGCCGGCATCGAGGCTTCGCAGGTCGGCCACATCAATGCGCACGGCACCGCCACCCGCGCCGGCGACGCCGCGGAAGCCGCTTCCATCCGCGAGGTGTTCGGCAATGCCACGCCGGTGAGCGCCACCAAGGCCATCCACGGCCATGTGCTCGGCGGAGGCGGTGCCATCGAGCTCGTGGCCGCATTGCGCACATTGGCGCGCGGCATGCTTCCGCCCACCGCCAACCTGCGCGTGCCCGATGCGGCCTTCGACCTCGACCTGGTGCGAGGCGAGGCGCGCGAAGCCGGGGGCCTGCGCCATGTGCTTTCCAATTCGTTCGCATTTGGCGGCACCAACGCGGTACTGATTGCTTCCCGCGGCGCGCAGCGCTGAAGCGCCAGCCGTTTCAACGCAACATGCGAAAACGGGCCCGGACTCGGTATGCTGGCGGCCTCATCCGCATCCGCAGGCAACCCCGTCACCATGCGCAGGCTCGCAACACCTCACGATCTCGAAGCGGTCTTCACCATCTACATGCATGAGCGGGTCGTGCCCTTTCTCGGCTACGACCCGATGCCGCTGGAAGAATTTCGCGCCATCTACAAAGAGCTGGTCGACAGCCGCTGCTTCTACATCTATGAAGACGGCGGCCGCGTGGCGGGCTTCTATCGTGCGACGCGCTACGCCGGCCGCGTGCGGCACGTGGCCTGCTTCGGCACGCTGGCGGTCGATCCGGCGCTGCACGGCAAGGGCATTGCCCACGCGATGGTGAGCGATGCCATTGCGCATCTCAAGGCCGACGGCGTGAAGCGCATCGAGCTTTATGTAGAAAGCGACAACGTGCCGGGGCTGCGCTTCTACAAAAAGCTGGGCTTCGAATGCGAAGGCACGCTGCGCAAGTTCTACAAGCGTGCCGGCGAAGCCGACTACATCGACGACCAGCTGCTCGCGCTGCTGATCGACTGAAGCACCAGCAGCAAGCGTCGGAGCCTCAAGGCTTCCAGCGCCGCAGCAGCAGCGCGTTGGCCATCACGCTGACGCTCGACAGCGCCATGGCTGCACCCGCCACCACGGGGCTCAGCAGCCCGAAGGCCGCGAGCGGAATGCCAGCCACGTTGTAGGCAAAGGCCCAGAAAAGGTTCTGCCTGATCTTTGCCACCGTGCGTGCCGAAAGGTCGAGTGCCTGCGCTACCAGCGCCAGGTCGCCGCGCATCAGCGTGATGCCCGCGGCTTCCATGGCCACGTCGGTACCGCCGCCCGAAGGCGCCATTGCAATGCCCACATCGGCTGCGGCCAATGCGGGTGCGTCGTTGGCGCCATCGCCGACCATCGCGACCACATGGCCGTCGTTGCGCAGTGCACTGACCTGCGCCGCCTTGTCGGCCGGCAGAACGTCGGCACGCACATCCGCGGCGGCAATGCCCAGCCGCGCCGCCATGGCTTGCGCCGCACGCTCGTTGTCGCCCGAGATCATCACCACGCGCAGGCCCCGCGCACGCAATGTGCGAGCGGCTTGCGCGGCCTCTGGCTTCGGCTCGTCGGCAAAGGCCAGCAAGGCCTGTACCTGCGCAGCGCCCGCCGCATCGAAGCGCAGCAGCGCCGATACGGTGGCACCCTGCGTGTGCAGGCGCTCGACTTGCGCCGCATCGGGAACAACGCTCAGTTCGGCGCACCAGCGCAAACTTGCGATGGCCCAGCTCTCGCCATTCACTTCACCGCGCACGCCGCGGCCCGGCATTGCCTGCATGGCGCCCAGGGTCGGTACCGGCAAGCCGCGCTGCGCCGCAGCCGCCGACACGGCACGCGCGAGCGGATGCTCGCTGCCACTTTGCAAACTCGCTGCCGTTGCCAGCAGTCCGGCTTCGTCGCCAAGGTCTTCCACGGGAATCAATGCCGTGAGCACCGGCCGGCCCAGGGTCAGCGTGCCGGTCTTGTCGAAGGCCACGGTGTCGATCTTGTGGGCAAGTTCCAGCGCCCGCGCATCCTTGATGAGAACGCCGCGGCGCGCCGCCACACCGGTTCCGGCCATTACCGCGACAGGCGTCGCGAGCCCCAGCGCACAAGGACACGCGATAACCAGCACGGCCACCGCGTGGATCATCGCAATCTCGATGCCGGCGCCCGCGAGCAGCCAGCCCACCAGCGTGGCGAGCGCAATCAACAGCACCACGGGCACGAACACCGCCGCGACCTGGTCCACCAGCCGCTGGATCGGCGCCTTCGCGGCCTGCGCGTCTTCGACCAGGCGGATGATGCGCGCCAGCACGCTTTCGGCACCCACCGCGCTCACTTCGACGACCATGCGGCCGTCGCCGTTGACGGCACCGCCCGTCAGCGCATCGCCGGGACCCTTGGCCACCGGCAGCGGCTCGCCGGTGAGCATCGATTCATCGACTTCGGAGCGCCCTTCGATCACGCGCGCATCGGCCGGCACGCGTTCACCCGGCCGCACTGCAAGCCGGTCGCCCACCATCACTTCGGCCAGCGGCACATCGGTTTCACCACGCTGGCCGACGAGGTGCGCAATTTCGGGCCGCAGTTGCTGCAGCGCGCGAATGGCGGATGTGGCCTGCCGCTTGGCGCGCGCTTCCAGCCATTTTCCGAGCAGCACCAGCGTGATCACCACGGCCGACGCCTCGAAGTAGAGGTGAGGCACAGCGGCACCATGCCCCGCGTGCTCGCCCGTGGCCGCGCGCCACCAGAGCCACAGCGACAAACCGAAGGCCGCACTGGTGCCCAGCGCCACCAGCAGATCCATATTGCCGGTACCGGCCTTTGCGGCATGCCAGCCTGCACGGTAGAACCGAGCGCCAAGCCAGAACTGCACCGGCGCCGCCAGCAGCAACTGCACCCAGGGCGGAAGCATCCAGTCCTGGCCGAAGGGTTGCCCCAGCATGGGCGCCAGCAACGGTATCGAGAGCAAGAGGCCGATGCCCACAGGGCCGAAGCCGTGCCAGGGCGACACCGCCGCGGCTTCTTCGGCCGCATTGCCGGCCGCGCGTGGCTCATAGCCCGCGGCGCGCACGGCGCGGCGCAGGCGCGCATCCATGTCTTCGCCATCGGCCGCCACCACGCGGGCTGATTCGGTGGCCAGGTTCACGCTCACGTCCTGCACGCCGGGCACGCTCTTGAGCGCGCGCTCCACGCGCATCACGCACGATGCGCAGGTCATGCCGCCGACAGAAAGATCCAGGGTGCTCATGGGGTTCAAGGGGTAGTGCTGCAGATTGTCCATGCACCGAAGGTAAAGTCTCACATCATGGCAAGGTCAAGCCGAAAGCACAGTGCCCCTGCGCTGGACATTGACATCGTGAGAGGGTTCAAACTGGCGGCTTCCTTGATTCAACTTCCAAACAGGAGCAACAAAGATGAGCCAGAAATTCCAGGTCTCGGGCATGAGCTGCGGCCATTGCGTGAGCGCGGTGCAGAACGCGGTGCAAACCATCGACCCCAAGGCGCAGGTGACGGTGGATCTTGAAACCGGCCACGTCGACGTGCTGAGCACGCAGCCGCGGCAGGACATCGTCGCCGCGATCGAGAACGCCGGGTACAAGGTGCAATGAGCAACAGCTTCGGAACCGTCTCCATCGGCGAGGCTGCAAGGCTTTCAGGTGTTTCCGCGCGCATGGTTCGGCACTACGAAGGCCTGGGCCTCCTGCCCGCCGTGCCGCGCACCGAAAGCGGCTACCGGCAGTACGGCGATGCCGACATCCACACGCTGCGCTTCATCAAGCGCTCGCGCGACCTTGGTTTTTCGATGGAAGAAATTGCCGAGCTCGTCGGGCTGTGGCACAACCGCCGGCGTACCAGCTCGAGCGTGAAGCGCGTGGCGCAAAAGCACCTGGACGAACTGGAGCAGCGCATTGCCGACATGCAATCGATGCGCAGCACGCTCGCGCACCTGGTGCATTGCTGCCATGGCGACGCGCGCCCCGACTGCCCCATCCTGGACGACTTGGCTAAATAGGCTCTCCCCCAGGCTTCGCGCACTTCGTATCGCTGCGCCACCCCCCTCGCCGGGGGCAACACCAGTGGCCCGGCAAAGCCGGTTCCACGGTGTTCCTGGAAAATACTCAGGCTCCTCTGACGAGCGACAGCACCTTGCCGGCGTCGAGCGTGCGGGCTTTTTCCTGGATGGCGGGCAGGTATTGGGTCTGCAGGCCCTTGCCTTCCTGCATCACGCCCGCGAAGGCGTCCTTCAGCATTTGCGTGGAGAGCGTGCGGCCGCCGGCGTAGTAGCGTTTGGCCACGTGCCCCAGCGCATAGGTCGATGCGAAGCTCATGCCCGAACTCACCGCCTGGTTGCCGAGGCCGCGCAGCATGCCGCCGCCCATCTTGCCGAGCAGGCCGCCGAGCAGCTTGCGCCCCGCCTGCTCCAGGTACTGCGAAGTCAGGCCCACGCCGACCGTCGCCAAGAAATCCTTGACGTGGCCGCTGTCGAGCTCGTAGCCATGAGCCTTGCCGATGCGGTAGACCAGTTTCATCTGCAGCGGAATGATCGCCATGGTCGAGAGCGTTTCCGGCAGCAGTTCGAGCGCGCCGTTGAGGATGGCCGCGTTGAGAATCGATTTGTCGAGCTCGGCGCTGTCGGGCAATTGCGCAGCGACGGCTCCTGCCGTGGGCACGGGCGCTGCTGCCGCTGCGGCACTGGTGGCCGCCACCGGAACCGCGGCAATTTCTTCTGCCTGGCGCGAGAACTGGGCGGCCGAAGCATCGAGACCCAGCGAGGTGCGCACGTCGGCCAGGAACATGCGCTCCGCTTCCGATTGCGTGCCGTCCGCATCGCACACGCACACCGCCATTTCATAGGCCAGCTGCTTCGATTCGGTGCTTTGCAGCTCGCCGGCCACCGAAGCCAGCGAGACGCGCTTCATCAGCACGTCCTGGTAGAGCGTGGGCAGGTTCACGCCATCCGCCTGCGAAAGGCCTTCGGCAATGCGCTTGATCTCCGCGCGTTCGCGCTCGTGCTTTTCGCCGTCGACAAAGGCAGCCAGGAGGCTGAGGGTCACGATGGCCTTGGTTTCGGTAGGTGTCACGTTGGAAATTCCGCTGGTTGAAGGACAAAGTTCGTTCGGCGCCGCGCGCGAAGGTTCCGCTGCGGTTCTCCCCACAAAGCTTGGGCAACTCTGTGGATAACACTCGCACTTCTTTGTAGGAGAAAGCTAAGTGTTTGATTTACAAGGCAAATCTACAGTCTGCCTAAATAAGCGGCAATGAATTTCTTGCGCCGGAAACCGCCTTTCGCAGAATTCCGGAACCCTGTCAAAGGACAACTCTGGGGAGAGTTCTGGCACAAGCAGGCGGTTATCCACAGGGCGGACGCGCCGGCCAATGTTGTTCCTTTTGGCGCGACAGCACGGAAGCGCGGCTGCGCACAGTGACAGAGGTATGACAAGTGACTGTCACACAAGGAAAAAAGCGGCATGTCCACAGACAGGTGCGACCCTTATCTACTACTACTAATTTGAATAAGAGAGATAAGAAGAAGATACAGAGCCAACGCCGCGCCAGAAAAAAAGACCCCGAAAGGCCACGCCGTGTCCTTGGCGCCAGGCCACAAAACCAGCCTCGCCGGGCGGCGCCCCCTCGCTAACATCCGGGGATGAGTTTCAAACCCCGGATCCTGATCGCCGAAGACGAATCGGGCATTGCCGACACGCTGCAATACGTCCTGAAGAGCGATGGCTTCACGCCAGTCTGGTGCGCAACGGCCGAGGAAGCCATCGCGCAGTTCGCACAGGAGCCGCCGGCGCTGGCCATCCTGGATGTCGGCCTGCCCGACCTCAACGGATTCGAGCTCTTCAAGCGCCTGCGCGCGCTGAACCAGTCGCAGGGCGGCGCCGAGGTGCCGATGCTGTTTCTCACCGCAAGAAGCGACGAAATCGACCGTGTGGTCGGGCTGGAGCTCGGTGCCGACGACTACATTGCCAAGCCGTTTTCGCCGCGTGAACTGGTGGCGCGGGTGCGCACCATCCTCCGGCGCAGCGCGCGAGCGGCCCCTGGAGGCCCCGCGGCAGCAAACAACGGGGGTCCCCCTCAAATTCCGGGCGCGGCGGCTCCTGCGAGCTCCCAGCCACCCGCAACGCCGTTTGCGCTGGACAACGAGCGCATGCAGATCCGCTACTACGGACGGCTGCTCGAGCTCTCGCGCTACGAATACGGCCTGCTGCGGCTCCTGGTGCAGCGGCCGGGCCGTGTTTTCACGCGCGATGAGTTGCTGCAACTGGTCTGGGACGATGCGAGCGACAGCTTCGACCGCACGGTCGACGCGCATGTGAAAACGCTGCGCGCCAAGCTCAAGGCCGTGGCGCCCGATGTGGAGCCGATCCGCACGCTGCGCGGCACCGGCTACGCGTTGAACGAAGAATTGCCCCGGACGCCGTGAGCCGGCGCACGCGAATCTTCATCGGCATCCTGCTGATCTACACGGCGGGCATCGCGTTCCTGCTCTACCGCGTGGTGTCCGACATCGACCCGCGCTACCGCGAATCGGCCGAGGAATCGCTGGTCGAGACCTCGCAGCTCATTGCCAGCCTGGTCGAGCAGGACGTGATTGCCGGTGCCATCAACACCGCGCGGCTCGAGCCGCTGTTCCGCACGGTGTATGCGCGCGAGTTCTCGGCCCAGATCTACAACCTGCACAAGAATCGCGTCGAGCTGCGCGTGTACGTGACCGACCGCAGCGGCCGGGTGATGTTCGATTCGCTCGGCAGGCACCTGGGTGCCGACTACTCGCAGTGGAGCGATGTGAACCGCACGCTCGCGGGGCTGTACGGCGCGCGCACTTCGCGCGACGTCGACGGCGACCCGCGCACCTCGGTGATGTACGTGGGCGCGCCGATCCGCTGGAACAACGAGATCGTCGGCATGGTCAGCGTCGGCAAGCCGGTGCAGAGCTTCGGCCAGTTCGTGGAAGATGCACGCGCCCGCACGCTGTGGGTGGGTGTGGGTTCTGGCTTGGCGCTGCTGCTGCTGGCGGTGATCGTCTCGGTCTGGCTGGTGCGGCCGTTCGGGTTGATTTCGGACTACTGGACCTGGGTGCGCGCCCAGAAGAAGCTGAGCCTTTCGCGCATGGCCCGGCGCGCGGTCGATGCGGTGCGCACCGGCTTCAGCGAAATGCGCGATGCGCTCACGGGCCGCAACTACGTGGCCGACTATGTGCAGACCTTCACGCACGAAGTGAAGAGTCCGCTTTCGGCGATTCGCGGCGCGGCCGAGCTGCTGCAGGAGCCGTCGATGCCGCATGTGGAGCGTGAGCGATTCCTGAAGAACATCGAACGTGAAACGCAGCGCATCCAGGAAATCGTCGACCGCATGATGGAGCTCACCGCGCTCGAAACGCGGCGCGGCCTCGACCGCACCGAGCCGGTGGCGCTGCCCGCGCTGATCGAGGACGTCGCTCTCAGCGCGCAGCCTGCCGCGGCCAAGCGCAACATCGGCGTGCGCGTGAACATCCGCACCGACGCCAGTACCGAGGGCGATCCGTTCCTGCTGCGCCGCGCCGTCAGCAACCTGCTGGACAACGCCATCGATTTTTCACCGCAGGGCAGCGAGGTGCTGCTCACGCTGGAGACCACCTCGAAGCTCGCGCGCGTGACCGTGCGCGACCGCGGACCGGGCATTCCGGACTACGCGCAGGAAAAGGTTTTCCAGAAGTTCTATTCGCTGGCGCGGCCGCACAGCCAGAAGAAAAGCACGGGCCTGGGCCTGGCTTTCGTGAAAGAGATTGCCGCGCTGCACCGCGGACGCATCGAGCTCGGCAATGCGGCACGCGGCGGCGCGGTGGCCACGCTCACCTTGCCGCTCTTGCCTTCATCGCACCACTCTTCGCATCACTGAAGGGCCTTGGCAAGGCTCACCGGCCGATGAGCGTGCCGTAGGCCCGGCGCGTGGCCGGGCTCACTGCTTCCAGCAGTTGCTCGTACGAGGTCTTGTGCCGCGCCAGCATGCGCGCGGACGCGACGGTTTTCGACTTGCAGAACCAATGGCAGGTGTGCTGCATCAGGAACAGCTCGGCCGACATGGTGAAGGCCTTCGCCTTCGGCGTGCGGCCCGCTTCGTTGCGCATCACCTCCGAAATGCCGCGTGCATGGATCACGAGCGCTTCGCGCAGGTCGAAGGTGGCGGCCGGGAACAGCTTGTGAGCGAAGGGAATGGCGAAGGGCAGCTTGCTCACGCGTGCATCCGCCGCGTCGACTCGTGCGAAGGCTGCGGCAAAGCTGTCGAACTGGCCCGAGAGTTTTTCCTCGGTGGAATCGAGCAGGCTCCAGATCTGCTGGCGCCGTTCGGCGTCGTCTTCGCCCAGGCAGCGCAGGTAACCCTCGGTGAGGGTTTCCATGAGCCTTTCGATCTGGTATCTGCCCAGATGGCTCCCGAGCAGCGCGATGCGCTGGCGCTGCTCGCGCGACCTGAGGATGTAGGCACCGATGACGAACAACGTCACCAGGGTAAGAATTTCCATGAGAGCGTGGGGAAGTTGGACCGGAAGGCAGCACCGAGTGTAGAGACCCGGAACCACCCTCTCTTTTGCCCGCCCGTCCCGCGCTTGTGCTTACCGGAAGAATTCGAGAATGCGGTTGCGCTCTTCGGGCGGCGGCGGTGGGCCCAGCGGCACGCCCGAGAGTTCTTCGGCCGGCGGCGCCGGGGCCTCCGTGTTTTCGACGCCCAGGCTCGCCACGCCACGGCCCGGCGCGAAGTCGTCGAAGTACCACTCGCCGTCGATGTTGACGACGCCCGCGGGCTCGGCAATCTTGCTCACCGGCACGCCCTTCAGCGCCGTCTGCATGTAGCCGATCCAGATCGGCAGGCTCAGGCTGCCGCCGGTTTCGCCGCGCACGCCCAGCTGGCGCGGCGTGTCGTAGCCGATCCATGCAATGCCCACCGTGGTGGGCTGGAAGCCCGCAAACCAGGTGTCGAACGAATCGTTGGTGGTACCGGTCTTGCCGAACAGGTCGTCGCGCTTGAGCGCCTGGTAGGCACGCGCGGCGGTGCCGCCCTTCACCACGCTTTGCAGCAGCGAATCCATGATGAAGGCATTGCGCTCGGGAATGGCGCGGCGGGATTCGTCGAGCACCGGTGGTTCGGTTTCGAGCAGCACCTTGTCGCGCATGTCGGTCACGCGCGTGACCAGGTACGGATTGACGCGGTAGCCGCCGTTGGCAAACACCGAATAGGCGGTGGCCATCTGCATCGGCGTGACCGATCCGGCGCCGAGCGCCATCGGCAGGTAGGCCGGGTGCTTGTCCTTGTCGAAGCCGAACTTGGTGATCCAGTCTTGCGCATACGGCGCGCCGATGGACTGCAGCAGGCGGATCGTTACCAGGTTCTTCGACTTCATGAGCGCGGTGCGCAGCGGCATCGGCCCTTCGAAGCCGCCGTCGAAATTCTTCGGTTCCCAGGGCTGGCCGCCGGGGGTGCTCGGCTCGAAGTACAGCGGCGCGTCGTTGACGATGGTCGCCGGCGTGAAGCCCTTCTCGAGCGCGGCCGAATAGATGAAGGGCTTGAAGCTCGAACCCGGCTGGCGCCAGGCCTGCGTGACGTGGTTGAACTTGTTCTTGCCGAAGTCGAAGCCGCCCACCAGCGACTTGATGGCACCGGTGCGCGGGTCCATGGCGATGAACGCGCCTTCGACCTCGGGCAGCTGCGTGATCTCCCAGGTGTTCTTCGGCGTCTTCGCCACGCGGATCACCGCGCCGCGGCGGATCTTGATGTGGGGTGGTGCCTTGGCCGCAAGGCCCGATTGCGCGGGCCGCAGGCCTTCGCCGGTGATCTGCACGGTTTCGCCGTTGGCGCGCACGGCCTTGATTTCCTTGGGGCCGGCCTCCAGCACCACCGCCGCCATCACGTCGCCGTTGTCGGGATGTTCGGCCAGTGCGTCGTCTACCGCTTCGTCGGCTTCCTTGGCGTCCTCCGGCAGGTCGATGAAGCGCTCGGGCCCGCGATAGGGCTGGCGCCGCTCGTAGTCCATGATGCCCTTGCGCAGCGACTTGTAGGCCGCCGCCTGGTCGGCCGCAACCAGCGATGTGTAGACCTTCATGCCGCTGGTGTAGATGCTGTCGCCATATTGGGCGTACATCATCTGGCGCACGGTTTCGGCCACGTATTCGGCATGCAGCCGGTTCGGATCGGCGGCATCGCGCAGATGCAGCTCTTCCTTCTTGGCTTCGGCCGCCTGCTCGGCGGTGATGAAGCCGGTCTCCTGCATGCGGTCGATCACATAAAGCTGCCTCGCGCGGGCGCGCCGCGGGTTGGCCACCGGGTTGTTGGCGCCGGGAGCCTTCGGCAGGCCGGCCAGCATGGCGGCCTCGGCGGTGGTGATGTTCTGCAGCGGCTTGCCGAAATACGCCTCGGAGGCCGCCGCAAAGCCATAGGCTCGGTTGCCCAGGTAGATCTGGTTCAGGTAGATCTCGAGAATCTGGTCCTTGGTGAGCTGCTGCTCGAGCCGCAGGGCCAGCAAGATCTCGTAGGTCTTGCGGCTCAGCGTGCGCTCGGAGCTGAGGTACACGTTGCGCGCCACCTGCATGGTGATGGTCGAGGCGCCCTGCTTGCGACCACCCTTCAGGCTGGCCACCGCCGCGCGCGCAAAGCCCTTGTAGTCGACACCGCCGTGGTCGTAGAAGCGCGCGTCTTCCACGGCCAGCACGGCGTCCTTCATCACCTTGGGTATGTTGGCAAAGGGCGTGAGCGTGCGACGCTCTTCGCCGAATTCGCCGATGAGCGTGCCTTCGACCGAATACACGCGCAAAGGCAGCTTGGGCCGGTAGTCGGCAAGCTCGGAGATGTCGGGCAGACGGGGCGAGATGACGGCCACCGCCACGCCGGCGGCCACCAGCACAACCAGCGCGGCCGAACCGCCGACGATGGCGCTCCACCGCGCAATGCGCCGCAGCCGCATCGAGCGTTCGGAGCGCGCCGGTTCGGTGGAAGGAGAGGAATCGTCCATGGAAGTCAGTAGTTGGAAAAAAACAGTCGGTAGCGTCAGTTACACGGACGGAGCCACTTCAGGTGAGACTGGCTCGGGTGCTCGGGGGTTCCCCACGGACAACGCGTACCAGTCGACCTTGCGCGTGGCGAGCATCAGCACCGTCAGCATGCCGAATGTCAGCAGGGCGCCGAGCAAAAGGGCATTGCTTTCCGATGCCAGCAGGCCGTAGAGCGCGCCATAGAGTACCGCGACATAGGCCCCGAAGCCCGCGCCGCGTTTCCAGCTTTGCAAAACCGCGCTGAAATAAATGCCGAGCAGCAGCACGCTTGCGCCGGCCGCGCTGGCATAGGCGAGCCAGAACGCCAGCTTCTCGGACAGCGCCAGCAGCAGCAGGAAGAACAGCGCGATCGAGAGGCCCACCAGTCCGTATTGCACCGGGTGCATGCGTTGCCTGCGGAACAGCTCGAACATGAAGGCGGCCATGACCACCAGCCCGATGAAGAGCGCACCGTACTTGCCGGCGCGCGTGCTCATCGAATACACATTGACGGGCTGTGCGAGCGACACATCGAAGGTTTGCAGCGGGCCGAGGTTGCGCGGTGGATGGCCGGCTGTCGCCGCGGCGGCCGCGGCAGTGGCGGTGGCAGCAGCGCTGCGATCGTCCCGATCCGACAGCCCGGCGCGCACCTGCTCGCGCGCCGAGGTCACCAGCGACGACACGCGCCAGTGCGCATCGAAGCCCTGTGGCGTCACCTCGCGCTTCGAGGCGAGAAAACGGCCGCCGAAACTCGGGTGCGCCCATGGCGAGCTCAGGTGGGCGGTGGTCTCTTCGGCAATCGGCACCATCGAGAGCGTGTCTTGCCCGACCAGGCCGAGCTTCATTTCGAAAGGCAGCGGCGCCTTAGATTCCCATGCGGCAAGCGCGGCGCCGGTGAGCGGTGCGTGGACCCCGTCGGCCAGCCAGCTGCTGTCCGCCAGGCCGGGCACGCGCTGCCTGAAGCGCAGGCCTTCGCCGTTCATCGCGATGGAAGGCGAACCGTCGAGCCCGCGCAGGTCGCTCACGTAGAAGACGACGAAAGGTGCCTTGAACTCGATGCGTGAATCGGCTTCGCTGTGCGCCACGGAATTGGGATTGAAGGCCGCGAAGCCGCCGCCGAGCGTGGCGTTGAGCGTGTAGAACGGAATCTTGAAGATGCCGCGGTAGCGCTCTTGCGGCGTCATCGAACCTTCGATGTGCAGCTTGTCGGGAAACACCGCGTGGGCCATTTCCTTGCTGCGCGCCTCCTGGCCGATCACCTTGCCTTGCGCGTCGCGCAGCGGCTCCATCCAGCGCTCCACATAAGGCACCAGCAGCACCGGGCCCACCATGGTCTGCGCGCTTGCGTAGGTGGCGGCAAGCTCCGCGGCCGCCTCGCGCTGGCTGCGGCCGCGCTCGCGGTTGATCGAATTGATTTCGGCCAATGGAATGCACAGCAGGAGCGTGAGCAAGAGCAGGCCGGCCACCTTGACCAGCATGGAACTCTGCAAGGCCTTGAACAACTGGAACATGTTTTTTTCTCCTCTTCGATAACGAAGCGGCGATGCTCGCCGTGCAACCCGAAGGCTGTGTGAAGCATGCCCGCCGGCTGACTTCACACAGGCTTCACACAAGGCGGCAACCGGCTGCCGCACTTCAAGCAGCCTTCCAATTTCCTTCTCGCGCGGCGTCGACAGTTGCGGCTGTGCAAGTTCGCACGGACACCACTCCACACCGCCATGGACGCCCAAATCTCCACCCGCCCCGGCCGCTGGCTCTGGCTCGCCACCGTGAGCCTGGCCGCCGCTGGCTTCGTCGCGCTCAGCGTGCACCCGGTGCATGCCCAGGAAGCGCCCGGCCCGCGGCTGAAGACCGAGAGCCCGTATTTCTTCGTGAAGAGCGACGACCCCTCCGTTGACCGCCTGCCGCTCAAGGGCACCGAGGTGTCGGTAAAGATCTCGGGCGTCATTGCCGACGTGACCGTGACGCAGACCTATCGCAACGAAGGCCAGCGCGCCATCGAAGCCAAGTATGTTTTTCCGGGCTCGACCAAGGCCGCCGTAAGCGGCCTCAACGTGCGCCTGGCCGACCGGCTCATCACTGCGCAGATCCGCGAGAAGCAGCAGGCGCAGATCGAATACGACACCGCCAAGAAGGAAGGCAAGACCGCCGCGCTGCTCGAGCAGCACCTGCCCAACGTGTTCCAGATGAACGTCGCCAACATCCTGCCGGGCGACGATGTGAAGGTGGAGCTGCGCTACACCGAACTGCTGGTGCCGCAGTCGGGCAACTACGCCTTCGTGTTTCCCACCGTGGTGGGCCCGCGCTACAACAGTCCGCAGTCGGAGAACGCGCAGGCCCAATGGGTGGCGCAGCCCACGCTGCGTGCGGGCGTGGCGCCCAGCACCCGCTTCACGCTCAAGGCCAGCATCGACACGCCGATGGGCCTGAAGGAAGTGCGCTCGTCGTCGCACACCATCGAGGTGAAGAAGAGCGATGAAGACCGGCACGCCGAAGTCGCGCTCGCGTCCGACGGCCGGCCCGCGGACAACCGCGACTTCGTGCTCGACTATCGGCTGGCTGGCGAGAAGATCGAATCGGGGCTGATGCTCTACAAGGGCCAAGGGCAGAACGCCGATGGAAGCGCGGAAAACTTCTTCCTTGCGATGGTCGAGCCGCCGAAGGCGGTGGCCGCCAGCGCCATTTCGCCGCGCGACTACATCTTCGTGGTCGACATCTCGGGTTCGATGCACGGCTTTCCGCTGGACACCGCCAAGACCGTGCTCGAGCGGCTGATCGGCGGACTGCGCCCGAGCGACACCTTCAACGTGCTGCTGTTCTCGGGCAGCAACAAGATGCTCTCGCCCAAGTCGGTGCCGGCCACGCGCGCCAACATCGAGCAGGCGCTGGCCACCATCCAGAACTACAGCGGCAGCGGCAGCACCGAGCTCATTCCGGCGCTCAAGCGTGTGTATGCCGAACCGAAGGAAGAGAACGTGTCGCGCACCGTGGTGCTGGTGACGGACGGCTACGTGACCGTGGAGCGCGAGGCCTTCGAGCTGGTGCGCAAGAACCTTTCGAAGGCCAACGTGTTCGCGTTCGGCATCGGTTCGTCGGTGAACCGCAGCCTGATGGAAGGCATTGCGCGTGCCGGCATGGGCGAGCCCTTCATCATCACCGACCCGATCCAGGCGCCGGAACAGGCCGCGCGTTTCCGCCGCATGGTGGAGTCGCCGGTGCTCACCAATGTGAAGGTGACTTTCGGCGGCCTGGACGTGTACGACGTGGAGCCGCAAGCGCTGCCCGACGTACTGGGCGAACGCCCGGTGATCGTGTTCGGCAAGTGGCGCGCCGATGCCGAGGGCAAGGCTCGTGGCCGCGTGATCGTCGAAGGCCAGGGCGCCAATGGCCCATACCGCCAGGAACTGCGCATCGACCCGCAGATGCGCCAGGACACGGCCGCGCTGCGCACCCTGTGGGCGCGCCACCGCATCCAGAGCCTGAGCGACCAGGAAACGCTCGAGGGCGGTGCTGCCTTCAAGGAGCGCATCACCGAGTTGGGCCTGAAGTACAGCCTGCTGACGCAGTACACCAGCTTCATTGCGGTCGACAAGGTGGTGCGCAACGTTGCGCCGCAGAACAGCGTGGACGTGAACCAGCCGCTGCCCCTGCCCCAAGGCGTGAGCGAACTTGCACTCGGTGCCGAAGTGCCGAGCACGCCCGAACCCGAAACGCTGGGCGCCATTGCCGTGGTGCTGTCGATGCTTGCCATGCTGCGCCGCCGCGCGCGCCGCAACGATCCGCGCCGCTTCACGGCCTGAGCGCGGCAGAAAGGGAAAAAAGAAATGTCATTGGCCGCACTTGCCCACCGCCATCCGCGCATCGTGGATTGGGGCATTCAGATCGACCGCGCCCCGGCCGCCTTCTGGCTGGCGCTGCAATTCGCGGCGCTCGCGCCGACCTGGGCCTGGATGGTCCGGCGCATGCGCGACGGCTCCGACGATCCGCTGGGCCTGCTGGCATTGGCCGCCTTGGCGGCGCTGGCATGGCAGCGGCGGCGCGAACTGCGCGCGGCGCCGCGGCTGGGCTGGCTGGCCCTGGCGGGCGCCGGCACCTTGCTGGCCACGCTGCTGCGCACCGGCGCCGGCGCCCTGCCCGCCTTGCCGCCGCTCGCGGCAAGCCTGATGGCGGTGCTGGCGCTGGCGTTCGGGCTGCTGGCCTTCCTGCCGCGGCGCGTGGCCGCGCTGCCGGTCGTCGGTCTTGCGGTGCTGGCCTTGCCGCTTTTGTCATCGCTGCAGTTCTATGCCGGCTATCCGCTGCGCGTGGTCACGGCCGAGGCGAGCCGCTGGCTGCTGGCCCCCGGCTTCAGCGTGGCGCGCGAGGGCAGCAGCCTCGTGGTCGACGGGCGGCTGGTCATCGTCGATGCGCCGTGCTCCGGCGTGCAGATGGTGTGGCTCGGCTACTTCACGGCCTGCGCCGTTGCGCTCTGGGCGCGGCAGAGCGACCGCGGCTTTTTGCGCCGGCTGCCGATGGTCGGCTTGCTGGTGCTGGGCGGCAACATCGTGCGCAACAGCGTGCTGATTGCCTTCGAGGGCGCGGGGCAGCCGCTGGCGCCGTGGGCCCACAACATGCTCGGCCTGGTGGTGCTGGCGGCCGTGTGCGGCGGCATTGCCCGCCTGATGGTGCCGGAACGCACTTCTGCCGGACTTGCCGACCAGCCGATTCCCGGAATGATCACCACGCAGGGAGGCCGCCATGTCGATACGGTTCCTTGAAAGCTTTTTCGCTAATCACTTCATCAACCGCATCGGCCACAAGACGGCCTTTGCACTCGCGATGCTGCTGTGCCTGCTGTGGTCTACCGCCGCGGCGCTGCGCGCGCCGCAAGAACACGTGGCGACCGCGGCATCGCATGAGTGGCCGCGCGAATGGGACGGCGTTCCGCTGCGGCCGATGGCGCTGGGCGACGTCGAGCAGCGCTTTGCGGACCGCTTTCCGGGCGCCATCGGCCGCATGACCGACGGCACGCAGATGATCGTGATGCGCGCGGTGAACACGCCCACGCGCATGCTTCACCCGGCCGCCGATTGCTACCGCGCGCTCGGCTATCGCATCGAACAGGCGCGCCTTGAACGCGATGCGCAGGAGCGCTTGTGGCGCTGTTTTGTTGCGCAAATGCACGGAGCGCAAAAGTTCCGCGTTTGCGAGCGCATCGTCGATGCCGAAGGCACTGCTTTCACCGACACTTCAGCTTGGTACTGGGCGGCCGCCAGCGGGCAGTCGACCGGTCCGTGGCAAGCCGTCACGGTGGCGAGACCCTTGTGAGAGTTGTGTGAACAAGACCCTGAGATCTGCGATTTACGGGCTGTTGGCCCTTGTAGTCACTGCAGCGATAGCTATCTTCCTGATAGTGAAGTTCGCCCTCGCGCCCGCACCGGGCGAATGGCGCGGCACGGTCAAGGCCGGTCCGCTGAGTTTCGAAGTCGGCATGCCCACGGCAGTGCGCCTGGCCACTTCTCCGTGGCTTGCGCCGCACCTGGACGGTCACGCGCTCGACACCCGCTTCGGCACCGTGCATTTCGCCTGGAAGAACGAGGCCGGCGCGCTCGAATTGCGCTGCGCGCCCTGCACGGTCGAGGTTCCGGCGCTCGGCACGCAGCCGATACGGGTCGAAGGCCTGCTTGCCACCGTCAAGCGCGACGGCAACACCCTGACGGGCATCCTCGAGGCCACACCCCGCAGCGCCGAGGCGTCGGCCGTGATCCACGGCCAGTGGGAAGGCCGCCTCACGCCCAAGAACCTTCTGCTCAGCGCCGACATCAAGGATGCACCCATTGCGCGCTGGTACGCGGTGCTTGCGCCCAACCTGCCCGAACTGCAGCGTGCGCGCATCGGCGGCACGCTGGCGCTGCGCGGGCAGGTCGCGCTGCCTGAGGGCACGTTCGCGGTGGTTCCTGTCGTCAGCCAGTTCACCGTCGAAGGGCTGGGCACCGAAGCCATGCTCGGCGCGCGCACCGGTTGCGGCGCGCCGTCGAAGCTGGCCAACGACAGCTGGCTGGCGCGTGCGGTCATCGCGGCCGAAGACCAGCGCTTTTTCAGCCATGCCGGCTACGACCTGGCGGAAATCGTTGCGTCGCTCGACAACAACCAGAAAGACGGCCAAACGAAGCGCGGCGGCAGCACGCTCACGCAGCAGCTGGCCAAGCTGCTGGTGACGGGCAGCGACCGCACGGCGGAACGCAAGCTGCGCGAACTGCTCTATGCGGTCGAAATGGAACAGACGCTCGGCAAGGCGCGCATCCTGCAGCTCTACCTTGATAACGCGCCCTGGGGCGGCAACCTCTGCGGCGCCGAAGCCGCGGCGCGCCGCTACTTCAAGCGCCCGGCACGCAACCTCGAGCCTGCGCAGGCCGTGTGGCTCGCGGCCATGCTGCACAAGCCGCATGCGGTGCTCGAACAATGGCGGCGCGACGGCCGCATTGACCCCGACCGCACCAAGTGGGTGGCCGAGAGCGTGCGCGGCATCAGCCGCAACCAGCGCGAGACGCTGCTCAAGAGCGTGGCGGCCGCCAAATTCCCGGCGCCGGAGGCCGCGCCATGAATGACACCCGCGGGTTCGTGGAGAGCGGCGAGATCGAAGCCATCGAGCGCGCCACCGTCGCCGCCGTGTCGCCCCTTGCCGTCGAGGAGCTCGACGGCTGGTTGTTGCCGTTCGACGATGGCACCGTCAAGCGCGCGAGGTCGGCCGTTCCGCTGCATCGGGGGGCCGTGAGCGACAGCACGCTCGACCGCATCGAGGCTCGATACGACAGCCACCAGTTCGTGCCCGCGTTCCGCTTGGCCGACACCGCCTGCTTCGACCCGCTGCGGGCCGAACTGGAGCAGCGGCACTACGTTGGCGATTCGCCCACCTGCGTGCAGATCGGCTCCGCAAGGCGCATGCGGCAGGTGGCGTCGGCCGATGCGGCGCTGGCCGACGTCGATGCCGCACCCGACGAGGCCTGGGCCACGCTGTTCCTCGGCGAAGGCTTCGATCCTGTAGACGGTGCGCACCGCGTGCGGGCGCTGTCCCGCGCCAAGGGCTCGCTGTATGCCAGCGTGCGCGAAGGGCGCCGCACCGTTGCGGCGGGCGCCATGGCCTTCAGCCACGGATGGGCGAGCGTGCACGGCATGCGCACCGAGCAGTCGCAGCGCGGCCGGGGCCTGGCCGGGCGCGTGCTGGCCGGGCTGGCGCAGGCCGCGCTCGAACGCGGGTTCGAGCGCGTGTTCCTGCAGGTCGATGCGCACAACATGCCGGCCCATGCGCTCTACCGGCGCGCCGGCTTTTCCACGCAGTGGCAGTACCGCTACTGGCAGCGGCAGCAGTGGCCGCGCTGATTTCGTAACCTGAAACCGGCACCCCCACGGGTGGCGCGGTCGGGTGGTTAGTGCCACCATGGCCGCATGAAGAACGCAAACCACCCGACCGATCCCGTGGCCACGCCGCGCGGCATCGACCACATCGTGGCCGGTGTTTCCACCAGCGATGGCGACGGCGTCAAACTCACCCGCGTGCTGCAGCAGCCGCTGCAGAAGCGGCTCGACCCCTACCTGATGCTCGACGCCTTCGGCAGCGACAACCCGGGCGACTACATCGGCGGCTTTCCCAACCATCCGCACCGGGGCTTCGAAACCGTGACCTACATGATTGCGGGCCGCATGCGCCACCGCGACAGCGCGGGCCACGAGGGGCTGCTGCAAAACGGCGGCGTGCAATGGATGACGGCCGGCCGCGGGCTGGTGCACAGCGAGCTGCCCGAGCAGGAAGAAGGCCTGATGGAAGGCTTTCAGCTCTGGCTCAACCTGCCCGCCAAGGACAAGATGCGCGAGCCCTGGTACCGCGACATCCAGAGCGAGGAAATCCCTGAATACACCACCGCCACGGGCGTTCACGTGCGCGTGATCGCGGGCGAAAGCCACGGCATCGAAGGTGCGGTGCGGCGCGAGCACACCGAGCCGCTGTACCTCGACCTCAGCCTGGCGCCCGGAGCCGAGTTTGCGCAGCCCTTGCCTGACGATCACAACGCACTGGTGTACGTGTACCGCGAGTCGGTGTGGATTGCGGGCAGCGAGGTGCCGACGCGCCGCATGGCCATTCTGGCGAACGACCCGGGCAGCGACGGCGTGGTGCTGCGCGCGGGTGCCACCAACCACAGCCCGGCGCGCGTGCTGCTGATTGCCGGCAAGCCGCTGAACGAGCCCATTGCCCAATACGGCCCCTTCGTGATGAACACGCAGGAGCAGGTGAAAGAGGCCGTGCACGATTTTCAGAACGGCAAATTCGGATGACGCTGTAGTCGAAGGCCTACCGAAAATCGGCACCGTCCGCAGGTCACAGGGGCGCGGGCTCGGCATAGATTGCGGTCATGCCCTCCAGCACGACCCCTCCGACAGCCGCGACCAAAGCCCCCAAAGTCCGCAAGGGCCAGGCACCCGAGACATTGAAGCGGGAGCAGTTTCACGAGCGCTTCATGCAGCCTTTTTGCGACCCGGCCTTCGAAGCCGAGAAAGAAGCGTTGCAGCGCATCGAGCTCGTTGCGTGGGAGGCCTACCAGGAAGGCCGCAAGGCGCCCGTCACGCGCAAGGCCGGCCCGGGCTATGCCGACCCGGACTACGACCTCTCCGTCGACTGGCTCGAAGCCAAGGTGCGTATCGACGCGGCCCAGGCATCCTGGCGCAGTCCGCAGACGCGGTCGCGCGTGCTGCTGGTCAACGGCTCGCCGCGCAACGACGGCACCTGCCCCGGCGAAATTTCGAAGACGTGGCGGCTGGTGCAGCTCGCGCGCGAGGTGCTCGAGGGCTGCGGCATCGAGACCGACGTGCTCGACCTGAGCCTGCTCACGTCCGACTACGGGCGCCACATCCATCCGTGCAAAGGCTGCGTTTCCACCGCCATGCCGCTGTGCCACTGGCCCTGCAGCTGCTATCCCAACCACTCGATGCGCCAGACCGGCGACTGGATGAACGAGATCTACGAACGCTGGGTGGCCGCGCACGGAGTGATCGTGTTCACGCCCACGCACTGGTACCAGTCGGCCAGCCCGCTCAAGCTCATGATCGACCGGCTGGTGTGCGCTGACGGCGGCAATCCCGATCCCACCAGCACCCATGGCAAGAAGCCCGAAGAAGCCAAGGCGCTCGAGCTCGAGGGCTGGGGCTATCCCAAGCACCTCGAAGGCCGCGTCTACGGCGTGGTGGTGCATGGCGACGTGGCCGGCGTGGAGAGCGTGCGACGCAACCTGTCGGACTGGCTCGACTGGATGGGGCTGATCGATGCCGGCTCACAGGCCCGCTTCGACCGCTACATCGGCTACTACGAGCCCTATGCCACCAGCCACGACGCCCTGGACGCCGACGAAGACGTGCAGGAAGAGGTGCGCAACGTGGCGCGCGCGGTGGCGCTGGCGGTGGGCGAGATGCGCACCGGCAAGCTGCAGTCGCCCGACCGTGGATTGAAGCCCCCAAGGCCCAAATAAATCACGCCCGGAGCGGTGTGGCCCGTGCGGTTCATGATTCTTTACGCACGCTCACTTTCGGCTCACCTGGGAGATACAGAGGTCTTCCACACTTCGCTTCACCTGCTGCCCATTGGCGGCGGGCTTCTTCGAAAGGAAGCACTTCTCATGATCTCTCTTCGCCAACGCATCGTCTGGGCCAGCCTTCTCGGCTCGGCCGCCCTCGCCTCTTCGGGTGCCTTTGCACAGGCCCCGGCTGCGCCCGCGACCTCCGCCGCTCCGCCCGCCGCCGTTGCGCAAGCCGATGGCGCGGCACCCAAGGCACAGCACAAGCGCATGGACCCGGCGCAACGCATGGAGCGCATGCAAGAGCATCGCGCCAAGCGCCTGGCCGCGCTGAAGGAAAAGCTCAAGCTGACCTCCGCACAGGAAAGCGCGTGGGCCAGCTTCACGACGGCCACCCAACCGCCGGCCGGTGCCCTCCCGCAGCGCATGGACCGCGCGGAATTTGCCAAGCTCACCACGCCCGAGCGGCTGGAGCGCATGCAGGCCCGCCAGGCCGAGCGCAGCGCAAGGTTCGCCAAGCGCGCCGAGGCCACCAAGACCTTCTATGCCGCGCTGACGCCCGAGCAGCAGAAGACCTTCGACGCGGAAACGGTGCATGCCGGCATGCACGGACACCGCGGCCACCGTGGTCATCACGGCCATGGCGACGCCGGCCACAGCGCGGCACCCGCCAAGAGCTGAGTCCCGCATTCGTGACGGCGCCTGACAAGGCGCACGCATGAAAAAGCCCGCAATGCACTCGTGCATCGCGGGCTTTTTTCGTACACGGACGCTTACTGCGGCGTGCCGGTCTTCTCGGTCGGGTTCGTCGGCACGTCGGGCCTTTCACCCTTCTGGCCGAACTGCGGCTTGGTCTTGCGGGCCTGCTGGCTGACCTCGGCGCGCGACATTGCGCCCGTGGGTTGCGGCATGGCATTGGGCTGCGCGTTCACCGTGGTGCTGGCTTCGCCCTTGGGCACCGGGTTGTTGATGTTGTTGCGGTTGTGGGCGCGGGCCTCGGCCTTCACCGCTTCGCGCGAATTGGGCATGCTCGCATCGGGCCGCTGCGGCGGGTTGGGCACGCCGGAGGGCGTTTGCGTGCTGGCCTGGCCGCCCACGGCCGGATCGGGCTGCGCGGGTATCGATGTGGCTTGCGCCATGGCGGCGCCGGTGGCGGCCATCAGGCCGGCCAGCACCGTGGCGTGAAAGACTGCGTGCTTCATGGTGTGTTCCTTTGCTTGTCTCTGCGGATGAATGAAGTGGAAGGCGGGCCGTTTCCTGACCCTGAATTCACCGTAGGAGGCCCGCCATGGCCCCTGTGTCGGGGTGCGGCAGGCCTGCCTGTAGGAGCCGGCCCCCCTGTCGCGAAGGCCGGAGGCAAAGGCGGCAAGAAGGTGGCGCGTTCCTACAGGCGCGGGCGGCGCGGCAACGTACAACCGCAGAACAGATGTCTTCCTCCCCGATTCCACTCGCCGCCGCCGCGCCGACCTCGCTCAAGGTGATGACCGTGAACACCCACAAGGGCTTCACCGCACTCAACCGCAAGTTCATTCTTCCGGAACTGCGGGATGCGGTGCGCACGGTGGGCGCCGACGTGGTGTTCTTGCAGGAAGTGCTCGGCACCCATTCGCGCCACTCGCGCAAGGTGAACAACTGGCCCGAGGCGCCGCACTACGAATTCCTGGCCGACACCATGTGGCCGCAGTTCGCCTACGGGCGCAATGCCGTGTACCCGCGCGGGCACCACGGCAACGCGGTGCTGTCCAAGTTTCCGATCGTGCATTACCGCAACCACGACGTGTCGGTGGCCGGGCCTGAAAAGCGCGGCCTGCTGCATTGCGTTCTGCGCCTGCCCGGCCGGCCCATCGATGTGCATGCGATCTGCGCCCACCTGGGCCTGGCAGAGGCGCACCGGCAGCAGCAGCTGGAGCTGCTGTGCCACATCGTGCGCGACGAAGTGCCCGCCGATGCGCCGCTGATCGTCGCGGGCGACTTCAACGACTGGCGCGGGCGCGCCCACCAAGTGCTCGAAGAAGGCGCCGCACTGCGCGAGGTGTTCGTGAGTGCGAACGGCTCGGCCGCCAAGACTTTTCCTTCGCGCTTTCCGCTGCTGTCGCTCGACCGCATCTATGTGCGCAACGCGGGCGTCCATGCGCCGGTGGTGCTGCCGCGCAAGCCCTGGTCGCACCTGTCGGACCATGCGCCGCTGGTGGCGAACATCGACCTTTGAAGATGGTGGCCGACATGGACCAGAGAGCCCGCTGGGTCGGTGGCAACAGCATTTCATTGCTGGAGAACGGCGAGGAGTTCTTTCCGCGCGTGTTCGATGCCATTCGACAGGCCAGGCGCGAGGTAATCATCGAGACCTTCATCCTCTTCGAGGACAAGGTCGGCATGGCGCTGCATGCCGCCATGCGCGCGGCGGCCCAGCGCGGCGTGAAGGTCGATGTGCTGGTCGACGGCTTCGGCTCGCCGGATCTTTCGCGCGAGTTCATCGAAGGCCTGAGCTCGGTTGGCGTGAAGATGCGGGTGTTCGATCCGGGCAAGCGCATCCTGGGCCAGCGGCTGAACGTGTTTCGGCGCATGCACCGCAAGATCGTGGTGGTCGACGGTGAGCTCGCGTTCGTCGGCGGCATCAACTATTCGGCCGACCATCTGCTCGACTACGGGCCCAAGGCCAAGCAGGATTACGCGGTCGAACTCCGCGGGCCGATCGTGGCGCAGATCCACCAGTTCGTGCTGCGTGCGATTGCGCTCGGCGACAAGGGGCCGCGCTGGTTTCGCCGCCGGCTCAAGCAGGCGCCGCCGGTGGCGCGGGAGCACGTGGGCGAAGTGGAGGCGATGTTCGTCACGCGCGACAACCGCCGCCATACCAACGACATCGAGCGCCAGTACCTGGCCGCCATCCGCGCCGCGCGACGGCGCATCGTGATTGCCAACGCGTATTTCTTTCCGGGCTACAGGCTCATCAAGGAACTGCGACGCGCCGCGCGCCGCGGCGTGGATGTGCGGCTCATCCTGCAGGGCGAGCCCGACATGCCGATCGTCAAGACGGCCGCGAGCATGCTCTATCACCACCTGCTGCATTCGGGCGTGCGCATCTTCGAATACTGCGACCGTCCGCTGCACGCGAAGATTGCGCTGATCGACGACGACTGGAGCACGGTCGGCTCGAGCAACCTCGATCCGCTGAGCCTCTCGCTGAACCTGGAAGCCAACGTGATCGCGCGCGACAAGGCGTTCAACGACCTGCTGTGGCAGCGCATGGACACGCTCATGCGCGAGAGCTGCAAGCTGATTCGCGAAGACGACCTGGAGAGCGAATGGAGCGGCTGGCGCCTGGTGCGCAGCTTCTTCATCTTCCACTTCTTGCGCTGGTATCCCTCATGGCTGGGCTGGTTGCCGCGCCAGGTGCCGCGCCTCACGTTGGCCCAGGCCACCGATCTTGCCGAAAAGCGCGACCAGCGCGAGAAGACCGGCGACAACGGTGCCACCCAGACGACGGAAGCGGCATGAACTGCGCGGCGGCTTTCCCATGAGCACCATGAGCCTCGCGCACCGCCCCTGGTGGCCCTGGGTTCGCCGCATCGCGGTGTGGGGCTTCTTCGGCCTCATTGCCTGGCTGCTGGTCAACCAGGCGCGGGCCATCGACTGGCAAGAAGTGTTCGACGCCATGCGCGCGCTGCCTGCGTCCACGCTGCTGCTGGCAGGCGCGCTGGCCGCCGGCAGCTTTGCCACCTACAGCACGTACGACCTGCTGGGGCGGTATCTCACCCGCCACCGGTTGCGCGCATCAAGCGTGATGGGGGTCACCTTCATCAGCTATGCCTTCAACCTGAACCTGGGTTCGCTGGTGGGCGGGGTGGCGTTTCGCTACCGGCTTTATTCGCGCCTGGGCCTTTCCAACGACACCATCACGCGCGTGCTCGGCTTCAGCATGCTGACCAACTGGCTCGGCTACCTGGTGGTGGCGGGCGCCGCCTTCTGCTTCTGGCCGATGGTGCCGCCAGACGAATGGAAGATCGACAACGGCGGCCTGCGCATTCTTGGCGCGGTGCTGCTGCTGCTGGCGGCGGCGTATCTGGTGCTGTGCGCGGTGGCCAGCGGGCACGTCTTTCGCATACGGCAATACCGCTTCAAGGTGCCCGCGCTGCGCATGGCGCTGCTGCAACTGGCCATGTCGTGCCTGAACTGGTCGCTGATCGGCGGCGTGATCTGGGTGCTGCTGCAGGGCCAGGTGGCTTACCACCAGGTGCTTGCGGTGCTGCTGGTGGCTGCGGTGGCGGGCGTGGTCACGCACGTGCCGGCGGGCCTTGGCGTGCTGGAAGCGGTGTTCATCGCCCTGCTCTCGCACCAGGTTCCGCAAGGGAAGCTGCTGGGCGTGCTGCTGGTGTACCGGGGGCTTTATTACCTCTTGCCGCTGGCCGTGGCCACGGTGGCCTACTTCGTGACCGAACTGCGCACCCGGCGCTTGCGCACGACCACGCGCTGAGCGTTCTTGTTCTTCTTCTAGAAGTGATAGGTGTAGCGCAGCCGGACAAAGTTTTCGCCCGGGTTCGGCTTCTTGATGCCTGCGTTCGAAAAGTGCTGCAGGCGCAGCGTGAGTTCGTGCCTGCCGTTCTCGCCGAAGCTGCGTCCCACGCCCAGCACCTCGGTGAACTGGAAGGCGGTGCTGAAGGTGCGGTCGGGCGTCTTGTAGAGGTGGTCCATGACCGTGCCGCCCACGCCGCCTTCGGCGAACCACGCTGAGCTGCCCCCGCCGAAGCGGTAGCGCCAGGTGTAGATGGCGCCAAGCTGCGTGTAGTTGCGCGAGCCGCTGCCGAGCGCCGGCGCATGCCACTGGCTGATGAACAGGTCCCAATAGGAGGTCAGCGCGCCTTCGTGCACCGGCTGGCGCAACGACCAGGGCAGCGTGACGCCCATGGTGGCCGAGTTGGTGGCTCCTTTGTCGCCATGCGGCGCACGGCCGCCCTCGAAGTAGATGCCGCGTGCGCTGTCTTCGAACGCATGAGCCTCGGTGCCCAGCAGGCTGAGAATGCCTGCGAACACGGCAGCCCCGAGGGACGCGGACGGTGGTACTTTCATGATGTGGGTTTTGAAAGCAAATGATGGAAAGGAAGGAAATAATTACTTTCCGCTCCGTTCCGCGCCTTCGCCCGAGGCTATTGCCATGTCGAAAGGTAGGACTTCTTCAACATTCCTGCAGAGTTGAATTTATTGCACTGCAGCAATTTGCACAGGCACAGCCTATAGTGGTGTTCAATCATCCCCATAGATCGGCTCTCGCCCCATGTCGTCTCTTACCTCCGCCGCCCGTTTGGCCAGCCCGCTGATGCTGTGGGCCGACGTGGCCCTGAAAACCCAGGAAATGCTGCTGTCTTCCGGCTCGGTGATTCACATGCGCACCGAACGCATGGCCAAGGCGGGGCTCACGCCCAGCGCGGCGGACCTTGCCGAGTTCCAGCTCATGGGCGACGAAAAGCTCGCCGCCGCGGGCAAAGCGGGCGCCGCAATGGTCAGGCAGTGGCACAGCAGCCATGTGTCGCTCTCAAGCCGCGTGCTGCAGCAATGGTTTCTGAGCGCGGGAGCTTTTCTTTCGATGGCCGGCAGCATCACGCCCGCACAGGCGGCGGTGCGCGGCGACGCTTTCGTCAAGGCCTCGGCACGCGCGGCCAGCACGGCAGGCCAGCTCTCGGGTGCGGCGGTTCGCATCGCGCGCGAAGGGCTGAAGCCGATCCACGCAGCGGCCACGTCGAACGCCCGGCGCCTGGCCGAGCTGCGCGACTGACCGGCAAGAGCGTCAGCTGCGCGCCGGCACCAGCGTGACCAGCGTGATTTCGGAAGGCGCGCCAAAGCGCTTGGGCGGCCCCCAATAGCCGGTGCCGCGGCTCACGTAGATCCACATGTCGTGCAGCCTGTGCAAGCCGGCCGTGAATGGCTGCTGCATGGGCACGAACAGGTTCCACGGAAAGAACTGCCCGCCGTGCGTGTGGCCCGACAGCTGCAGCTGGTAGCCGGCGCGGGCCGCGAGCGGCGCGCTGCGCGGCTGGTGGGCAAGCAGCACGCGCGTGTGCACCAGCGGCGGCGCGTCGTACAGCGCAAGATGCGGATCGCTTTGGTGCGCGGGATCGAAGTGGCCGGCGGTGAAGTCGGTCACGCCGGCCAGCACCAGCTGGCTCTCGAACAGTTCTTCGTCGTTCTGCGCGCCGCGCACATTGCGCGTCTGCAGCACCACGTGCTCGTTGAGCAGCACCTTCAGCCCGAGCCGGCGCAGCTCTTCGATCCATGCATGCGCGCCGGCGTAGTACTCGTGGTTGCCTGTCACCACGAAGGTACCGTGCCGCGCGCGCAATCCTGCAAGGGGCGCGATGTGATCGCGCAGCTCGGCCACCGTGCCGTCCACCAGGTCGCCGGTGATCGCGATGGCGTCGGCGCCGAGCCGGTTCACCGCATCGACGATGCGCTGGATGTAGTCGCTCCGGATCGTCGGCCCGACGTGGATGTCGCTGAGCTGCGCAATCGTGAAGCCCTCGAGCGCGGAAGGCAGCCCTTGAATGGGAACCTCGACGCGCTTGACTGCCGCCGTGCGGCGGGCATTGAGAAAACCGACGAAAGACGCCAGCGTGGCGACCACCAGCACGGCCATGGCGCTCCACGGCAGCACTGCGCTCCAGGGCACCTGCACGCGGCCCAAGGCGCCTGCCAGCCAGGTGAGCAGCAGGCCTGCATCGCGCACCAGCGTCAGCACGAACATCGAGGAGAACCAGCCCATGCTGATCAGTCCGGTCCATTTGAGCGCGTCCTTCAGGGAGGCGTTGCGCTCGGAGCGGCGCGAGATGAACGGCAGTGGAATCGTGAAGGCCGAAACGGCAAGCGCCACGAGCGCCAGCGGCCAGGCCGGGGTGAGCATGGCCAGCGCGGGCACCAGGCGCAGCGCAATGTAGACATGCAGGAGCGCGGTCAGAACGCTCATGGGACGTATCGGCATGGGGGCAATGGGAACGGGCACTGCCCGGGAGGCAACATCTGCAAGGCGCATGCCGTGCATTCAAGACGCCGGCCGGCCCGCAGCGCGCTATTTTTTCTATAGCGTGCTTCACCCGGATAGCAGGCATTGCGGACGATCCCGGCGCCGGAATGCATGCGCCGACGGCGGGCTTGAGAACCCGCCTCGCGTTCTACTGCACCGTGCGTGTGCCGGCGGATGCCATGTCGGTGCCCGCCGGCCAGACAAATGCCACCTTGGCGGGCGCACCCGGCAGGACGTGCAGCGTTTGCTTGAGCGTGTTTCCAAGCAAGCGAGCCTCCACTTCGTACGTGCCGGGGTCGAGCCGCGCCACCATGAACGGGCCGCCCGACACCACGTTGTCGATCAGCGCCGTACCCCGGTTGTCGCGCACCGTGACGTGAACGTCGGCCGCGAACTCGGCGCCCTTGTGGTCCTTGATGGCGAATTCGAAAGTGGCCGGCCAGCGCGGCGCCACGGTTTCCATCAGCTTGGCTTCGTCGCTGCCGATGCCGCCGCTCATGTATTCGATGCCGTTGGTCATGTGGATCGGCGGGTTGACCGCCGCATGCGCCGGAGAAAGTGCCGCGAGAAGAACGGCGCCGCACAGCGCGGCGGCCGCAAGGGGCCGCATGCGAGATGAAATCAGGGTGCTCATGGTCTGAATCCTTTCTTCCTTGTCTGCGTGGCGGAAGGCCACGGCGCCACTGTGCGGCGCACGGCTTAGACAAGGCTTAACAGGAAGGACCGGCGTCTGCCCCGGACCGAGGCCGGGGAGAAAACCCCCGGCTAGCGGGCGGCGGAGGTCTGCGCGAGCGCCTGCGTTTGCGGCGCGGGCGGCAGCACCGAGGCCATGTCGAAATTCGAAGGCCACATGAAGACCGCGCGGGACGGCACGCCGGCAATCACGGTGAGCGTCTGCGTGATCGTCAGGCCGCCGAGCGTCACGTTCACGTCGTATGCGCCGGGATCGAGCCGGGCCAGCATGTAGGGGCCGTTCGACTGCGCCTCCATCACGGGGCGGCCCGTGTACTTTTCGCGCACCTGAACCGCGGCCCGCACCGGGAAATTGCTCTTTTGCGTGCTGTCGTTGATGCCGAACTCGATGGTCACCGCCCACCGCGGCGACACCATCTGCATGAACGACGCCTCGGCCTTGCTCGTGCCCCCGCACATGTATTCGACGCCTTGCGCCATCTGTATGGGCGGGTTCGAGAACGCATGGGCCGATGTGGCCATGGCCCCCAAGAATGCTGCTGTGCCGCCCAATACCAACGCAGCCATCGGCTGCCGGAGACGCAAAAGGTTCATTGCTTCGATGTCCTCGATCATGGGTGACGTGAATCCGTCGAGGATTTTGCTTAGCAAGAGTCGGGCTAGATATAGCGTTTACGAGGAACGATCCTCGCGAAAGTATTGAACGCTATTGTTTTAATAGCTCGTGACGCCTGTATGACGGGCTGTGCGGCCGCTTTTGGTCTTCCTCTATGTGAAAACCCTGACAAACAACGCCGTACGCCCGATTCGGCGCGTTGCACGTGACCCGCGCCTACACCGGTGCATCGCCTCGCTTGATATGAAGAAGTTCGTACAGAAAAGGAGCTTCCAATGAACATCGGATCCAAGATCGAGGCAGTCAAGAAGATGGATGCGCAGCGGCCGGACTTCCCGGGCGAGCACCTCGCGGTTCTAGGCGCGGGCGTCCTGCTGCTGCTGACCGCCGGACGCAGCCGGTCGCTCGTGCGCCGGGTGCTGGCGGGTGCCGCGGGCGGTGCCCTGGTTGGCCGAGCTGCCAGTGGTACCGGCGGGCTGGCTCGGGTCGCGCGCTTGATGCAAGGCGGCTGGGGTGTGCGCCGGCCAATGCGCATGCCGTAAAGGGAGAGCGCCGGCGGATTGCCGGCGCAATCCGCTGTGGGTGAAAGGGAAGGCAGCCCCGGAAACCCGAACGGTAAATTATTGAAGCCGAGGCATTGAATTTAGTTCAATGTTAAACATGTTGCCTAAACTAAAAATCACGGCGAATTTCGGTATTTCAATCTGATCGGCATCGTGAACGATCTCTCGAAATCGATTCAAAAAAATCACCTGAAGAGCAAGCCCGCGCCGGCAGTGCCCAAGCGAATCTAGACTCGCTCGAGCGTCAAATTCAATACGCCCTTCGCGCCGCTTTTGTGGCTTTCTGAGACAGTTCAGAGCCGGCCACAATCCCGTTTGTCGGCTGCGCTCGGTGGGAGACTTTTCTGGTGAGAATCAGCCGACGTACGTTCAATGCAGCGGGATCCATTTTTTCAATTTTGAGCGCCGCGGGTTGTGGCGGAGGCGGTAGTGGAGGTGGGGGTGGAAGTGGCAATGGCGCCTGGCCCGCCGCACCGTCATTCGCCTCTGGCGCCGAGACATCGGGGCTCGTTTCCGTCAACGGAAAAAACCTTTACCACGTGAGCGTGGGAAAGGGAATTCCGGTTGTCTTTCTGCACGGCGGTCTGGGGTTGAGTCACGAGTACTTTCGCCCTTTCATCGATCCACTTGCCGACAGTGCCCGGCTCATCTGCTATGACCAACTGGGGCAGGGCAAATCGGACCGGCCGACCAGCTATGACGAGCTGAGTTTCGAGCGCCTGAGTTCCGATTGCGATGCATTGACCCGAGCGCTTGGCATCGAAAAATTCGTTCTTGTTGGTCATTCCTACGGGGGATTTGTCGCACTCGACTTTGCGCTCCGTTTTCCCCACCGCCTGGCAGGCCTGGTGCTGTCATGCACCGCGCCGGATATCGCTTCTTTCGTCCAGCGCAATCCATTGGGCGGAACGCCTGCTCAGCAGGCAGCGCTAGGTCAATTGCTGCTGGCTCCGGCCAGCAGTGATGAGGACCTTCGTAAAAAATGGACCGAGGTAGCGCCTTTGTATTACAACAATGCGAACCCGCCCGCCGGGGTTATTGCAGATGTCGACCAAAGGACGATCTACTCCGCCGGGGCATTCAATCGTGGCAATCAGCTCCTGGCCAGCTACAACCTTGTTTCGCGCTTGCCGTCGATCAATGTACCTACCGCCGTCCACTACGGCGCTGGCGATATCTGGCGTTTTGGCGACGATGAGAAGCTGGCAAAGAATATCCCGGGAGCGACCCTGAAGTACTTCGCCAACAGCGGGCATTGGCCGTTTCAGGAAGAGCCCGCGGAGTTCATTCGCTATATGAGAAGTTTTACTGGTAGCCTCCCGGGCTGAGCGGCAAAACAATTCTGAACCCGCGAAAGGGAGTCGTGGCTTTAAGCTTCTTTGTTAACAATTCAATGGCTTGCTGAAATTGTTAACAAAGTTGTACGGATGGTCGAAAATTAAACGGCACTTCCAGCCATCTTTTTTTAAGGGAGTGGCACATTGCCGAGCGAACTTTTGTACTGCCTGGCCACGAAATCGTGAAAAATTCCCTTATGAGAAATCTTGTTTGCCAGAATGTAATCAAAATCCCGGGTTTGTGAATTAGTGCCTTTGGGCTATCCCTCCCCTGCTAATAGTCTCCACGCCTGCCGCAAAAGTCGGCGTGTCAGAGCAGTGGGTTGGCGGAAATGGTTTCCGATTGACCGCATCGCTTGGACTTTTTTGGAGCGAGGGTCAGAGGATGAACCGGTCATTTAGAAGCATCTGGAATGAGGCGCTCGGCGCCTGGGTGGCAGCCAGCGAGGTTTGCAGTGCGCGCGGCAAGAAGTCTTCGAGCGCTACGCTCGGCGCGGTTGTCTTGGCCACTGCGGCCTTCGGCGGCGCATCGTCCGCCTGGGCGGCCAACGAGTGCGGAGCTGTCGCCGTCGGTGGAACCGTCATCTGCAACGGTGACGGAACGCCGGTGGGGGACGCGAACCCGAACACCACGGGCATTGCATATGGCACCGACGGCATCACTGTCATCCTGGACGGCACCGCGGCACCCTTCACCATTGCGCCGGTCACTGCGCCGATAACCGCCAATGCTGTCTATTCGGGCGGTAGCGGCACAGGCAATCGACTGGTCGAAGTCAACGGCCCCGCCACGATCAATCTGACCACCCCGGCGGGCAATCCTGTGTCCGGTGCAGCCTGGGCTGTGCTGGCCAACTCACTCTCAAGCGGCGCTGGCGGTGATGCGACCATCGTCATCAATGGTGCGAACATCACCAGCAAAGGCGAGAACGCCATGGGCGTCGCCACCAGCGTCGTGGGTAGCGGCAATGCAACCTCGATCCTCAACAGCGGTTCCATCTCCACCACTGGCACGCAAGGCTCAGGGGTCGGTCTGCTTGCAGAAACGCACGGTATCGGCACAGCGACGGTCACGGTGAACGGTGGTTCGATCAATACCGGCACTGCGGCGGGCGGGTCGCACGCGGCTTACGCCTTGGCGTGGGGCAATGGCGATGCCGTGGCCACCATGACGGGTGGTGCTGGCACCACACAGGCCTTGAACAACTCGGTCGTTGTGGCCCAGACACTGGGCTCCGGCAATGCTTACGCCACCATGTCTGGCGGCACTGCGACAACAAACGCCGCCAGCGCGAGCGTCGTCGCTGTCGTCACCGGAACCGGCAACGCGATTGCCAGCCAGACGGGAGGGGCATTGATCGGCAACGGAGCGGGTGGGGGCGGGCTGGCCGCGAGCAATTCGGGTACTGGCCCGGGTTTCGCGAACGCGTCGATGACGGGTGGCAGCATCGTGATGCAGGGCGCCGGCGGCTACGGCATCCTGGCCCGTAACAGGGGCACGGGCGCGGCAACGGCAAGCATGGACGCCGCAGCTTCGACGATCACCACGTTGCAAGCCGGTACCTACGGGATCTATTCCGCGATCACAAACGCGACCAATACGGCCACCGCCACCACCGCGCTCTTGAACGGCAGCGTCAGCACCGCAGGCGCCGGCGCGCACGGCCTGTACAGCCAGACCGACGGCACCGGGCTGGCTCAGGTCGCTATGGCGGCGGGCACTGTGACGGCCACAGGCCTCAATGCCGACGGCCTGCGCGCCGCCTCCGCTGGGGGCACCTACCAGGTCGACGCCACGGGCGGCAGCGTGACCAGCGGCAGCGGCACCGCCGCCGCCATCCACACGCTGGCGGCAGCAGGCGGCACCGTCAACATCGGCGCGGCCGCAGTGGTCAATGGCGCCGCCTCCGGCATCGGCATCCGCGACGGCGACGCGGCCGGTACCGGCACCGACACCCTCGGCGGCAACGCCATCGTCACCACCGCCGGCACCGTCACCGGCGACGCCATCCTGGGCCTGGGCAACGACAGCCTGGCGCTCACCGGCGGCAGCTTCAGCGGCAACATCTACGGCGACGACCGCACCGCCAGCGCGGCCGACGGCAACGACACCTTCACCTGGACCGGCGGCTGTTGAATTCCACCGATCTCTGACCCGAGATTTCCATCGAATACTGACCCACCCGCTTTGTGAGCCCGAGGGCTTC
>NZ_JBBCBV010000025.1:0-56289 GCF_037204045.1 Variovorax sp. CCNWLW225 | reverse complement strand
TCGACGTAATGTTCCTTGGCTTCATCAGCTTTGCGCTGATCGCCGACGGACTTCGATTGTGTTAACAGGCCCTAGTCTTCGCACCGGAGGATTGATGAACGCAGTCGAGCGCTTCGATAGCTACCTGGAGCACCTGAGCGCAGGCTTGGGTCACACGGATCGGCACGCAGGCCTTCGTGGGTACTGCACGGGCCTGATGCTTCCCTTGTCGCGCAAGAGCGTAGAGCCCATGGCCGCGCGGGTGGATCCGACGCATGCCAGCGCGCGGCACCAAGCACTGCACCACTTCGTGGCCAAGGCCGAGTGGTCTGACACGCAGATGCTGCGGCGGGTGTGCCAGTGGGTGATGCCCAAGATGGACTTCAGTCAGGGTGGCTGGTGGATCATCGACGACACCGGGTTCCCGAAAAAGGGCCGCCATTCGGTCGGTGTCACGCGCCAGTACTGCGGGATGCTGGGCAAGCAGGACAACTGCCAGGTGGCCGTGAGCATCTCGCTGGCAAGCAAACAGGGCAGCTTGCCCGTCGCTTGGCAGCTGTACCTTCCCGAGGACTGGGCGGCAGATGCTGAACGCCGCACCAAGGCTGGCGTTCCCGATGAAGTGCGTTTCGCCACGAAGACGCAGATCGCGCTGCAGCAGTTGCGTACGCTGCTGGACGAAGGCGCACCGCGCCATTGCGTGCTGGCCGATGCCGGCTACGGCGTGGACAACGCCTTCCGCCAGGCGCTCAGCGACATGGGCTTGCTCTACGCGGTGGGCGTCACATCTGCCGTCGTGGTCTGGCCGCCTGGCGTGCAGCCGCTGCCACCCGAGCCTTACAGCGGCATGGGCCGCCCGCCAGTAATGCCCAGGCGCACGGCGACGCTACAGCCCATGAGCGTCAAGGCATTGGCGCAGTCGCTTCCAAGTCGGGCATTCCAGAACATCAGCTGGCGCGAGGGAACCAGCGACACACTGAACGGCCGCTTCGCGGCCGTGCGGGTGCGCCACGCCGGCGGCAATACGGGCAAGGCACGTCTGCGTCCCGAGCAGTGGTTGCTCATCGAGTGGCCGGCAAGCGACGCTGAGCCGAGCAAGTACTTCTTGTCCACCCTGCCAGAGGACACACCGATCAACGAGTTGGTCGACATCGCCCATCAGCGTTGGCGCATCGAGCGTGACTACCAGGATCTGAAGCAGGATTTCGGCCTCGGCCACTACGAGGGCCGAGGGTGGCGGGGGTTTCATCATCACGCCGCGTTGAGCATCGCGGCCTACGGGTTCCTCATGGCCGAACGCCTCGTCGCCGACAAGTCTGTCGGCGGTAAAAAAAACTTCATCGAACGCCAGGTGCCTACCCTTCCCGAGGATTACATCCCCCGCGGAAGTCCTGCGCGCGCAGCGCCACGTGCCGACGTCGATCACAACACTGCGCCATCGACTGAGCTACCAACTGATCGCTCGTCTCGGTCAGTGCCCCTGCTGCGGAAGGGCAAGCGCAAAGCTACTCTTGTGACACAGTAAGACTAGGACCAAGTTCCTCACCATGCTTGGCTGGAGAGCTTCAGCGCCTTCATCCGCGACATCTCAAGGGACGACCGTCAGCGCACTCTCTGGTCATGATCGCGAGCTTGCGAAGACCTTTCGTTCGCTCTTCGCTGACTCGGGTCTATTCCGGGAGTATCAACAGCATGACTTCTTGCTTCCATTCAGGGCGAAAGCCACTACCCCGCTATACACAGTTGTTGAAACTTGGACCAACGAAGCCCACTACTTCACGCACCAAGAACTTCGCCTTAAACAAGCCGCTTTCATCAAGGCAGCCAACGAATTGGCCGCGGAGCTGGTTCGCTACACCGTTCCAGACGGCAGAGGCTACGTTAGCGTGATTACACGGGATATGGATCCGGAGAACCTTCCAGCATATGTTCGAGATGAAGCCAAAGCTATTGACGCGAAGCTACCTGCATTTCTTCAATCGCATGAGCAGTTGCTCGCCACGTGCAATAGGCTCGCTTGACGCTCCTTTTGTCGCATGTGCAGGCAAAACCATCGAGCACTCCAACCATGGTTTTTTTCGCAAGGCGGCGGAGTTCCGCATACGTCGGTGAAACACTCCTGCCCTATCAGAGCGGCTCGAGATCCCAGCGCCTTAGCTGACTGACCGAGGTCAGCCGCAGCTACGCTCTCATTGTTCTTTTCTCTGTCTCGCCAGGAGTGTGGCCTCAACTAGGTGTCAAGCATGTCCCAATCGCTGCCCAGCGCCCAGCGCCCAGCGCCCAGCGCCCAGCGCCCAGCGCCCAGCGCCCAGCGCCCAGCGCCCAACGCAGCGCGGACAACTTCCCGGTAATCATGCCCCACTCGAAGTCGGTCCACGGCCCGACATTGCCGTGTCCGAGTTGCCGTTCAATGCGAATGGCGGCAGCGGCAGCGGCAGCGGCAGCGGCAGCGGCAGCGCTACGCCACACCGTGTCTACGGTCGTCCCCTGCGAATCCTGGAATTCCTCCCACTCCTGGCGCAAATTCAACTTCGGGCTCGCAGGCAACGCCGGCGGAGCGTCGGGGCTGTAGTGGCACGGCACAATGCGTCCATGCCCAACATCGCCTCAATCCTCAAAGCTGAAATCTCCCGCGTTGCTCGCAAGGAAGTGCGCGCCGAGATCGAAACACTCAAGAAAGCGTCCGTCGCACATCGCGCGTCGATTGCTGAACTCCGTCGCCAAGTGAATGCGCTCGAAAAGGAACTGCGTCGTGTTGCGAAGGGAGCAGCGCGCTCCGCTACGACGCCCGCTTCGGGCCATGAAGCTGCAGCGGGCCCGAAGCGCCGCTTTAGCGCAACCAGGTTGGCGGCACATCGCGCAAAGCTCGAACTGTCCGCAGCGAGTTATGGACAGCTAGTTGGTGTGTCTGGGCAGACGATCTATCACTGGGAGCAAGGGAAGGCTCGTCCGCGGGCCGCACAACTCGAACGCCTCGCGACAGTACGGGAATTCGGTGCACGCGAAGTCGCCGAGCGCCTGGCCACGTAATAGCACATAGGGCATGAAGCGTCTTGCCCCACGACTTCTAGAGCGAGGCAGGCTCGCGACGAATCAATGAATTGCCAGCAACCAATCTACGGATATGCGCAGCAAGCGACCCTGCGTGTAATGGGCCAGACAGGTCGGGCCGGGACGAGAACACTCCGATAGGGAGTGAGAGCACCAAGCTCGATGTTCAGATGGGAACTTCGTCAGCGAAAACTATCAGGGCCAGCGGGCATATCAGCCTGCATAACAAGCCGCACTGCAACCCTGCCTCCTGCTTCTTCACATTACTTGTGATCCGGGAGGCGCCCATATCGGACGTTCCTTAGGTGGGCCGCTGGCTCCGAGCCTGACGGCTTGTTTCGGCTGGCAAATGATTTCCCTTCAACTCGAGGTTGCCGAAGAGCTCGATCGTCCAGTCGATGAACGCCCGCATCGCCGGAGAAAGAAAGCTGTGATGCGGGTAGAGAAGTGATACGGGCACCGGCGCGGGCCGGCTGTCGGCCAGCACCTCGACCAATTCTCCGGACTGCAAATGGTCCGTCACCAGAATCTCAGGCAACTGCATCAATCCGAGGCCATCGAGGCCCAGCTTCATGTACAGCCCCGTCTCGTTGACCGCTACCGTGCCAGGGACTGGCACTGCGATGCCGACTCCGTCCTTGACGAAATGCAACTGGTTTTCCCGGCGCGTCGTGTTGGAAAAGTAGTGGACCGCTCTGTGTCGTTTGAGATCCTCCAGAACCTCGGGGACACCCCTTTCGTCCAGATAGGACGGCGCTGCACAGGTGATCCACCGCAGTTCGACCAAGCGGCGCGCGACCAACGTTGAGTCATTGAGGCTTCCAGTACGGATGACGCAATCGACTCCCTCCTGGATCAAATCCACCTGGCGATCATTGACTCCGATCATGAGGTAGATATCCGGGTACCGTCGTTGGAATTGCTCCAACTGCGGCAGGATCAATGCATGTGCAATGCCGCCCGGCATGTCCACGCGCAGTCGCCCCTGCGGACGATCGGCGGAGTGCAGACTGGATTCAGTGTCGTCGATCAGGTCCAGTATTTCGCGGCAGCGATAGAAGTACCGCTCACCTTCTGGCGTCAGGCTGAGGTTTCGGGTCGAACGGTTCAGTAGGCGTGTCTGCAGATGTTTTTCAAGCCTCTTGATGATGTCGGTGACCGATGACGCCGGCAATCCCAGGGTCTCTGCTGCGCGCACAAAGCTCTTGCTTTCGACTACACGAAGAAATACCTGCATTGCTTGTACGCGATCCATTGTCTTGTCCTGCTAGCGATAAAGGAAAGCGGCGCCACAAACCGGCATTGTTCGGATTTTCTGAATATGGAGAACGGCCAGGGCTGCTTTTTCTGTGTTGATGCCCCCGCTACAGTGCGTGCACATCACACGTACATGAGAAATCAACAATGCCCGATCGAGACCGTCAGCTGCCAGTGCCGCCAAGCCATACGATGAACCCAACAGATCCTAACGCCACGTCTCAGAACATTCTCGTGCTCGGTGCGGGGGAGCTCGGCCTCCCGGTGCTACGCAACCTGGCACGCCGCGCGAAGGACGTGGCCGGTGCGAAGATCAGTGTGCTGCTGCGCGCAAGCGCAGTGGAGTCCAGTGCACCAGGCAAGCAACAAGACATCGCCGAGATCCAAGATCTCGGAATCGAGATCGTCATAGGCGATCTCGTGAAGAGTTCCATCGATGAGCTCGCCGCAGCGTTCGCTCGATATGACACGGTCATCGGCTGCGCGGGCTATGCAGCCGGAATCGATACGCCAATGAAGCTGGCGCGGGCTGCCTTGCAGGCGCGAATCCCGAGGTACTTCCCCTGGCAGTTCGGAGTCGATTTCGACGTGATCGGTCGCGGCAGTCCGCAGGACATCTTCGACGCGCAACTGGACGTGCGCGAGTTGCTGCGTAGTCAGCAGCAGACCGAGTGGGTCATCATCTCGACCGGCATGTTCATGAGCTACCTGCTCGAGCCGGAATTCGGTGTTGTCGACCTGCAGAACGACGCAGTCCACGCTCTAGGCAGCCTCGACACCGCTGTGACGCTGACGACGCCCGATGACATTGGAGCGCTGACCGCTGAGATCGTGTTCACCAAACCCCGTATCCGAAACGAGATCGTGTATCTGGCCGGTGACACCGTGACCTACGGGGAGGTCGCTGACAAGCTGCAGGCGGGCCTCGACCGCCCCTTCAGTCGTTCGGAGTGGAGCGAGCAGTATTTGCTGGATGAGCTGGCGCGTGACCCGCACAACATGATGCGCAAGTATCGTGCGGCCTTTGCTCAAGGGCGGGGTGTCGCGTGGGACAAGAGTGGAACGTTCAATCAGCGGCGCGCCATCCCGGTCACCGACGTGGCGTCGTGGATCAATGCAAACCTTGCTTCGGGCCGCGGCAAGTAGTCGTGAGTCCGACCCGACACCATCTAGGCAAACTTCGATGAGGCGATCCTTGGTGTCGACGGCCGCCTGGACGCCCGAGGGCTGATCCCAGCCGGCTGCTTCCATGGAGCGCGCGGATCAGTGCTCTGTTCGAGTTGCTCCTGATGGCGATCGACCTCGGCTGGAGCGAGGTTGCGATCTCGCTGGATGACCAACTTGAATTTGCTGCTGTCGATGGCCACGACGCTCAGGGAGAACGGCTTCGGGCTTCGAATTGCGGCACATCAGACGTCACGTATCGGGTCGTCTCCGGCGACGAAGTTGTGAAGGCACGGCGATAGCAAGGTGACTTGGCTTCGATCCTCGCCTGCGAGGATTTGCTTCATGGCTCATCCCGGCCAGCCGCGTTGGCGGTTCAGTCCTGTGTTCACAGATGCCGGCATCGGGAATGATCCGCGTCTGCTCGGTCGAAAATCTGTGCACAGCAATCACACATCGTCAGTAATCGGCAGGCTTGGTGCGCCAAGGGATTACAAACCATACGATGCGCTGGAGAAAGTCTCCTCGATCCATTTTTCAAACGCGCGAGTTGAAAGCGAAGTGGAATTACATTTGTTGCATAGAGCTCGTACTGAGGCATCTTATCGGCGTGCTTAATTGCAATACGCCGATTTGTGAAATCAGAGGTATTTCAGATGCACCCTAAAAATGCGACCCAGATCCAGCTCAATCTTACATCTGACCTTCGCAAATGGCGTGCCTTTTTGGCAATTGCAGAGCTTGGAAGTCTGACACACGCAGCGATCTTTCTTGGCACGAGTCAGTCGCATCTGAGTCGTCACCTTAACTCGTTAGAACGTGATTGCAAAACTCGCCTATTTAATCGCACGGGGCGCGGCCTAACTCTATCGGACGTCGGATTACGCATTTTCCCGATTGTTAAAGACTTGCTTTCTGATGCGGAGCAACTCGAAACTGAAATTCATGGTGATGCACTCGAGCCTGCAGGTCTTGTCACCCTAGGTTTGCTGCCATCTATTGCAAGCGCTATCGCATTACGCTTGTTCGAGCGTGTGCGAGAACGATATCCCGCCATTCAACTCAAGGTGCAAGAAGGTTCTAGTGGCCAAGTCGAGGAATTGCTGACCGGGACGCGAGTCGACATAGGAATTTTGTATCGGTACAGCGACCTTCCATTAGAAGGCGAACAGGCTTTGGCGAGAATCGATAGTTATCTCGTGGGCCCACCTGGCGATCGGCTGACCTCAGCGACGGCGATCCCGTTTTCATCGTTGCACGGATTGCCCTTTATTTTACCTAGTGCTCCGAATGGCTTGAGGGCGGCACTCGACAGGCTTTCGCGACTAAACCATATATCGCTTAATGCCGTGATTGAAGCTGATTCTCTGCCACTCATGCGGGCTGGGGTGGCAGATTCAGGTTTATACACCGTATTGCCGATTCACGCCGTTTGGTCTCAAATTCAGGAAAACCGCCTGCAGGCTGTGAAAATAATTTCGCCTGAAGTCAAGCGTATCGTTTCGATGGTCCTATCGAGGAAGAAGGGGCCCGCTCGCGCTGTATCGGCGGTCGCCAAAGAAATCACAAAAATCATTGAAGACCAGAGGAGGGAGGGTATGTGGGACCAAATCGGTGATGGCGATTAAGTCTGCGGCTCCCGCTCCAACTGGTTTGCTTGTTTGCGCAATGCAGGCTTGCGCGCATTGTGTGCACAGTAGATCCGAGCTTCCTTATGCTGATCGCCAGTGGGATGCCAAGCGCCGAATTGAAAAAGCCACGCTCTTTCATGTCGCCTGATTTCTGGATCGCCGTATGGGCTCCCACCCAACGAGACATATCTGGAAAGAAAATCTATGGCTGTGCTTACGCCGCCCCTTGCTCACCGAACGCTTGAGGCAATTCCCCCCCTACACGCTTTTTGCAGCGGCATTAATGCTGCAGCAGTTAAACAAAAGAGATTTTCAACGTTGGGCGTGCAGTCAGGGCATGGCCAGTCTGACCGCCAAGACGGGGCACGACTCACGGGGCTGGGGGCATGACGTCAGCGCGATCTGCTCTTTCCGAACTGCGAGTGCTAGAAATCGGCGATCTACCTGCCGGTGCCCTTTGCGCTCGCATGTTCGCTGATTTCGGCGCGGACGTTGTGAAGTTGGAGCCCTCTACCGGCGACCCAGGGCGCCTCATTGCACCTTTGATCAACACAGGCGAGGGGGAGGGCGAAGGCGCGTTTTTCTCCTTTCTCAATACACGAAAGCGCAGCGCACTCCTCTCTCGCGAAGCCCTTGCCAACCTATTGGTCGAGGCTGACGTCCTGATCGATTCGCTTTCGCCGGCTCAGCGTCAGGAGCTGGGGGTTGACCATTCAGCGCTCGCAACGTCGAATCCATGTCTTGTCATCGCCGCCATGAGCTGGTTTGGAGACGACGGTCCGTACAGCGAGTTCAGTGGCAGCGACGCAGTATGCCGAGCCCTTGCCGGTGGCACCCAATTGGTAGGGCCCAATGAAGGCCCGCCAACTGCGCTGTACGACTATCAGGCTGGCCTTGTCGGCGGACTGACCGCGTTCATCTCCACACTTTCGTCCGTGCAGGCACCTTTGCGCCGTGGACGACGGCTCGAGTTGCCGCTGTTCGACGCGGCTATTACGCTGGCCGACTACAACGTCGCGCTGAGTTGGGCGACAAACGGACTGGATGAACGTTGGGGAGTCAACCGCTTCTCACCCAATTTCCCACTCGGTATTTACCGTTGCAAGAGTGGTTGGGTGGGAGTGACCGTCGTTACTCCAGTCCAGTGGAGGACTTTTTGCTCGATGCTCGGCGTGGAAGATTTGGGGAGCGATCCGCGCTTCGTGGAGCGCAGCGGTCGATTGCAATGTGCTGACGAACTGGAGGCTCGCTTCGTTTCCCGCTTTCTGGAAAAAACTGCGGAAGAATGGTTCTCCCTGGCGCTGCAGAGAATGCTTCCGCTCGTTGTGGTTCCAAGCATCGAAGAATTGCTGAATACGCCCGAGCATCGTCGACGCGAGGTCTTTGAGACTATTCGTCACGGTAGCCGCACACACGAGCAGCCTGCTTCTCCGCTACGGTTGCAGGGCACGCCGCCGCTGCGTGGCGGTTCGGTTCCCGCGGCGTGCGCAGACGAAGCGCGTTGGCGCGAATCTTCACAACCACGCGCCGAAGTACCGCTGGATCGCGGCGATTCACGCGCGCCGCTGGCTGGCATCCGTGTTGTCGACCTGTCCATGGGTTGGGCTGGCCCACTCGCCACACGTCACTTCGCCGAACTTGGTGCCGACGTCGTGAAGGTTGAGGCTTGCCAATATCCCGACTGGTGGCGTGGGGTCGACGACCGTGCGATTGTCTTTGAACAGCGGTTGTACGAGAAAAGCCCCTACTTCAACGTGCTGAGCCGCAGCAAACGCGGCATCACACTCGATCTGACGACGGAGGAAGGTCGGCAGCTGGTGAAGGCGCTCGTGAAAGACGCGGACGTCGTTATCGACAATTATTCTGCTGGCGTGCTCTCGAAATTGGGTCTTGACTACGTAGATCTGAAGCAAGCCAATCCGGAAATCATCATGCTGTCGATGCCGGCTTTCGGCACTGACGGACCATGGCGGGAATGCCGAGCCTACGGCTCCACCCTTGAACAAGCTTCTGGACTACCCATGGTGGCCGGGCGTCCGGAAGATCCGCCTTCAATGGTGCACATCGCGTACGGCGATCCGATCGGCGGCCTGCATGCGGCGTCAGCGTTGCTAGTGGCACTCTTTCACAAGCAGCGGACTGGGTGCGGTCAACGCATCATTCTTTCGCAGGTCGAGTGCATGATGTCCATGGCGGCGCCGTGGATCGTGGAGCAGTCCGCCAATGGCTGTGTTGTTGACCGAATGGGCACCCGCCACCCTCATCATGCGCCCCACGGCTTCTACCGCTGCATGGGCAAGGACGAGTGGTTATTGGTTGCCGTCACCGACGACGTCAAATGGCTGCAACTGTGCGAAGTGATAGCCAGGCCCGACTTGGCGAGCGATAGCACGCTGGCCACTGCGGCAGGGCGGCGCGGGGCGCTTCCCCGTATCGACGATGTCATAGCCGCTTGGACGGCCACTCGCACGCCGCAGATGGCGATGGAGGAGCTGCAGCGTGCGGGTGTTCCGGCTGGGGTGAGCCGTCGACCCTTGGAACTGCTGAACGACCCTCATCTCAAGGCGAGAGGCTTCTGGCAGTGGATCGACCGGGAACTGGTCGGCTTGCATCCTCAGCCTTCTCCACCTTATCGCGATTCCCTGGAAACGCTTCCCCCATTGCGTCCAGCACCGACGCTCGGCCAGTTCAACCACGAAGTCTTGAGCGATCTGCTGGGCCTCGACAAGACCCAAATCGACGCGCTGCAGGAGGCTGGCGTCATAGGAGACCGGGCGGTCAGGCCAGAGTTTCGCAAGTCGCGGGCGGCCAGCGGCCGATCGACCTGACCTGATCTGAAATGCATGCCCGTTTTGCAGGGCCATCGCTGGATGTCCCGCTGGCTGAAATTCAACTCAAAAGGAGACACGTTATGTTCATCAAAAAGAATCAACCACGCTGGCCGCGACAGAGCATTCTTGCTTTGACATTGGGAACTCTTGCGCTGGCGGCTTCAGCGCAAGACTACCCAACAAAGCCGATCACTCTCGTCGTTCCCTTCCCACCCGGTGGAAGCACCGACGTGCAAGCACGGCTGGTCGCGCGCGGGCTGCAGGCGCAGCTCAAAACGCCGGTCATCGTTGATAACAAAGCGGGAGCCTCTGGCGCCATCGGCACCCGTTTCGTCGCCAAAGCTGAAGCCGACGGCTATACGTTGTTGTTCGGCAGCACATCCTCGCTCGCGGCAGAGCCTGTGCTGAACGACCAGGCCGGCTTTGATCCAGCGAAGGACTTCGCCATGGTCAGTCTTGCGACTGACCTGCCATGGCTCCTGGTCGTCGAGTGCCGCAATGGCCCGAAGACTGTTGCGCAGTTGGTCGAGGCGGCACGCGCCAAGCCGGATGCGCTCAACTATTCGTCGGTGGGCTATGGGAGCGCGAGCAATCTCGTGGGAGAGATGTTCAAACAGAGCAGCGGCATCAAGGCGTTGCACGTCCCCTACAAAGGCGAGGCACCTGCAATCACAGGCCTCATCGGTGGCGAGGTGCAGTTTACGTTCGTCAGCCCGGTTGCGATGCCCCACATCACTGGGAAGCGCATTTGTCCCCTGGCAGTGACAGGAAGCAGCCGTCTGCCGCTGCTGCCTGATGTCCCGACCTTTGACGAAGCCGGGGTCAAGAACATGAACTTCAACGTCTGGTACGGGATCGTAGCGCCCGCCAAAACGCCAAAGGCAGTTTTGGAAAAGCTTGAGCGAGCGGCCATGAACGTCGTCAAGACGCCGGAGTTCACGAAGTCAGTCTCCACCTTAGGTGTGACTGGCGTAGGCAGTACGGGTGCCGACTTTTTGAAACGTTTGCAGTCCGACCAAGCGACCGTTCGCGCGCTCTCCAAGGTTGCGAGGTTGAAGGAATGAACGCCTCCTCGATTCAGGAACTGCAGTACTGCCGCGTGGAACATCGTGGGCCCATCACCCTCATCACGATTTGTCGGCAGGAAGTAAGAAACGCACTGCATCGGCCTGCATGCCTTGAACTTGAAGAGGTGTTCGACCGTTTCGCCGCAGATCCTTCAGCCTGGGTGGCGATCATCACCGGAGAAGGCGACAAAGCGTTCTGTGCTGGCAATGACTTGAAGTTTCAAGCGGCGGGCAATGACAACACCTGGCCGCCCAGCGGATTCGGTGGTCTGACTGCTCGGCATCAACTTGAAAAACCCGTGATCGCAGCTGTGAACGGCGTCGCGTTGGGTGGAGGCTTCGAGATTGCTTTGGCGTGCGACCTGATCATTGCAGCCGAGCACGCGGAGTTTGCTCTACCTGAGCCGCAAGTTGGGCTGGCTGCAGTCTGTGGCGGACTCCTGCGTCTGCCACAGCAGATCGGACTCAAGCAAGCGATGGGGATCATTTTGACAAGCCGGCGCGTTGGAGCCACCGAAGCGAAGTCTTTGGGCTTTGTCAACGAAGTGGTACCCAAGGACCAAGTGCTCCCAGTGGCAATTCGCTGGGCACAAGAAATCCTCAAGGGATCGCCACTTGCCATCCGTGCATCAAAGGCGCTGGTAAACGCCGGCTTGTGGGACCCGGAAATTGATCGAACGTATCCGAAGCAGAAGCAATTGCCGACGGTCGCTGCTCTGTACTCTAGCGCCGACAGGATCGAAGGGCCCAAGGCTTTTGCGGAGAAGCGCAAGCCGGTCTGGCAGGGCAAATAAATCAGCGAAAAGCGCTATGGGTTAGCGGATGAGGAAATTTCGCGCTCGGCCTGGGAGTTGCTGCGAGGCGGGAGCTAGTCGAGCGCAGCCGGCGTTGACGCGCGCAGGCTCCAGTAGTCGAGCAGCACGCGCGTGCTGATAAAAAAGCCGGACCGCGCACCGGCGAGGAGGCAACAGCGCGGCCAACATCTACTTGGCCAACGTGAAGAACGCCGATGCGGTGAGCTTCACGGTCAAGCTGCGCTCGGCAAGGCTGTGAACCAGCAGTCCACCACGCCGGGCGCTTCCCTGGCTCACGATCGTCGAGGACGGGCGCGCGCTGCAGGATCACATACCCAACGCTTCGGTGGCTTTCAGAACTTGACGAGCCACACTCTCGATCGGCTCGCGTTGCAGCATGGCTCGTTCGCGCAGGACCTCGTAGGCCTCGTCTTCCTTGAGTCGACGCGCATCCATGAGTGCGCGCGTGGCTTTGTGAATGACTTGCTGGTGGGCCGCCTTCTGCTCCAGGCGCTGGATGTAGTGTTCCCTCGATCGGCGTTGCTTACTCTGGTGCAGTGTTAGTGCGAGTGCGGTCAGTACGCCAGCAGGTCTCACGGGCGAAGCAATCGTCGTGAATGCGTTCAAGTGCAACACCGCCGCAAGGGTGATTGGATTCTCGAACGCAACGATGGGAATGACGGGAGGTGAATTCGGCCTTTCGAGCCACGGGCAGGGTTGCGACAGCGTATCCGGGTGAACGGACATGAGCACCATGTCAGTACCTTGCGGCAGTGTTTCCAACAGAGGCCATGCGCAGGTAAACGAACACCCGATGCGCGAAAGCTGGGCCGTGAGCTCCTCCCGATCTCCGTCATCGGGGTGGACCACCAACAGCCGCAGCAGGCGGATGTCCTTGAAAATGGCCTGGCTGTCGTTGATCCTCGTCATGCGGCCCCCACTGCGACCTTGCCTGCTGCGCCGTTGTATCGCGGTTGCGAGCGACCTGCCCATGCAGGCGGGATGTGCGACATAACGTAAGGGTCCGCGATCACGGGTTCGGGCGCTTCCGCCAGGATGTCGAAACTGCCGTTGGCGTTGCAACGTCCGATGCGGGGGTTCAGGTGGGTGTGGTGGTTGTTGCCGTCCACGCGGATCCGCCCTTGGGGTGCGTTCATTTCCAGGCCCGCCATGGCGCGCGAGATATGAACCGGCTCCGTGCTGCCGCACGTGCTCATGGCTTGGGCGAGCAAATGGGTTTGCACGTAAGCCGCCTCCCAGCAGGAGTTTGTGCGCGCGTCGGCCCCGAAACGCTGGCGATAACGCTGGATGGCCTCGCGGTTGGCTTCCGTGTTCACTGACTCGAAGTAGGTCGAACAGGTGATCAGCCCCTCGGCCAGTTCGGCGCCCATGGCCTGGACGTCGGCCTCGCAGCTCATGTGGCTGGCGATCGGCGTCACTTGACGATCGACGCCGGCACGGTCCAGGGCTCGGTGCAGCCGGGCCATGCCTTCCCCCACCACGGTGGAGTAAATGAAATCGGCACCACTGCGCTGGATGGCCTGGGCCAGAGCTTCGTAGTCATGCGCACTGGCATCAAGTGGCAGGTAGGCTTCCAAGGCCTTGCTGCCGCCACGCTCGTGGATGAGTTCGCTCATCACGCGGTTGGCTTCGTGGGGGCACACGTAGTCTGATCCGATCAGGGCGACGCGGCTGCCATGGCGTTCAAGCATGTAGCCCGCCAGCGGCAAGATGTTCTGGTTGGGCACAGCGCCGCCGTAGAACACATTGCGGCTGAACTCGAAGCCCTCGTAGGCGGTGCCATAGAACAGCAGTGCGTCATGGCGCTCCACCATCGGAATGACGGCCTTTCGGCTGCTCGACATGTAGCAACCCATGAACAGACGAATGCCGCGTTCGATGATGAGTTGCTCACTCAACTGCCCATACAGGCGCGGGTTGGAGGCGGGGTCGACACACACCGGGATGATCTCCCGGCCGAGCACGCCGCCGGCGTCGTTGATGAGCTCCATGGCCATCAATACGGCTCTGCGCTGCGTCTCCTCGACAGCTGCCGTAACGCCGGTTGAGGAATAAAGAACGCCGATCTCTATGGGTGCCATGTGTATGGATGTGCTGTACAGATTCACCGTGCAGCACCGCGATGGTGCGGTGTGGGTGCGTGTATGCGGTGCATGCCGCCATGAAGCAGTTCCCGGCGCAAGAAGTGAGCCACCGGCTCCCAGCGTTTCCAGCTATGGGGCAGACGGACAGAAGATGCATAACGTGAGGACTGTCCACCTGCAGCCATGTCAAAGGGTGGCACGCCGCTTGCATCGTGGAAAGAGTCTTTGGATTGCGCACCATCGTCAAGCACCCAGGACACGTTGCTGCGGACAAAGGCGTCCATGGCGACAACGGCAAAAGAGCCCGAACCCCGCAAGGGGTGCGGGCTCTTTTTTTTGTTTGCGAATTTCTTCGGTCGGAGTGAAGCAATGAAAAGACGCAATTTCCTGTCTGCAGTGGGCTCGGGTGTCGTGGCGGCCTCGGCTGGCAGTCTTTCCCAGACTGCGCTGGCGGCGACACCTTCGGGCAGCGGTCCCGTCAAGCTGGGCCTGCTGTTCTCGCAATCCGGCGCCATGGCTAACAACGAGTCGTTGTTGAAGGACATCTCCCTGATGACGATCGATCAGATCAACGCCAAAGGTGGCGTGATGGGACGCAAGGTCGAAGGTGTCGTGGTGGATCCCGCGAGTGACTGGCCGATGTATGCGCAGATGAGCAAGCAGTTGATCCTCAGCGAGAAGGTTGCGGCCATCTTTGGTTGCTGGACCTCGGTGTCGCGCAAGTCAGTGCTGCCGGTGGTGGAGGCGCAGGATAGCCTGTTGTTCTACCCGCTGCACTTCGAGGGCGAGGAGCAGTCCAAGAACGTGGTCTACCTCAACTCTCCGCCCAGCAGCTCTGTGCTTCCCGCGGTTGAATACCTGATGACCCCCCAGGGCGGCGAGGCCAAACGCTTCTTCATGGTGGGCAGCGACTACGTTTGGCCACGCACTATCAACAAGATGCTCAAGGGTTACCTCAAGACCAAGGGTGTGCCCGAAAGCGCTATCCGCGAGCAGTACGTTCCTTTCAGCCACTCGAACTTCCAGTCGATCGTGCGCGACATCAAAGCCTTTGCAGCGCAGCCGGGCGGCCAGGCCATCGTGGTGTTGACGGTGGTGGGAGATTCGATCCCTGCCATGTTCAAAGAGGCCATCAACCAGGGCATTCGCGCCACAGACATTCCGATCCTTGGCCTGGACGTGGTGGACAGCGATCTCGAAGGCCTGGACACCGCACCGCTGGCGGGGCATCTGAGCTGCTGGTGCTACTTCCAGAATATCGACACGCCTGCCAATCGTCAGCTCAAGTCCGACTGGGCGAGCTACGTCAAGGCCAAGCAGCTCAAGCACCGCCCGGACATGGTGATCGACCCCATGGTGAGCACGGTGATGGGCATCCAGCTGTGGGCTCAGGCCGCCACCAAAGCAAAGTCGTTCGAGCCCGCGGCCGTGCGCAAAGCCATGGCGGGCATGGCGGTTGCGGACCCCGCTGGCTACATCGCGAAGATGGATGCGACCAATCAGTATCTGTGGCGCGGCACCATGATCGGTTCGATCAACGCCAAGCAAGGTTTCGACATTCTCTGGAAGTCCAAGGACATCGTCGCTCCGGTTCCGTACAGCCCTTTCGTCAAGGCGTGATTGCCCGGCGTGTAGCCGACGTGCGTGGCACGTCGGATTCTTCTGACTGCGGAGCGTTTTCATGAAGTCTCTGTTCGACCGCTCGCGCGGATTCGTGCGGTGGGGCCCCTGGTTCCAGCATTTGATGGTCGCGTGCCTGTGCGCACCGCTGCTGCAGGCGCAGGCTGCCATGCCCGTGCAAGAGCGCAGCTCCATCGCCGTGTCCATCTGTACCGATCCGGCGTCGTATCGGAGCGCTTTGGATCGCATCGTTCAAGCGGTTGTTGGCACTTCTTCGGATGACGCTGCCTGGGGCAAGACATTTCTGGAGCGGCTTCAAGCAGTAGCGTTGATCTGCCGCGAGCAAGGTGCCCCGGTGTTCAAGGTGGACCATGGCCTTGTGGACGCAGCCACGCTTGAACCAGTCACGGAGACCGTCGACGAGCTACCCATGGTGCCAACGCTGGTGTTGGCACGACTGCTGAAAACGTCGCAGGCAGAGATTGAGCTTTTCAGTCCCGATGTGCTCGTTCGCCGGACAGCGGCCCAGCGCATGAGTCAGGCGTATGCGCAGATCAACGAGCCTCTCGTGCGATTGGCACTGTCCAAGGCCGCGGACCCCGAAGTCATGGCGACGCTTGAGCTGGCCCTGGCCAAGCGCAGCCTCGCCAGCGAATCTGTCGAAGTTCGCGTCCAAGCCATACGCGCCATGGGCAATGCGCCCAGCGAAAGCACACGCACGCTCTTGCAAAAGTACCAGGAGGATCGCCCGGATATGAGTCCCGGCGAGCGCACGGTACTCACGCAGTCACTGTCGCAGATCAATCGTGCACTGGAGGTGGGAAAGGCAGCTTCGATCATCTTCAGCGGCCTGAGCTATGCGGGGGTGCTTCTCATCACCGCCCTGGGGCTGTCGATCGTGTTCGGCTTGCTCGGTGTGATCAATCTTGCGCACGGCGAATTCATCATGATCGGTGCGTATGCCACCTTCGTGATCGAGAAATGGCTACAGGCCTACGCACCCGGCTGGTTCGATGCGTACGTGTTCGTCGCCATTCCCTTTGCCTTCGTCGTGTGCGCGCTGATCGGGATCTTGCTCGAGATGACCATCATCCGCCACCTCTACAAGCGGCCGCTGGAGACGCTGCTGGCGACCTGGGCGGTCAGCATCGCCCTGATCAAGCTGGTGCAGATTCTCTTCGGCTCACAGAACGTCGAGTTCATCACGCCGTCGTTCTTGCAGGGAGGGGTGCAGCTGTATCCCGGTTTCTTTGTCACTTGGAATCGCGTGTTCGCCATTGCGCTGGGGCTGGTGATCTTTGCGGCCGCCTATGGACTGATCCGCCAAACACGGTTCGGTCTGTTGATCCGCGCCACCACGCAGCGACGCGATACCGCGCGGGCACTGGGAATTCCTGCACCCTCCATCGACCGTCTGGCGTTCGGCCTGGGCAGCGGCCTGGCCGGCCTGGCTGGCGTTGTGCTCACCCAGATCGCCAGCGTGAATCCCTCGATGGGCACCAGCTTCGTGATCGATGCCTTCATGGTGGTGGTGCTCGGCGGGGCAGGGAGCTTGGTGGGAACGGCCGTGTCCTCACTGATCCTGGGCGAGGTCAACCAGTTGATCGAACCATTCCATGGCGCTGTGGCCGCCAAGGTGGCCGTCCTGCTGCTCATCGTTTTGATCATCCAGCGCCGCCCGCAAGGCCTCTTTGCGCTCAAGACCCGGGGTTGAACCATGCAGAAGTCCGTCCTTTCCCTTCGATCCCCTTTTCGCCCAGCCAGCCGCATCGGCTTGCCTGCCCTGCTGGTGTGCGTGGCGCTTGCGCTACCGCTCTTCAACGCAGTCTTTTCCCCTGGCCACCCGCTGCATCTGTCCTTGTTCGTCGTAAATCTGGTGGGGCAGATGATGTGCTTCGCGCTGCTGGCGCTGGCGCTGGACTTCGTATGGGGTCTATTGGGCGTGTTGAGCCTGGGACACGGCATCTTCTTCGGCATCGGTGGCTACGTGATGGGGTTCCACCTTCTCAACTCGGCCTATGCAGACACGAAGGTGTTGCCTGACTTCATGCAGTTCATGGGGTGGAGCACATTCCCGACGGCGCTGAAGCCTTTTGCCGATCTCCCCATGGCCCTGCTCTTAGGTCTTGTGCTGGCGGTGCTGGTGGGCGGCGTGGTCGGGCTGGCAGCGTTCCGGTCCCGCATCAACGGTGTGTATTTCTCCATCATCACCCAGGCTTTGACGTACGCGTTGATGCTCCTGCTGTTCAACAACGACCTGGGTCTTGGTGGCAACAACGGCTTGACGGGTTTCACGCTGCTGGCCGGCTTCAACTTGGCCCACGAATCGACCCAGGTGGCGTTGGCCAGTTTGTCGGCTGTCGTGCTGGCGGCGGTGTTCTTTCTGTTGCGCTGGCTGGCACTGTCCAGCTTCGGGCAAGCCATGGTGGCCGTGCGGGACGATGAGGCGCGGTTGCGCTTCCTGGGTTTCAGGACCGACCGCATCAAGCTCGCAGCTTGGTGCCTGTCGGCTGCCGTAGCCGCGCTGGCCGGCATGCTGTACGTGCCCCAGGTCGGAATCATCAATCCAGGCATCGTTTCGCCCACGCTCTCGGTCGAGATCGCGGTGTGGGTGGCCATCGGTGGGCGTGGAACACTGACCGGTGCGGTGCTCGGGGCGGTCATCCTCAGCTGCCTCAAGTTCTGGTTGAGCGCCGAGATTCCCAGCGCTTGGCCTTTCGTGCTGGCTGGCATCACGCTGCTCATTACGGTGACCTTGCAGAACGGGCTGTGGGGTGGTGTGCAGCAGTTGCGTACCTGGAAGGCTGCGTCATGAGCCAGACGATCGCCTTGTACATCAACGGGCTGAACGTTCGTTTCGGCGGCTTTGCTGCCATCACCGATCTCACACTGGAAATTCGTTACGGCGAATCACGCGCTCTGATCGGGCCGAACGGTGCTGGCAAGACCACCTTGATGGACGTCATCACCGGTAAGACACGGCCCAACAGTGGCGAGGTTTTTCTGGACCGCAAGCTGGATCTGGCCACGCGCGGTGAGGCGGAGATCGCCCGCAGCGGCATCGGGCGTAAGTTCCAGAAACCCAGCGTCTTCGAGGCATTGCCGGTGGCGCAGAACCTCGAACTGGCTGTGCGGCGCGGGTTGGGCTGGGGTGAGATGGTGATGTCGCGGCTGAGCGTGGCGCAGCGGGAGCGCATCGAAGAGGTGCTCGTGACGATTGGATTGCAGGAAGATCGCCAGCGCAAGGCAGCTGAACTCTCGCACGGGCAAAAGCAGTGGCTGGAGATCGGCATGTTGCTGGTGGCCGAGCCCAAGGTGTTGTTGCTCGACGAGCCAGTGGCGGGCATGACCGAGGCGGAGTCCGAGCGAACGGTCGAGTTGATTGCCTCGCTGCGATCCCCCGACAGGGCCATCGTGGTCGTCGAACACGATATGGAGTTTGTCGATCGCGTGGCCGACCTGGTGAGCGTGCTGCACGAAGGTCGCCTGCTGGGCGAAGGGTCGATGCAGGCGGTGCGGACCAACCCGAAGGTCATCCAGGTCTATCTGGGAAGGTGATGGTGATGCTCAAGATTGAAGGACTGAACCAGTACTACGGCAGCAGCCACGTCTTGCGGCAGGTGAGACTCCAGGTGGCCGACGGCGGCTGCACGGTGCTGCTAGGGCGCAACGGCGTCGGTAAAACCACCCTGTTGCGCTGTCTCATGGGGCTGCTACCCATTCGTTCGGGCCAGGTGACGTTGGGTGGTCAGGAGGTTGCATCCTGGACACCCGAAGCCCGGGCGCAGGCAGGCATGGGCTACGTGCCTCAGGGCCGCGAGGTGTTTCCGGAACTTACCGTGCGTGAAAACCTGCTCGTGGGTGAGATCACCGCTGAGCGGCGGCGCAGGCCGGGAAGGCCCGGAGACGGTGCCGGACAGGATCGCCGGCCTCGCCACACCTACGAAGACGTCGTGAACCTGTTTCCCGTGCTCAAGAGCATGGGGCGGCGATTGGCCGGGAATCTCTCGGGCGGGCAACAACAGCAGTTGGCTATTGCACGGGCGCTGCTGACCCAGCCAAGGCTGCTGATCCTCGACGAACCCACGGAAGGCATCCAGCCCTCCATCGTGCAGGAGATCCAGGCCGTCATCGCCTCGCTCAAGGGGCAGTTGTCGATTCTTCTGGTGGAGCAATACGTCGACTTTGCCGAGTCGGTGGCCGACCGTTTCACCGTGCTAGTGCGGGGACAAGTCGTGGCCAGTGGTGAAGGCCGTGACATGGCGGCTACCGACATTCGTTCCCTGATTTCGGTCTGACCACCCCGGCAGACCATCCCCAATTTCAACTTAACCACAGTAAGGAAAAAAATGGACTGGCTCAAACAATCGATCATGCACATGCGAGGTGTCGCCCGCGGTCAAGTGGGGCAGACTCATGAGCTGAGCGAGGCCCGTCAAGGCACCTTTCACTACACGATCGGCCCCTACTCGCAGCCGGTGATGCAAGTCGTGCCGGGTGACCGTATCGTCGTGGACACCCGTGATGCGTTCGACGGGAAGATCCAGACCGAAAAGGATCTCCCAAGCCAGAAGCTGCGAGTGCCGTTCCTCAATCCCCAAAGCGGACCGATCATGATCGAGGGTGCTGAAAAGGGCGACGTGGTAGCGGTCTACATCGAGTCGATGTTGCCGCGTGGCACCAACCCCCGAGGCACTTGTTGCCTGATCCCGCGCTTCGGCGGACTCGCAGCCACGGACTTCACGGCACTGCTCAACGATCCACTGCCGGAGATCACTCGCAAGATCGACTTGGATGAAGAGGGCGTGTACTGGAGCCGACGCGTCACGCTGCCCTACCGGCCACACATTGGCACCCTGAGCCTCTCGCCCGAGATCGACTCCATCAATTCGCTCACCCCCGACAATCACGGGGGAAACATGGACATCCCCGACATGGGGCCGGGCAGCATCACCTACCTGCCGGTTCGTTCGCCTGGCGCGCGGCTGTTCATCGGCGATGCGCACGCCTGCCAGGGCGACGGCGAGGTCTGCGGCACGGCGGTGGAATACGCCAGCAGAACCACGATCCACGTGGACCTCATCAAGGCTTGGGAGATCGACTGGCCCCGCCTGGAGACCGAGGACAAAATCATGGTGATCGGCAGTGCGCGTCCGCTCGAGGACGCTACCCGCATCGCCTACCGTGAGCTGGTGCTCTGGATGGCTCAGGAGTACGGCTACGACCAATGGGATGCCTACATGATGCTCAGCCAGTGCGGCAAGGTTCGCTTGGGCAACTTTGTGGACCCGAAGTACTCCGTGGCTGCCGGCGTGGAAAAGAAGTACCTCGCTGATCTGGCTTGAATCCGTTGCTCAAACATTGGAGATCGATGTGGACCTGCGATTGCAAGGATTGAAAGCGGTCGTCACCGGCGGCACCAAGGGCATTGGACGAGCGATCGTCGAAACGCTTCTGGCCGAAGGCGCAAAGGTCGCCTTCTGCGCGCGCCACGGTGCCGAGGTGACGCAAGTGCAGGCCGAGCTTTCGGCCGGCGGCGCGGTGGTTCGGGGCCATGCGTTGGATGTGGGCGATGGTGACGCACTCAAAGCTTGGGTGGCCGAGGTCGACGCCGACTTCGGCGGCATCGACATCGTCGTCGCCAATGTCAGTGCGCTCGCCATCTCGCATGGCGAAGCTGCCTGGCGCAGCGGGTTCGAGGTGGACTTGATGGGCACGGTCCGTCTGGTGGAGGCAGCCATGCCTTCGGTGGAAAAGAGTGCGCACCCGGCCGTGGTCACCATCGCCAGTTTGTCGGCGCGAGAGATCGACTTTGCCTCTGGCCCGTACGGCGCCTTCAAGGCCGCGATCGTGCACTAAACACAAGGCTTGGCTTTTCATTTGGCGGGCAAGGGCATCCGCGCCAACTCCGTCTCACCGGGAAACACATACTTCCTAGGCGGTGTCTGGAAGCAGATCGAAACAGGCAATCCCAAGCTGTTTGCGGAGGCCCTTGCATTGAATCCGACAGGGCGGATGGGAACCCCTCAGGAAATGGCCAATGCAGCGGTGTTTCTTGCCAGTCCGGCTGCGAGCTTCATTACTGGCACCAACTTGGTAGTTGATGGAGCGCTGACCCGTGGAGTTCAACTGTGACGCAACGCTTGCCAGTCACTGAATGCGGTTTCTTTTGTCCCCAACGGTGGATGCGGCCGCTGAGACGGCGACATCAGCAATAAGCGGGCAGGCATCCACTACTTTGTGGCTCGCGGGCATAGGTACGCCCGCGAGGCGCAAAACGGCACTTCGAGAAGCCGATAGGGCGCTTCATCCCTCCGACATCGCACCCAATGGTCATCCAACAACGGCGCACGATCCAAAATCACCGCGCTGATCAGCGCTTCCATGATGAAGCCACGGTAGCGCACGAAGTAGCGCGATCACAGCCAGACAGAGCGCGCCGATGACGAGAGACACCTGCGACCCAGTCAGAGAGCTGCCACCGATGCCCCGCACAAGCAGACCATTCAAGGCGGTCTGCAAAGCGATTGGTAACAGTAGCAGTAGCGCATTAATCAGGCGCTGCCTACGTACGCTCAAGCGGCTTGAACGATTCCGAAAACGGATCCGGCTGGTAACCGGCGGCATTGAACAGATAAGCGCGGGACTCGTCGATCGCGGAGCGCAGCTTTGCCTGGTCCACGCCCAGCACGACACCATCGCGTTTGCGCAGCCGCCCCCCGATGATGACGGTATCGACATTGCTGCGCTCAGCCGCGTGCACCACGGTACCGATCGCGTTGTTAACCGGGTAGATGTTGAGGTCCTTTGTGCGGATCAGAACCACGTCGGCCTGCTTGCCCGGCGTCAGGCTGCCAGTGCGCTTTTCCAGTCCCGCGGTTGCGGCGCCGTCGATCGTGGCAGCTTGCAACAACCGGGAGGCATTGGTTGACGCCGCCACATCGGGATTGCCACCGTGTCCCAGGGCCCGTCGCAGGTAGAAGGCCACGCGCATTTCCATGAACATGTCACCGCTGTAGGAGGTCTCGTTGTCGACACTGAGGCCAGGACGAATGCCGTGCTCGAGCGCCTTCTGCCACGCATTCATGCCATCCTCGATTCCGTAGTGGGCATCCGAACGTGGGGTCACACTGACGCGCACACCTGCCTCGCGCAAGATGTTCCAGGCGGATTCCGGCAGTCCGATGCAGTGGTTGAAGATGTTGTCGCTACGCAGCAGCCCCTTGCGGTGCAGGTCCGGGAGCTGGGCTGCCAGGTCGGCGCCAATGAACTCTGTCACGATGACAGCGCCCAGTTCCCGTGCAACGGCCCACTGGTCCGTTTCGAGCTTCGGAAAAGCGTCCATCACGCCCAGTGTCAACAAGCCTGCAGGCTTGTTGGCGAGGTACTTGGCGTGTAGGCGTGCAAGGTTGCCCGGCCAATGTGCCTTGTCCCAGTCGCCGGCGACTGGTGCCCCGGTGACGTGCACCGCCCGGATGCCTGACTCGAGCAGTGCGTCAACTGCGGCGTCGGAGTGCGCGGCCGTACGGCTGTTGTGGGAATCGTCGACCACGGTGGTGATACCGGCATCGATGCAACCCAGCGCCGTGATCATGTTGCCTACGTAGATGTCACGCGGACGGTAGTATTTGGCAAATGAGAGGTGGGTGGCGTTGCTATAGTCCCCAAGCGTTGCCGCATTGGGGTTAATGCGGCGCAGCTGACCTTCCCAGGAATGGCGATGGGTATCGACCATGCCCGGAATGGCGATCATGTCCGCGGCGTCGATCACTTCGGCATCACCAGCATCCAACTGCGAGCCGATGGCGGCAATGGTGCCATCGGCAATCAGGATATCGCCCTTGGTCAAATTGCCGACCTTGGCATCCATGCTGACGATCGTGGCGCCTCGAATCAGAATCCTGCGAGGGGCTGGTGCCAGCGGCCCCACCAGTGGAAGGCCTAGATCGGAGGCTTCAGCGCCTCCGCAGGCAGCAACGCCTCCAGTCAGGCATGTTGCCGCAGCAAATCTAAGCGCAGTACGGCGCGTAATGGCAGAGCTCATGTTGTCCTCATGATCGTATGGGTTGGACGGGGATGAAAATGTGCCTTGACTGGCCCCATGAGACGAAATTTATGATTTCCACATTCTTAAGAAAAGCGCAAAACTTGGAATTTAGATTTACGTGAATCGGAAGAATGAATCGATTCACCGAATGCTCTTCTCATCAAAGTTGCCGAGCGCGGGAGTCTTAAATACTCTGTGGATCCAGGAGGCTGGAGCGATACGAGTTGTCAAGACGATCGGACTGAATGAGCACAGCGAGAGAGAGCTCCATGTTCTGGCAGATGGGCCGACGAGTGGAGGCTCGATTGCGGTTGCGGGCGCATGTGATCTTGCTGGTGGAGCAGGGCCTGCAGAACAAGTGCATCGCCTGTGGAGGCCGGGCTGGACCAGTGCGAGATCGCGCTATGGCGGCAACGCTTCCCGGACGGGGCATCGATGCGCTTTGCAAAGATGCGCCGCACTTGAGGCGCCCCGGAGACGACCCGGCCGGAGTCGCTCATCTTGCACATCACCCTGCACGAGCAGCCAATCAGCGGCACGCACTGGGCATAGTCGAACGGTTCGTCCGTGACACCACCGACAAGCGCACCGGAGGCGGATAGTGTGGTTAGATGACTTTAAGCAGTGCTTTCCAGGGCACCACCAGCTCCATCTCGGTGAGGAAGACTGTCCGACGCGTCCTCTTTCTCTTGCCCGCATGCTCGGCATCCGAAGAACTGATCTGGCTCATCATCGGCGCTGCTTGATCAACATTCAGATCTTCTGTCGGCGGACTCGATCAGACCTTCCCTAGCTATGGACGGCGACGATCATCATGCATAGCGCCCAGAAGACATGCAGTTCGCAGCCCCCCAAGCTCCAGTTCCATTTGCCGCCTGAAATCTTGTACGAGGCCGCTCCCGCAGCGAGCATGAACATTGCACCTAGCCACGAAGCGTATGGCTGCAGTACATTGAACACGAGACCGATGGCTGCAATGAGCTCAATGATCAGCGACAAGATGACGAAGAAGGCCACTGGACGCAGCCCTGCGGATTCGAAGACCTTGTTGACGGCCTGGCGCGCGGTGAACTTCGCAACGCTGTGCGGGATGAACATCAATCCGCAGAGGATGGAGAGCAGCCGTATTGGATCAGTTGCGATGATTTGGTCCATATTCATGTGTTTCAGTTGGCTGTCTTGGTTGTTTGCGAGACGAGTGCTGCCGTAGAAGCGCGACGGTGCGCGAGCGGCGTGGCCGCTCAGGGCTTAGCCAAGCCGCCGCTTCAGGTCCTGCATGGCGAGCAGCAAATCAACGATGAGTTTGCCGCCAGCCTCATCGGTGAACTGTCCTTGCGCGTCGAACTTGCCCGCGCAATGATTGATGAACACCTCGGGTTTGTTCACCGTGAACGCATCCATGAACACCATGACCTTCCGCAGGTCGTACTGCACGCGCGCTGTGCCGACTGGCCCTGGACTTGCGCCGATGATGCCGACAATTTTTCCGATGAACGGCGGCTCTGGCGGGCGCGACATCCAGTCGAGGGTGTTCTTCAGTACTCCAGGGATAGAGAAGTTGTATTCCGGTGTGGCAATCAGCACTCCATCCGCTTGGCGCACTTTTTCCTTCAGCGCGGCAACAGCGGCGGGTTCCCCCTGAGCGCGCTGGTCGTCGTTGTACATGGGAATATCGCCGATGGTTGCGATTTCAACCACGACTCCTGCGGGTGCGAGCTTCTGAGCCGCTTTGAGTGCCAGTGTGTTGTAAGAGCCGGCGCGGAGGCTGCCGGACAGGCCAAGAATATTCATCGGATTTCCAATTGAAAGTAAGCGACGTCTGCGGAGCTAAGCCGCGTGTGTCGTAGTGGAGTAGTCCACCTGATGGCGCGTGATGCGCAGATTGCCGAGCTCGCGCTTTACACGCAGGTGTTCGGGGTGGCTCGCGTAGGCCTCCAGTGCCGCTTGAGAGGCGAATTCGCTGTACAGCACGACGTCGCATGCGTAGTCCACGCCGCTTGTGTCGATTCCGACCTCCAGGTGGAGAAGACCAGGCACTCGGCCGCGAAGGCTATGGAAGCTCTCCACGAGCTGGTTCGCGTTCTGGCGGCGCTGCTCAGGCGTTTCGCCGCACAGCTTCCACATGACGATGTGTTTGATCACATTGCTTTCCATGACTCACTCTGCGGGCGGAAAGCCGGCCTTCTGAGGCCACAGATTCTCGAAGGCATGGATGCTGCTTGACGCGTAGACACCGGCGCGTGTGAACGGCTCGTTTGCGAGCCATGCATGCGCATCGTCCCGGGAGGCGAAGTCGATCGACAGCAGGCTCCCGATCATCGACGTTCCGTCGTCCGCGAGAAGGGGCCCGGCAAAGGCGATCCGTTCGGCCACCTGGGCCAGATAGGCCTTGTGAGCGGGTCGAAGTTGAAGACGCAGCTCCTTTGAACCGGGCTTGTCGAGCAGGAAGAATGTGTAGAGCATTTTGGGGGTATCACCTCGTCGCAGGCGCCGTGGACAGGGAACATCACGATCGACGGGTTAACGCTCGCAATTTTGGAGAATCTGAAAGTGAAAGGCGCGGCGGTCAACCCTGACGCTCCTCCGGTGCAAACAAGGGCGATCGGACGAGGAACGGCGGCGCCGGTGATCGGGTTCGTTTGCCGCGACTCGTCCAGTCCCCCGCATCGAGGCCGTGGAGCCTGGACGTTGAGGGCATTTGCGGCATCTCGGCGTCTCCGTCCAACACCGACTGAAACCTCAAGGCTGCAGTCGGTGGGTCTTCGAGGTCAGTCCTTGACGGTGGCGATCGCCTCGATCTCCACTCGTGCGCCCATGACCAGCGCTGCCGCTTGGAACGTCGTACGCGCCGGCGGATCGTTCGGGAAATACTCACTGAACACCTTGTTCATCGGCAGCATTTCCGCAAGGTCGGCAACATAGATGACGACTTTGTGAACGTCTTGAAGCGACGAACCGCCGGCTTCGAGAACAGCTTTCAGGTTCTCACAGACCTGGCGCGTTTCCGCCTCCATGCCGCCTACGGCCAGTTGCCCCGTGGCGGGGTCCATGCCGAGCATGCCGGACGTGTAGATCCAGTCGCCAACCTTGATGCCTTGTGACAGCGGTACCTTTACAGGCGGGACTTTGTTCGTGTGGATGACGGTTCTCTTCATATTGCTCTCCTAAAGGTTGGTTAAATCTGCCTCGAGAGGCAGGCGGTTAAGGCACTTGTGCGCCAATCGAATTCGGCCTCACGCCCTCATAGGCGTGCTGCAGCAGGTCGCGGATTTCGGCGCGCTGGGCGCTGCCGATCGGACGCGGGTTCCAATACGGGTTTGCAACTGCGAGGTCAGCTGCCTTGTCGAGATCCTCCTGGCGCATGCCAATGTCCTTCAATGCCATCGGGGCACCGCTTTGCTGCGCGAGGTCGAAAATGCCAGCCGCCGCACTCACCCCATTTTTTCCGAGCGCACGCTCGATGCGTCTGACTGCTTGTGGGGCCGCGGTCGAGTTGAAGGCTATCGCGTGGGGCAGCACGACGGTATGGACTTCAGCGTGGGGCAAGTTGAATGTTCCGCCAAGCGTGTGGCAAAGCTTGTGGTGCAGCGCCATGCCGACCGTTCCGAGCACGGTGCCGCACAGCCATGCCCCGTACAGCGCATCGCTCCTGGCCGCTATCTCTGTGGCATCCGCCCGGATGCCCGGCAGCGCTTGCGCAAGTGCGCGAATTCCTTCCTCGGCCATCAAATCCATGACCGGATTGCTGTCCTGTGCGTACAAACCCTCTGCGGCATGCGCGATGGCGTTCATCGCGCTGGTGACGCTCATGCCGACTGGAAGCGTCAGCGTGAGTTCGGGGTCGTAGATCACGGTGCGAGGCAACACGCGCAGATCCTTGCCAGTCTTTTTGAGCCCGGCTTCGGTGATGCCATAGATCGGCGTCATCTCGCTTCCAGCGTATGTCGTCGGGATTGCAAGCACGGGGAGGGACGATTCGAGGGCGATCGCCTTGCCAAGACCAGTCGTCGATCCGCCGCCGATCGCAATGGCGCAATCGGCATTGAGCTGACGCGCGAACTCACGGGCTTCCCGCGCGGTTTCGATCGGCACATGCATCACCGCACGTGCGAACACCCCCGCAGCTCGGTTGCCGATGCGTTCGGCAATCGCGCGGGCCTGTTCGGCCTGCTCGGGCGTCGAAAGCACGATCGCCCGCCTGGCGCCCAGTAGATCGATCTCCCGCTCGAGGTGCGATAGGCTTCCGGCACCGAAAACCACTCGCGAGGGCTGTGCGGTATAGACGAAGTCCTTCATGTCCATCAACCTGAGTGCCCCCGAGTCGGGTTGAGCACGAAGTCAAATTCCAGCAGGTAGCTGCCATCCGCCTGCTCCTTCCACTCACAGATCAGCGACTGGCGCACGCCGAATACGGCATCCGAATCGAGGTAGTCGCTCTTGTCGCGAAAGACATGCGTGACCAGCGTCTCGTATCCGGGCGCCTTGATCATGAAATGAAGGTGCGCAGGGCGCCAGGGATGGCGTCCCGTGGCTTCCAGCAACCGGCCCACGGGGCCATCGTGAGGAATTGCGTACGGAACGGCGAGGATGGATCGGAAGAAGAACGTCCCGTCGCCATCCGCCGTCAATACGCCTCTCGCCTGGGCCTGATCCAGGCCCTCATGCTGTACGTCATACAGCCCGTCTTCGTCGGATTGCCACACGTCCAGAACGGCTTGCGGGATGGGGCTTCCGGAGATGTCACGGACGGTGCCGCGCACCAGGCAAGGCGTGCCGCTCGCCCCGTTGGCGATGTCATCTCCAAGCTCATACTTCGGAGCACCTTCGACATGGAACGGGCCGAAGACAGTCGACTCCGTACAGCCTCGCGGCTTCTCGGTATTCATCGCAACCGTGAGCATGGACAACCCCAACACGTCGGAGAGCAGGATGAACTCCTGCCGCTTCGAGTCCGTGATGTGTCCGCACTGCGTGAGGAAGTCGATTCCCTGGGCCCACTCTTCCTCTGTCAGCTTCACGTCACGCGCAAAGGCATGGAGATGCTGTACCAGGCTCGTCATGATGTGCTGGAGACGAGGAGTCCCCGCATCGGCGAAGCTGGCGATCACGGCCTGAGTGATGTTGTCTTGATTGAGGTTTCGCATGGTTCACAAAAAGCCCGTTTTCCGGGTGGGGCAGTCAAACTTTAAAATTTCACAAAGCAGATGGAAAGCCGCTGAAGTGGAAATGATATTTCCTGAGTTTGGAAAGGTGGGTCACTTCACGGTGGTGCGCAATTGGGGCTGGGTGCGCTCAATCGCCAGTCGAACGGCGCCGCAGCGCACGCGCAAAACCCCAGCCCACAACAGGCAATGCGACAGCCGCCGACAGCAGAATCGGGGTAAAGCCGAAGTGGTCTACGACATACCCGGTGGCGGTCACGCCCAGCGCCTGCCCGGTGAATAGAAAAGACGCAAACAAGGCCACGGATGTCCCCCGTGCCGCGGGCACCATCTGGGTCGCGTGGGTTTGCAAGGTGTTGTGGTACAGAAAGGTGCCGAAACCCACCACCAGGGCGATGGGGCCGGCCAGCCAGGGCAGCACCGAGATCCACCAAGCTAGGAAGCCGCACCCCATCAGCCAACCGCCCGCCAGCACCATGCGCCGTTCCCCGAAGCGGGCCACGATGTGACTGGCGGTGAAGGCGTATGCAAGGCCGCCGACCGCATTGAGAGCCGCCAGGGCAGAGGCCGTGGACAGCGGCAGGTTGTGGTGTATATGCAGGTATGTGGGCAGATAGCTCAGCGGCCCCAGCAGGAAGAACCCCTCTGTCAGCACTGCCAGCAGGACGACACGCGCCCAAGGCACGCGCAGAACGGCCAGCAACTGCTGCGCCATCGGCACCTGAGAAGCAGCACCGGTGGGCGCGGCAATCGAGGCATGTGCCTGGCGCGCTCGCATCATCAGCAGGAGCGCCACTGCGGAATATCCCACGCTCAGGCTGAAGAAGGCGCCGCGCCAACCGGCGGCTGATTCGGAAAACAACCCGCCGGCCAGCTGGCCCGCCATCATTCCCGAGATGGTGCCTGTGAGCAAACGCGCCAGCGTGGCCTGGCGCTGGTCATAGGGGACGGCGTCGCCGATCCAGGCCATGGCCAGGGGAATCACGCCAGCGGCGGCGATGCCCCATGCGACGCGGGTCCAGACCAAAACCTGGAAGTCGGGCGCAAGCGCCGACGCCAGCGATGCCACCGCACAGCCGGCGAGCGCAAGACGCACCAAGCGTGCCTTGCCGTACCGGTCGCCCATCGGGCCGAACAGCAGCTGCACCAGGCCGTAGGCGACGGCAAACCAGATGATGACCTGCCCGGCTGCACCTGGCGTCACGCCGAAGTCGCTGGCCAAGCGCGGCAGCATCGCATCGCAGATGCGCAAGGCGGCCGCGCTGAAAAACGCGGCGCCAGCTAGGAGGGGGACCGTCATGGCGCCGTTGGCGGTCGCTTGGGTTGTCCGCTCACAGTTGCCGGGCCCTCGATCCAGCTCTCACCGCGAAGTGGCCGAGGTTGCCGGCGAAGTTCATGAAGACGGAATGGTCAGGGGTTTCGTCGATTGCGCAAGGCGTTCGGAGAGGCGGCACAAAGGGCCGGCATCTGCCCTCTGATCACTTCAGCGTTTCCTGGAGGTGAGCGCCGGTCAGGCTCTCGCGCTCCCATGCCAGCTGGGTCGGGCAGCTGGTGGGGTCGATCTCCCGTGCTTCGTAGTAGGGCTGATACGGCTTGTACAGGTTGTAGATGCGACGCAGTTCCTCCACCGCGGTCCCGTGCATGTCGACGCGCAGGTCCCATGCCGCGTAGCTCTCGCGATCCATCACGACCACACAGGCCGATCGCTCGGGCAAATGTCGGTCGTTGGCGGTCTGACCACCTGCGTCCCTGCCGGACTCCAGCGTGCTGATGAGTCGTTCAACCAGCGGCTGGGTCGGATCTTCGTTGAACTTCGCCTCCATTGCCTTGAGCACGTATTCGCCTGCTAGAACATTTCCGAAGACGGTGTAGTCCGTTCCCGTCTTGTCTCCGGCCCAACCCGTGACGCTTGCGCCCGTGTGAACCACGCCCAAACCGTCTCGTGTCATCACGGCGATCTGGCGAAGGCTCTCGTGGGCGTCGTCCTGGACCAGCGCTGCAAGCACGCTTTTGCTCGTTAGCCCCTGCTGCAGCAGGTTCTGCCCCAGAGGGGCATTCCGCCTGCGCCCGTTGGCCTGTGACATAACGACGCCGTAGGCGCTGTGCGCTCCTTGAGTGAACGACCCGAAGGCGACTGAATACGTTGCAACGGCGACGCCGATCTGGTGAGTCCGAGGGCAGCGCCCGATTACTGTGTAGGTCACGATGAATTTCTTGTCGGGGTAATAGGTATAGGCTCAGTCAAGGCGAATGTTGTTGCGCTTCACGACCGCTCCCCACTCTTCGTAGTCTTTGGCCAGGAATGAAGCAAACTGCGCCTGTGTTCCGCCTACCGGAATCAAGCCGAGATCGATCGCCTTCTGTTGGAACTCGCTCGAGGCAATGATCTTCTGCAATGCCACCGACAGACGATTCAGGGCTTCCGGAGGGGTACCGCGCGGCGCCAGGATGCCGTTCCATGAATGCAACTGGTTGCCGGGAAAAATCTCCGACAAGACCGGGACGCCAGGCAGATTCGGCACGCGCCCATTTGCAGACACTGCCAACCCTCGCAGCTTGCCTCCGTTGATCTGAGGGATGGCAGCGGCCGACGCTTCCATCGAAAACTCCACGTCTCCACTCATGACAGAAAGGATGCCTCCATCCTTGTATGGAATGGCCGTCATGGCTATGCCGGCCCTCTGCACCAGCTGGAGGGCAGCAATATGGCTTGGAGTGCCATCTCCGTAGGTCGCGTAGTTCAGCTTGCCCGGTTCCCGCTTGGCGGCTTGCACCAACTCATCAACCGATTTGTACGGGGAATTGGCGCGAACGATCATCACAAAGGGAACTTCCACGACATGGATGACCGGCACCAGATCCGAAGCTTTGTATGGCAGCTTGCTAAACACATGCGGATTGAGGGAGACCGACGGAGCCGCGGTGAAGAGAAGCGTGTGTCCATCGGCAGGAGCCTTGGCCACAAGGTCCGTCCCAATGATCTGGCTTGCCCCTGGCCTGTTGTCGACGAGGACCGGCTGTCCAAGATCCTTGGTGAGGCGATCTGCAATGAATCGAGCTGTGACGTCCGGCGAAGCTCCTGCAGGCCAGGGGACGATCAGCCGCACTGGCTTTGTCGGAAACGGCGTTTGGGCGAAGACGGACGCGGACAGGAGTGCCGCTGCCGCAAATACAGACGCGGTGCGGCGGGAAACGGCGCAACGGAAAAGATTGATGCTCATATCTGGCTCCACGGAAGAAATGGGATGAAGTTCAGGCCAGGTGCGGCGGCGGCTTGCCGTACTCGCGTTCGATACCGCGCGCCTTGAGCCAGTCCTTGTGCCGGGGCATGACCGACGGGTCATCGACCAGCGCCTCGTAGTACTCCACCAGCGGCATGTACCAGTCGACAATCCGCCGCAGTTCCGCGATCGGCTCGGACGCGTGGTCGCAGCGCAGATCGAGCCGCGCCGTGCCCTTGCGGCCGAACGTCTTGATGGCCGCCGAGGTCTGGCCCTCCAATTGGCCGCCGGCATCGCGGCCACCTTCGATGGCGCGCAGCAAGCGGTCGTCGAAACTCGCGGCACGGTTGCTCTCCCATGCCTCGCAGATCCCATCGATGGTCTTCTCGCCGGCGAGCACGTTGCCGAAAGCGATGAAGTCGGAGCCGATGCGGTGCCCCGCCCATTGATAGTTCTTCTTGCCCGTGAAGACGGCCATCCCGCCGCGCGCATCGAGGACGCCGACCTGCCTGTATTCCCAGTGTTTGTCCATCTGCTCCATGTCGATGAGCACCTTCTGGGCCGAATATCCTCTTTCGAGCAAGCCCAGCGCCACCTTGCCCAGCCGAGGTTCCACGGACGATTGGTAAGAGAGCACACCGGCCTGCGCCGACCCGAACGGCGCTACCCAACCCACCGCCGGCGAGAAGCTCGAGATGCAGAGACCGAAATCACCCGACTGCTTGTCGCGCGCAATGATCGTGAAAGTCATGACTAAAAACTCCGTTTTTGAATTGGTGAGATTGACGCTTTCCGTTTGGCTCCATCAGTCGAGCCGAATTCCGTTCTGTTTTACGACTGCTCCCCAGTTTTCAAAATCCTTGGCCAGGAACGAACGAAACTCTGCTGGTGTTCCCCCGGCGGGAATCAAGCCAAGTTCGAGCAGGTACTGCCGAAACTCATTCGACGCTGCGATCTTCTGCAGTGGCGCCGACAAGCGATCCACGACTTCCGCAGGGGTGCCACGCGGCGCCAGAATGCCGTTCCACGAGTAGAGCTGACTGCCGGGAAAGCTCTCGGACAAGGCGGGGACGCCAGGCAGACTCGGCATACGTCCGTTCGCGGAAACTGCCAGCGCTCGCAGCTTTCCTCCCTTGATCTGAGGAATGGCATCGGCCGAGGCGACGAACGCCCAATCCACGACTCCACTCATGAGGTCCAGAATGCCTCCATCCTTGTATGGCACGTGCGTCATCGTTGCGCCCGTCTTCTGCAATAGCTCCAGCATCGCAACATGGTTTGGGGTGCCCGGCCCATGTGACGCGTAGGTCAGCTTACCGGGCTGCTGCTTGGCAGCTTGCAATACCTCATCGACCGACTTGTACGGGGAGTTCGCGCGAACGCTCAACACAAAAGGAACATCCACGAGGTGGATGATTGGTGCAAAGTCGGAAGACTTGTATGGCAGCTTGGTAAACAAATGCGGGTTGAGCGAGATCGCCGGAGCTGTGCCGTAAAAAAGCGTATATCCGTCGGCGGGGGCCTTGGCTACCGCGTCCGCGCCAATGATCGAGCTCGCCCCCGGCTTGTTGTCCACGAGTACCGGCTGTCCGAGATCCCTGGAGAGGCGCTCTGCAACGAATCGGGCTGAAACGTCCGGTGACGTTCCTGCCGGCGTCGCGACGACCAGCCGGATGGGCTTCGTCGGAAACGTCGTCTGGGCAAAGACAGAGCCGCCGACGAGCATTGCTGCCGTGAGTACAGACGCGGTACGGCGGGAAAGAACCGCACGGAAACGATTGATGCTCATACTTTCTCCAAAGTGGACGATTCGGATAAGACCCATGTACCGAACCGGGGAGCCACACTTTAGAATTTCACAATCAGGACACAAACCACCCAGCCCGGAATTCACATTTCCAAAAGTCGGAAAAATGGATCGATTCACTGAGCTATCGCTCTTCATCCAGGTTGCTGAGCGCGGGGGGCTCGGCAAGGCCGCCGAGGCGTTGGGCTTGTCCAATCCTGCCGCGAGTCGCACCTTGGCTTCTCTCGAGAACCGCGTCAAGGTGCGGCTAGTCGAGCGAAACACGCGTCGCCTGTACCTGACACGCGAGGGTCAGGAGTTCCTTGAACGTGCGCGGCACATCCTCGATGAGCTGGAAGATGCGGAATCGGCGCTCCAAAGCGCAACGCTCAATCCCTCAGGCGTTCTACGAGTAAGCGCTTCGCTGTCTTTCGCGATGCAGATCATTGCGCCTCGTTTGCAGCGCTTCCACCAGCTGTATCCCCAACTGCGGGTGCACATCGAAACTGCGAACAGATACTTGGACATGATCGACAACGGGATCGATGTCGCAATCCGCACCCGGGAGTTGGAACCAGACAGCACCATCACGATTCGTCGCTTGGGGACGACACGGAGATTCCTGGCGGCATCCCCGGCATACCTTGCCAACCGAGGCGTGCCGAAGCATCCGCGCGAGCTTCCACTGCACGCGCTTTTGCTATACGTCTATGCGAAGAATCCGAATGAGCTGAGCTTCACTCGCGGCGCGCAGCGCGAGTCAGTGACGGTTCACGGGCTGCTCGAGTCAAACGATGGTCAAGTGCTCAGGGCAGCCGCACTGAACGGCCATGGAATCCTGGTGCAGCCCAGCTACATCCTCTATGACGATGTTGTTGCCGGTCGCTTGGTGCCCGTGCTGGACGAGTGGGAGTTGCCAGAGCTCACGATCAATATCGCCTACCCCAGCCGGAAGCATTTGTCTGCGAAGGTTCGCTCTTTCATCAACTTCATGGTTGATGAATTTGCGGCCCATGAATACGAGCGGAAGTGGACCGGGAGGATGTGACGCTCTGGCCTGCTGAAGTGTCTACAACTGCTCAGCGCCCCATCTCCCTCTCGGGCGGCTGCCTGCGGAACCAATCCTTATGCTCCGTCTCGACGCGGCCGATCAGTCGCGCCCTTGTTGAGTGAGCGATGAGCCGCGAGGCTACGCGTCCGCGTAGAGCTACATGGACACGTAGGCATCAGAGCAAGTGCGCAGAATTGAGAGGCTGATTGGTTGTGGGGCGCAAGAGCCCGGATCCGTTCGGCTCGCGTGCCTATGTGTTCAGCAACCGCAGGCGCTGCTGCGGTAAGGATCCTGTGTTGTTAGCGTAACGATCCTTGCTGTTGCTCAAGCGGCCCTCGGCCGAGGTGGTTCTCACCCCCACGGCCGAACAGTTGCACTGGTTGCTGGAGGGCATCGACATCGCGGTGGTGCAGCACTAATCCCGTCCGCGCTTTTTCCGTGTGGCCTGAAGGAGCGGTGATGGGGCAGTCCGATCCAAGCGGGCGTGTCGCCACCGCCAGTCACTGCCTTCATCACCGTAGAAGAACTCGCTGCGCTCATTGCCGAGCGTTACGCGCTGACCGGCGCGACGACTACGAGGCGATGCTGCCTTGGAATGTCCAATTCGGTGACGCATAGATCGCTGCGCACACTTCTGCTGGCGTATCACGCGCAAGGGCGTGGTTGATTGACGGCTTGCGCTCCACCAGCCGACCCTGACCCAGACTTCACGCGCGGCCAGGTAGCGTGTTGCCGCGGGATTCGACAGCCCCAGCGCTCTGGATGCACCGCTGAGGCCACCATGTCCCGCAGCCTGGACCAACAGCGATAGCTCAGTGAGTGAATCAAATTTTCCATTTCAAGGAAAAATGATTTCCAAGATCGTCGCTTTGCACCCGATCACTGAATCTATAGAGTGAAGCTCATTGTTCATCGCTCAGCGCTCACGCCTAACCCGAATATTCCAAACCGCAGGCTTGGTCATGGGGGGCGCGTGGAGATCGAGGCGATCACCATTGTCAAGGATCGACGAAGGAATCGTCGAACAACCGACCAGGGCCGAACGGCCTGATAAATGTCACGGACAGCAGCCATGCCGCAATCGCCCCCTTCACACGCATTCCACGGGCTCGACTGCAGGGCACTCAATCCTTCGCAGCAAGCCAAGCTGATCACCAGCGCGATCGTTCCGCGTCCCATCGCGCTCATCTGCACGAAGGGCCCCGCGGGGCTGAATGCGGCGCCATTCAGCTTCTTCAACATCGCCAGTATCAATCCGATGATGGTGATGTTCTCCATTGCGCCTACGCAGTATCAACGCGCAGGCGAGCCCAAAGACACGCTGGTCAACATCGAAGCGTCGCGCGAGTTCGTGGCGCATCTCGTTGACTATGAGAACCGGGAGGGGATGAACGCCTGCGGTCCTGAATATCCTGCGGACGTCAGCGAACTCGAGGTGGCCCAGTTCACGCTCGAGCCGTCCGTGAAGGTGCAGACTCCGCGCATCGTGAACTTCCCGATCCAGTTCGAGTGCGTCCTGTCCCAGATGCACGATCTCGGCGGTTCAGGCCACCGACTCGTGGTGGGTGAAGTCGTTTATGCGCACTACCGCGAGGGCGTGTTCAACGAACAACTGCACGTGAACTTGGGAGCGCTCGACACCATCGGGCGGCTTTCGAGCCCCGGCACGTACGCCCGAATCACCGACCGCTTCCAGATGCTTCCGCCAACCTTGAGCGCGGCAGAACTGAAGCCCAGCGCGATGAACAGCTAAGTCTCGGAATGCGGCTCGTGGGCTTGTGCGTCATGGATGCCGAAATGAGGAATCCGAAAGGTGCTTCAGCCTCCGCAGGAATTGCGCTCATCCCGTCGCCGAGCGCAGTTACCGGTCAGACATACAGCTCGAGATCGGCACGCCCCAAGCATGGATCGTACATGCCAAGGCTGCGTTGCCGCATTGAGTGGGCCGCCGCGACAGCCTCGAATTCATCTTGCTTCTATCTCCCAACAACGGAAAAACCGGCCATCCATCAAGCTGAGGGTATTCACATGAATCGCAGAGATTTTGCTTCGATGTTATTTACTCATGCCGTAGGGACTCCGGCTGTCGTGTACGGACTGACGCAAGCGCCCGCGTTTGCGCAAGAGAAATACCCCAGCCGTCCGATACGCATGATCGTGCCGTTTCCCGCGGGCACCGCGCCTGACGTTTCCGCCCGATTTGTCGCAGAGCGGATGTCAAAAACGCTGGACCAACCCGTCATCGTCGACAACAAGCCCGGGGCAAGCACCATCGTGGGTGCACAGCAGTTCGTCGCCACGCGACCGGACGGCTACAACCTCTTGTACACGGCAAATGTCACGCTCTCGATCAACCCGCATGTGTACAAGAAGTTGCCGTACCAGGTCAGTGATCTGATCCCGGTCACTCGAACGCTGGCAATTCCGTTTGTGCTCGTCGTGAGGTCCGACTCGAAGCTCAAGAACCTGTCCGACCTGATCCAGGAAGCGAAGCGAACTCCCGGGCGGCTGAACTACAGCTCCTACGGTGTCGCGACTGCCCCTCATGTGGCCATGACCTACTTCTGCAACAACGCGGGAGTATCCATGACCCACGTGCCCTACAAGGACGGCGGTTTGGTTGATCTCCTTGGCGGCTCGATCGACACGGCGTTCAGCCCCGTCGCCGACGTCCTGCAGTATCTCAAGACAGGAAAGCTGCGCGCGCTCGCCGTCTCGAGTGCTGCCCGCATCAAGAGCCTGCCCGAAGTCCCGGCCGTTGCTGAAATGTTCCCGGGATTCGACGGTGACTCCTGGCACGCGCTCTTCGTCCTGAAGGGCACTCCACAGAGCATCGCCGACCAGTTGGCTGCGGCCGCGCGCGGCGTAACTGCCTCCGAGGAGTTCAGTAAGTTCCTGGCTGATATGGGTCTTGTTCCAGCGGGCGATTCGCCGGTCCAGTTCGCGAGTTTCCTGACCAACGATTCTCGTCGCTGGGAGAAAGTGGTAAAGGACAACAAGATCTCAGCAGAGTGAAGACACGCATAAGCCCAAGCTGCGAGATCAGAGCTCGAAGACCGAATGTCGGGGATGTCGCGGCAGCGGTCGCAACTGGACGACTTGCATCAACAAAGGGAAGTGCGCACCGCCGAGAAATGCACATGCGTGCGCGCGCTTCTGTCATTTTTCACCCGGAGGAATTAACCATGATCACTATCCGCAACATCGTATCCCTCGTCGCTGCGCTCACTGTATGCGGCGGAAGCGGGCTGGCCATCGCGCAAGCACCCACGCCTGCAGCCGCACCTGCCGCGGCAGCAGTCCCGCAGTACGGCGGCAACATCAATCTCGAGCAGGCCCGTCGTGCCATTGGTGCTGCGATTGCCGAAGCCCGTCGAATCAACGTTCCCATGGCCGTGGCGGTGGTGGACACCAGCGGCAACCTCGTGGCCTTCGAGAAGATGGACAACACGCAGAACGCCAGCATTCTGGTCGCCCAGAACAAGGCGGTGTCAGCCGCGATGTACCGCCGTCCGACCAAGGCGTTCCAGGATGCGCTGGCAGCTGGCGGCGCCGGCCTGCGCATTCTCACGTTGCCCCACGCGAATGCTGTTGAAGGCGGTATTCCGCTGATGCAAGGGGGCCTGATCGTCGGTGCTATCGGCGCTTCGGGTGGTTCCCCGGATCAGGACTCGGTCGTAGCAACTGGCGGTGTTGCCGCGATGGGGCGATGAAGGCTTGCGGGCATCGATACCAAGTGCGCATTACCTCCATCGCCCCATTGAAACTTGCTCTCTAAATTAGGAGTGGATATGAAATTTCGTCATGCACTGCTCGCGACACTATGCAGTTCGCTTTTTCTGGCGACGACCGCGAACGCCCGCGAGTACCTCAAATCAGAAGCTGGGCAGCCCCGGGGGTATTCCACCGCAGTGGCCACGCAAGGTGGAAAGACTGTCTGGATATCGGGTCAAGTCGGCATAAGGGATGAACAGGGAAAATCGATGGCCGGCGACTTTGAAGGCCAGGCTCGCGTGATCTTCCGAGCCATCGACGCAGCGGTCAAACGCGCTGGTGGCAGCATGAAAGACGTCGTCAACATCACTGTCTATCTGACCGACCCTAGGCTTCTGGAGCCGCTCATTCCGATTCGCCACGAGTTCTGGCCCGATGGCAACTTCCCTGCGAGCACGTCTATCACGGTGCATAGCCTGCCTTTCGTCGGAATGATGATCGAGGTGTCTGCTGTCGCGGTCATTGGTGATAAGTAGACATACCAGCATTGATGGCGAATGATGGCCCGACCCCGGATCGGGGAGCGGACGAAAAATTGGACTGCCAGGAGGTGGTTCATGTACTCCTACGAAGGTCGGATTCGAGCCGTTGAGCTCTACATCAAGCTGGGAGAGCGCGTCAGACCCACCATCCGGCAACTGGGCTATCCAACAAAGGGTTCTTTGAAGGGCTGGTACAACGAATACCAGTAGAAGCTCGATTTGCCAAAAGGCTATGCGGGCCGGAGACCCTCGCGGTCAACCAAACTCGGTCATCTTCATCGGCAGGGGAAAGATCGGCCAGTGCAGTCTCCAAATATTGGGCGAACTGCTTTGCATGATTGAGGACTCCTTGCGGAGGTCGGATTCCAAGGCGATCAACGAAAGGCGAGGGGAGAAAGTACATTCTCCAGCGCTCAGGACTGCGGGACTCAGATAGCTTGGTCCTGCCGCTCTTCATGGTCGGCGCCTTCAGTCCCATCGGCTGCTTGAGACTCGACTCGGCGCTTCAGTTCTTTCATGAGGAAGCACGGTACAACCTCGACACGGCAGCGACGAACGGCTTCTCGGCGGAGGAAGTGCTTGGATACATCGAGGAGTTCCCGAATACCGCGAACGGGTGAGCCAGTGTTCAGCATCGGCATCGCTGCGTCATCGAAATGGAGAGAACGCAAGCAAGTTGCAGTGCTCTTGGTCATTCCGAAAATGAAATTCAGTCGCTCATTTTCAGAGGCAATTCAAGGCTCATTGCGGCCTCTGTACAGCTCACACTCATGAGCGCCTTGTCCTGTCGCGCAGGTCGATACCGCACGGGCTTCTGAATCGGTGCGTACATGGCAAGAGGCAGTGACATTCAATGTCGTGTCGTCGGCGTCTCATGTGACAACGAATGTCACTTCTTGCCGCTGCATGTCTCTCGCAACGCGCGCAATGCGTCCATCGGTTTTACCGATTTCATTTCATCGGGCCATCGAGGCGGATGGCATGCAGTTTGCAGAATTATTTGTTTACACATTTTAGACAAATGACGCACTTTTCGAATGACGACAAAGATGTCGCCCTGCTGGATCGCCGCACCTTCTTCATCGGCACCGCGAGTGCACTCGCCCTTGGCACGACGGCTTGCGGTGGTGGCAGCAGCGGAAGTTTTTCGCCGATAGGGGGAGTTGCCGCGCAGCAGCCACCGGGTGCCACCCCTGATGCCGTCGCAGGTGTCGATACTCCCGACACCCCAGCGCCCGGGCCGACCACCCCTGAGCCCGGAGTACAAAAGATCACGCACCCCGGCCTGCTGGTCACCGAGGTCGACCTGCAGCGCATCCGAGACAAGCTGGCCGCCAAAGCGGAGCTCTGGGTGGGCGGCTTGAACATGATGCTCAAGACGAACAACACCAACCTCGATGCGAAGCCGCGCCCCCTGGCGTTGGTGACGCGCGGTGTCGACGGCGAGAACTATTGGCAGATGGTCGGCGACTTTGTGCGCGCCCTTCACCTCGCATTGCGCTGGAAGATCACGAACGACGAGAGCTACGCGAAGAAGGCGGTGGAGTTCCTCAACGCATGGTCGTCGACCTTGACCGAACTGGGCGGCGACTCCAACGTCTACCTCGCCTCGGGCCTCTACGGCAACCAATGGGCCAACGCCGCGGAACTGATGCGGACCTACCCCGGCTGGGCGAAGGAGGACGTCGCGCGTTTCCAGACCATGCTGCTGAACGTGTTCTACCCGAAGGCGCACGACTTCCTGGTCAACCACAACGGCACGGAGACCAGAAAGGTCACCCACTACTGGGCGAACTGGGACCTGGCCAACATCTGCACCGTCTACGCGATCGGCGTGTTCTGCGATCGGAGCGACCTGATCGCCGAAGCGAGCAACTATTACAAGAGCGGCCGTGGCAGCGGCGCGAGCGCCAACAACGTCTACTACGTGCATCCTGGCTATCTGGGGCAATGGCAGGAGAGCCATCGCGACCAGGGCCACTCGACCCTCGGCATCGCGCTGGCCGGGATGTTGTGCCAAATGGCCTGGAACCAAGGTGAGGATCTCTTCGGCTACGGGAACAACCGCCTGCTGGCCGGCTCGGAGTATGTGGCCAAGACGAACCTGGCCGATGCCAACGGCAATGCCCGGTTCACGATGCCGTTCGCTCCTTACAAAGGCGTCCACGGATTCGACCAGGCCGCCACCGCTGCGGCGGGCACAAACCAGCTGCGGCCCAACTGGGATCTCATCTACAGCCACTATGTGAGCCGCAAGGGGCTCTCGGCACCCTGGACCAAGGCGATGCTCGACAAGATACGGCCGGAGCGCGTCGATGGCGGCGACCAGCCGGGCATCGGCACGCTGCTCTATGCACGCGATCCGGTTCCTGCCGCAGCGCCGAGCGGCCTGAGCGCATTCCTGAGCGATGCAAAGGTGCAGCTGTCCTGGTGGGGCACCGCAGGCGCTTCCCAGTACCTCGTGCAGAGGGCGGCTTCGCCGAACGGTCCGTTCACGACCCTTGCACCGGTCACCGACCCGCGCAGCTACACCGACGATCCCGGCCAAGGCACCTGGTACTACCGGATCGACGCGGTGACCGACGCCGGGGAGATGACCGGTGCGGACACCGTGCGCGTGGCGGTGCCCGGTGAGCTGTGGCTGCACCTGCCGCTCAACGGCGATGCCAACGATGCCAGCAGCCGCGGGCTGCATGGGCAGTTGATGGGCGGCACGAGCTGGGGCGAAGGACGCAACGGCGAAAGCGCCGTGCAGCTCGACGGCCGCAGCGGTCACGTCCAGTTGCCCGACGGGGCTGTGTCGGCCTTGGGCGATTTCACGGTGGCGGTGTGGGTCTATTGGGATGCTTCGGTGGTCAATGCGCGCATCTTCGACTTCGGCTCCAACGACGTGGCCTACATGGGGCTCATCCCGCGCGACGGCAGCGGCAAGCTGCGCTTCTCGAGTTCGCGCAATCAGTTCTGGAACGAAGAGTCGGTGACGACCGACGTGCTGCCCGCTGGGCGCTGGGTGCATGTGGCGGTCACGCTCGCGGGCACCGTCGGCACGCTCTACGTGGACGGTACGCAGGTCGCCACCGCAGATGGCATCTGGATCAATCCCTTCCAGCTGGGCCGCACCACGCAGACCTGGCTGGGCCGTTCCCAGTACGGCGGCGACCCGTACTTCAAGGGCCGCATGCAGGACTTCCGCATCTACAGCGGCGCGCAGGACGCGGCCTTCATCGCGAACCTCGCCCGCTGAGCGCCATCCGGCAGCCGCGCTGCCCGGACCACCCTGAACCCGAACCGGCGCGCGCATGCACGGGCGCGCCGGTGCTTGCTTGACTTCGACCTTTCGGATTTCTCTCATGGACATTCTTTCTCGGCGGTGCGCTTCCGCGCTAATGGTCTCTTTGCTGCTCTTTGGTTGTGGCGGTGGAGGTGGCGGCGGTGGAGGGGCCGGCATTCCGCTGGCCGGCAGCCTGGCGGGCCAGTCCGGCACCGGCGGTCAATCTGATGGCGGCCAGAGCAACGGCGGGCAGAACAGCGGTGGCCAGGTGGCCGGCAACACCTCCGGCGGCGGTACCCAGGGTGGCAATGGAGGCACGAGCGGCGGCTCCGCACCTGTGCCTGCCACCGTCGCCATGGCCAACAAGCTTGGCAAACCTTCTCGTGTGCTGGTCGGCCTGGGGACGACATCCATCGACGACATGAAGAGCCAGGACATCCATCCCGACATCGTGGATCAGTACCTGGTGGGCGTCGGCTCGGGTGCATGGCCCACCTGGAACAGCCCCGATGGGGCCTATGTCACCTACACCGCGCAGGCTGCCGATGCCTATGGTGCGGTGCCCATGTTCACGCTCTACCAGATGACCGCGAACGGTGAGGGCAACCTGAGCGGCATCAGCGATGCGACTTTCATGAACAAGTACTGGGGCCAGGTCCGCCTGATGTACCAGCGCATCGCGGAATGGGGCAAGCCTGCGCTCGTCAACGTGGAGCCGGACTTCTGGGGCTTCGCCGCATCGCAGGCGCCCGGCCGCGACCTGACGAAGATGGCCGCCGCCGTGAGCGGCCAGCCCGAATGCGCCACGCTGCCCGACACCGTCGCGGGCCTCGGCCAGTGCTTCGTGCAGATGGGGCGCAAGGTCGCCCCGAAGGCGCTGATCGGGTTTCCGCCCGCCTTCTGGAGCGGCACGCCCGTCGAAGTCGCCGCGATGATGCGTGCCGTCGGCGCGAACCAGGCAGACTTCATCGTCGCGCAGACCAGCGACCGCGACGCGGGCTGCCGGGAGGCAGCATCGCCACCCGCAGAATGCCAGAACGGAAGCGCCCCGTTCTACTGGGATGTGAGCAACCAGACCAGCCCCAGCTTCCACGACAACCAGAAGCAGTATTCGGACTACCGCACGGCCCTGGGCAACGGCCTGCCGATCCTGTGGTGGCAGACGCCGATGGGCGTGCCTTCCGATACGCCCGGCGGCACCGACCAGCACTACCGCGACAACCACGTCGACTACATGCTGACCAACACCCAGGAATACGGCGAGATGCATACCATCGGAATGGTCTTCAGCGCTGGCGGCGGTCACCAAACCTCGATCAGCACAGACGGAGGCCAGTTCGCGCGCCTCTCGGTGCAATACCTCGCGCGAGGCGGCGCCGCGTTGAAGTAGCGGGGTTCCTGTCTCCTATCGCGCGGAGGTACCACCATCGACCGGAATGATCGCCCCGGTCATGTAGCTGGAAGCGGGCGAGGCCAGCAGCAAGGCCGGGGGACGGCACACTGACCCGGTGGATGGGTTAAACAGGTGTTTGCCTGCAAGTGCACGACGGTTGAGTCAGAGGCGATTGAAATGATATTGATGGGAATGGAGGTCCCTACATCCTATGTAGCGCGTATAAACAAGAAGAAATATTGGAGGGGCTATGGCTGGATTTTTCGCGGCACATTGCGACGCATTGAACCTTGCAAAGCAGGGCTCGACGCCGAATCAAGGTTTCAGACTCGGGCAACTTGGCGCGCTTCATGCGGTACTTGCCCACGCCACTATTCACGATGACCCAGCCATCGTGTGTCTGCCTACTGGCTACGGAAAGACGTCGTTGATGATGGCCTTGCCGCTGCTTACAGGCGCGCAGCGTGTTCTCATCGTTGAGCCCTCCGATGCGCTGCGTAAACAAGTCACCTCTCATTTTCGTGAGCTCTCCACGCTTCGAAGAATCGGTGCTATTCCCGCGGAGTTTCCAAATCCAATGGTCGCCAGGCTCGAAGGGCGGCCTGAAGATGCTGCCGCGTGGGAGCAGCTTGCTGAACAGGACGTTGTAGTCTCGACGCCGTCAAGCGCTTCTCCCTCCTTGGCGCCAGGTGCGCGCGAAGATCTGTTCGACCTCATCGTTTTTGATGAGGCTCACCATGCCCCTGCAGATACGTGGGCCGCCTTCTTGGCGCATTTCAAGAGCGCTCGATTCCTCTTTCTCACGGCAACACCATTCAGGCGTGACGGCCGCGTTATTCCGGGAAAATTGGTCTATCGCTACCCAGTGACACGTGCGGTTGACGAAGGAGCTTTCCGTCCAGTGTCGTTCCGCGCTGCTCCGGTTGTTGACCCCCTCAACGACGCTGAGATTGATCGATCCATCGCCGTGACCGCCGTCGCTCAATTGGAAGCCGATGCGCAACAGGGGAAGGACCATCGATTGTTTGTTCGAGCGGCGAACATCAAAACCGCGCGGGAGCTTGTACCAATCTACCGCGGCCTTGGGGTCGCGGTCGAAGCCATCGACAGCAAAGTTGGCAAGCGAAAGCAGGACGAATACGAAAAGAAGCTTCTGTCTGGAGAGCTGCAAGGCATTGTGTGCGTCGACATGTTTGGCGAGGGGTACGATTTTCCCAAGTTGAAGGTCGCCGCCTTGCACGCGCCTCACCGCTCCCTGGTGCCGACGATTCAGTTCATAGGACGCTTTGCTCGAAGCGACGACACCACCGGAGATGCAACGCTGATCGCACCTCTCGCGCGTATTGTTGACGCTCCAAATGCGCTGTTGAAAGAAGGCGTTGACCTTGCCCTCATGATTGACAACGCGGCTCAAGAAGAACTTGAAGGAAATGCGGAGGAGCAGGCAGTTCTTGAGCGATTCTCCGTGAGCAAGGTCGCAGAATCCGACTACGACGCAGTGTCTCCGCTCGTCCTTCAGCTCTATGCGCACGTTCGCGTCTTTCGTTGCTCAGAGGCCCCCGACTTCTCGAAGATTGGCGATACGGTGGGCAAGGCACTACGTGCCGTCAAGCAATGGGTAACGGAGGACGGAACGGTCAGCCTTGTGCTGACGGTCGATGAGAATCCACCCAAGTGGGCGACTTCTGACGTGTTGATGAACATCCGGCACGACGCATTCTTGTTGATGTATTTCCCAGTCGGCGGGCTCTGCTACATCGGGTCAACAAGGCGAACCGAGAAAATTTATCAAGGCCTCATGAACGAAGTCTGTGAAAGCTCGCGACCCCTGAGCTACGAGGAAACCAGTCGAGCTCGAGCTGGCCTGGATGAGGTGCGCTTTTACAACGTCGGATTGAAGAACACCACTTTCAATTCTCAAGGTGAGACGTATCGGACCCTCACGGGGCCCGCCGCGGAACGTGCGGTCACGGCTGGAGATGGCAGAGCCTATTCGCAGGGGCACTTCTTCGGCAGCGGCATGGCCGGCAACGAAAAGGAGACCATCGGCGCAAGCAGCAGTTCGCGCATATGGAGCAATCAGAATCTCTCGGTGTCCGAATTTATGGATTGGGTCGAGCGGATGAATGCTCGGCTTGTTGGGAACGCCCCGTTCGCCCAAACGCAACTGGACATCGTGCGCGCTGCAACACAACTGCGAGAAATTCCCCAAGTGGTCATAGCGGGGAGCTGGTCCAAAGCCGGGTTCAAGACGAATCCGCGCATACGGTACTGGCGGGCCGGGGGCGATGCTTCCTACAAGAGACTCACCGACTGCGAGCTGGCTGAGTTCGCCCCTTTGCCGGCGGAAGGAAGAATGGACTTCAAGGTCATCCATGAAGAAGACTCCATTCTCATGCGATTCTCGATCCAGAACGGCCCAATGGTCTCTCTCCTGGACGAGGTGATAGAGATCCAGGTCGAGTCGGCAATGGACGATTGGATGCCGCTCGACGAATGGTTGCGAGAGCATCCGCCGGTTTTTTATGCGGCCGACAAGTCCTCTTTTGAGGGAATGAATCTTATGGCTGCACCGCAAATTCAAGCCGCGGCATTGACGCCTGGAGATGCAGAGTTCATTGACTGGAACGGGTGCTCCATCGGAGTCGAGTTTGTACCCAACGATGGAACGGCTGACGCGGCGCGGAAGCGTGCAGCGCTCGCTGGCCAAACCACGGTTCAAGAGCATCTGGAGCAGCACTTGCGGGCTGTACCGGGTCTGGTGGCTCTGTTCTACGATCATCGCTCTGGAGAGGCGGCGGACTACATTGCCGTGACCGTCTCAGCTGAGGGAGATGTTGATATCGGTCTCTATCACTGCAAAGGAGCCGGCGGCGCTCCGACCGGAGGGCGAGTCGGTGATGTATACGAAGTCGCCGGCCAACTGGTCAAATCGGTTTACTACTGTGATGTAGCCACGCTGTTGGCTCATATGCGGGACCGTATGCATCAGCGACACCGGTTTCCCTCTAGCTTCGTTGTCGGAAATCTCCCGGAACTTGCTCAACTGCTGCAAGATACGGTGGCCACAAAACGAAGCTTTACCGTTGTTGGAGTGCAACCGGGCATAAGTCGCGAGGCGGTCGACGCCCATTTGGCTGACCTGATGATGTTCGGTGTTGATTACGCGAAGCGCGGTGGCGTAGCCAGGGCTTATTGGCTTGTCAGTGAGTGACATCAAGGCGTCTTCAACCTCGGTTCTCGGTCGGGGCCTACCGGTTTCTCGGGAGGGCCTGGTCGGTGCGCGCAACTTGCTCGTCACATGTCGCGTCGCGCGTCCTCCTCAAGTCGGGCGACGTGCGAAATCTGATCGTCTAATTGTGACTGCGTCGGCGAAAGCAGCACTTCACGCGGCTCGGCTCTCCCATCGTCGATGAGTTACGTCTAGAACCTTCGCCTTCCATCTACGCCATCGAAATGTTTTGAACTCTATTTCTTCATGCCCGGTAAAGTACCGAGCAGTTTTTTGAACTCTATTTGTTTGTTTTGAACTCTATTAGCTTCGACCACACCCGCTTCGACGCTGCCATCGTCGATCTCGATGGCACCATGGTCGACACCCTCGGCGACTTCGCGGTGTCGCTGAACCACATGCTCACTGATCTTTCGCTACCGCCGGTACCTCCGGCGGCAGTCGAAAAAATGGTGGGCAAGGGTTCGGAGCACCTGATCCTTTCCGCGCTCGCCCATGTGATGGACTCCGGCGGCGATGGCGCTTCGGAGGCCGGCGCGAATGCGCTGCGCGCGCGGGCAGAGGCGCTTTTCGATCGCGCCTGGGAGCGCTACCAGCACCATTACCTGGCCATCAACGGGCAGCACTCGGCGGTGTACCCCGGTGTGCCCGAGGGGCTCAAGGCGCTGCGCGTGCGCGGGCTGCGCCTGGCGTGCCTCACCAACAAACCCACCTCGTTCGCCAAGCCGTTGCTGGCTGCAAAAGGGCTCGACGGATTCTTCGAATTCGCGTTCGGGGGCGATGCCTTCGCGCGCAAGAAGCCGGACCCGCTGCCGCTGCTGAAGACCTGCGAGGCGCTGGGCACCGATCCCGCGCGCACGCTGATGGTCGGCGACTCGAGCAACGACGCGAGGGCCGCGCGTGCCGTCGGATGCCCGGTGGTGCTGGTGACCTACGGCTACAACCATGGCGAGCCGGTGCGCGGCGTGGATGCCGATGGCTTCGTGGATTCGCTGGCCGAACTGGGCCGCGCGGCCGTCTGAAAAGCGCGCGCGGCGCGTGCTCGCTTGGTTGCCGGGCTACTGCTTTCCTAGCAGCGCGTCCTTCAGCTTCCAGTCGGCCGGCACGGGACCGAGCCAGATGCGCAGCAGCGCATTGAAGAAAGCCTGTTCCTTGATCGGATCGGGCTGAGGCACGCCGCGCACAGTAATGAGCGTGCCGGTACCGGGCAGCCAGTCGATGGTGAAGGTGTCGCCGGCCTTGAGCTGCTTTTGGTCCGCGAACATCTGGCCCATGCGCAGCAGCCCCGGAATGAGGTTGACCATTTCGGTCTTGGGCGAGTTTTCTTCCACGCCCTTGGTAAAGAGCTTGCCGAGTTCATTGGCCTCGATGTCGCGCAGCATGGTGATGGCCACGCGCTTGGGGCCGGGCGCCGCCAGCGCCTCTTCGGGCGTGGAGACTTTCTTGCCCACGTAGAAGCCGGCGGTGTACACCTTGAAGACAGCCTTGTAGCGCACGCCCGCGCCGTTGAGCTGCAGGGTGGTGCCGCGAAGGGCGAGGGTGTCGTCCAGCTTCACGCCGGCCACGTCGACCTGTGCGGCCGAGGCGGTGGTTGCGATGGCGGCTGCGCAGGCAAGCACGGCAAAGCGGGAGAACGGCAGGAATGAAAGCGAAACAGCGGGCACGTGATCTCCTCGATTTGCGAACGGTCGTTCGAATGTATCTTTTCGTTTTACTCCTGCTTCTCCGGGGGAACCCTGAAGGCGGCCATTGCGCGAGCGGCGTTTTCGTGGGCTAAACTCCACGCTCCATGTTCGTTCATCACATCATTCAAACAGGTCAAGGCAGCCGGGGAGCCTGGCCCTGGCGTAGCCATACATCGCTGACTGTTTGATTGCACGGCGCACGCCGTGCGCCCGCGGTACCGGATCGCTGCAGACTCCGGACCACCAGTGAATGACCTTGCCACCGGCCAAGAAGCGCCGCGAGGCAACTGGAGAACGAATCCGTGATCACCGAACTTGAATTCAAGAGCCTCAGCGCCCAGGGCTACAACCGTATTCCGCTGATGGCCGAGGCTTTTGCCGACCTCGAGACCCCTCTTTCCCTCTATCTCAAGCTGGCCCATTCGCAGGGTGGCGGCAAGCACAGCTTTCTTCTCGAATCGGTGGTGGGCGGCGAGCGCTTCGGTCGCTACAGCTTCATCGGGCTGCCCGCACGCACGCTGCTGCGTGCCAGCGGTTTTGGTGCCGATGCAGTGACCGAGGTGGTGACCGACGGGCAGGTGGTCGAAACCGCTGCAGGCAATCCGCTGGACTTCATTGCCGAATACCAGAAGCGCTTCAAGGTGGCGCTGCGTCCGGGGCTTCCGCGTTTTTGCGGCGGTCTTGCGGGCTACTTTGGCTACGACACGGTGCGCCACATCGAACGCAAGCTCGAAAAAAGCTGCCCGCCCGATGCGCTGGGCTGCCCCGACATCCTGCTGCTGCAGTGCGAAGAACTCGCTGTCATCGACAACCTCTCGGGCAAGCTGTACCTGATCGTCTATGCCGATCCGAAGCAGCCCGAGGCTTATGCGGCAGGCAAGCGCCGCCTGCGCGAGCTGAAGGAAAAACTGAAGTACTCGGTGAGCGCTCCCATCGTGAAGCCCACGCAGCCGCATCCGCCGGAGCGAAGCTTTGCCAAGGCCGACTACCTTGCTGCGGTGGAGCGCGCCAAGGACATGATTGCCGCCGGCGACTTCATGCAGGTGCAGGTGGGGCAGCGCATCAGCAAGCGGTACACCGAATCGCCGCTGTCGCTGTACCGCGCGCTGCGCTCGCTCAACCCGTCGCCTTACATGTATTACTACCACCTGGGCGATTTCCACGTGGTGGGCGCTTCGCCTGAAATTCTGGTGCGCCAGGAGAACACGGGCGAGGGCGAGCAGAAGATCACCATCCGCCCGCTGGCCGGCACGCGTCCGCGCGGCGCTTCGCTGGAGCTCGACAAGGCCGCGGAGGAAGAGCTCATCAACGATCCGAAGGAGCGCGCCGAGCACGTGATGCTGATCGACCTTGCGCGCAACGACATCGGCCGCATCGCCAAGACCGGCACCGTGAAGGTGACCGAGGCTTTCGCGGTGGAGCGCTACAGCCACGTGATGCACATCGTGAGCAACGTCGAAGGCACGCTGAAGGACGGCATGACGGCCATCGACGTGCTCAAGGCCACGTTCCCGGCCGGCACGCTGACCGGCGCGCCCAAGGTGCACGCGATGGAACTCATCGACCAGCTCGAGCCCACCAAGCGCGGCCTCTACGGCGGCGCCTGCGGCTACATCAGCTATGCGGGCGACATGGATGTGGCCATTGCCATTCGCACCGGCATCGTGAAGGACCAGATGCTGCACGTGCAGGCTGCGGCCGGCGTGGTCGCCGACTCGGTGCCCGAGCTGGAATGGAAAGAAACTGAAGCCAAGGCGCGCGCACTGCTGCGCGCTGCCGAACTGGTCGAGGAGGGGCTGGAATGAGCAACGTGCCTGATATTCAAAACGACTTTTCGCACGAGATCATCGGCGCCGCAGTCGAGGTGCAGCGCGTGCTCGGCACGGGCCTGAGCGAGGACGCCTATGCCGCCGCATTGGCCATTGAACTCGCCGAGCGCGAGATCGGCTTTGCGCAGGGCGTGGCGCTGTCGGCCACTTACAAGGGCCGTTCGCTCGGCGAGGTGTACCGCGCGGGCTTCGTGGTCGAGCAATCGGTCATCGTGGAGCTCAAGGCGGTCGACGTGCTGACCGACCTGCACCGCGCGCAGGTGCTTGCCGCGCTGCGTCTCTCGGGCCTCAAGCTGGGTCTTCTGATCAACTTCAACGTGTTCCCCGTGGTCAAGGGCGTGCACCGGATTGTGAGCAAGCCATGAAACTGCTGATGATCGACAACTACGATTCGTTCACCTACAACATCGTCCAGTACTTTGGCGAGCTGGGTGCGGATGTGCAGGTGCACCGCAACGACGAGATCACCGTGGCGCAGATCGGCGAGCTGATCGCTTCGGGCGTGACGCGGCTCGTGGTGTCGCCGGGGCCTTGCTCGCCGGCGGAAGCGGGCGTGTCGGTGGCGGCCATCGAGGCCTTCGCGGGCAAGCTGCCGATTCTTGGCGTATGTCTGGGCCACCAGGCCATCGGCGCAGCCTTCGGCGGCAAGATCATTCGCGCGCAGCAGCTCATGCACGGCAAGACCAGCGAGATCACGACGACCCAGGAAGGCGTTTTCGCGGGGCTGCCGGAGAAGTTCATCGTCAACCGGTATCACTCGCTCTCGATCGAGCGCGAGAGCTGCCCGAAGGCGTTGGCGATCACCGCGTGGACCGACGACGGCGAGATCATGGGCGTGCGGCACACCGGGTTTGCGCATGACGTGCGCATCGAAGGCGTGCAGTTCCACCCGGAATCGATCCTCACCGAGCATGGCCACGCCATGCTCAAGAACTTCCTGGACTGACCCGCCATGACAGACCGTTCCTCCGTCGTCGACCTGCGCAGCGACACCGTCACGCAGCCTACCCCGGCAATGCGCGAGGCCATGATGGCGGCGCCGCTCGGCGACGACGTCTTCGGCACTGATCCGAGCATGAATGCGCTGCAGGAAAAGATCGCCGCGCTGCTGGGTTTCGAGGCGGCGCTGTTCGTGCCGACCGGCACGCAGAGCAACCTGTGCGCCATTCTTTCGCACTGCGGGCGGGGCGACGAATACATCGTCGGCCAGCAGGCGCACTGCTACCGCTGGGAAGGCGGCGGCGCTGCGGTGTTCGGCAGCGTGCAGCCGCAGCCGCTCGACCATGCGCCCGACGGCACGCTGCCGCTCGCGCAGATCGAAGCGGCGATCAAGCCTGATGACGCGCACTTCGCGCGTACGAAGCTGCTCGCGCTGGAGAACACGCTGGGCGGCAAGTTGCTGCCCTTCGACTACGTTCAAGCCGCGACCGATCTTGCGAAGAGCAAGGGGTTGCAGCGGCATCTGGACGGCGCGCGTCTCTTCAACGCCGCGACAGCGCAGGCTGCGCTGAACAAGCGCAACGACATCCGGGCGGAAGCCCGCCGGATTGCGCAGTGCTTCGACAGCGTGTCGGTCTGCTTCAGCAAGGGCCTGGGCGCGCCGATCGGCTCGGCGCTGGTGGGGTCGCGCGAGTTCATTGCGCGGGCGCATCGCGTCCGCAAGATGGCGGGCGGCGGCATGCGGCAGGCAGGCCTGCTTGCGGCGGCGGCATCGCACGCGCTTGACCATCACATCGACCGGCTGGCCAATGACCACGCGCTCGCGCAGCGCCTGGCGCAGGGGCTCGAAGGCATCGAAGGCCTGAAGGTCGAGGCGCCGCACACCAACATCGTGTTCGTCGACCTGACGGGCGAAGCGCAGGCGCGTTCTTCGGAACTGCTCGCGCACCTCAACCAGCAGGGCGTTCTTGCGACGGGCCTCTATCGGCTGCGCTTCGTGACGCATCTCGATGTCGATGCGGCGGGCGTGGACCGCGCCGTTGCCGCCATCCGCGGCTTCTTCAACGCCTGACACCAGGGAACCAAGGAGCCCGCGATGCCCGATCTTCCGCATCTGCTCGCTTTCATTGCCGCAGGCTGGCTGCTGAACCTGACCCCGGGGCCTGATGTGCTCTACATCGTGACGAATTCGCTGCGCTCTGGCGTGCGCGCCGGCATTGTGGGCGGGTTCGGCGTTCTCACCGGCTGCTTCGTCCATATCTTCGCGGCGGCAGTCGGCGTTGGCACGTTGCTGGCCACCTCGGCAGCGGCCTTTACCGTGCTCAAGTACGTGGGCGCGGCTTACCTGCTGTACCTTGGCGTGCGCATGGTGCTGTCGCGCGCCAAGCCGCCGGCGGATATGCAAGCGGCTGCTGCGGGCTCCGCCGAGCGCGGGCTCAGGGAGATCTTTCTCGGCGGCTTCTGGACCAATGTGCTGAACCCCAAGGTGGCCTTGTTCTTCCTGGCCTTCGTGCCGCAGTTCATCGCACCCGACGCAGACAACAAGAGCCTTTACTTCGTCATGCTGGGCGTGCTGTTCAATCTCAACTCCATTCCCATCGTCGTGGGATGGGCCGCATTCGCCGGCTGGATGGCGCGCAGAAGCGCCGTGCAGAAGGGCATGCACTGGCTCGATCGCGCGGCAGGCGTGCTGTTCATCGGCTTCGGCCTCAAGCTTGCATTTACGGACGCGCCGGCCGGTCGCGTCGGCCCCTGAAAACACCGAGGAGACTCTTCATGATCACCCCCCAGGAAGCGCTGCAGCGCACCATCGAACACCGCGAGGTGTTTCACGACGAAATGCTGCACATCGTGCGGCTCATCATGAGCGGCGAGTGCTCGCCGGTGATGATGGCGGCACTGATCACGGGCCTGCGCGTCAAGAAGGAAACCATCGGCGAGATCACGGCCGCGGCGCAGGTGATGCGCGAGGTCTCCACCAAGGTGCCGGTGAAGGACACCACGCACCTGGTCGACATCGTCGGCACGGGCGGCGACGGCTCGCACACCTTCAACATCTCGACCTGCTCGATGTTCGTGGCGGCGGCCGCGGGCGCCAAGGTGAGCAAGCATGGCGGGCGCAGCGTGTCGAGCAAGTCGGGCAGCGCCGACGTGCTGGAATCGCTCGGCGTGAACATCAACCTGCAGCCGGAACAGATTGCGCGCTCCATCGAAGAGGTGGGCATCGGCTTCATGTTCGCGCCGAACCACCATCCGGCCATGAAGAACGTGGCGCCGGTGCGCAAGGAGCTCGGCATCAAGACGATCTTCAACATCCTGGGGCCGCTGACCAACCCGGCGGGCGCACCGAACATCCTGATGGGCGTGTTCCATCCGGACTTGGTGGGCATTCAGGTGCGCGCGCTGCAGCGGCTTGGCACCGAGCACGCCCTGGTGGTGTACGGACGCGACGGCATGGACGAGATTTCGCTCGGCGCGGCCACCATGGTGGGTGAACTGAAGGACGGCGAAATTCGCGAGTACGAACTGCATCCTGAAGACTTCGGCTTTGCCATGTCGAGCAACCGCACGCTGCGCGTGGAAACGCCCGAGCAGTCGAAGGCCATGCTGCTGGGGGTGCTCGACAATCAGGCCGGTCCGGCGCTCGACATCGTGCTGCTGAACGCAGGCGCGGCCCTGTATGCCGCCAACGTGGCCGATTCGATGGCCGCCGGCATCGACCGCGCGCGCGAAGCCGTGGCCTCCGGCGCGGCGCGGAACAAGCTGGCCGAGCTGGTCAAGGCTTCCACATCGGTTTGAACAACCGCTAAAGACGAATACAGAACATGTCCGACATCCTCGACAAGATCATCGCGGTCAAGCGGCAGGAAATCGCTGCGGCGCAGAAGAAAAGCCCGCTCGAAGCCGTGCGGTTCGACGCCGAGAGCCGCGTGCTGACGCGTGATTTCGAAGGCGCTTTGCGCGCCAAGATCGCCGCGGGGCGGGCTGCGGTGATTGCCGAGGTCAAGAAGGCGAGCCCGAGCAAGGGCGTGCTGCGCGAAGAGTTCATTCCGGCTGACATTGCGCAGAGCTATGCGGAGGGCGATGGCGAAATCAGCGCCGCGTGCCTTTCGGTGCTGACCGACAAGCAGTTTTTCCAGGGCGGCGTCGACTACCTCAAGCAGGCGCGTGCCTCTTGCGACTTGCCGGTGCTGCGCAAGGATTTCATCGTCGACCCCTACCAGGTCTATGAATCGCGCGCGATGGGCGCCGACGCCATTCTCTTGATCGCGGCCTGCCTCGACGACGCGCAGATGAAGGACTACGAAGCCATTGCGCGCGGGCTGGGCATGGCGGTGCTGGTCGAGGTGCACGATGCAGCCGAGCTCGACCGCGCGCTCAAGCTCAAGACGCCGCTCATCGGTGTGAACAACCGCAACCTGCGCAATTTCGAGGTGTCGATCCAGGCCACCATCGACCTGCTGCCGCGGTTGCCGGCGGATCGGCTGGCCGTAACGGAGTCGGGCATTGCCACGCGTGAAGACGTCGCCACCTTGCGCGCGGCCGGCGTTCACGCCTTCCTGGTCGGCGAAGCGTTCATGCGCGCCAAGGAGCCGGGCGAGGCACTCGCCGCATTGTTCAGATGAGCCGGCCCGATCAGCTGTCGAGCAGCGATCCTGCCGACTGGCCGGTGGCGCCGGGCTGGCAGCCGCTGGTCGACGGATTCTTCGGCGGCATCGTCGGGCAGAAGCTGCTGGGCTTTTTGCGTGAGCGCCTCGACGCCGGTGCCGTGATCTTTCCGCCCCAGCCGCTGCGGGCGCTGGAACTGACGCCGCCCGACGACGTGCGCGTGGTGATCCTGGGCCAGGACCCGTACCACGGGCGCGGCCAGGCGGAGGGGCTGGCCTTTTCGGTAGCGCCCGGCGTGGCGCTGCCGCCGTCGCTGCGCAACATTTTCAAGGAGCTTCAGCGCGACCTCGGAACGCCCCCGCCGCCGTTTCCCAACCCCGGCGGCAGCCTGGTGAAGTGGGCGACCCACGGGGTGCTGCTGCTCAACACCTGCCTCACGGTGGAGGAGGGGCAGCCGGCCAGCCATTCGGGGCGCGGCTGGGAAGTGCTGACCGATGCAGTCATCCGGCATGTATCAGACGGTGCCAAACCTGTTGTTTTTATGCTGTGGGGCTCGCATGCGCAAAGCAAGCGCGCGTTGATCGACATCAACCGCCACAAGGTGCTGATGTCGAACCACCCCTCGCCGCTTTCGGCGATGCGCCCGCCGGTGCCTTTCATCGGCTGCGGGCATTTCGGCGAAGCGCGTGCCTGGAGGGAGGCGCGCCAGCAGGGCGGCTGATTTCGCGGATAATTCCCGCCAGTTCGCCTCGTGCAGTTCCTGCGTCTTATTGGTGCTGGAGGTTCTGTGAAATCACAAAACCGTGCTATATTTCGAGGTTCGCCGGAGAGGTGGCCGAGTGGTTAATGGCAGCAGACTGTAAATCTGCCCTCTTACGAGTACGCTGGTTCGAATCCAGCCCTCTCCACCAGCGATGAATTTGGTTTCTAAGAGCGATTGGATCTAGCGCTTTGGGTGCCTTTGAGTGCCCCCGATGCGGGAGTAGTTCAATGGTAGAACCCCAGCCTTCCAAGCTGATGACGCGGGTTCGATTCCCGTCTCCCGCTCCAGAGACCCGGTTCGACGCCGGAAGCGATTGGTTAGACAAAGCCCTTTTGGCTCAGTGGTAGAGCACTCCCTTGGTAAGGGAGAGGTCGCGGGTCCGATTCCCGCAAAGGGCACCAGTTTTTGGGGGTTGCAACAGCAGGTTTGCAACCCATCTGCATACGTTGAAATCGTTTTTTTCGGAGTCGAAAAATGGCAAAAGGTAAATTCACCCGCACCAAGCCGCACGTGAACGTGGGCACGATCGGTCACGTTGACCACGGC
>NZ_JBBCBV010000024.1:0-57131 GCF_037204045.1 Variovorax sp. CCNWLW225 | reverse complement strand
GGTAGAGTTTTACGTGGGTCAGTCTTAGACGGAAATTAGCGCGTTAGCCGGGTCATTTTTCGGTGGCAATCAACACCGCTAGCATCGCCGTGCGAAATTTCTTGTTCCCGTCATGCCACGCCTTCACAACGAGGCGCACGGCTGATTCGGCTGCCCATGCGGAGTCCATCGTCATCCTTTATCTATGATTGCTGGTGGGAAGGGCAGTCTCGCAGCCCGCGTTGGTTCGAGACCAGAAGTTCGCTAAACTTCCCGCGAACATCACCGCAGCCCGCATGGGTGTTGGCTTGTCGCCACAGATTGTGATTCTGCTCGTCGTGGGTTCGAGTCCCATCAGCCTACGTCAAGCGGCAAGCTGAAGCGAACTCGAACTTGTGCCGACAAGCTCGCGCTTGCCTCGCGCTCAAGCCGCCAGATAGCGGAAGCCGCAGCCCGAATCTCGGGTAGGTCCACACACGCGCGGATTGCCTAAAGGTCCCGGCAGCACCCTAGTCCAGATCGAACGGGCGCAGTCGAATCTCTATAGGCAGCGGGTCGAATTCACTGCCTTCCATACTAGGAAGCCCATGCATCAGATCCAGTAAAGAGGGCTCACTCTGCGAGTGCTCCCTCCCCGCTCGGTCAGAAGAAGGCCCATTGAGGTCGTTGCCGCTCTTAGTCCGGCGAAGCCTTGGGAGCGATTTGTCGATCGTGAAGCTGAATCTCCTGATGATCTCAGTATGCTACATGCGTGGGCCGGTGGGTCTTGCCGTAGCCTCTGCAGGCGTCTAGCAAGAGCGAAAACGTCGGCCGAAAATTCCAAACTTAGCGGTGCAAATCGCCAAGAATTCCATTGTGAACGGAACACGGCTTCCAACCTGCATGAGCGCTTGCGGCGTAAGTCGTTGATCTCGAAAAAGCAGCAGTTCCATAGCGGATGAAAACCGACAGCAGGAGGGCGGTGCGGCCCGAGGCGGCGTCCGACCCGGGGCTTACCAGCGAATACCCAGGCGCAAAAACAGCCTCGAGAGTACGAACAGCGGCCCCACCCACAGGTATTGGATGTCTTCGAAGAACGAAGGTTTCCTGCCTTCGATCTTGTGGCCGACGAACTGGAAGATCCATGCCACTACAAAGATGGCGGCGGAAATCGGCAGCACAAGGACGCCCATGGCCTGGACCGCCGCCAGCACCAGGGCCGTTCCGGCCAGCATGGTGATCAGGAAGGCGGCCGAACGCAGGGTGGCGTAGTAGACCAGGCTCGCCGCCACGAAGCCGTACGCCACCCAGGGATGCAGCGCATACAGCAGGCCGACGATGCTCAGCATGATGGCCGGGATCGCGGCGAAGTGAATCAGCTCGTTGGTGGGGTGGCGATGGCTTTCGCCATAGTGGGCAAGCAGCCGGTCGACCTTGCGGTCGCCCGCCGCGGCAGGGGCATCGGCGGTGTGCATCATGTTCTGTCTCCAAAGCGTCGCTCGGTACGGCGAGGTACCTCCATGGTGCCTCCGCGGCCAAGCGATGGCAAGTGCTATGAAAAATGTAGCAATGCCTTTGCGCGACCTCAGCCGTGGGCCATGACTTAGGGCACTGTTGCGCGGTCGGGCCGTCGCTAAGATCGGCCGCGTGGCTCTTCCGCTCGAATCTTCATCCCCTCCGACGCCTTTGATCGCGGAACCCGTCCCCGCCCGCCCGCCCACCGCCATCCTGGTGGTGGACGACCACGATCTGCTGCGGCTCGGCGTGCGCGCGCTGGTTCAGGCACAGGCCGCTTCTTCCGGCGCCAGCATCGAGGTGTTCGAGGCGGGCAAAGTGGCCGATGCGCTGGCGCTCTACGAAGAGCATCGGGACTCCATTGGCCTGGTGCTGCTGGATCTGGCACTGCCCGACACCCATGGCCTCAGCGGGCTGGCCGAATTTCGCCTGCGCTACCCGGCGGCCCGGATCGTGGTGCTTTCGGGCACGGGCAACACGTCCCTGGCCCAAGGCGCGGTGGCGCTGGGTGCGAGCGCGTTCCTTCCCAAATCGGCGGATCTGAAGGAAGTGGTGGGCTTTATCCGCGCCTGCGGCCTGCTCGATGGGGGCGCTGCGCAGACCTCGCCTCCCGCCATGAAGACGCTCGGCGGCTACGCCGAAACGGCCCAGGCCAGCGCCTGGCAGGAACTCACCCCGCGCCAGATGCAGGTGCTGCAGTGGGTGCTCGAAGGCAAGGCGAACAAGGAAATTGCCCAGATAGCGAACCTGAGCGAGGGCACGGTGAAAAACCATGTATCGACCATCCTGCTGCTGTTCGGCGTGCGTTCGCGTGCGCAATTGATCAGCAGCCTGCGTTGAGCCCGCCGCACATGGCCGCCGACACACCGCTGAGCCGGCGGGTGCTGCGCGAGCACGTGGCGTCGGTGTATTTCAACTACAAGGCGACGTTCCTGGCTCGCCTGGTTTTCGTTCTGGTGCTCGGCGGGTTCATGTACCTGCAACTGGGCGACCCCATGGTGCTGCCGTTCGTCGTGCTGCACCTGGCGCTGTACCTGGGCATGTATTTCACGCCGCGATGGAACCCGTCGGTGCCGGCGGAGGAAAGCGCCTGGTGGGCCCGCAAGATCACCCGCATCGTGACGCTGCTCGGGTTTGCCGATGCGCTCGCGCCATGGATATTCGTGCCCGCCGGCAACTTGCCGGTCACCGCCGCGCTGATGGTCGTGATGATGGGCAACTGCGCGCGCGCCGTGCAGTCGCTCCGGCCATTGAAGGCGGCGCTGTTCGGCCACACGCTGCCGATGATGGGCGGGCTGATCGTCGCGCTCGCATGGCAGGGCGATTCCATCCATCTCTTTCTTGCCGCCTTTGCTGCGATCTATCTCGTCCTGATGCTGCGCGTGGGCGTGCAGGAACACCAGCTGCTGGCGGATTCGCTGGCCCTGCGCTTCGAAAAGGAAGCACTGGCCGTGCGGCTGGAAGAGCAGATCGCCGCCACCGAGCGTGCCAGCGAAGAAAAGACCCGCTTCCTTGCCAGCGCCAGCCATGACCTGCGGCAGCCGCTGCATGCCATTGCGCTGTTCGGTGCCGCGCTCGAAAACGAATTGCGCGGCCGTCCCGAAGGTGCTCATGCGGAGCGCCTGATGCGCGCGGTGAACGCACTGGGCACCTCGCTCGACACCATGCTCGATGTTTCGCGGCTCGATGCGGGTGTGGTCACGCCGGAGATCCGGGCAGTGCAGCTCGACGCCTTGTTCCTGCCGCTCAACCACATGTTTTCGCCGCAGGCCGAACAGAAGGAACTGCAGCTGCGCGTGCGCGCGAGCGGATTGTGGGTGCGCAGCGATCCGCAACTGCTGCACCGCATGCTCTCCAACCTGATCGACAACGCGCTCAAGTACACGGTGAGCGGCGGCGTGACCGTGAGGGCGCGGGCGCGCGGCGATGCCGTATGGATCGAAGTGCGCGACACCGGCGTCGGCATCGCGCCCGAGCAGATCGGCCGCATCTTCGAAGAGTTCTACCAGGTCGGCAACCCGGGCCGGGACCGGTCGCAGGGGCTGGGTATCGGCCTGTCGATCGTGCAGCGCCTGTCGCGCCTGCTGGACCATCCGCTGCAGGTGCACTCGCGCCCGGGGCGGGGCACCCACTTCCGCGTGGTGCTGCCCGCCGCCGCGCCGCTGGCGGCCTCCACCCTTCAGGGCGCCGAGGCTCACCGGCAGCGCGCCGCAGGGGCTCAGGCACTGCCCGAGCGCGTGCTGCTGGTCGACGACGAGGCGGAAATCCGGGAGGCCATGGGCGAGTTGCTGCGCTCCTGGTCCATCGAGGTGGAGGCCGTGGCCGACGAGGCGCAGGCGGAAAAAGCCCTTGCGCGGGCGGAAGGCGAGGCTCGGCCCTTCGATCTGCTGGTGTGCGACTACCGCCTGGCCGAGGGCAATGACGGGCTCGACGCCGGCCAGCGCCTTCGCCGGCGCCCGGGTACCGACATGCCGCTGCTGCTGGTCACCGGCGAAACCGCGCCCGAACGCTTGCAGCGCGTCCGGGCGTCGGGCGTGGCCGTGCTGTTCAAGCCGGTCGACGCCGGCAAGCTGTTTCGAACCCTGAGCGAACTCGCGCCCACCGGCGCGACATGACCTTTGGCACTGGTGTGCGGGTGAGGCGCGCTTTACCTTTGCGCGGTCTCACACATCAATGCTCTCAGGGAGTGATTTCATGCACGCAAAACTATTGATATCGGCACTCGCCGCAACTCTGGCGGCCTGCGGTGGAGGAGGTGGTGGCGGCGGCGGTGGCTTCGCCGGCTTGCCGGTGGTACCGGCGCCCGCACCCGCTCCTCCCGCGCCGCCGCCGCCCGCCCCACCGCCGCCCGCTCCAGCCCCGGTTCCCGCCACGCGCACTTTCATGTACGAGGCCTTGGCCCCCGCCGCCGATCCATCGGCGTTTCTCACCCGGCTGAATGCACAGGGCGCGAGGTCGTTCCGCTTTTTCGGCGGCTTCGCCTTCACCATTTCGATGAGCCCCTACAGCGCAGAGGTTGTCGAGGCCTATGTGAAGGACGCCGAAACCTCCTACGCCTTCGAGTTGATGCCGGTCGCAGGCTCCGCGGCCGACTTGCAGGACCAGCTCAATGCCCAGGGTGCCCGAGGCTTCAAGTGGGGCGGTCCCTACGTGATAGGCGGCGAGACGCGCACGCTCTATCGCAAGGACAACAACTCCTCGTCGACCTACACCTATGCCGTGCTGACGGCGCCGGGCGACAGTGCCGGCTATCTGGCACAGGTCAACGCCCAGGGCGGCAACGGTTACTTCAGTGTCGCCGGCGCCTACATGGTCGGCGGAACCACGGTGCTGGTGTACCAGAAGGACTCGCAAGGCAGTGCAACCTATGGCTACGAGGCGCTGGGCCAGCCCGGCAGCGACGCCGATTTCCTGGCGCAGCTCGAGTCCCAGGGCGCCCGCGGCTTCCGGTTCAAGACGGGCTATGTCTTTTCGGATGGCATCAGGCTGCTTTACGAGAAAGACCTGTCGCAGTCGGCCACGTTCAGCTACCTGAACCTGCAACCCGCGGGCAACAGCGCGGACTACATCGTGCAGGCGAACGCCGAGGGCGCCAAGGGCAATGCGCTGGTGGGCGACTACGGGCTGCCGAGCGGCCAGATCAGGACGCTCTACATCCGGCCGGCCAACTGCACCGGTTTTCTCTGCGATACCCGCTCGCTGTTCGGCTTCTAAGCGGCTTCCAAGCGCCTTCTGAGCGGCAGCGGGCGCTGCTGGCCGCACTTCAGCCCAGCAGCGCCTGCGCGAACTCGCGTGCGTTGAAGGTCTCGAGGTCTTCCAGCTTCTCGCCCACGCCGATGAAATAAACCGGAATCGGCCGCTCGCGCGCAATGGCGCAGAGCACGCCGCCCTTGGCAGTGCCGTCGAGCTTGGTCACCACCAGGCCGGTGAGGCCCAGGGTCTCGTCGAAGGCCCTGACCTGCGCCAGGGCGTTCTGCCCGGTGTTGCCGTCGATCACCAGCAGCACTTCGTGCGGGGCCGTGGCGTCCGCCTTGGCGACCACGCGCTTGATCTTCTTGAGCTCGTCCATCAGGTGCAGCTGCGTCGGCAGCCGGCCCGCTGTGTCGACCAGCACCACGTCCTTGCCGCGGGCCTTGCCGGCCGTCACCGCGTCGAAGCTCACGGCGGAGGGGTCGCCCCCTTCCTGGCTCACGATCTCGACCGTGTTGCGGTCGGCCCAGACCAGCAGCTGCTCGCGCGCCGCCGCCCGGAAGGTGTCGGCCGCTGCAAGCAGCACCGAGGCGCCTTCGTTGGCCAGGTGCTTGGTGAGCTTGCCGATGGATGTGGTCTTGCCCGCGCCGTTGACGCCGGCCACCATGATGACCGTCGGCGAGAACTGGCCGATGACCAGCGGCTTCTCGAGCGGCCGGAGCAGGTCGGCAATGGCATCGGCCAGCAGCTTCTTCACCTGCGTGGCGTCGGTGGCCATCTGGCGCTTGACGCGCCCGCGCAGGTCGTCGAGCAGGAACTCGGTCGCCTTCACGCCGGCGTCGGCCATCAGCAGCGCCGATTCGAGCTCTTCGTAAAGCGCCTCGTCGATCTGCGCGTTGACGAACACCGCCTGGATGCCGGTGCCGGTCTTGCGCAGGCCGGTTTTCAGCTTGTCGAACCAGCCCTTGCGCTCGGCGGCCATCGCCGTTTCGGCGGCGGGCACGGGCAGCGGCGCGGGAGGCTCGACGGGGGCAGGGGCAGGCGCCGGAACCGGCGCCGGTGCAGGCATTGGCGCCGCGGGTGGAGCGGCGACGGGCACCGAGGGAGGAGGAGGTGCGACGGCGGGCGGCGCGGCAGGTGCAGGCGCGGGGGAGGGCGCGGGCGAAGGCGATGGCGATGGCGATGGCGATGGCGAGGGTGCAATTGCCGGCGCAGGCGCGGTCTCCTCCGCGGCAGGCTTGGAGCCGAACCAGCTCGACGGTGAGAACACCGAGCGCGCCGGGGCAGGCTCGGGTGCCGGCGCCGGTGCCGGTTCAGCGGCCGGGGCGGGCGCCGGTGCGGCCGGAGCTTCGGCGGGTGGTTTTTTCTTGAAGAAACTGAACATCGGGAGCTTTTTACAATCCGACCCATTCTATGAAACACCCCTCGCCACGCCGTGCTGCGTCTGGTGCGGTGCTGGCAATGGCGCTTTCCGCGCTGTGGGCCGCGCCTGTACTGGCCCAGCCCACACCGGCTTCCGCCGCCTCTGCCAGTTCATCCACTCCCGTTTCACCGGCCGCTGCCGCCGCGGCACCCGCACCCCAGCAGTTCACCCTGGCCAACGGCATGACGCTGCTGGTGCTGCCCGACAGGCGCGCACCCACCGCGGTGCAGATGGTCTGGGTTCGCGTGGGCTCCGTGGACGAGGTCGACGGCACCTCGGGCGTGGCCCATGTGCTCGAGCACATGATGTTCAAGGGCACCAAGACCATCAAGCCCGGCGAGTTCTCGCGCCGCGTGGCGGCCCTGGGCGGCCAGGAAAACGCGTTCACCTCGCGCGACTTCACCGGCTACTACCAGCAGATTCCGGTGGCCAGCCTCGAGCAGGTCATGAAGCTCGAGTCGGACCGCTTTGCCAATAACCAGTGGTCGGACGACGAGTTCAAGCGCGAGATCGAAGTGGTCAAGGAAGAGCGCCGCATGCGCACCGAAGACCAGCCGCGCGCATTGCTGGGCGAACAGCAGAACGCCGCGGTGTTCACGGCCTCACCCTACCAGCGCCCCGTGGTCGGTTGGATGAGCGACCTCGATGCGATGACGCCCGACGATGCACGCGAGTTCTTCCGGCGCTGGTACGTGCCCGCCAACGCCGCCGTGGTGGTGGTCGGCGATGTGGACGTGGCCAAGGTGCGCGCGCTGGCCGAGAAGTACTACGGCAGCATTCCCGCGCGCGCCGTGCCCCCGCGCAAGCCGCGCATCGAGCCCGCGCAGCGCGGCATCCGCCGCATCGAGTTCAAGGCACCTGCGGAGCAGGCCTATGTGTCGCTCGCGTTCCGCATTCCGCAGCTGGAAAAAATCGACGATGCGGACAGCGACGTGTGGGCGCTCGAAGTGCTGTCGGCCGTGCTCGACGGCTACACCGGCGCGCGGCTTGATCGTGCGCTGACCCAGGGCCCCGATCGCGTGGCCGATTCCGCCGGTGCCTATTCGGGCCTGGCCGGCCGCGGGCCGCAGCTGTTCACGCTGGTGGGCGTGCCGGCGAACGGAAAAACCGCCGAGGCGGTCGAGGCGGCGCTGCGGGCCCAGGTGGCGCGCATCGCGAAGGAAGGCGTGGGCGAGGCCGAACTCGCGCGCGTCAAGACGCAATGGGTGGCCAGCGAAACCTACAAGCGCGACTCCGTGATGGCGCAGGCCCGCGAACTCGGAAGCAACTGGGTGCAGGGGCTGCCGCTCGACTCCAGCGCCCGCATCATCGCCAAGCTGCAGGCCGTGACCCCGGCCCAGGTGCAGGCGGTGGCCGCCAAATACTTCGGAGACGACCAGCTCACGGTGGCCACCTTGCGCCCGCTGCCGCCGGAAGCCAAGCCCCGTGGCCGTGGCTTTGCAGCGCCCGCGGGCGAGATGCGTTGAAGGGCCGGACCTCCATGATTGCCATGAAAAAAATCCTCCGTCCCGCGCTGGTCGCCATTGCTGCCGCCCTTGCAGGCGCCGTGCAGGCCGCGCTTCCCATCGAACACTGGACGCTCGCGAGCGGCGCCAGGATCTACCTGGTGTCGACCCAGGCGCTGCCCATCGTCGATGTGCAGATCGACTTCGACGCCGGCAGCCGGCGCGATCCGGCGGCGCAAGCCGGCCTGGCCAGCGTGACCGCGACCATGGTCGAAAAGGGCGTGCGCGCCGGCAAGAACGGCGAGCCCGCGCTCGATGAAAACGCGCTGGGCGAAGCCTGGGCCGACCTGGGCGCCGAGTTCAACGCGAGCGCCGGAACCGATCGCGCCAGCTATTCGCTGCGCACCTTGTCCGACCCGGCGCTGCTGGCCAAGGTGGTGACGCTGGCATCGCGCGAGATCGGCGAGCCGGCCTTTCCCGACGACGTGTGGCAGCGCGAACGCGAACGGATCAATGCGTCGCTGAAGGAGGCCAACACCAAGCCGGCGACCATCGCGGGCCGAGCCTTTTCGCAAAGCGTCTATGGCAGCCACCCGTATGGCCAGGAAGTGACCGAAGCCACGCTGGCACGCATCGACACGGCGGCCATGCGGCAGCGCTACCAGCAGTTCATCGTGCCGTGCCGCGCCAAGCTCAGCATCGTCGGTGCCGTGACGCGCGCCGAAGCAGAAGCCATGGCCACCGCGCTGCTCTCGCGCTTGCCCGGCCCCGAGGCCTGCACGCCGCTGCCGGCCATTGCACCGGTGACCGCGCTTTCGGCGCCCAAGGACGAGCGCATTCCGTTCGCATCGGCGCAGGCCCACGTCTTCATCGGCCAGCCCGGCTATCCGCGCAAGGACCCGGACCACTTCGCACTCACGCTCGGCAACTACGTGCTGGGTGGCGGCGGCTTCGTTTCGCGGCTCACCAACGAAGTGCGCGAGAAGCGCGGCCTGGCGTACAGCGTCTACAGCGGCTTTTCGCCGGGGCTTGACGCCGGGGCATTCCGCATCGGCTTTCAGACACGGCCCGACCAGGCCGAAGAGGCGGTCAAGATATCCCGCGAAGTGCTCGCCAAGTTCGTGGCCGAAGGCCCGACCGCCGCCGAGCTCAAGGCCGCCAAGGACAACCTGATCGGCGGCTTCCCGCTCCTGATGGACAGCAACCGCAAGCTCATCGGCAACGTGGCCAACATTGCGTGGCACGACCTGCCGCTCGACTACCTCGATACCTGGACCGCGCGCATGAACGCAGTGACCGCGGCCGAGGTGCGCACCGCCTTCGCGCGCAAGCTGCAGCCCGAGCGCATGGTGACCGTGGTGGTGGGCGGCAAGTGAGCGGGCGGCGTTTCAGCGCAAGGCGTGTGCGCCGCTGCCGGCGGCCGCGCGCACCGTCGTCCTGAGGCGTTCGAGGAGCTGCGGCGCCGCGCGCGCCTGCTGCCAGTAGAGCGGCACCTGGAGCGCGGAGCCCGGCACCAGTTCTACCAGCGCGCCCGTGCGCATCGCATCGGCCGCCATGCTCACGGGGAGCATGCCCCAGCCCATGCCGGCCCGCGCCGCCTCGAGAAAACCGTGGGCGGAGGGCAGCCAATGGCGGGGCGTTTCGATGCTCCGGTGGCAGATGCGCCGCACCCAGCGCGCCTGCAGCCGGTCCTTGCGGTCGAATACCAGGCTGGGCGCATCGCCCAATGTGCGCGCACCCACGCTCTTGGCGAAGTACCGGTGCATGAATTCGGGGCTCGCAGCCGCCACGTAGTGCATGGTGCCCAGCGCCTCGCTGTTGCAGCCGGCCACCGGCTGCGCCAGGGCCGTGACGGCGGCCAGCACCGCGCCGCTGCGGAGGCGCTCGGCGGTGTGGTCCTGGTCGTCCACGGTCAGGTCGAGCAGGGCGGATTCTTCCTGCCTGGCAAAGGCCGCGGCGGCCGCCATGAACCAGGTGGCCAGGCTGTCGGCGTTGACCGCCACGCGCACCGTGACCCGTTCGCGCTCGTTGCCGCCGCTGCCGGCCATGCCGAGCGCGGGCAGCGCGTCGCGCAGTTCGTGCTCCAGCATGCCCACGCGCTCGAAATGGCGGCAAAGCTGCTGACCTGCTTCGGTGGGCACGCAAGGCTGCCCGCGCACCAGCAAGGCACCCCCCGTGCGCTCTTCGAGCAGCTTCACGCGCTGTGAGACGGCCGAGGGCGTGACGTTCAGGGCCCGCGCCGCGCGCTCGAAGCTGCCTTCGCGCACCACGGCGGCCAATGCGTTCAGGGCGGCGTAGTCGAGCATGTTGCGTATGAAATTAGAAAAACTGAATATGCCTTAGAAAGTTTAGTTTGAGTTAATCGGCTCGCGACGGCAAGCTTGGCACCATGGCCAACGAACAAATCACCACCGCTTTCGCCAACGGGCTCTTCATGAGCCTGGTGCTCATCGTCGCCATCGGCGCGCAGAACGCCTATGTGCTGCGCCAGGGCCTGCGGCGTGAGCATGTGAGCGCCGTGGTGCTGTTCTGCGCGGCGAGCGATGCGCTCCTGATCACGGCCGGTGTGGCCGGCATGGCGCAGGCGCTGCAAGGGCGCCCTGCCGTGGCCACGGCACTCGCGGGGCTCGGTGCGCTGTTCCTGGGGGCCTATGGTTTGCGCGCACTGTGGCGTTCGCGGCAGGCGGGTGCGCTGCAGGCTACGGCCCAGGGCGCATCGCTTTCGCGCGCCGCCGTGCTCGCGCAGGCGGCAGGCTTTACGCTGCTGAACCCGCATGTCTACCTGGACACCGTGCTCCTCGTCGGCAGCACCGGCGCGCAGTACGGCGGCGCACTCAAGGCCTGGTTCGTCGCGGGGGCGACGCTGGCAAGCGCGTTGTGGTTCTCCGCGCTCGGCTTCGGGGCGCGGTGGCTGGCGCCGGTGTTCGCGCGTCCGCGTGCGTGGCAGGTGCTCGACGCGCTGATCGGCGGCACGATGCTCGTGCTTGCCGCTCTGCTCGCGCGGCGAGCCTTTCTCGGCATCTAGCGTCGCATGCGGCGGCGTTAAGCTTGCCGTATGCCCCAGAAGAAAGCCGCAGCCGCCAAGCGCCCCGCTTCGCCCTCATCGCAGTCGCCGTCCCGATCGAAATCGCGCCCGAGCGAAGTTCGCATCATCGGAGGCCGATGGAAGCGCACCCGCCTTTCCGTGGCCGACAAGCCGGGCCTGCGCCCCACGCCCGACCGCGTCCGGGAAACGCTGTTCAACTGGCTTGCGAGCATCGCGGGCGCGGGTGGCGGCGAGTTGCCGGGTTGGCATTGCGTCGATGCGTTCGCGGGCACCGGCGCCCTGGGCCTGGAGGCCGCTTCGCGCGGCGCCGCGAGCGTGCTGCTGTGCGAACAGGACGCCGCGCTGGTGGCGCAGCTGCAGGCCGCCAAGACCAAGCTCTCGGCCGAGGCCGTTCGCATCGAGCGCGGCAATGGACTTACGGCGCTTGAACGCGTTGCCGCGGCCAGCCTGGATGCCGTCTTTCTCGACCCGCCCTTTGACAGCACCACCCTCTACGAACCCTCGCTGCGCGCCTCGGCACGGGCCGTGAAAGCCGGAGGCGCCATCTACCTGGAGGCGCCGAAGCATTGGACCGATGAAGAGCTTGCTGCTCTCGGCCTTGTTGGATTTCGTTACCTGAAGGCAGGCGCCGTGCATGCACATCTGCTGCGGCACGTTGCAAACGGGACTGCATAATCCGCCGGACAAGCCGCACCGGCTGCATGAGGAAGAAGCAACCATGGCCAGCAACGTGATCGCGGTTTATCCCGGCACTTTCGATCCCATCACCCTCGGTCACGAGGACGTGGTGCGGCGTGCAACCCAGCTTTTTTCGAAGGTCATCGTCGCGGTTGCGGCGGGTCACCACAAGAAAGCGCTGTTCACCTTGCAAGAACGCATGGAAATGGCGCGCGAAGCCGTGAAGCCCTACAGCGACCAGGTCACGGTCGAGAGCTTTTCGGGCCTGCTGCGCGACTTCGTGGTGGCGCGCGGCGGCAAGGCCATGGTGCGCGGCCTGCGCGCCGTGACCGACTTCGACTACGAGTTTCAGCTGGCGGGCATGAACCGTTCGCTGATGCCCGATGTGGAAACCGTGTTCCTGACGCCCAGCGACAAATACCAGTTCATCTCGAGCACCTTCGTGCGCGAAATCGCCATGCTCGGCGGCGAGGTCCACAAGTTCGTTTCGCCCGATGTGGAGACGCATCTGGCCGCAAAGGTGCGCAGCCTCGGTCGTGAATAGGTCCTCCCCCAGTCTTCGCGCACTTCGTGTCGCTTCGCCAACCCCCTCGCCGGGGGCAACACCAGCGGCCCGGCAAAGCCGGTTCCGCGGTGTTCCACGAAGATGCAACGCTGTCATTCGCATAGACGGCAAGGGCTGAGATGAGCAGCCAACTTCCGTCCCCCCGCCTGCATCCGCTGGGCGATGCGGCGTTGCTTTGCGAACTGGCGCCTCCCGCCACGCTGGCGCAGCAGCAGCAGATCTGGGCCCTGGGCGCCGAGGTTCAGCAGTGGCCCGGCGTGGGCGAGGTGCTGCCGGGCATGAACAATCTCACGCTGACTTTCGATCCGACGGCGATCGATATCGATGCGTTGATGGCGCAGGTCAACGAAGTCTGGCCGCGGCTTTTGGCTACCGCCATCGAAGGCCGGCTGGTGGAGATTCCGGTGGCCTATGGTGGCGAGCACGGGCCGGACCTTGCCGATGTCGCGGCGCACACCGGGCTCACACCGGCCGAGGTGGTGCGGCGCCACAGTGGCGGCGAATACGTGGTCTACCTGCTCGGCTTTCTGCCCGGCTTCGCGTTCATGGGCGGGCTGCCACCCGAACTCGCCACGCCGCGCCGGGCCGAACCGCGCACGGCGGTGCCTGCGCGCTCCGTGGGCATCGGTGGGGAGCAGACCGGCATCTATCCGCTGGTGTCGCCGGGCGGCTGGCAGCTGATCGGCCGTACGTCGCTGGAGCTTTTCGACCCGGCGGCCGAACCGCCCACCTTGCTGCGTCCGGGCGACCGTGTGCGCTTTGTCGTCGAAAGCGTGGAGACATGATGCTGGTCCAGAAACCCGGCATGCTGGCCTCTGTGCAAGACCTTGGGCGCCACGGGCACCGGCAGGTCGGCATTTGCCCCGGCGGTGCGCTCGACGTGCTGGCGCTCACGCTGGCGAACCGGCTGGTCGGCAATGCCGACGGCGCAGCCGGGCTCGAACTCACCATGGGCGGCTGCGAGATCCGCTTCGAAACCGACACGCGCATTGCGTTGGCCGGCGACGATTTCGCCGCCCGGCTCGACGGCACACCCCTCTGGCCGTGCTGGAGCGTGCCCGTCAAGGCGGGGCAAACGCTCAAGCTCGCAGGTGCGAATGCACCCGGCGCGAAGAAGGCCGGCCTGCGCAGCTGGCTCGCGGTGGCGGGCGGGGTCGACGTGCCGCCGGTGCTCGGTTCGCGCAGCACCGATCTGAAGGCGGGCTTTGGCGGCCACCAGGGGCGGGCGCTGCGCAAGGGCGACCGGCTCGCGCTCGGCGCGACGTCGCTCGATGCCACCCAACTCGCGCGGCGGCCGTTCGGGCTGCGCGGCCCCGACTGGGGACCGGAGGAAGGCGGCTCGGCCATCGAGTTGCGCGTGCTGCCGGGGCCCGAGTTCGAGCAATTCACCGCGGCGTCGCATGCGCTGCTCTGGAGCGAGCGCTGGCGCATCACCGCGCAGAGCAACCGCATGGGAAGCCGGCTTGCGGGCGCCGAACTCAAGCGCAAGCGCAGCATCGACATGCTCTCGTCGGGCGTCATTCCCGGCACCATCCAAGTGCCGCCCTCGGGCCAGCCGATCATCCTGATGGGCGACGCGCAGACCACCGGCGGCTATCCGCGCATCGGCGTGGTGATTCGCGCCGACCTCTGGAAGCTCGCGCAGGCGCCGCTCGACGGCCGGCTGCGGCTGGTGCAGGTCGACATGGCAGCGGCGCTCGATGCATGGGCCGGGCAGCAACGCTACCTCGCGCAAGTGGCGCAGGGGCTGGCCGCTGCGGGCTGGAGCAGACCGGCATAGACTGTGCGAGCAGAGGCGCGCGTGCGGCATCGATGTGCCGGCCGCCTGAAGAAGGAATCAACCCAAATGCAAATCGACCTGAATGCCGACCTCGGCGAAGGCGCCGGCAGCGATGAAGCGCTGCTCGGCCTCGTGAGCTCGGCCAACATTGCCTGCGGCTGGCACGCGGGCGATGCCAAGACCATGCGGCAATGCGTGCGCTGGGCCATCGAACACGGCGTGGCCATCGGCGCCCACCCCAGCTTTCCCGACCGCGAGAACTTCGGCCGAAGCACCATGCACCTGCCGCCCGACGAGATCGTGGCCAACGTGCTCTACCAGGTCGGCGCGCTCGCTGCGATCGTCAAGGCCGAAGGCGGCAAGCTCTCGCACGTGAAGCCGCACGGGCAGCTCTACAACCAGGCCGTGAAGGAGCCCGAGCTTGCCGACGCGCTGTGCGAGGCGGTGCGGCGCTTCGATCCATCGCTCAGGTTCTTCGGCCTTGCAGGCAGCGGCATGATCGACGCCGCACGGCGCGCCGGCCTCACGCCCGTGGAAGAAGTGTTTGCCGACCGCGGCTACATGCCCGACGGCAGCCTGGTGCCGCGCAGCCAGCCCGGCGCGCTCATCGAAGACGAAGAGCAGTCGCTTGCCCAGACGCTCTCGCTGGTGCGCGACCGCAAGGTGATGGCCATCGACGGCAGCACGGTCCCGGTCAACGCCCAGACCGTATGCCTGCACGGCGACGGTGCCCATGCGTTGGCCTTCGCCCGCCGCATTCGCGACCGCCTGCAGCAAGAAGGCATCGCGGTGCGCGCGACGGCCTGAACGCGCTGCTCACGCCGTGGTGCAGCGAACCAACGTCCTGCTGACCGGTTTCGACCCGTTCGACCGCGAAGCCCTCAATCCTTCATGGGAGGCCGTGCGCGCGCTGGACAGCTGGCAGTGCGGCCGCGCCACCGTGCATGCGCGCCAGATGCCCTGCGTCTTCGGCGACGCCATCGAGGCGCTTGCAAGCGCCATGGACGAGCTTCAGCCGCAGCTGGTGCTGTGCATCGGCCAGGCCGGCGGCCGCGCGGAGATCACGCCCGAGCGCGTGGCCATCAACATCGACGACGGCCGCATTGCAGACAACGCGGGCCGGCAGCCTATCGACACGCCCGTGGTGCGCGGTGCGCCCGCGGCATATTTCTCGACGCTGCCGATCAAGGCCATCGTGCGCGACCTGCGCGCGGCCGGCGTGCCCGCGTCGGTGTCGAACACGGCTGGCACGTTCGTCTGCAACCACATCTTCTACGGCCTGATGCACCGCATCGCCACGCACCCGGTGCCGGGGCTGCGCGGCGGGTTCATTCACATCCCCTACCTGCCCGAGCAGGCGGCGCGCTTTCCGGGGCTGCCCAGCATGTCGCTGGCCACCATGGTCGAGGCGCTGCGCATTGCGGTGGCCACCGCGCTGGCGGTTGAAAAAGACATCGCCGAAACCGGCGGTCAACTCCACTGAGCCAGCCAGGAGAGCAGCGCCGCATTGACGAGCGCGGGCTTCTCCATGGTCAGCATGTGTCCGCACTGCGGCAGCCACACCACTTCCGCATGCGGCACCAGCGCCGCAATTTCGCGCGTGCAGTCGGGCGGCGTCAGCCGGTCCGTGTCGCCGCAGACCAGGAGCACCGGCGCACGAAGCGAAGGCAAGTGGGTGCGCGCATCGGGGCGTCGCATCACCGCGCGGTTCTGGCTGATGAGTTGCTGCGTGCCGGCGTCCAGCACGATCTGGACATAGCGCTCGACCAGCGCCTGATCGGCCGCCTGCGTGGGGTGAAACGCGAAGACGACGTTCGGCTCGATCACGTCGCGCAGTTCACCGCGCTCGAACAATTCGATCGCGCTTTCGCGCAGCTCGTACATCTCCGGCGACTCGGGCCGGGCATTGGTGCCCAGCAGCGCAAGCCCCGCAATGCGCCCGGGCGCCTGCCGCGAGGCCTCCATGGCGACCATGCCGCCCATCGATGCGCCGCACAGTATCAGCGGTCCGGGGTTCTCGCGCAGCACGGCCGCAGCCATGTCTTCGATGGTGTCGTGCCGCATGTGGGCATCGCTCACGCGGGCGTCGAACATGGCCGGAAGAACGGGAAGCTGGGCTTCCCACAGGCGCTCGTCGCAGGCGAGGCCGGGCAGCAAGACAAGGTGTGGCATGGGCGGATTTTGCGTCATCGCGCCCTCCGGCATAACGGCATAGGCTGCTTGGCCAGAAGCCATTCGGCGGCGGAATCGACATACTTTCAGTTGCTGCGCGATCTGCGGTTCGCGCGTTTCCGCTTCATACCGAGGACAAGAAAATGAACCTGGTTCAACGCGTGCAGGACATCCTGCTCAAGCCCAAGGCCACCTGGCCCGCCATCGATGCAGAGCCCGCCGACACCGCGTCGCTCTACAAGAACTACGTGATGATCCTCGCGCTGATACCGGCGGTGGCGGGCTTCATCGGCCTGTCGGTCATCGGCTTCGGCGCCTTCGGTGTCAACTTTCGTGTGCCTGTGGTCACGGGGCTCGTGAACATGGTCGTCGGCTACGTGCTCTCCCTCGTCATGGTGTTTGTGCTGGCGTTGATCATCGATGCGCTGGCACCGACATTCGAAGGCTCGAAGAGCCAGATCGGCGCGCTCAAGCTGTCGGCCTATGCCAGCACGGCGAGCTTCCTGGGCGGGGTGTTCAGCCTGATTCCGTCGCTCTCGATCCTGGGCGCGCTCGCGGCTCTCTACGGCATCTACCTGATCTACGTGGGCCTGCCGGTGCTCATGAAGTGCCCGCCGGACAAGTCGCTGGCATACACGGCGGTGGTGGTGGTTTGCGCCATCATCGGCGGCGTGGTGATCGCCTGGGTGCTCTCGCTTCTCACACCCTCGCCCACGCGCGTGAGCACGGTACCGCTCGCGATGCAGGTGGCGGCCATGCAACAGATGGTGCCGCCGAGGCTCTGAGCGCCGCGCATGCGGTGGAGAATGGGCGTTCCATGCCAACGCCCACACCCGACCCCGCGACCGAACTCATCCTGATCCGCCACGGCGAAACGGCCTGGAACCGCGAACTGCGCTTTCAGGGGCATGCCGATGTGCCGCTCAACGACATGGGGCACGAGCAGGCGCGCCGGCTGGGCTTGCGGATGGCGGGTGAAACGGCGCAGCACATCGTCAGCAGCGACCTTCTTCGTGCGCAGCAAACCGCGGCGCCGGCGTCGCTGCAGCTGTCGCTACCGGTGGTCACGTCGGCCAGCTTGCGCGAGCAGCACTTCGGCGTGGTCGAAGGCATGCGGGCCGACGAAATACAAGCCCTGCACCCCAGGGCATGGGAAGAGTGGCTGCAGTTCCGCGAGGACCACGCCATGCCGGAGGGCGAGTCGGCACGCGAATTCCACACGCGCATCGTCGCGGCGCTGGGCAATCTTGCAGCCACCTACCGTGGCCAACGCCTGGTGGTCGTCACGCACGGCGGCGTGCTCGACATGGTGTGGCGCACCGCGCGCGGCCTCAGTCTCAGCGGGCCGCGGCAGAGCGACATTCCCAATGCGGGCTTCAACCGCATCCGCATTGCCGACCCCGCCATGCCGGACGCGATCGAGATCGTCGACTGGGCCGACACGCGGCACCTTGCCGACCTGCCGCCGCAGCCGGTGTACGACCAGCGGCGGCATCTCGAGAAGAACTGAGCCCGCCGCGGGCACGTCCCCTCAGGTGCAGCTGCCGGCCTTCGGCGTGCGCAGCAAAGGCTGGCCGGCACCAATGCCCGTGGGCTTGCCGGCGTCTACCGCCAGGCGGCCGTTCACCAGCACAGTGACCACGCCCTCGGACAGCAGTGTCGGTTGGGTGTACGTGGCCTTGGCGGCATAACGCGCGGGATCGAACACGACCACGTCGGCGTAGTAGCCCGGCCGCAGGTGCCCGCGCTGTTTCAACCCCAGCGTCTCGGCGGGGAGCGACGAGCTGCTGCGAATGAACTGCCCCAGCGAGATCGTGTGCTCCTTCACCACGTACTGCTCGTACTTGCGTGCAAAGGTGCCGTAGGCGCGCGGATGGCCTAGCGAGGAGTCGGACGACGTCATGACCCACGGCCGCTTCATGAACGCGCGCACGTCGTCGTCGCTCTGGTTGAACGAGGCGATGTTCAGGTCGCCGTCACGTAGCACGGCAATGGCGGCATCCACCGGGTCAGCGTTCGAGGCCGTGGCCACATCGGCCAGCGTCTTGCCCACGTACTTGGTGCTGCCGGCTGAAAACAGGATGGTCTCCGGACCGCCGCGCAGGCGCAGGTTCTCGCGCATGCCGGTTCGCAGGCGCTCCTGGACGGCCGCATCGTCAAAGCGCTTGAGCATTGCCTCGCGCCCGCCGTCGACTGCCCAGGGCGGCACCAGTGCCGCCGAAAAGCGTGTGCTCGACGCCGTCCATGGATAGTGGTCGGCCGTGATGTCGAGACCGGCGGCACGCTCTTTCTCGATGCGGCGGATGATGTCGCCGCTTTGGCCCTGCACATCCACGCCCAATGCCTTGATGTGGGCCACGTGCACCGGCAGGCGTGCCTCATGGCCGATGCGAATCACCTCTTCAATGGAGCCCTTGAGCCCGATGTTGTACATCGACTCATCGCGGATGTGGCTGTCGTAGAGCCCGCCGTGACGGGCTGCAACCTTCGCGAGTTCGATGACTTCCTCGGTCTTCGAGAAATTCTGCGGCGGATAGAAAAGCCCGGTCGAGAGCCCCAGCGCACCATCGCACATGGCCCGGCTCACGTGTCGGCGCATCACGTCGAGCTGCTCGGGCGTCGGCGCGCGATTGGCTTCGCCGAGCTGGTCGATGCGCACGGGGCCGAAGCCAACATACATCGCAACGTTGGTTCCAACGGGGGCCGACCGCAGGCGCTGGGTCTGCGCGGCAATGTCGAAGCCGCCGAAACCGTCGTTGCCGATCACCGCCGTGGTCACGCCCTGGGTCAGGAACGGGATGTTCAGGCGCTTGCGAGGGTCGGTGGAATGCAGGTCGGCGTCAGCATGGGTGTGCGCGTCGATGAAGCCCGGTGCCACGACCATGCCGGTTGCATCGATGGTTCGCCGTGCAACGAACTGTGCAGGCGCCTTCCTGCCCGCGAAGACGATGCGGTCGCCCACGATGCCGACATCGCCCACCACGGGCTCATTCGAATCGCCCGTGTAGACGGTGCCGCCGCGCAACAGCAGGTCGAGTTCGACCGGGGCATCGGTCGCGGCATGCGCCGCGCTAGAGAGGCCTGCCAGGGCCGCGAGCACGGCAAGCACGACAACTGATTTCTGCATGGAACGTAACTGGATCGATGTGGAGCGGCCAGTTTAGAAGTCGCTCCCGCGTGCCCGTTAATTCCTTTTGCGACACGCCCCATGACTGGAAGGCATGACCTCGCTAGCCCCTCAAAGGCGAGAAGCCAGCTGCTCGAGCCCGAGCCGCGCATAGACATCGCTCGTTTGGCGCCGCAGCCGCAGCGATTCCGGCTGGCCATTGAGCTGCTGCTGCAGGATGCCCTGCGCACCCGTGAGCGTGGTTTCGGTGCCGGCACGCACGAGGGCGTCGAGGTACACCTGCTCGAAGAGGTCGCGCTGCGCATGGCTGCCGCCGATTTCGACGAGGCGAGGCAAGGCGCTGCCGAGCCCGTCGATGGCCGAAGCGAAGTCGCCTCGCGCATGGGCAACAAGCCCGCGAGCGGCCGGCACGCACACGTGCTGCCACGCGGCGCGGGTCGAGACGGGTGCGCGTGGCGCATAGGCCTCTATGTTGCACAGCAGCGCATCCGCCTCGGGCCGACCCGCGCGGGCCAGGCCATAGAGGTACTGCAGGTCGAGAAAGGGCAGTACATGGTCGGTCTGGCGCTGCACGAGGTAGTGGCCTACGTCGCTCCACCGCGAGCCGACATCGATGCCCGCGAGCTCGAAGCGCGCCAGCAGCGAGACTGCGCCGATCTGGTCCTGCGAGTAGTCCTTCGCCACGCCCCACACTTCGCGGTCGTACACCGCGAGCGCTTCCGCATCACGCCCGAGCTCGATGAGGAACAGGGCCACGTGCCACCAGTTGTGCGTGACCATGAACGAATTGAGCCCGGTCCAGGTGTCGCTCACGCCTTGCATGAACGCCAGCCCTTCGGAAAGCCGGCCTTCGGTGAGCATCACATGCGCCAGCGCATGGTGCGCCCACGGCTCCTTGCGGCACATGCCGATGGCGTGGCGAGCGCTGGCCTCGGCCTCGCGCATCAGGTGGCACTGCTCGTAGCCGAAGGCGGCCATGCCGTGCACATAGGGCACGTCGGACGCGGCCGGCAGTGCGGCAAGTGCGAGCCGGAGCATGCCCGGACAGTCGCCGGTATTGAAGCAGTGGTATTGCCCCAGCTTCACCGACACGAGGTCGCGCGGGTACTCGCGCGACTGCTCCGTGTGCAGCGCAATGGCCCTGGCGATGTCGCCGTCGGCCCACGCTTCAATCGCTGCGATGTAGCGTTGCTCGCGCGGTGTGGCGCGGCCGGATGCGGCTCGGGCCTTGGCCAGATAGGGGCGCGCATTGGCCACGGCATCGCGCGATTCGGCGAAGAGGTGAAGCGTTGCGCAATAGGCCTGGACGATGGGGCTCCGGTCGCTGTCGCCCAGCGCCAGCAGGTTGACGGCGCGTGCCTCGGTCGAAACGAAGCCCATGACGAAGTCTTCGACAAGCGGCAGGCTGGCGGCATCGTCGAGCGTGAGCGGGTTGCCGAAACTGTCGGCGTGCAGGGTTGCGGCGGGCATGGCCGGATGGTGCCATGCCCCGCCCTGGGCTTCAAACGCCTGCTTGCTGGTGGCGGTACTCCTGGGTCTTTCCGCCGTAGCCGTAGGCCGCGCCACGGGCATCGATCACGTGGATGTACGACACCTCGTGCAGGTTAGGCCGCAGGCGTGCCATGGCGGCATGCACCTCGCGCAGGTAGCGCGCCTTTTCTGCCTTGGTATTGGTTTCGTCCGTGACGCTGATGTCCAGGTGGAACGCCGACTTGCCGAGCGAGGCCAGCGACTGTCCGCCGATGAACCACGTGTCGGCGGCGATGTACTGCACCGTGATGGCGATCACCGGTAACTGCTTGCCGAGCACGCTCTGAGTGAGCTCGGCAACAGTGTCGACGGTCTTGCGGGTGAGATTGGCGTCGGGCTCGCCCGAGAGATGAACAACGATGTGCGGCATTTGGAACTCCGTGAATGAATGAACGATGGGGCTATTCTGGGCGCTGCGCTTCCATCGGAAAAGCGGGAAGATATGATGGAAAGCATCGGATTAACGAATGGATAAGCCATGCAGACATTCGACCTGGAGCAGCTGCGCACTCTTGCTGCGGTGATCGATGCCGGCAGCCTCACGGCGGCCGCACCGCGTGTTTTTCTTTCGCAGTCATCGGTGAGCGAGCAGATCCGCAAACTCGAGGAGCGGGCAGGGCAGTCATTGCTCACGCGCAGCAAGAGCGGCGTGGCGCCGACTGAGGCGGGCACGCGGCTGCTGGCCTATGCGCGCCGCATCCTCGCGCTCAGCGACGAGGCCTTTCGCGACCTGCACGGCGAAACGCTGCAGGGCGAGCTGCGGCTCGCCGTGACCGACTATTTTCGGCCTGGCGATCTCACGCAACTGCTGGCACGGCTTGGCAAGAGCTATCCGCAGGTGCGGCTGAACGTGAGCATCCTGAAGAGCGACGCGCTGCGGGCGGCCTATGCGAACGGCGAGTTCGACGTGGGGCTGGCGATGAATATCTCAGGTGCGGCCACTTCGCCGGAGCAGGGCCAAAAGGCGCCGGTGATACGCCGCGAGTCGCTCGTGTGGCTTGGCGCAGCCGGCATGCGGTTGACCAAGGGCGAACCGCTCCGGCTGCTGGCCTTGCCGGACACCTGCTCGTTGCACCAGTACACCGTGGCGCTGCTTCGGCGGCGCAAGGTGCCGTATGTGCTGGCGCATGTGGCGTCGGGCGTGGCGGGGTTGCAGTCGGCATTGGCCGCAGGGCTCGGCGTGGCCTGCTTGAACGAGTCTGCTGCGGGCGAGGGCGTGGCGCGGCTGGCGACGCCGCATGGATTGCCGGCTTTGCCTCGGGTCGCGTTCCAGTTCTTGCCCGGCCGCCGGGGCGAGACGGAGTTTGTGACCCGCGCCCGGGAAATGCTGGCGACCCACCTGGTATGACACTACCCTGGGGGTGGCGCGGGACTTGCGTCAAACTGCCTCACATGAACGCGCCACAACCCAGAACCCCGGCGGATTTCTTGCGGCACTCCCGCTTCGACGACGCGCAGGCCATCTTTTCAGGCACCTTGTTCGTCGCCGTTGCCATGATGCTGTTCGGTCAGGCGGGCCTGCTCACGGGCGGCACGGCCGGTGTTGCGTTTCTTTTGCACTACGCCACGGGCGTGAGCTTCGGCAAGCTGTTCTTCCTGGTCAACCTGCCGTTCTACTGGTTCGCATGGCGCCACATGGGGCGGGCCTTCACCATCAAGACCTTCTCGGCGATCGCATTGCTTTCGGTCATGACCGACTGGGCGCCGCGCTACATCTCGATCGATTCCCTGCACCCGGCCTTCGCGGCCGTGCTCGGCGGATTACTGTTGGGCACCGGATGCCTGTTTCTCGCCCGCCATCGCGCGAGCCTCGGGGGTGCGACGGTGTTGACGCTGTACCTGCAGGAAAAACGCGGTTGGCCCGCCGGCAAGGTGCAGATCGGCATCGATTGCACGGTGGTGCTGCTCGCGCTATTCGTGATTCCGCCGCAGCGCGTGGGATGGTCTGTGCTGGCGGCTGTGGTGATGGGGCTTTTCTTGTGGATCAATCACAAGCCGGGGCGGTACGCTGCGACTTGAATGGTCGGGCGCTTGTTTCCGGCGCTGTTGTTCGGGGCGCTGCTGTTCAGGGCGCGTGCAAAGGCCACCGGGTACTCCCCTCCGCGAATGTCCCCCGCCTTCGGCTCCTCCTTTATTTCGCTGCGGGGAGCACCCGATGCCCTGTGCACCTGGGCACGCTGCTATTGATCCTGCGATCAACGACTGCTGCGCATAACGCTCACGTCGATGGGGTGCCTTGCGCAGCGAAATAAAGGAGGAGGCCGAAGGCCGGGGGACATTCGCGGAGCAAGGTACCCCGTCGGCGGGTGCGCCCCCCGAACAGCGGCGCCAAAAAACTAAGGCGCTACAGGCCAAGGCCGCTGCGGCTCCCGAATCTGCTCGAACGCACGCGACACGCGCAGCACACCGAGGTCGTCGAAACGCTTCCCGGCAATCTGCAGCCCAATTGGTAGCCCGCTCGCCGAGTACCCGCAGTTCACCGAAGACGCGGGCTGCTCCGACATGTTGAATGGCACCGTGAACCCGATGTGCTCCAGCGGACGCAGCGGGTCGTTGGTCGGCGAAGGCGCTTCCGCGGCCGCGGGCATGTTCGGCGACACCGGCGAGATCACGTAGTCGAACCGTGCGCAGGCCTGCACCGCCGCCACGCGCGTTGCGTGGAACTGGCTGAAGCTGCGGAACACGTGTTCGCCGCTGAACTCGGCCGCGCTCTCGGCCCACTCGCGAATGTAGGGCAGCACCTTGGCGCGCTGGTCGGGGCGCAAGGCCTTCATGTCGACCAGCGAGCGCATGCGCCACAGATGGTCCATGCCGTCGAGCATGGCTTGCGACATGAACGGCTGCATGGTCTCGACGATGGCTCCGGCCTTCTCGAACAGGCGGGCCGCACGCTCGACCGCTGCCTCGATCTCGGGCTCCACCGCCAGGCCGCAGCCCGCGTCGAGCAGCAGCCCGATGCGCAGCCCCCGCAAGTGCTCGGGCGATACGTCGAAGCTCGCCCAATCGATGTCTTGCGGCGGCAGGCTCATGCTGTCGCGCGCATCGGGCTTGGAGAGCACCTGCATCATCAGCGCGGCATCGGCCACGCTGCGAGTCATGGGGCCCGCGGCGCGGCCCATGTACGGCGGGTCGATGGGAATCCGGCCCAGGCTCGGCTTCAGCGTGAAGATGCCGCACCAGCTTGCGGGCAGCCGCAGCGAGCCGCCTATGTCGGTGCCGATGTGCAGTGGGCCGTAGCCCGCGGCAGCCGCTGCACCGGCACCGGCACTGGAGCCGCCCGGGGTCTTGCTCAGGTCCCACGGATTGCGCGCCAGCTTGTGAAAGCTCGAGAGCCCCGAAGACAGCATGCCGTAGTCCGGCATCGTGGTCTTGCTCACGATGACCGCGCCGGCTTCCTTCAGGCGCGCGGCCGGCGGTGCATCGGCGGTGGCAGGCTTCAAGTCGACGGCGGCTGTGCCTGCCGGCATCGGGTCGCCGCGCGTGGCGATGTTTTCCTTGATGGTGGCGGGCACGCCGTCGAGTGGGCCCAGCGCTTCGCCGCGCTGCCAGCGCGCTTCCGAAGCCCGCGCCTGTTCGAGCGCGGCCTCGGGCCTGAAGAGCCAGGTGGCCTGCAGATTCGGTTCCCAGCGCTCGATGTGCGCGATGACGGCCTGCGTCACCTCGACCGGCGACAGGCGCTTGTCGCGGTAGGCGGCGGAGAGCTCCTGGGCGGAGAGGTCGTTCAATGCAGAGGAAGGAGAAGACACGTCAGTGCTCATCCCCACGACAGCGCCGACAGGTCGTTCACGAAGATCGGGTTTTCCTTCCAGAGGCCCTTCACGTTCTTCTTTGCGATGGTCGGAAACTGCGGCTGGTACAGGAAGCCGTTGGCCGCATCGGCTGCCAGCATCTTCTGCGCGTCGCCGAGCAGCTTGGCGCGTTCCGCCGCATTGCCCGTGGACTTGATCTTGTCGAACAGCGTGTTGAAGGCCTTCGACTGGTAGCCCCAGTAGTAGTCCGCCTTGGCGTAGTTGCCGAGGTCGAAGGGCTCCACGTGCGACACGATCGACAGGTCGTAGTCCTTGTTGCCGTAGGTGCCACTGAGCCACTGCGCCCACTCGACGTTCTGCACCTTCACCGTGATGCCGATCTTGGCCAGCTGGGCCACGATCACTTCGCCGCCCTGGCGCGCGTAGGGCGGCGGCGGCAGGGTCATGGTGAGTTCGAGCGGCGTCTTCACGCCGGCTTCGGCGAGCAGCTTCTTGGCTTTTTCAATGTCGAACGGATTGACGGCGGTGGTGTCGACATAGCCCGCCGCGCCCGGCACGTAGTGGCTGCCGATCGGCACGCCGAAGCCGTCCGCGGCGCCTTCGATCACGGCCTTGCGGTCGATGGCCGAAAGGATGGCGCGCCGCACGCGCACGTCGTCCAGCGGCTTCTTCTTGTTGTTGATCGAAAGAATGGTCTTGGCTCGCGAGCCGGCCAGGATGGTCTGGAACTGGGGGTTGTTCTTGAACTGCGGCACCACGCGCGTGCCGATGCGCGTGAACACGTCGACGTCGCCGGCCAGCAGCGACGCGGCTTGCGCGGCGGCGTCGGCAATGAAGCGGAACGTGACTTTGTTGATCTTGGCCGTGCCGGGGCTGCGAAAGCCGTCCCACTTGCTCAGAGTGATCGACGAGCCCTTGGCCCAGTTGTCGAGCTTGTAGGGGCCGGTGCCCACCGGCTTGGTGGCGTTGGTGTCGGCGCTCTTGGGCTCGACGATCGCCGCCGTGGCTTGGCCCAGCACAAAGGGCAGGTCGGGGTCGATTTCCTTGTTGATGATGACCACGGTGTAGTCGTCGACCACCTGCGTGCTCAGGTTCGCGAAGGTGCGCTTGTCCTTGTTGGTGCTCTTCTCGCCACCCGCGCGGTCGAAGGCGAACTTCACGGTGTTGGCGTTGAAGGGTTCGCCGTTCTGGTACTTGACGCCGCGCTTGAGCTTGAAGGTGTAGGTCTTCAGGTCGGGCGAGACTTCCCAGCTCTCGGCCAGGAGGGGCGTGACGTTGCCGTCTGCGTTGATCTTGGTGAGCGTCTCGAGGATGTTGTAGTGCACCACTTCCCCAATCGCGGCCGCGGCACCCGCAGTGGGATCGAGCCCCGGTGGCTCGAGCGCCATGCCGATCACGATGGCGTCCTTCCGCCCCTGTGCCATGCCGGCGACAGGGGTGGCCAGGGCAACGGTGGCGCCGGCGGTGGCAAGGAGGGTGCGACGATTCAGCATACGGTGTGATCTCCGGAAAAACTGGGTGTGCGATTTGGCTGCTTCACGCGCACGGCGCCCCGAATGGAGGCGCCGCGCCGCGGAGCAAGGGTACGCAGCACGAAAGATGCCACGCGCGCAGCCGAAGTCATTCTCTCGCAGCGGGCGCGTTGCTGCTTGCCTGCAGCGGCGCTTTTTCCTCGGGACGTACCCGGATGCGGATTTGCGCGGCGTTTACTCAGGCGGCCAGCAACGTGCCGCCTGCCGGCGTGCGCGGCACCGCGTCGAGCAGGGTGCGCGTGTACGGATGCTGCGCGTTGCTGAAAAGCTCGCCGGGCGGCCCCTGCTCGACGATCTTGCCCTTCCACACCACGCAGACCTCGTCGCAGAGGTGGTTCACCACCGCGAGGTCGTGGCTGATGAGCAGGTAGCTGATGCCGAACTGCTGCTGCAGGTCCTGCATGAGGTTGAGCACCTGGGCCTGCACGGACACGTCGAGCGCGCTCACGGGCTCGTCGGCCACGATGAGCTTGGGGCGCGTGATGAGCGCGCGTGCAATTGCGATGCGCTGGCGCTGCCCGCCCGAAAATTCGTGCGGGTACTTGTCCATGTCGGTGGTGCGCAGGCCCACGGCGGCCAGCGCCTCCGAGGCGCGCTCGCGCTGCACCGCACGGCTGATTTCAGCCAGCGCCTCGAGCGGCTCGGCGACGATGCGTGCCACCGTCTGGCGCGGATCGAGCGAGCCGTAGGGGTCCTGGAACACCATCTGGAAGTCGCGCCGTGCCGTGCGCAGTTCGCTTCGGGGCAGCTGGTGCAGGTCGCGGCCCAGCATACGCACGCTGCCCGAAGTGGGCGTGTCGAGCGCCATCACCAGGCGTGCGATGGTTGATTTGCCCGAGCCCGATTCGCCGACGATGCCCAGGCTGCGGCCCGCCTCGACCTTGAAGCTCACGCCGTTCAGCGCCTTGACGAGCGGCGGCGGGCCGAAGAGCTTTTCGCGCGGCAGTGCGTAGTGGCGCACGAGGTCGGTGACCTCGAGCAGGGGCGCTGTGCCGATCGACTGACTCATGATGCAAGGGCCCCTTCCGCGGCAATCTCTTCGAGCCGGATGCACCGCACCGCATGGTCGTGCGGCAGCATCGTGGACGGAGGCTTGGTCGCATGGCAGGCATCCACGGTGTACTTGCATCGGCCCGCAAAAGGACAGCCTTGCGGCAGGTCGATCAATTCGGGCACGCTGCCTCGGATGGTGGCCAGGCGAATGCCGCGCGGCGCACCAAGCGCCGGCCGCGCCGCGAACAGCCCCTGCGTGTACGGATGCGCGCGCTGGGCAAAGACGGTGTCGGTCGGGCCGCTCTCGACCACGCTGCCGCCGTACATCACCAGCATCTTCGACACGCTCTGCGCGATCACGCCAAGGTCGTGCGAGATCAGGATCAGCGCCATGCCGCGCTCCGCGACCAGCCCCTGGATGAGATCGAGAATCTGCTTCTGGATGGTGACGTCGAGCGCGGTGGTGGGCTCGTCGGCAATGAGCAGGTCGGGGCCGCAGGCCAGCGCCATGGCAATGCCGATGCGCTGGCGTTGCCCGCCCGAAAACTGGTGCGGGTAGGCATCGAGCCGCGAAGCCGCATCGGGAATGCCCACGCGCTCCAGCAATGCGAGCACCTCCTTGCGTGCGTCGGCGCCCGTGAGCCCGCGGTGCAGGCGCAGCGGCTCGCCGACTTGGCGCGCAATGGTGTGCACCGGGTTCAGTGCCGTCATCGGCTCCTGGAAGATCATGCCGATGCGGTTGCCGCGAATCTGGCACATGGCCTTTTCGCCCAGGCCCACGAGCTCGGTGCCGTCGAAGCGGATGCTGCCGCTGACCTTTGCGGTGGCGGGCAAGAGGCCCATGAGCGATTGCACCGTGATCGACTTGCCGCAGCCCGATTCGCCCACGATGCCCAGCGTTTCGCCGCGCTCGAGCGTAAAGCCGATGCCGCGCACGGCCTCGGCGGGGCCGCGCTGCGTTTGCAGCTCGACATGCAGGTCCTTGACTTCGAGAAGAGGCATGGCTTAACGCGCCCTTGCCAGGCGCGGATCGAGCAGGTCGCGCAGTCCGTCGCCGAGCAGGTTGAGGCCCAGCACCGCCATGGCAATGGCCATGCCGGGGAATACCGGGAGCAGCGGCGACTGGAACATCATGGTCTGCGCCTCGTTGAGCATGCGGCCCCACGAGGGCTGCGGCGGCTGGGTGCCCAGGCCGAGGTAGGAGAGGGCGGCCTCGGCAAGGATGGCAATCGCGAAGCGAATGGTGATCTGCACGATCAGCACGGCCGAGATGTTGGGCAGCACATGCTGCATCGTGATGGCGAACGAACCCTTGCCGCAGGCGCGCGCGGCGGCCACGTACTCGCGCGACCAGATGGCGTTGGCCGACGCGCGCGTGATGCGTGCGAACGTCGGGATGTTGTAGATGCCGATCGCGATGATCGCATTGACGATGCCGGCGCCGAACACGGCCGTCATCATGATGGCCGACAGAATGGCCGGGAAGGCGAGCGAGAAGTCGGTGAGCCGCATGATGGCTTCTTCGACCCAGCCGCGCCGCGCGGCGGCCAAGAGGCCCAGAGCCGTGCCGACGACAAGGCCGATGCCCACGGCAATCATGCCCACCAGGATGGACGCTCGCGCGCCCACCAGCAGCAGCGAGGCCACGTCACGCCCATAGGTGTCGGTGCCCAGCCAGTGCGCGCCCGAGGGCGGCTTGAGCTTGTTGGGCATGTCCATCTCGTAGGGCGACCATGGCGTCCACACCAACGAGACGACGGCGGCCAGCAGCAGGAGCAGCGTGAGCACGCCGCCGAGCACGAAGCTGCGGTGCCGCAGCGCGCGGCGCCAGAAGCCGGGAACCTTGAGCGCCGCTGCGCTCGGAATGGGTACAGCGCTCATATGTCGCTCGCCTTGATGCGCGGGTCGATCACGGCATAGAGCACGTCGACCACAAAATTCACGATGACCACCAGGGCCGCGAGCAGCATCACGCAGTTGCGCACGACGATCAGGTCGCGGTTGCCGATGGCCTCGAAGATCAACCGGCCCAAGCCGGGCAGGTAAAACACCTTTTCGATCACGATGGTGCCGGCCAGCAGTTCTGAAAACTGCATGCCCATGACCGTGACCACCGGAATCATCGCGTTGCGCAGCACATGGGTCCAGAGCACCGCGCGCTGCGAAACGCCCTTGGCGCGCGCAGTGCGCACGAAGTCTTCGCGCATCACTTCGAGCACCGCCGAGCGCGTGATGCGCGCAAGGATGGCCGCTTGCACCACCGCGAGCGACAAGGCCGGCAGCAGCAGCGACTTGATGCCCGCGAAGACCCCTTCGCCCCAGCCCTCGAAGCCGCCGGCCGAGAACCATTGCAGTTGGACGGAGAAAACCAAAATGAGCAGGATCGCAAACCAGAAATTGGGAATGGCGATGCCCACCTGCGTGAGGCCCATCAGGCCCACGTCGCCGAGCTTGTTGTGGCGCGCTGCCGCGGTGACGCCCACAAGCAGTGCGAGCACGGTGGTCAGCGCCATCGCCAGCAGTGCCAGGGGCACGGTGAGCGCGAGCCGTTCAAGAATGAGGTCGAGCACCGGGGTGCTGTAGGCGTAGCTGTCGCCAAGGTTGCCGGTCAGGAGGCCTGCAATCCACTGCCAGTAGCGCGTCCAGGCGGGTTGGTCGAGGCCGAGCTTGGTGGCCAGCGCCGCGACAGCTTCCGGCGCGGCGTCGGGGCCCATGAGCAACTGCGCGGCGTTGCCGGGCAGGATCTCCAGGACAAGAAACACTATGACCGAGGCGCCGATCAGCGTGGCGATCAGCGTGGCGAGGCGCTTGAGAATAAACAGGCTCATGGGGCGGGGCGCAGCATAACCCGACTCCTGCAACAAGCGTGCCTTGTTCGCGATAATCGGGTATGGCCCTCATGATCACCGACGAATGCATCAACTGCGATGTCTGCGAGCCCGAGTGCCCGAACGATGCGATCTACATGGGCGCGGAGTTCTACGAGATCGATCCGCGCAAGTGCACCGAATGCGTGGGCCATTTCGACGAACCGCAGTGCGTGCAGGTGTGCCCGGTTGCGTGCATCCCCATCAATCCGGAGCACGTGGAAAGCCGCGAGACGCTGTGGCAGAAGTTCGAGCGGCTTGCCGCGGCCAAGGCAGCAGCCGCGGCTGTGGAGCCGCGGCCGCCAGTGCCTTCAGCCGGCGTCTGAGCCGGACGACGGCTTTCGCTTTTTCTTGCCGCCGCCGGCGTTGTCCGGCGACGAAGCTGGTTTCCCTCCGGTTGCCCCGCTGAAACGCGTGCTCGACTTGTGCGGCTCGGAGGCGAGTTTTCGGGCGCGTGCCTGCGCGAGTTGCTCGGAGGACGCGAGCTTTCGCTCGGCGACGGCGGCCTGCCTAGCCTCGTGGGCGGAGCGGCGATCGCGCTCGTAGGCTTCTTTTTCCTGGGACAGGCGAATGCGCTCGAGCTGGTCGGCGCGAACCTCGGCCTTGTGGGTGGCGGCCTCCGAGGCGCGGCGGTCTGCCTCGGTACGCACGTCGTCGACCTTCACGGGTTTTCCGCCCTCGCAGGGCCGGTCGGTGTAGGTGTTGCCGCAGCGGTAGGTTTCGGACCTTCCCTGTGCCGCGGCGGGTAGCCAGAAAATACCTGATGCTATTAAAACTATAGCTATGCCGGTTTTCCCGGTCTGGGTGGCTCTTCTGCTTCTTCTCATTTTTATTTCTCTCCCTTTTTTCTCCCGCGCTCTCGTTACCGGCTGACTAAGTGGCGGCGGGCGTGCCTCCATCGCCGGGCTCTCGCCGCGGCGGTTTGGGCCGGGGCGGTTTGCTCGTGTGAATGATCAAGGTGGCCTTTTCCATCTCGCCCGCCACCAAGGCAGGGGCCGCATGCAGCGTGCGGACGACGGCGTCCTCGATGGCTTCGCGCTGTTCCTTCAGCGGCTTCTTGAGCACCCAGTTGATCACCTCCGACTTCACGCCGGGATGTCCGATGCCCAGGCGCAGGCGCCAGTAGTCGCCGGTGCCCAGCTGCGCATGGATGTCGCGCAGGCCGTTATGGCCCGCGTGGCTGCCGCCGAACTTGAGCTTGGCCTGGCCGGGCACGACGTCGAGCTCGTCGTGCACCACGAGAATTTCTTCGGGCGCAATCTTGAAGAAGCGCGCGAGCGCGGCGACCGATTTGCCCGACAGGTTCATGAAGGTTTGCGGCTCGAGCAGCCACACGCTCTGCCCGCCGATGTTCGCGCGCGCCGCAAGGCCGTGATAGCTGCGCTCGGGCACCAGATTGAGCTTCCAGTCACGTGCGAGCGCGTCGATCCACCAGAAGCCTGCGTTGTGCCGTGTGGCTTCGTATTCAGGCCCGGGATTACCGAGGCCGACAAACAGCTTGATCATGAGGGAATTATCTCGCCGCCCCAAAAGCAAAAAGGCCCGCACGAAGCGGGCCTTTTGCAGGGTGCCGGAAGAATTACTTCTTCGCGGCCGGCTTTGCCGTCTTGGCGGCAGGCTTGCCACCAGCGGCTGCGGCGCCTTCGGCAGGTGCTGCGCCTTCAGCGGCAGGTGCCGGCTCTTCGGCGACCAGCGGCGGCACGGCCGACACGATGACGGGGTTCAGCTTGCCGTGGCTCACGAACTTCACGCCCTTGGGCAGCTTGATGTCGCTCACGTGCAGCGTGGCGTTCTTCTTCAGACTGGAGAGGTCGACCTCGATGAACTCGGGCAGGTCGCTCGGCAGGCAGCTCACTTCGAGCTCGTTCATCACGTGCGTGACGAGGTTGTGGTCGAGCTTGACGGCGTCGGACTCTTCTTCACCCTTGAAGTGAAGCGGCACCTTCATGTGCAGGCGGGTCTTGGCATCGACGCGCTGGAAGTCGATGTGTTGCACCAGCTGGCGGAAGGGGTGGTACTGCACGTCGCGCAGCAGCACTTTGCTGGTGGCGCCGCCGAGTTCCATTTCGAGGATCGAGGCGTGGAAGGCTTCCTTCTTGAGGGCGTGCCACAACGCGTTGTGATCGAGCTCGATCAGCTGGGGCTTGCCTTCACCACCATAGACGATACCGGGCGTCTTGCCCGAGATGCGGAGACGGCGGCTCGCACCCGTGCCCTGCTTGGCGCGCTCAAAAGCGACGAATTTCATAACAACTCCTGTGAGAGTCCACCGCGACCAGTGCGACTCCGGTTCAACAAGGGCGCCGTTCCGAAAAAAGGAAGTGGCGCCCGCTTTTTGCTCAGAACAGGTTGTCCTGATCCGAGAACAAACTCATGACCGACTCGCCCTTGGCAATGCGCTGGATCGTTTCGGCGATCAGCGGTGCCACGGAGAGTTGGCGGATCTTTCCGCAGGCCAAAGCGCCGTCGGAAAGAGGAATGGTGTTGGTCACGACCACTTCGTCGAGTGCGGAGTGGGTGATGCGTTCGATGGCCGGACCCGAGAAGATCGGGTGCGTGCAATAGGCGTAGACGCTTTTTGCGCCGCGTTCCTTGAGCACTTCGGCCGCTTTGACCAGCGTGCCGGCCGTGTCGATCATGTCGTCCATGATCACGCAGTTGCGGCCGTCGATTTCGCCGATCACGTTCATGACCTCGCTCACGTTGGCCTTCGGGCGGCGCTTGTCGATGATGGCGAGGTCGCAGTTCAGCTGCTTGGCCAGCGCGCGTGCGCGCACCACGCCGCCGACGTCGGGCGACACGACGATCAGGTCTTCGTAGTTCCTCTGGCGCAGGTCGCCCAGCAGCACCGGCGACGCATAGATGTTGTCGACCGGAATATCGAAGAAGCCCTGGATCTGGTCGGCGTGCAGGTCCATGGTGAGCACGCGCTCGACACCCACGGTTTCCAGCAGGTTGGCCACCACCTTGGCCGAGATCGGCACCCGGCTGGAGCGCGGGCGGCGGTCCTGGCGGGCATAGCCGTAGTAGGGAATCACGGCGCTGATCCGCTCGGCCGAGGCGCGCTTGAGCGCGTCGACCATGATGAGCAGTTCCATCAGGTTTTCGTTGGTCGGTGCGCAGGTGGACTGCACCACGAACACATCGCGCGCCCGGACGTTCTGGTTGATCTCGACGGTGACTTCGCCGTCGGAGAAGCGTCCAACGCGCGCGGCACCCAGCGAGGTACCGAGGTTTTGCGCGATTTCTGCGGCCAGGCCAGGATTGGCGTTGCCGGTGAAAACCATGAAATCAGGGTGATTAGCCTGCATGAGCGCGTCCCGGCAGTCGAATGGCTTTTAGGAAGCCGCCAAAGAGTTTGAGTCGTGGTGGCGGCTTGGAGGCCGCCGATTATTGCAGCCGGTAGGCTGCAAAAGAAGCACTGCGGCCCGTGGGCCGCAGTCTGAAAGCGCTGCGGCGGTAAGACCGCAGCCTGAAGAGATTTGGCAGGGGAGAAAGGATTCGAACCTTTGCATGCTGGAATCAAAATCCAGTGCCTTAACCAACTTGGCGACTCCCCTACACGGGTCGATGGTTTTCACCACAAACCGATATATGTCGCATCGGACCCATCACGATCCGATTATCCTCAGGTCGCCCATCCCCAGAGTGGATGAACGGCCAGGTTGCTGCATTGACGAACCTGCCAGCCCGCGGGGGCTTCGGCCAGTTTCGCTTCTTGCGGCCCTTGCGGCAATTTCGCGAATACCGAACTTCCGGAGCCGGTCATCCGGGCCTTCAATCCTTGGACGCCGAGCCATTCGATGGCTTCGGTGACTGCGGGGCAAAGCCGTTGGGCAACCGGCTGCAGGTCGTTGTGGCCGAAGTCGAAAACCTTGAAAGCACTGCTTTCCTGGTTTGGAGCTTCAAGCTGTTCGCTATCTGCAGCAAAGCCCGAGATTATAGCAACAGGAGTGGCGCGTTGAAGGTCCGGCGCAGAAAAAATTAAGCGCGTATCGAGTCCCTCGGGTGGCTTGGCCACAACGAAACGTGCCGCAGGCACATTCACGGGGGTGATTTTCTCGCCGATTCCCTCGACCCAGGCATTGCGGCCCCCAAGGAAAAACGGCACGTCGGCACCCAGTTTCACGCCGATTTCGGCCAGGCGCGACAGCGGCAGGTTCAGGTTCCAGAGCCGGTTGAGCGCCAGCAGGCAGGTGGCGGCGTCCGAAGAGCCTCCGCCCATGCCCGCCTGCGCCGGCACATGCTTGGCAACGCCGATATGGGCCCCCTGGCCGGGGCTGGCATGCACCTGCAGCGCCCGCGCCGCGCGCAGCACCAGGTCGTCGGGCGGCAATTCGGTCGTCAGGTCTTCGCGGCTGAGTTGCCCGTCGCGCCGCAGCTCGACGTGCAGCGTGTCGCACCAGTCGATCAGCATGAAGACCGATTGCAGCAGGTGGTAGCCGTCTTTGCGCCGGCCGGTGATGTGCAGGAAGAGGTTGAGCTTGGCCGGTGCGGGAAGGTCGTAGATCGCCTTCATGACCGTTCGAACACGATGCGCAGGTCGGCCGTGGGCCCCGGGTTCTCACGCGTGGCCTGCAGGCGGCCGTTCGCCACCTGCGCCAAGTCGGGGCGCCAGCCGGGAACGCGGTCGTCGCGTCCCGCGAGCCAGCCGAAGAGTGCGCCCACGGGTATTGCGGCACCCGTGGCGGCTTCGATCAGCGCATCGACCGATTCGTAGCGCCGCACTTCGCTGCCATTCTTGAGCAAGGCCTCGCCGGGCGACCAGTGCAACTGGGCCAGCGTGCTGCCGATGGGGCTCGTGAGCGACAGCTCGCCCGCTTCAGGAGAACCGCGCAATTCGAACAGGGCGGAAAACGTCTGCACCGGCTGGCTGTCGATGCGCAGCGACATGCGGCCACTCCATATGTCCGTGCCCTGGGGCCGCGCGCCGCCGGAGAGCTGCGCGCAACCGGCCGTTACCAGGAGCACCGCAACGCCCGCCGCCATGAAGCCCCTGCGGCCGCCCTGAAGATCCGGCGCGAGCATTGCCGTCACGGCTTGACCCGCAGGCGCTTGAGCGTCTCCTGCAGGGTTTCGTTTTCGGCATCGCTCAGCAAGGCCTCTTTCCAGATCGTGACGGCCCGGTCTTTCTGGCCGACCGTCCAGAGCACTTCACCAAAGTGCGCGCCGATCTCCGGATCGGGCCGCGTCTTGTAGGCCGCCTCCAGGATGCGAATGGCTTCGGTGGTGTTGCCCAGCCGGAATTCCACCCAGCCCAGGCTGTCCGCAATGAACGGGTCTTGCGGCGCCAGCTGCACCGCTTTCTGGATCAGCGTGCGCGCTTCGTCGAGCCGGATCTTGCGATCGGCGAACGAGTAGCCGAGCGCGTTGTAGGCATTCTGGTTTTCGGGCTTGAGCTCGATCAGCCGGCGCAGGAGCCGCTCCATTTCGTCGAGGCGGTTCAGCTTCTCGGCCACCATGGCCTGGTCGTAGATCAGGTCGGTGTCGTTCGGCGCGGCGACGGAAGCCTGCGCCAGCATGTCGTAGGCCGCCTGGTATTGCTTGGCGTCGCGCAGCAGCTGCACTTCGGCGAGGAACTTCTGCTTCTTGTCCTCCGGCGTGCGCTCGGGCAGGCCACGCAGCACTTCGCGCGCTTGCGGCAGCTTGCCCTGGCGTGCCAGCAGGCCTGCGCGGCGGGTCTGTGCCACGACCAGGTCGTCGGTGCTGTCGACGCGTGCGAGCCAGCGCTCGGCGCCCGTGAAGTCCTTGCGGCGCTCCGAGAGTTGCGACAGAAGCAGGTAGGCCTGTGTGGTGCCGCGCTGGCGATCGTCCGCATCCTTCTGGTCTTTTTGGGACGCGGCGAGCTCGACGTAACGCTTGAGCGATGTTTCGGCGGCCCCGTCCTGGCGCGCCTGCGCCTGCAGGCTGCCGAGCAGCAGCCAAGGTTCGGCCAGCTCGGGCCGCGCCGTGGTCAGCGCCTGAAGTTGCGCGCTGGAGTCGGCGAAGCGGCGGTTCTCGACCAGCACGCGTGCGTAGGCAACGCGCAGGTCGGGCGAGGCCTTGGGGTTGTTGGCAAGGTAGCGCGTGACGATCGGCTCGGCCAGCGGTTGGCTGGGGTCGATCATTTCGAGCGCCAGCGCGGCCGGCGCGTCGGAGGCGGGGTCGATTTCCTGGCCCTTGAACGCAGCGTCGAGCGCACCGGTGGTGTCGCCCGCATTCAGGCGCATCCGTCCCACCGTTGCCCAGGCCAGCCCGCCGGTGGCCGGCTTGTTGAGTTCATCGGCCAGTGCCCGCTCGACCACCGAGGCGGCCAGTTTCTTGTCGGTGGAGCGCGAGTAGTTGCGCACGATCACCGCCATGAGCATGGGGCGTTCGACTTGCGAGGTGGCGGCGACTTCGGCGCGCAGCAGCTCGGCCGTTTCGCCGATGCGATTGAGCGCAATCAGGATCTGGAGCTCGATGCGGCGTGCATCGCGCGAGTTGGGCAACGTTTCCTGCCAGGCACGGGCCGCTGCAAGCGCTGCATCGCCCGAACGCGACTGCAACGCAATTTCGACCGCGCGCTGAAACAGCTTGCCGTCGCGCAGGCGGCGCGCCGCGTCGAGCACCAGCGCGTAGCCCGCGCCGGGATCGCCGGAGCGCGTGGTCATTTCGCCCATCAGGATTTCGTAGAACAGCTCGGCCGTGAGCGCCGATGGCTGCGCGACGGGTTCGCTTGCCGGCTTGGCCGCGACCGGCGCCGCAGCCGGAGGCCTTGTGCCCGGCCGGGACGGGGTCGGCCGCTCGATGATGGGCGCCGGGCTGTTGGGCGCGGCGGGATCGGAGGTTTGCGCGTGAACCGCGCAAGCAAGCAGCACGAGAGACGCGGCCGCCGCAAGGCGGTGTCGGCGGGGCGATGGAATCATCGAACCATAATAATCCAAGCTTTTGAGCGAGCACCGCGTGGGGCTTCATTGCAGCCCGGAGTTTTTATTCTTATGCCAGAGCTTCCAGAAGTCGAAGTGACGCGGCGCGGTTTTGCCGAACGCATTGCCGGTGCACGCATCGATGCGGTGCGCATCGGCAAGCCCTTGCGCTGGGCGCTGATGGTCGAGCCCGAGGCGCTGGTCGGGCGACAGGTGCTGCAGGTGCGCCGGCGCGGCAAGTACCTGCTGATCGATCTCGATCGCGGCTTGCTGCTGCTGCACCTGGGCATGTCTGGCAGCCTGCGTTTCGATGCGGCGCTGCCGCCGCCCGGCGTTCACGATCACTTCGATCTCGTGACCGACCGGGGTACCCTGCGGCTCAATGATCCGCGCCGCTTCGGTGCCGTGGTGTATGTGGAAGACGAGGCGGCGCCATGGGCCATCAAGCTGCTTGGCGGACTGGGCATGGAGCCGCTGGGCGACGGCTTCGACCTCGACGCTTTCCACGCCGGGCTTCGGAAGCGCCGCACGGCGGTGAAGCAGGTGCTGCTCGCGGGCGATGTGGTGGTGGGCGTTGGGAACATCTATGCGTCGGAGGCGCTGTTTCAGGCGGGCATTCGCCCGACCCTGTCTGCCGCGCGAATCAGCCGGCCGCGCGCCGCCAAGCTTCATGCGGCGGTACGCGAAATTTTGGCCAGGGCGGTGGAGAAGGGCGGCAGCACGCTGCGCGATTTCTCCAATGTGGACGGGCAGAACGGCTATTTCCAACTCGAAGCCACGGTCTACGGGCGGGCCGGCGAGCCTTGTCGGGTCTGCGCAACGCCGATACGGCAGCTACGCCAAGGCCAGCGTTCCACTTACTATTGTCCAAATTGTCAAAAATAGTTTTCTGGCGTCCACGTTCGAATATCCTGCAAACGGTTGCTCCACAGCTTGCGATGCTATATTTGTAAGTTGTTTCTTACATATTTCCTTTGAGCCGCTCTTTCAACCAACAACTCGATCAGCACGGCGCCTGGCGAAGCAATTTTGCTCACCGCCTCCAGTGGCTGTCCCGCTGGCTGACCGAGAACGAGCTGCTCGACCAAGCCGTGGCCGAGCGCCTGCGCGGCCTCGAGCTGCAGATTCGCAACAGCAAGGTCATGGTCGCGTTCGTGGCCGAGTTCTCGCGCGGCAAGTCGGAGCTGATCAACGCGATCTTCTTCGCCGGCTACGGGCGGCGCATCATGCCGGCCAGCGCGGGGCGCACGACGATGTGTCCGACCGAACTGGGCTACGACGCCGCGGTGTCGCCCAAGCTGCGGCTGCTGCCTATCGAAACCCGGCTGGAACCCCATTCGCTCACGCACTGGCGCGAAAAGCCCACGCGCTGGACTGAAATTGCCATCGACGTAGAGAACGCCGAGCAGCTGGCCCAGGCCATGGGCAAGGTGGCCGAAGTGCGCTGGGTCAGCAAGGACGAGGCGCATGCGCTCGGCTTCTGGAACGAAGAAACACCCGACGACAACCCGGTGCAAGACGCCGAAGGCCGGGTCGAGATTCCGCGCTGGCGCCACGCCATCCTGAACATGCCGCACCCGCTGCTGGAGCAGGGGCTGGTCATTCTGGATACTCCGGGCCTGAACGCGATTGGCGCCGAGCCCGAACTCACGGTCAGCCTCATTCCGCAGGCGCATGCGGTCGTCTTCATCCTGGGTGCCGAAACCGGGGTGACGCGGTCCGACCTGTCCATCTGGCGCGAGCACCTGGTCACCGAAAGCGAAGGCAGCGACACCCGCTTCGTGGTGCTCAACAAGATCGACACCATGTGGGACACGCTCAGCACGCCCGCGCAGATCGAAATGCAGATCGAGCGCCAGCGTGAAGTGGCGGCCAAGTTTCTCGAGGTGCCGCTCGTGCAGGTGCTGCCGGTGTCGGCGCAAAAGGGCCTGCAGGCAAAAATCCAGCGCGACGGGCGGCTGCTCGAAGCCAGCCGTTTGCTGGCGCTCGAAACGCTGCTCGCCGAGGGCGTGCTCGGCAAGCGCGAAACCATGCTGCGGCTTGCCGTCGATGCCGGCATGGTGGCATTGCGTGTCGAAGCCGAGCGCATCCTGAAGGTGCGCCAGCGCGACTTGTCGGAGCAGGCGCTCGAACTGCAGGGCCTGCGCGGCAAGAATGTTTCGGTGATCCGCCACATGCGTGCCCGCATCGACCAGGAGCAGAACGAGTTCGAGGGCAGCAACACGCGCATCCTCGCGCTGCGCTCCGTGCAAGGCAAGCTGCTGCGCGAGGTGTATGCCGTGCTCGGCCGCACCGCGCTCAAGGAGGACATGGTGCGGCTTTCAACCGCGCTCAAGCGCCCCGGCATCAAGCTCAACGTGCGCAAGGTGTACGGCGAGACCTTCGATTCATTGCGCAACAACCTGCGCGAAGTGCAGGCCACCACGGCCGAGATTCAATCGATGCTGCACGCCACGTTCCGTCAGCTCAACGCGGAGCAGGGCTTCAACCTGCAGGCGCCCGCCGAGCCGGACCTGACGAGCTTCGAACAGGAGCTGAGCCAGATCGAGCGCAGCCACATTCATTACCTGAGCGTCGGCAATCTGCTGAGGCTGGCACAAGCGGATTTCTGCGACAAGCTGGTGCGCGCACTCGCGAGCCGGCTGCGGCTGGTCAACGAAGCGGCCATGACCGAAGTGGAGCGCTGGAGCAAGGGTGCCAGCGCACAGATCGACGCGCAGCTGAAGGAGCGTCGCCGCACCTTCAGCAAGCGTATCGAGGCGATCGAGCGCATCCAGAATGCGGCCGGCAACCTCGACGAACGCCTGCTCGAACTTGCCGCGCAAGAGAGCAGCCTGGCCGAGCTGCATCTTCGGCTGCAGGAATTCACTTCGATGATCGCGCAACAGGGAAGGCCGGCCGCCGCGGCCGCCATCGGCGAACTGCGTGCAGCCTGATTGCCCGGTGCCCGGCGGCGCAACGCAGGAGTTGCACATGCCGGCTGATTTTGCGCAGCGTGTCGTGGCCTGGCAGCGCAGCCATGGGCGCAGCGAGCTGCCATGGCAGAACACGCGCGATCCGTACCGCGTATGGCTGTCGGAGGTCATGCTCCAGCAGACCCAGGTCTCGACGGTGCTCGGGTACTTTGCGCGCTTTCTCGAACGCTTCCCTACGGTGCGGGCCCTGGCCGACGGTACGGAGGACGAGGTGTTCGGACTCTGGAGCGGCCTGGGCTATTACAGCCGCGCACGCAACATGCACCGCTGCGCCCAGGAGGTGGTTGCGCGCTTCGGCGGAGAGTTTCCGCGGACCGCGGCAGAGCTCACCACCCTGCCGGGCATCGGCCGTTCCACCGCATCGGCAATTGCGGCCTTCTGCTTTGGCGAGCGCGTGGCAATTCTCGACGGCAACGTGAAGCGCGTGCTGACCCGCGTGCTCGGCTTTGGCGGAGACATGTCTTCGTCGGCGCAGGAGCGCGCGCTCTGGGACCGGGCCACGCAGCTGCTGCCGCCTGACGGGCAAAAGGAAGCCATTGCGGGCTACACGCAGGGCGTGATGGATCTGGGCGCCACGGTCTGCCTGCCGCGCAAACCGAGCTGCATGATCTGTCCGGTGAACAGCATCTGCACCGGCCTGCGCGAAGGCCAGCCGGAGCGCTATCCCGTCAAGACACGCAAACTGAAGCGCAGTGCCCAGTCGCTCTGGACGTTGCTGGCGCGCGATGCGCAAGGCCGCGTCTGGCTGGAAAAGCGTCCGGCCAAGGGTATCTGGGCCGGGCTCTATTGCCTGCCGGTGTTCGAGAGCCGCGAAGACCTGCTGGCCGCACTGCCGCCGGCCGAGCAGCGCAAGGCGCAAGACCTGCCGCCCTTCGTGCACGTGCTGACCCACAAGGACTTGCATCTTCACCCGGTGATGCTTCAGGGCGGCCAGCCGCAAGGCGAGACCGCGCGCTGGGTGGATGCAGAGGAGTGGGGGCGGCTCGGGTTGCCGGCGCCGATGCGCAAGCTGCTGGAAAGCAGCGCAGGCTAGCTTCGAAAGCTGCCGGCTATGGGCGAGTTCAGATCGCGTCCAGCTCGCGGTGCCGCTTGAGGGCACCCCAACGCGCGCCAAAGGCACGTGCCAGCTGTTCGACCAGGAAAACCGATCGGTGCTGGCCGCCCGTGCAGCCGATGGCCACCGTCACGTAGCTGCGGTGGTCTCGCGCCAGCGCATCGAGCCAGCGCGAAAGAAACTGCTCGATGTCGTCGTACATGCGAGCCACGTCTTCGTGCTCGCGCAGCCATTCGACCACCGGCGCGTCGCGGCCGGTGAGCGGCCGCAAGGTCGGCACGTAATGCGGATTGGGGAGCATGCGCACGTCGAACACGTAGTCGGCGTCCAGCGGCACGCCGCGCTTGAAGGCGAAAGATTCGAACACCAGCGTCAGCGCGCTTTGCGGCGCAGAAATCAGCGCCTTGATGTAGCTCTGGAGCTGCGCCGGCCGTATCAGGCTGGTGTCGATCACGTCGGCGCCGTCGCGCAGGTCGGCCAGCAGCTCGCGCTCCAGTTCAATGGCTTGTATCAGCGCCCGCTCCTGCTCGGGCGCGTCGGTGCGGCCCTCCTGGCGCGACAGCGGGTGCCGCCGGCGGGTTTCGGAATAGCGCCGCAGCAGGGCATCGGTGGTGGCGTCGAGAAACAGCGAACGCAGCGAAACACCGTCGTGCCGCAGCGCCTCGAGCTGCTGCGGAACGATCGGCAGCGACACGCCGCTGCGCACGTCCATGGCAATGGCAACGCGCTTGGCTTCCTGTTCGTGCTGCAGCGCGATGAACGGCGTCAGCAATTCGGGCGGCAGGTTGTCGACGCAGTAGTAGCCCGCGTCTTCCAGTGCATGCAATGCGACGGATTTGCCTGAACCCGACATGCCGGTGATGAGCACCAGATCGAGGTTCATCACAGCGTCGCCGACGTCTTGTGGCCCAGCATTTCGCGGGCATGCGCCAGCGAAGTGTGCGAAACCTTCTCGCCGCCGAGCATGCGGGCGATTTCCCGGGCGCGGTTCTCGTCGTCCAGGCGCGAAACGCCGCTTTCGGTGCGCGGGCCGTCCTGGCCGGCCGCGGCGGTCTGGCGCTTGGCCACCACCAGGTGGTGATCGGCGCACGCAGCCACTTGCGGCAGGTGCGTAACGGCCAGAACCTGGCGGTCGCGCCCGAGCTGCTTCATGAGGCGCCCCACGGTCTCTGCAACAGCGCCGCCCACGCCGGCATCGACCTCGTCGAAGATCAGCGTTTGCGCGGCGCCAAGCTGGCTCGTGGTGACCGCAATGGCCAAGGCAATGCGGGAAAGCTCGCCGCCCGAAGCCACCTTGCCGATGGGGCGGGGCGTGCTGCCCGGATGGCCGCTCACCAGAAAAGCGACGTCTTCGAGCCCGGCGCGGCCCGGCTGCGCGAGCGGCTGCAGTTCGACCTCGAAGCGGCCGCCCTGCATGCCCAGCCCCTGCATGGCTTGTGTGACCGCTTCGGACAAGCGCGGTGCGGCCTGCTTGCGAGACTTGGCGAGCGCCTTGGCTTCCTTCATGTAGGCCTGCTGCGCAGCCTGTTCGGCACGCTCCAGGCCTTCGAGGTCGCTTTGTGCGTCCAACGCCTTCAACTCGGCTTGCCATCCCGCCAGCAGCGCGGGCAGGTCGTCGGGCGTGCGCTTGTAGCGGCGCGCCAGCGACATCCACAACCCCATGCGCTCGTCCAGTTCGGCAAGGCGCTGCGGATCGGCCTCTGCGTCGCGCAGGTAGCCGTGCAGCGAATGCGCGGCGTCTGAGGCCTGCGCCACGCTGGAGGCCAGCACTTCGCCGAGCGCGCGGAACTCGGGCTCGATGTGCTCGCAGTTCTGCAGCAGCGTCACCGCGCGCGAGAGCGCCGCCAGGGCGCCGTTGTCGTCGTCTTCGAGCGCCTGGCTTGCGCCCTGCGCCGCGTCGATCAGCGCCTGCGCGTTAGAGATGCGCGCGTGGTTGGTCGAGAGCTCTTCCCACTCGCCCTCGGCGGGCGCCAGCTTCATCACTTCGGCAATCTGCCATTGCAGCCGTTCACGCTCGCGCTGCAGAGAATCCTGCGCGGAGCGCGCGTTGTCGAGTGCGGAGATCGCCTGCCGCCAGCTGTGCCACGCCGCGTCCAGCGCATCGGTGCGCACGCCGGCATAGGCGTCGAGCAGGCCGCGCACGGCCTCGGGGCGCGTCAGGCTTTGCCATGCATGCTGGCCGTGAATGTCGAGCAGGCGGTCGCCGAGCTCCCGCAACTGCGTTGCCGTGGCCGGGCTGCCGTTGATCCAGCCGCGGCTGCGGCCTTGCAGGTCCACCGTGCGGCGCAGCAGCAGAGCGTCGCCGGATTCGAATCCGCCTTCGTCGAGCCAGGCCGCGAAGGCCGGGTCGGCATCGAATTCAGCGCTCACGTCGAGGCGCTCGGCGCCCTCGCGCACCGCGCCTGCATCGGCGCGGTTGCCCAGCGCCAGCTGAAGCGCGTCGATCAATATGGATTTGCCCGCGCCGGTTTCGCCGGTGAGCACCGTAAAACCGGCGGACAGGTCGAGTTCGAGTGATCGCACGATCACGAAGTCGCGCAGTGCGATGCGTCGCAGCGCCATCTCAGGAGCCCCCTTCGTTCCAATGAAGTTTCTTGCGCAGCGTGTCGAAGTAGCTCCAGCCGCGCGGGTGCAGAAAGCGCACCCGGAAATCGGAGCGCCGCACCACCACCCGGTCGCCAATGGCGAGCGAGGCCAGCGACTGCATGTCGAAATTGGCGCTGGCGCCGCGCCCCGACACCAGTTCGATCACGATCTCGTCGGCGTCGGGCAGCAGCACCGGGCGGTTCGACAAGGTGTGCGGTGCGATGGGTACCAAAACCCACCCTGGCACCGCCGGGTGCAGCAGCGGCCCGCCGGCCGACAGCGCATACGCCGTCGAGCCCGTGGGAGACGCAATGATCAGCCCGTCGGCGCGCTGGTTGGCCACGAAATGCCGGCCCACCGAAACCCGCAACTCGACCATGCCCGAGGTGGAGTCGCGGTTCACCACCACATCGTTCATTGCCAGCGCGTCGAAAACCGACACACCGTCGCGCATGACCTGCGCATGCATGAGACTGCGGTGGTCTTCTTCGTACTCGCCGGCCAGCATGGGAATCAGCGTGGCCTGGTAGTTGTCGAGCGGAATGTCGGTGATGAAGCCGAGCCGGCCGCGGTTGATGCCGATCAGCGGAATGCCGTAGCACGCCAGTTGCCGGCCGATGCCCAGCATGGTGCCGTCGCCCCCGACCACCAGGCCCAGGTCGCAGCGCTGCCCGATTTCTTCTACGCTCAGCGCCTCGTAGCGGCCGCCTGCGATGGCGTCCGCAGCGGCCTCTGCAGCAGCGGATTTTTCGACGAAAACAGTGCACCCTTGCGATTCAAGGAAGGCGCCAATATCTTCCATAACGCCGTCGCGCGCGTCCGCTTGCGCCCGGGCGCCTGAAGCCTGGTATTTGCCGATCAGGGCGACGTTGCGAAAGCGGGAAGTCATGTACAAATTACAACACTAAAATCTTGCAATGCTGGACGACCGTGCCAAGTTGCTCCTCAAGACTTTGGTGGAGCGTTACATCGCCGAAGGCCAACCGGTCGGGTCGCGGACTTTGTCGCGCGCGCCGGGGCTGGACCTTTCGCCCGCGACCATCCGCAACGTCATGTCGGACCTCGAGGCGCTGGGGCTGATTGCAAGCCCGCACACCTCCGCCGGCCGCATTCCCACAGCACGTGGCTACCGGCTTTTCGTCGACACCATGCTCACTGCCGAGCGCGAGCAGATGAGCGCGCCGAGCCTGGCGCCCGACCAGCCGCAGAAGGTGATAGCCAACGCGGCCAGCCTGCTGTCCAACCTGTCGCAGTTCGTGGGCGTCGTCATGGCGCCTCGGCGGGCGTCAGTGTTCAAGCAGATCGAGTTCCTGAAGCTTTCCGAGCGGCGGCTGCTGGTGATCATCGTCTCGCCGGACGGCGACGTGCAAAACCGCGTGATCTTTCCCGAGGCCGACTATTCGCAGTCGCAACTGGTCGAGGCGTCGAACTACATCAACGCCCACTATGCGGGGCTGACCATCGAGCAGGTGCGCGACCGTCTCCAGTCCGAGGTCGAAAAGCTGCGCGGCGAGATTGCGGCGCTGATGCAGGCGGCCGTCAAGGTCAGCTCCGAGGTGCTTACCGAAGCGCAGGAAGACGACGTTGTGATCTCCGGCGAGCGCAACCTGCTCTCGGTGACCGACTTCTCCAGCGACATGGGCCAGCTGCGCCGCGCCTTCGAACTGTTCGAGCAAAAGGCGCAGCTCATGCGGTTGCTCGACGTGTCGAGCAAGGCAGAGGGCGTGCGCATCTTCATCGGCGGCGAGAGCCAGGTGGTGCCGATCGAAGAGCTTTCCATCGTCAGCGCCAACTACGAGGTCGATGGGCAGGTCGTGGGCACCCTGGGCGTCATCGGCCCGACGCGCATGCCTTACGAGCGCATGATCCAGATCGTCGACATCACCTCGCGCCTGGTCAGCAACGCGCTGAGCCACCGTAAGTAAGGCGCACGGCGAATAGAATCGGGGTCTCTCGTGGGCCGTTAGCTCAGTTGGTTAGAGCAGCGGACTCATAATCCGTTGGTCGATGGTTCAAGCCCATCACGGCCTACCACTTGCATTCATTTCTCAGCTGGTCCGGTTTGGGCCAAAAATGGATGCTATAATCGATAGCTGTGCGGCTGTAGCTCAGTTGGATAGAGTACTTGGCTACGAACCAAGGGGTCGTGGGTTCAATTCCTGCCAGCCGCACCACTCTCTTAAAGGGTTAGGACATCAACGTGTCCTAACCCTTTTTCTTTTGCCTATCGGCATGCCAGAGAGGGCCCCCCAGGCAAGGTGGTCACATCGATGGGATCGCTGCCGATGCTTGTGGCAAACCACCGAAAGGTGTTCGTCCGATTGTCGCCGCGGCCCGTGGTCCGCACGAACAGATAACCCGAGGTTGCATTGCCCAACCCGTCGACCGGAATGCCCGCGGCCCGCAGCGCCGCGACTTCGGCGCTGGCGCTCATACCGTAGGGCAACTGCAACGTGATGGTCGCGTTATGAATGACCTGAGTGACCATTGCTTCCCACCAGAGTCCATAGAGCTCGGAGCTTCTCTCCCGTTCAACTCATCAGTAGCAAGCCTCGGGAATTAAGAATGTGACTTATTTCACGTGAAGACGAAAATGTTAACGTTTATTGATACCGTAACAATTAGTCCGTAAGACATAGGTCGAACCCTGCCAGCCGGGGAAACGGCTTAGAGTGAATCATGGGTACTCACGCAAAAAGACTCGCATTTCCGCTCCTTTTCTTGCTGTCCTTGGCCACAGGTTCGGTCTGGGCAGGAAAGATCACCTGCATTCCGGGCGCAAACAGCGGAACCGCCTCGTCCCTCAATTCGATCCGCAGGATTTCAATCGACGAGCACTCGCGCACCGTCAACATAGACGTCGTTCGCTCCAGGACGAAAGACACGGAAACCATGGGCAAGCTGAGAGCGGACCTGGTGAACATGGAAGAAAGCCAGTCCGGTGAGCCCGTCTATGTCTTCAACTCCATCCCGACGGTCGGGGTCGAAACCACGAGCCTCTTCAAACTCTTCAAGACAACGGAGTGGCGCCTGATGAGCGCCGGCGTGACGTTCGTGAACAAGGTGCCCGTGCTGCGCGCCGTCGAACAAAGCGTGGTTTTCGACTGCAAGCGCTCCGACCTGGGGTGAAGCAAGCCGGCCCGGTACGCAAGGCCTCGCCCCCCAAGGATCGGGGCACAATATGTTGAACGGGCGACTCAGGAGTTCGCCGCACTTCATCATGAAGGCCTGCAATGAAAGTTGCGGGCCTTTTTAAATTCGGAGGTTTTGCCTTGAGCAAAGCATTCACCAAGGAAACCGACGCCGACGAAGACGACGACGGCGGCGAAAGCGCCGGCCCGGCGCTGCCCAGCGGAAGCAAGAACTACATCACGCCAGCGGGATATGCCCGGCTGCGCGACGAATTGCTGCAATTGATGGACGAAGAGCGCCCCAAGGTCGTCGAGGCGGTGCATTGGGCGGCCAAGAATGGCGACCGCTCGGAGAATGGCGATTACCTCTACGGCAAAAAGCGCCTGCGAGAAATCGATCGGCGCATTCGCTTTCTGACCAAGCGGCTGGAGATTGCCGAGGTGACCGACCCCTCGGTGCACCACGGCAGCGATCAGGTTTTCTTTGGCGCCACGGTGCGCTATGCCGATGAAACCGGCGACGAGCGCAGCGTGACCATCCTGGGCATCGACGAAGCGGACAGCGCCCAATCGCAAGTCAGCTGGATTTCGCCTATCGCGAGGGCCTTGCTCAAGTCACGCGAGGGCGACGTGGTGAAGCTCGTGACGCCGGGCGGCACGCATGAGGTCGAGTTGCTGTCTGTGAGCTATCCCGCTCCGGGTTCAGGCACTGCGGCGTAAGCGCGCCGCTGCTTCAGGCGAAATTTCAGGGCGCGGGAACCGTCCGCGCGGCCGTCAGCACCGACGCTGTTCGCCGCGCCGCACGCAACACCGCGTCGAGATGGCTTCGATCACGCACGGCAATCACAAAGCGCAGGTCGGTTGAATCCTGCGGCGTTTCGTCGGCCATTTCGACGTGCGTGATGTCCGCTTCGGCGTCCGCCAGCGTCGCGGCCACGCGGGCCAGCACGCCCTTGTCGTTGCGCACGGTTATCACCACGCCGGTTTCGAAAGCACGGGTGGGCTCGTCGGCCCATTCGACTGCGAAAAAGCGCTCGCTGTCCTTGTGCCGCAGGCGTTGGCCGACGCCGCAGCTTTCGGTGTGCACCACCAAGCCTTCTCCGTGCCCAAGGTAGCCGACGATCTCATCGCCCGGAATCGGACGGCAGCACAGCGCAAAGCGAACGGAAGAGTTCTCGCTCCCGTCCAGCGTCACGGCGCCCTGCGAAATGGTTTCGTGCGAAATGAAGCGCTCGCGGCTCAGTAGCAGCGCATCCGGCCGCTCGCCCAGTTCGGAGAGCATGGCCACGAGCCGCTTGGCGACGATGCTGGCAATTCGCTTGCCCAAGCCGATGTCTGTCAGCAGTTCGGCGCGGGTGCGGTTGCCGGTAAAGCGCAGCAGCTTTTCCCACAGCGCCTGATGCTCGGCATCGTCGGCCGGCAACTTGCTGAGGCCTTCGGCACGCAGCGCCTGCGCGAGCAGCTTTTCGCCGAGGCCTTCGGATTCGGCGTGCGCCAGCGTCTTCAAATAATGGCGGATCTTGGAGCGCGCGCGTCCGGTTCGCACAAAGCCCAGCCAAGCCGGGTTGGGCGTCGACACGGGCGCGGTAATCACCTCGACCACGTCGCCGTTCTTCAGTTCAGTGCGCAGCGGCACCTGGTCGCCGTTGATGCGCGCGGCGGAGGTGTGGTCGCCGATGTTGCTGTGAATGGCATAGGCAAAGTCGACCACCGTGGCGCCGCGCGGCAGCGCCAGAATCTGGCTCTTGGGCGTGAACACGTAGACCGCATCGGGAAACAGGTCGACCTTGACGTGGTCCCAGAACTCGGCCGCGTCGCGGGTTTCGTCCTGGATGTCGAGCAGCGACTGCAGCCACTTGGTGCCCAGCCGGTCGTTGCTGGCCGCATTGGGCTCGGCGGCCTTGTACAGCCAATGCGCCGCCACGCCCGATTCGGCCACCACGTGCATGGCCTCCGTGCGCAGCTGAAACTCCACGTTCACACCGGCCGGGCCCACCAGGGTGGTGTGCAGCGACTGGTAGCCGTTGAGCTTGGCAATGGCGATGTGGTCCTTGAACTTGCCCGGCAGCGGCTTGTACATCTGGTGCAGGATGCCCAGGCCCGTGTAGCAGGCGATCACGTTCGGCACGATCAGCCGAAAACCGTAGATGTCGGTCACCTGGGCAAAGCTCAGGTGCTTTTCTTCCATCTTGCGGTAGATGGAATAGAGCGTTTTCTCGCGGCCAGCAATCCGCAGCGTCATGCCGGCGGCCGAGAAGGCGGTTTCGACCTCTTTCTGCACCTTCTGGATCAGGTCGCGCCGGCGGCCGCGCGCCTTGGCCACGGCCTTGGACAACGTGGCGTAGCGCCAGGGCTTCAAATGGCGGAACGACAGCTCTTGCAGTTCGCGATACGTCTGGTTCAGCCCGAGCCGGTGCGCGATGGGCGCGTAGATCTCGAGCGTTTCGCGCGAAATGCGAGCCCATTTCTCGCGCGGCGCATCGTCCAGCGTTCGCATGTTGTGCGTGCGGTCGGCCAGCTTCACAAGAATGACGCGCACATCGCGCGCCATGGCCAGAAGCATCTTGCGGAACGATTCGGCCTGGTTTTCTTCGCGCGTGTTGAACTGCAGCTTGTCCAGCTTGGTGAGCCCGTCGACCAGCTCGGCGACTGGGGCGCCAAAGCGTTCGATCAGCTCTGGCTTGGTAACGCCGCAATCTTCGATGGCGTCGTGCAGCAGGGCGGCCATCAGGGCCTGCGCGTCAAGCTTCCATTCGGCACATTGCGCCGCCACGGCAATCGGGTGCGTAATGTAGGGCTCGCCGCTGTTGCGCAGCTGGCCCAGGTGGGCCTCGTCGGCAAAGCGGTAGGCGCGGCGGACCAGCTCGGTGTCCTCGGGGCTCAGGTAATCGAGCCTGGCCGTCAGCGCGGCAAAGCTTGCGGCGGCCGCATTCAGCGCCGCCGGGCTCGGCTTTGGCGTGCCCGAAGGGGCATGGGACTGATGTTTGGCAACCGCACTCATGGCTACCACTTTAGCGTGACCGCTGTATGGACGCGTCCAGACGTAAAAAAAGCACCGCTTTGCGGTGCCTTTTCGTTGCAGGGCTGCGTCAGATCAGCCCGGCACCTTCTTGAGCATTTCAATGCCGATCTTGCCTTCGGCGATCTCGCGCAGGGCGGTCACGGCGGGCTTGTTCTTGCTCTCGATCTTGGGCGCATGGCCTTGGCTCAGCATGCGCGCACGGTAGGTGGCGGCCAGAACCAGCTGGAAGCGGTTGGGGATCTGAAGCAGACAATCTTCGACGGTGATGCGGGCCATGATGAGAATCTTTCGGTCAGTGAGCAGGAAATCAGGGGATGTTCAGTGCGGCAAATGTGTCGGCACGTGCGCGGCGTTGTGCAGAGTACCGAAGCCGCTGAGCGTGGACGATCGCCTTGAGATCGAAAAGCGCGCGCTCAAATAACTCGTTGATTATAACGAAGTCGAATTCCCCCGCCCGGGCCATCTCTTCGGCGGCATTCTTGAGCCGCAGCTCGATGACGGCGGCGCTGTCTTCGCCGCGCCGCTCCAGCCGGGAGCGCAGTTCTTCCCAGCTTGGCGGCAGGATGAAAATCATGACCGCGTTGGCAAAGGTCTTGCGGATCTGGATCGCGCCCTGGAAGTCGATTTCCAGAATGACGTCCGCCCCCTGGGCAATTCGCTCTTCAATGGCCTTTTTGGAGGTGCCATACCGGTGGCCGTGCACATGGGCCCATTCCACGAAGCCGTCCGCGGCAATCATGGCGTCGAACTCCGACGGCGAGGTGAAAAAGTACTCCCGGCCGTGCTTTTCTTGCCCGCGCGGTGGCCGGGTGGTGTGCGAAACCGAGGGCTGAACGGCCGTGTCCAGCTCCATGAGCGCTTTGACCAGGCTCGATTTGCCGGCACCGCTGGGTGCCGCCACCACAAAAATGTTGCCCGGATAGTCCATTCGCTCGCTCATTCGATGTTTTGTACCTGTTCGCGCATCTGCTCGATCAGCACCTTCATGTCCACGCCAATGCGGGTGAGCTCCAGCGCTGCGGACTTGGAGCCCAGTGTATTGGCCTCGCGGTGCAGTTCCTGAATCAAGAAGTCCAGCCGCTTGCCGATTTCGCCGCCCTTCTTGAGCAGCCGCTCGATCTCGTCCAGGTGCGAATTGAGGCGCGTGAGCTCTTCCGCCACGTCGATGCGAATCGCAAAAGCCGTCGCCTCGTTCAGCGCCCGGTCTTGCGCGGCCTCGGGCAGGGTGCCGCCCGTCAGGCCCATGGCCTCTTGCCAGCGTTCCAGGAAGCGCGCCCGCTGCTGCTCGACCAGTTGAGGAATCAGCGGGCCGGCCTGTTCGACCAGCGTGCGCAGCTGGGCCAGATGGGCCTCCAGCATCTTGGCGAGCCGGGCGCCTTCGCGTTGGCGGGCGGACATCAGCGCTTCCAGCGCCTTGCCGGCCACGTCGAGCAGGTCGCTGCCCCAGTCGCCGCGGGTGGTGCCGTCGCCGCCGGCCAGCCGCAAGACGTCGGCCACGCTGAGTTCGCGGGCGCCCGGCAGCCAGGCCTTGATGCCGTCTTGCACGCCGTTCAGCCGCTGCAGCAGCTTGACCGAGGGCTCGGCAATGCCGCCCTGGGCCGTGTTTTCGATGGCGGCCCGCACTTCGACCTTGCCGCGCTTCAGCTTGCCCGTGAGCAGCTCGCGCAGCGCGGTTTCATGCTGGCGCAGTTCTTCGGGCAGTTTGAAGGTGAGGTCGAGAAAGCGGCTGTTGACCGAGCGTATTTCGACCCCGAGTCGGCCTGCGGCGGTAGGCCGTGCTTCGGCTTCGGAGTGGCTGCCAACGGGGCCGTTCTGGCCACTGGCATAGCCGGTCATGCTGTAAACTGGCATTGCGCCTCACTGTGGTTTTTGCTGTATGCACCGAGGCGTCGGCATGGCGTTCGCTTGCCGCACCATCGCCTTCGGGCGAAACTCCCGGATTATGTCAAAGGTCAAGCCTTCGCCCCTGCTGCCCGATACGGTCATTGGCGGTTACCGCATCGTTCGCCGGCTTTCAGCAGGCGGGTTTGGCGTCGTCTATCTCGCCATCGACCCCAGCGGACAGCAGGTTGCCATCAAGGAATACCTGCCTTCCTCGCTGGCAACTCGCGGGCCCGGCGAGCTCACGCCCGAGGTCGCCCCCGAAAAGCTCTCCCTCTACCGGCTCGGCCTGAAGAGCTTTTTCGAAGAAGGCCGCTCGCTCGCGCAAATCTCGCACGCCTCGGTGGTCAGCGTTCTCAACTTCTTTAGAGAGAACGAAACCGTCTACATGGTCATGAACTACCTGGAGGGCGCCACCCTGCAGGACTTTGTGGTGACCGCGCGCGACCTGAAACGGCCCAAGGTCTTCCGCGAATCGACCATCCGCTCGCTTTTCGATGAAATTCTGCGCGGCCTTCGCATCGTGCACCAGTACAAGATGCTCCACCTGGACATCAAGCCCGCCAACATCTTTGTTACCGACGAAGACCGCGCCGTGCTGATCGACTTTGGTGCCGCACGCGAAGTGCTCAGCAAAGAGGGCATTTTCATCCGCCCCATGTACACCCCCGGCTTTGCCGCCCCCGAGATGTACCGGCGCGACTCGTCCATGGGCCCCTGGACCGACATCTACGCCATTGGTGCCTGCATCTACGCCTGCATGCAGGGCTACCCGCCCAACGACGCGCCGCGCCGCATCGAGAAAGACCGGCTCAGCCTGTCGCTGTCGCGCCTGCGCGGCGTGTACTCCGACAACCTCATCGAAGTGGTTGAATGGTGCATGTCGCTCGACCCGCTCTCCCGCCCGCAGTCGGTCTTTGCGCTGCAAAAAGAACTCAGCCGCGAAGGCGAGCGGCGCTACACCAAGCTCACCGTCGGCGAGAAGGTGCGGCTTTCATTCGACAACATCCGCTCCTTCGACAAGAAGGCCCTGCCCAGGGCCGCGGCACCTACCACCCGTCCGGCATGAAATTCTCGGTATTCCAGGTCAGCCGCAAAGGCGGCCGCCTCAAGAACGAAGACCGCATGGGCTATTGCTACACGCGGGAGTCCGGCCTGTTTGTGCTGGCCGACGGCATGGGCGGCCATCCCGAGGGCGAGGTTGCGGCCCAGCTCGCATTGCAGACCATTGCGGCGCTGTACCAGCGTGAAGCCCGCCCAACCGTCAAGGACGTGAAGGCCTTCCTGGCGGAATCGGCCATGGCGGCGCACCAGCAGATCATGCGGTACGCCAGCAACAAGGCCATGCTCGACACGCCCCGCACCACCGTGGTTGCGGCCGTGCTCCAGGGCACCACCGCCACCTGGATGCATTGCGGCGATTCGCGCCTTTACGTGGTGCGCGACGGCCGCCTGCTCACCCGCACGCGCGACCATTCGCATGCCGAGCGCCCGCGCCCCCACGGCTCCGACATGCCCGTCAACCGCAACCTGCTGCTCACCTGCCTGGGCTCGCCGACCACGCCGCTGTTCGATATTTCGGCCCCGCTGCAACTGCAGCGCGGCGACCGCATCATGCTGTGCTCCGACGGCGTGTGGGGCGTGCTCGACGACGCCGTCATCGTGCACACCCTGTCTTCCGACAAGCCCGTGTCCGATGCCGCGCCAGACCTGGCTGAAATGGCGCTTCGGAAGGGCGGCGCCCACAGCGACAACGTCACGCTCATCGCGCTCGAATGGGAAATGTCCGATTCAAAGCGCGAAGACCGCGGCGTTTCGACCGAAACCATCGACGACGGCGTGTTTGCCTCGACCATTCAGGCCGGCATGCCCTCCGACGGCGAGATCGACGACATGGACGAAGACGCCATCGAGCGCTCCATTGCCGAAATCAACGAAGCCATTCGCCGTTCTGCAGCCAAGAAAATCTGATTCCACGGCTGCTTCGGCTCGCGGAGCTGCCTCCGCTTTTGTTTCTTACATACCTCTAAAAAAATGACTGCTTTCACACGAAGCGGCGGCCGTGCCGCCGACCAGCTGCGCCCCGTTCGCATGACCCGCGGCTTCACCATTCACGCTGAAGGCTCGGTGCTCATCGAATTCGGCCAAACCCGCGTGCTGTGCACCGCCTCGGTCGAAGAGCGCGTGCCCCCGCACAAAAAGGGCAGCGGCGAAGGCTGGGTAACGGCCGAATACGGCATGCTGCCGCGCGCCACCCACACCCGCAGCAGCCGCGAAGCCGCCAAGGGCAAGCAGACCGGCCGCACGCAAGAAATCCAGCGCCTTATCGGCCGCTCGATGCGTGCCGTGTTCGACCTTGCCGCCCTGGGCGAGCGCACCATTCACCTCGACTGCGACGTGCTGCAGGCCGACGGCGGCACCCGCACCGCGGCCATTACCGGCGCGTTCGTCGCCGCGCAAGACGCCGTCAACAAGCTGCTGGCCGCCGGCACCATTGCCGCAACGCCCATCCGGGGCCACGTGGCCGCCATTTCCGTCGGCATCGTCGGCGGCACCCCGCTGCTCGACTTGGAATACACCGAAGACTCCGCCTGCGACACCGACATGAACGTGGTGATGACCGGCGCCGGCCATTTCGTCGAAGTGCAGGGCACCGCCGAAGGCGCGGCCTTCTCGCGCGATGAAATGAACATCCTGCTCGGCCTGGCCGAAAAGGGCATCGGCGAACTCATCGTCATGCAGCAGCAGGCGTTGCTCGCTAAATAAGCAATGGCGGCAATGCAACTGGTCTTGGCCTCCAACAACGCCGGCAAGCTGGCCGAGCTCCAGCAACTGTTTGCGGAGCTGTCCGTCACGCTCGTGCCCCAATCGGCACTCGGCGTGGGCGAGGCCGAAGAGCCGTTTCGCACCTTTGTAGAAAACGCCCTGGCCAAGGCGCGCCATGCCAGCGCCGCCACCGGCCTGCCCGCCATTGCAGACGACGCTGGCCTGTGCGTCGATGCCTTCGGCGGCCTGCCCGGCGTCGACACCGCGTTTTATGCCACTCAGTTCGGCTACGCCAAGGGCGATGCCAACAACGTGAAGGCCCTGCTCGAGCAGCTGAACGGCGTGGCCAACCGCCGCGCCGCGCTCGTCAGCACCCTGGTTGCGCTGCGCGGCCACGACGACCCCGAGCCGCTCATCGCCGTAGGCCGCGTGGTCGGCGAAATTACCCAGGCCCCCATTGGCGACAACGGCTTCGGGTTCGACCCCGTCATGTACCTGCCCAGCTTTGGCAAAACCTTTGCCCAACTGCCGCCCGAGGTAAAAAACGCCAACAGCCACCGCGGCCAAGCGGCAAAGGCCATGCTCGCGCTGATGCGCGAACGCTGGTTCTGACCGGCTGACTGACTGACTGAACCCAATGGCCACCGTGTTTCCCATTCAGCCGGCGCAGGCCGCGGGCGCCCCGCAGGCCAACGACGTGCTGCACTGGATGCGCCCCGGCCCGCTGCAACTGGCCGCGCTGCCGCCCCTGTCGCTCTACATTCATTTGCCGTGGTGCCTGCGCAAGTGCCCTTACTGCGACTTCAACTCGCACGAGTGGCGCGCCACCAGCGAGGCCGAGGCCGAAGGCATTCCCGAAGCGACGTACCTCGATGCGCTGATTGCCGACCTGGACGCCGCGCTGCCCCTTATCTGGGGCCGCACAGTCCACACCATTTTTATCGGCGGCGGAACGCCCAGCCTCTTTTCACCCCAGGCTATAGACCGCCTGCTGGGCGACGTGCGCGCCCGCCTCAAGCTCGCGCCCGAGTGCGAAATAACGCTTGAAGCCAACCCCGGCACCTTCGAGCGCAACCGCTTTCGCGCCTACCGCAGCGCCGGCGTAACCCGCCTTTCAGTGGGCGTGCAAAGCTTTAACGACGAGCACCTGAAAGCGCTTGGCCGCGTGCACGACCGCGCCCAGGCCATTGCCGCCGTGGAAGAGGCCGCCAGCGCGTTCGACACCTTCAACCTAGACCTGATGTACGCCCTGCCGGGCCAGACCATCGAGGGCCTGGACGCCGACCTGAGCCAAGCGCTGGCGCTCGCGCCGCCGCACATCTCGGTGTACCACCTCACCATCGAGCCCAACACCTGGTTCGCCAAGTTTCCGCCCGCCTTGCCTGAAGATGATTTGGCCTACGCCATGCTCGACCGCATTACCGAGCGAACCGCCGCCAGCGGCATGGCGCGCTACGAGGTTTCTGCCTATGCGCGCAGCGGCCACACCTGCGCGCACAACCTCAACTACTGGCAGTTTGGCGACTACCTTGGCATTGGCGCCGGCGCGCACAGCAAGCTGAGCTTTGCGCACCGCATCGTGCGCCAGGTACGCTTTCGGGAGCCGCGCCTGTACATGCAAAACGCCAGTGCCGGCATGGCCGTGTCGCAAAGCGACGAGGTTGCACTGGCCGACCTGCCGTTCGAGTTCATGCTCAACGCGCTGCGCCTGAAAGAAGGCTTTACGCTGCCCCAGTTCAGCGAGCGCACCGGCCTTGCGATGACCAGCATTCAAAAAGGCCTGGAAGAAGCCGAGCGCAAGGGCCTCATCGCGCGCGACCTGCACCGCGTGTGGCCGACCGAACGCGGGCTGGATTTTTTGAGTGACCTGCAGACGCTTTTCCTGCCCGAGGATTGAAGGCCCAGCGTCAGCATAAAATCGACGGTTCCGGAGAGTTGGGTGAGTGGTTTAAACCAGCAGTCTTGAAAACTGCCGACGTGAAAGCGTCCGTGAGTTCGAATCTCACACTCTCCGCCAGAATAGATCTGAGCAAGTTTCAAGAAGTCCCGCGCAGTTCATGCGGCGGGACTTTTTCGTTGGGGGACGCATCCGTTTGATTCTTGCGGGGAGCGGGGCGATGTCTACGACGGGACCGGCCGCGTCAACGGCCCGGCACGCTGAAGCTCGCGGAGCGCAAGGCGATCACGGCGCGTGCCTGCAAGGTGCTGAGCCAATGAAGGTCTTCGACATCGTGCCTTCGTGGCTGTGGGCGCTGCTGCTGGCCCTGGCGCTTGCCGTGGCGGGCATCGAGCGCACGCAGGTGTTGAAGGCGAGGGCCGATGCGTCCAAGGCCGCAGAAGGCCGTCTCCGACGAAAAGCTCGACCGTCAGGCCGAGAACACCCGCCGCGCGCTTGTCGCGCTCGAAGACCTGCGGCGCGTGGTCGCGATGCAGGCTGCCCATGCCAAAGCTCAACATGAGAACGTCAATGCCTGCGAAAAGAAACTGGCCGTGCTCGATGGCCGCCGCCGCTGCTGCTGCTGGCGATGCTGAGCGGATGCGCCAGCAGTTCGCCGCCTTCGCTGGCCGTGATCGGGGCCAAGCCGCAAGTGACTCAACTGCCTGCCAGCGTCTCGCGGATCGATCCGCGGTCCTCGGGAGACCTGGCTGCGCGAGGTTCAGAGCTACTTGAGGTCGACTCGTTGTTGAATTCCACCGATCTCTGACCCGAGATTTCCATCGAATACTGACCCACCCGCTTTGTGAGCCCGAGGGCTTCA
>NZ_JBBCBV010000023.1:0-62273 GCF_037204045.1 Variovorax sp. CCNWLW225 | reverse complement strand
GCCTTTCTTTTGCCTACGTTTCTTTGGCGAAGCAAAGAAAAGTAGGTCGCCCGCCGGGGCGAGACCCGGCCTCGGAAAGCAAGCCCCCGTCAACGTCCATACGGGAGCCAGCCAATGACCGAAACACCCAAAACAAACAAGCCGCCAGAAGACGACCGCACCCAGGTCATGTCGCGGCCCGCCCAGCAAACGGACACCTCCGTAACGGTAATCACAGCCAGCCCCACAAGCCTGTCCAACGCCCCCGTCACAAGCCCAGCCACAGAAGCCAACGAAGCCGGCCTCCTCCCCGTAGGCAGCCGCCTCGCAGAATTCGAAATCACCCGCGTCGTAGGCCAGGGCGGCTTCGGCGTCGTCTATGAAGCCTGGGACCACGCCCTCGAACGCGTCGTCGCCATCAAGGAATACCTGCCCACATCGCTCTCGACAAGGCAGCAGGACGGAACAGTCGTCCCCCTGTCGGAGCGCCACCGCGAAACCTTCGACCTCGGCATGCGCAGCTTCATCAACGAAGCCCGCCTGCTCGCGCAGTTCGACCATCCCTCGCTGCTGAAGGTCTACCGTTTCTGGCAGGAGCGCGGCACCACCTACATGGTCATGCCGTTCTACCGCGGCGACACGCTGCGCCAGGCGCTGGGGTCCATTCCGGCGGGCGTGGACGAGGCCTGGCTCATCCGCATCATGGACGGCGTGACGCAGGCGCTGGGCGTGATGCATGGCGCCAACTGCTATCACCGCGACATCGCGCCCGACAACATCATCCTGCTCGAAGGCTCGGGCCGGCCGGTGGTGCTCGACTTCGGCGCCGCGCGCCGCGTGATCACCGACAAGACGCAGGCGATCACGGTCATCCTCAAGCCGGGCTACGCACCCATCGAGCAGTACGCAGAAATGCCCGACATGTCGCAGGGCGCGTGGACCGATGTCTATGCACTTGCGGCGGTAATGCATGTGGCCGTTTGCGGACGCGCGCCGCCGCCCTCGGTGGCCCGGCTCCTGTCCGACAGCTATGTGCCGCTGGCGGGCAACGAAATCCTTCGCCAGCGCTACAGCCTGCGACTGCTGCAGGCAATCGATGCGGGACTGGGCGTGCGGCCCGAGTCGCGGCCCCAGTCGATGGCGGAGTTCCGCGCGGCGCTCGACCTGGAGGTGGGCCACAGCATCGCGCCGGTGCCGCGCACCTCGCCGCCTGTGACCCCTGGCTCGCGAAAGACCGCCGGCAATGCCGACGCGCCGACCATCATCGGCGGCGGTGGAAAGACGTCAGTGCCGGGTTCGCACGATGGCGGCGGCTCCGGCAAAAGCAAGGCCGTTCCCGTCATCGCATCGCTGGCGGTGGCCGCCGTGGTGGCTGGCGGTGGTTGGTGGTGGTACCAGGGCCGCACGGCCGCGGAAGGCGACAGCGGCGGCGGCAAGCAGGCGATCGTCGCGCCACCACCGCCGCCCGAGATCCGCGTGACCGAAGCGCCCCCGCCACCGCCGCCTCCTCCGCCGGCACCCCGCACGCCGCTCGACTCGCTGCAGTCGCTCGCCGCGGGTGCGGCGCCGGGTTTCGACGTGGCGGCCGCGCCGAAGAAGCCGGAGGTCGCAATCGGCAAGGACAGGCTCGCCTTCGAAGTGCGCAGCAAGCGCGACGGCTTTGTGTACGTGTTCCTGCTGTCCAGCGGCGGCGAGATGTTCTTGCTGTTCCCCAACCTGCTCGACAAGCACAACAAGATCACCGCCGGCAGCCCGCTCTCGCTGCCGCGCGCTTCGTGGCCCATGGATGCCGGCGGCCCCGCCGGCACCAACCAGTTCGCGGTGCTCGTGAGCGAGCATGAGCGCGACTTCGGCGCCTCTGGCGTCCAGAACGACGGCGTGTTTCCGCAGTTTCCCCTTCCCGTGCTGGCGGCGCTCGAAGCCACGCGCGGCACGGGGCCGTCGCCTTTGCTGGGCAAGCCGGTGTGCGCGCCCAACACCCCATGCAACGACGTCTATGGCGTCGCGAATTTCAAAATCGTCGAGAAGTAATCGTCTGTAGAGCATTGGCCCGAAGGGGCCGTCTTTCCGGACAAGGAGGCTTTCATGTACACGCAGTCGCCGATTTTCATTTCTTCCGCCCTTCGCTGGGCTGCCGCCGCCGCGGCTGTGTTCGCAGCAGGCTGCGTCAACACGCCGCCGGCAAGCCCCGCTGACGCCAGTGCCAACACCGGGCCAGCTAGCTCCGGCGCCACGGCAAGCGGAGCGCCCGCGGCCGCATCGCGTCCGGCCCCCGTCGGCTCGAGCGTGGCCGGACAGGCGCGCACCTTCTCCACCCAACTGGCCACCTACACGTCGGTGAGCTTCGATGCCGTGCCCGGCTGGGCGCGCGACGATTTCTCGGACAGCTGGCCGGCGTTTCTCGGCAGCTGCAAGGTGCTCACCGGCCGCGGTGCCGAGTGGAAGGACGTGTGCGCGCGCGCCCTCAGGGTCGACAGCAAGAACAGCACGGCCATCCGCGCCTTCTTCGAGCAGGAGTTCTCGGCCTACCAGATCCGCGATGACGACCGCAAGCCCGACGGCGTGGTCACCGGCTACTTCGAGCCCGAGATCGCGGGCAGCCGGCAATACGCGGCGCCCTTCATCTACCCGGTGTACGGCCAGCCCGAAGACATGCTGTTTGCAGATGCGCGCAAGCTGCCGGCCGGCAACGGCACGGTGGCGGCGCGGGTCGAAGGCCGCAACGTGGTGGTGCAGACTGGCCTGAGCACGCGCGATATGGGCGCGCCGGGCCTTTATGCGCTCGACCTTTCGGCCATCACGCGCGACACGCTCGACCGCAAGGTGCGCCTGCGCATCGAGGGCAAGCAGCTGCTGCCGTACTACACGCGTGAAGAAATCGAAACCAAGGGTGCGCCCAACGCCAAGGTGCTGGCCTTCGTGAGCAGCGCCACCGCGCTCTACGAAATGCAGATCCAGGGCTCGGGCCGCATCAAGCTGGCCAACGGCGACATCATTCGCGTGGCCTACGCCGAGCAGAACGGCCAGCCCTTCCGTCCCACGCTGGCGCAGGCGCCCAACGGCAAGCCCCGCAGCCCGGTGAAGGTGCGCGGCTCGTCCATCGAGCTGGACCTGGACGACGGCGATGACGACGAAGACGCCGGCGGCACCTCGACCAACACCATCCGCACGCGCGGCTTCACGCTCGCGCGGCCCACCGCCAGCGGCGCCGTCGTGGTGCCGGGGCGGCGCACGGCCGGACCGGTCATCGGTTCGGGCATCAAGGACCCGAGCTATGTGTTCTTCAAGGAATCGACATCGCCCGCGGGCGGGCCGGTGGGTGCCTTCGGCGTGCCGTTGTCTGCCGGCCGCTCGATTGCGGTGGATCCGCGCAGCACGCCGCTCGGCTACCCGGTGTTCGTTTCTACGCGCGCGCCCGGCACCGGCGCGCCGATGCAGCGGCTGACCATTGCGCAGGACACCGGCGGTGCGATTCGCGGCGCGGTGCGGGCCGACTATTTCTTCGGCAACGGCCAGCAAGCCGCCACCAACGCGCGTCGCATGAAGGAGCGCGGTCAGCTCTGGATCCTGCTGCCGCGCGGCCTGGCCGTGGCCTCGGCAGCGGTGTCTTCGGCCATTCGCACGCGCGGCGGTCCGGTGGGCGCCGGCTTGCCGCAATGCCTGGTGCCGACCGAAGGCGTGTGCGTGGACGACTGATGCGTCCGACTCTTCAGCGATGGGCACGGCGGGCCTTCTCCTGGGAACACCGCGGAACCGGCTTTGCCGGGCCGCTGGTGTTGCCCCCTGCAAGGGGGTGGGAGAAGCGACACGAAGTGCGCGGAGCCTGGGGGTGAGCCAATGATCGAAACGCTGTCGTCCGCGGAAAGTGTTGAACTCGTCCGCCTCTGGCGGCGTCGGCAGACGCTGTCCTCGAACGACATGGGCACCATGTACCGCATCGTGGGCGATGCGCTGGTGGCCTGCAATCCGCCGGAGCTCCAGGTGCTGGGCGAAGGCCGGCAGGAGCTGGTGGCGCAGTTCATCTACGTGAAGGTGCTGCGGCTCGATGCCGACCCCGACGAGGCTGATGAGCGTGCGAGCCACAGCGCGCCTTCCAGCGCCTTTGCGCTGTGCGCCTACTTCCGGCGCTACCTCATCGACTGCACGCGCGCGAGCTCGTTCCGCCGCAAGCTCTCGATCGGCGACCAAGTCACCGAGGCGCAGCTCGAAGACGCTATCGGCTCGGGCGATGACCCGGGCGACTGCCTGGCCGAGCACGGCCTGAGCGCCGGTGCGGTGCAGCAGGCCGCGCGCGCGTTCATTGCCGAGCTGCCCGAGCCCGAGCGCATCCTGCTGTGCGAAGGTTTCGGCAAGGAGGCCGAGGGCGGCTTGTCGGGCATTGCCTCGCGCCACGCCATTGCTTCCTATCACTACCGCGCGGGCCGGCTGGGCCTGGTGCACAAACGCGAAGGGCTCACCGCGGACTATGCCAAGACCCGCCTCGGCGGCTGGATCCAGCAGACGCTGGGCATTGCCATCGAGCCCGACAACATGGCCGCGATCCTGCAGGTTTTCAAAATCCTCGGTGCTGAAGCGTCTTATGCCTGAAGACATAGCCATTCAGGAACAGACCGCCATGAACACCGAACTCTGGCCCCCTCTCAGCGTGATCCGAAGTGCGTTCCAGGCCGGGGGCGCCGCGCCCGCGATGCCCGACGCCCCGGGGCACGAAGCCGGCACGGCCACCGTGGCCATGCCGGGAACGGCACCCCGCGCCGCGCAAGGCACCGCGGCTGCGCCGCCGCGTGCCGTGCTCGACCTTCTGCTTCCGCTGACCGAATTGGCCCGGCGCCGCGAGGCTGTTGCCCAGCGTGCCTTCACGGCGCGCTGGGCGCCGGGCCGCCTTCTGAGCGTGGTGCACGAAGGGCGCCTGCTCGGCGTGCTGCTCGACCGCTGCATCCACGGCAACCTGTGGCAAGGCTGGATGGCCGCGGGCGAGGCGGACTGGGCCGGCGCATACGACGTGCTGCTCGAGCCCGATGACGAGCCCTTCGAGCCCGCCTTCGGATTGATCCAGGCGTGGAACGTTCTCACGCTCGAACCCAGCCCACAGCTTTGTGCGCGCGTGCTCGGCGAAGTCTCGGCCACGCGGCTGGCCGCGATTCGCGCGGTGCACGACGAGTGGGCTGCGCAAGCGCCGCTGGCCATTGCGCCCGAACCGGGGCACATCGCATTGCGCACCGTGGGCGGTGTGTTCTCGGTGCTCTCGGGCACGCCGCTGGGTGCGCAAGATCCACGCGCCGACTACCAGGCGCTCTATCGCGATGCCGCATCGCAACTGAGCACCGCCTTGCAGCCGGCTTCGCACAGCGGCAGCGCATCGGACGCGGCACCGGGCACATCGCGCGCCAGGCCGCAGCCAAGGCCCGAAGGCGGCTGGTGGGGCAGCATCCGCCGCTGGTTCGGTGCCGAAGGCTGGGTGCGCCCAGCCTTCGCGGTGCTCGCGCTGGTTGTGGTGGTGCAGAACGTGGGCCTGCCCGTCGGGCGCAACGCCGAGGACGACGAAGTGCGCTTCCGCAGCGTGCCCACCGTGCCGGAGGCCGCGCCAGCAGCGAACCTGGTCGTGCGCTGGAAGGACGGCGTGCGCATCGACGAGGCCGACAGGCTCTTGCACGCGGCGCAGGCCGAGGTGGTCGGCGGGCCGGGTGGGAACGGCGTCTGGCGGCTGCGCGCGGCCGATCCGGTCGGGGGTCTCGCGGTGCTCGCGGCATCGCCGCTGGTCGAGTCGGCCGGTCCCACTCCGGAGCGGCCATGATGTTCAGGCTGCGTCCGTTCTTCTCGCTCCCCCGCCGGGGGAGGGCTGGGGTGGGGGCACGCGGCATATCGATCGGGCGCTCTGCCTGCCCCCATCCCAGCCTTCCCCCGGAAGGGGAAGGAGCCATGCGATCGCGTTGTTTGCGGCTGCTGTTGTTGCTGGCGCTGCTGGTCTCCGGCACCGCCGCCTTCGCCACCCAACGCGCGCTGCTCGTCGGTGTCTCCGAACTCGTCAACCAGCCGCAGGCGCTATGGCTCCAGGCACCGCGCAACGACGTGATGCTCATGCGGCAGACGCTGATGAAGCAGGGCTTTGCGCCCGCCGATGTCACGGTGCTGGCCGACGGTGTTGCAGGCGCCTCGCTGCCCGAGGCCGAGCGCATCAACGAGGCCTTGGCCCGGCTGCTCGAGCAGTCCCGTCCGGGCGACTTCGTGATGCTCTATTTTTCAGGCCACGGCACGCGGGGGCGCGACAGCACCAAGCGCTACCAGGAACCCGATGGCCTGGCGGAAAACTTTCTGGCGCGCGACGCCCGCGGCACGGATGCGTCCGGCGGCAGCTTGCCGGGCGGCCTGCGCGATGTCGACTTCGACCGCTGGATCCGCGCCTTTCTGGGCAAGAACGTGTTCGTGTGGTCGGTGTTCGACACCTGCTCCGCGGCCTCGATGACGCGCAGCAGCGCCGCACAGCCGCCGGAAGACGCCGGCCCCGCGGACGATGAAGTGCGCTTTCGCGGCGTGCGTGCCGGTCAGCTTGCCGCGAGCGGGCCCGCTGCGGCACCGCCGCCGATGCAGGCGCTGCCCGAGGCTGCGGCCGGTGTGCCCCGCGCGCGCTATGTGGCCTTCTTCGCCTCGGAGAGCCACCAGGTCACGCCCGAACTGCGCTTGCCGCGCAAGGCCCGCAACGCGCGGCCCCAGGGCCTGCTGACCTGGGCCGTGGCCGAGGCGTTGCAGCAGAAGCCCGCGACCTGGCGCGACCTGTTCAACGGCGTGCTGGACCTGTATCCGCCGGTGATCGAAGAGCTCGAATCGCGCTTTCCCGCGCGCGAGTTGCCGTCGCCGGTGGCGGAGGGAAACCTCGACCTGCCGGTCTTTGCCAATGCCTCGGCCCCTCTTTCCACGCGCCCCGTGTGGCGTGCCGAACGCGCGGGCGGCAGTCTCACGCTCAAGGCCGGCCTGCTCGACGGACTGGAGCCGGGCCAGGAGCTTCGCATCGTCGCCACCCTGGCCGACGGCCTCCAGCGCACGGCGCAGGGCAGGCTGGCGCAAGCCGATCTCGGCAGCGCGCGGCTGGCTGTTCCCCCGGCCTTGGCTGAACTCGCGCAGGCCACGTCATGGAGCGTGACGCCGATGGGCGAGCCGGCCTCGGCGGCATTGCGGGTGCGCAGCGATTCCGCACTGCCCGGCGGGCTCAGCCTCGACTACCCCGCCTCCATCCGCACGGCGGGCGAGGCGCAGGCCGATGTGCGCTGGGTGGACCTTGGCGCGGCGGGCGGCCGGCTGGAGTTGCTGTCTCCCGCATTTGCTGCGGCTGCCGAGGCAGGCTCTGCGCCGTCCGGCATCGTGGTGCGAGACATGGCCGAAGCCCGCGTGCGGCTCCAGGCACTGGCACAGCTCAAGTGGATGTCGCGCCTTGCCGAGCTGGCAAAGGATGGGCGGCTCGACGGTTTCGATGCCGTGCTCGAAGTGCGCGACGACAGCCGCGTGCTGCGCAGCGCGAACGTGCGCGACACCGCCGGCGGCGCCTTGCAGCTGCGGCCGGGCGAGCGTGCCGAGCTCATGGTTCGCAACGGCAGCGGCCAATCGATCGATCTGGTGGTGGTCGGTGTCGATGCGCAGGGCGTCCTGCGGTCCGTCTATCCCGAAGACCTGGGCGAAGCCAATCGCTTCGAACGCGGCACGCGCGAGTCGCCTGCTTCCAAGCGCTTTGCGCTCCCGTGGCTCAAGCCCGGGCGGCCGGCCAGGCTGCTGGTGCTGGCAGCGCCGGCCCAGGCCCGCAGCGCACCGCGCCTGTTTGGCGCCGGCACCACCGAAGCCACGACCCACACCGCGGAACTGCGGGTGCGCGGCCAGCTCACGCCCGAGCGCGAGCGACAGGTGTACGGCGCCATGCTGCGCTGGACGAACCTCGCCGCGCCGTGACCAGGCCCCCTCCGCACACCTCCATCCGCACACATCCACCGAATCACACATCACCGAGAAGGAGAAGCCCATGTCCATGACTTCCAACGGAGTCCCCGATCCCGACGACGCACTGCGCATGCTCGATCTTGCGTTGGGGGGGGCGAGCGGCTGCGACCTCGTCATGCTGATCGAGCACTCGGGCACCCCTATCGAGGGCGAACTGCCGCGCCAGTTCGAGGACGGCAAGCCGCGACTGGAAATTGCCGGCTATTTCTGGGGCGGGCATCAGCACTCGCAGTCGGGCCGCGCCGCGGCGGCGCGCGCGTTGTCGAACTTCATCGTCGTGCGCCGCACCGATGCGGCCACGGCCTCCATCGCGAGCCTGCTGCGAGTCAATGCGGAAGCCGGCAAGGTGGTTGTGAGCGTCTACAAGTCGGGCGGCGACGTCAAGTCGACCGAGGCCCAGGCGATGCTGGAGTTCACCATGGAGAAGGTGCGGGTGACCAGCCACATGCTGCTCACCAACAGCGTGCTGGGCGTGCCGACCGAAATCATCAGCTTCGCATTCAGGCGCTTCAGCATCCGCTCGGCACCGCAAAAAGAGGCGGGCGCGCGCGGCGCGGTGCGCGAGTGCGTGTTCGAGTCCGCCGAGTGATCGAAACCAACCGGGGCCCCACACCATGACCGCATCCGAACTGCTGAAGGCCGCCGATCCGGTGGCCGCGCTCAAGGCACTGAGCGACGAAGTGCGCGCCAAGCCGTCCGACAGCAAGCACCGCGTCTTCATGGCGCAGTTGCTCTGCGTGCTGGGCCAATGGGAGCGCGCGCTCAACCAGCTCACCGTGGCGGCCGAGCTCGACGCGCTGGCCGTGCCGATGAAGCAGGTGTATGGCGAGGCCGTGCGCTGCGAGGGCCTGCGCGCCGAAGTGTTCGCGGGCAAGCGCACGCCCATGGTGTTCGGCCAGCCGGACGAATGGCTGGCGCTGCTGATCGAATCGCTGCTGCGCCAGGGCCGCGGTGAAGACGGCATGGCCGAAGACCTGCGGCAGCGCGCCTTCGACGCCGCACCGGCCATCGGCGGCACCATCGACGGCGCCCCCTTCGAATGGCTGGCCGATGCCGACATGCGCCTGGGACCGGTGCTCGAAGCTTTCGTCAATGGCAAGTACTACTGGATTCCCTATGTGCGGCTTGCGCACATCAAGATCGAGCCGCCCGAAGACCTGCGCGATTGCGTCTGGATGCCCGCGCACCTGCAGTTCGAAAACGGCGGCGAGACGCTTGCGCTGATTCCCACGCGCTACGAGGGCAGCGAGAACAGCGCCGACGGCGAACTGCAGCTTGCGCGCAAGACCGAGTGGCGCGAACTGCGGCCCCAGGTGTGGATCGGCAGCGGCCAGCGCGTGCTGGGCAGCGACGCCGGCGAGTACGCGCTGATGGACGTGCGCGAGATCCTGTTCACGCCGGCTGCCACCGCCGCCGCGGAGGCCGGCACGCCTGCCGAGGACGGCGCCGATGGCTGAACTCACCGCGCAGGAACGGCTGCAGCCGTCGCTGCTCGATCGCCTTGTCGACCATGCGCCCGACGAGAAGCGCGAGAGCGACGACAAGCGCACGCTCACCAAGCAGGCGCTGCGCCAGGCCGTGCTGCGCGACCTCGGCTGGCTTTTCAATGCCACCAGCTACGGCCTTGCCATGGACGACAAGCGCTTTCCCAATGCGGCGCGCTCCGTCATCAATTACGGATTGCCTATGCTGTCTGGCCAGTACACCTCGTCGGTGCAGCGTGTCAGCATGGAGCAGGCTTTGAAGAACGCAATCCTGCAGTTCGAGCCACGCATCCTGTCCCGCACTCTCGAAGTTGAACTCGTCATGGAAGGCTCGGCATTGGACTCCCACAACAGCATCGGCCTGCAGATCCGCGGCATGCTGTGGGCGCAGCCCGTGCCGCTCGAGTTCCTGATGCGCAGCCGCGTCGACCTGGAAGAAGGCCGCATAGAGATCGTGGACATGGCGCAATCCCAGAGGTAAGTCCGCCATGGACCCCAGGTTGCTGAACCTGTATGAACAGGAACTGCGCTACTTCCGCGAAAGCTCTTCGGAGTTTGCGCGCGCTTTTCCGAAGATTGCGCACCGCTTGGGCATCGAAGGCCAGGAGGTCGCCGACCCGTACGTCGAGCGACTGATCGAGGCCACCGCATTCCTCTCGGCACGCGTGGGGCTGAAGCTCGATGCCGAATACCCGCGCTTCACGGGGCATCTGCTCGACATCGTCTATCCGCACTTCCTGGCGCCCACGCCGGCCATGGCCATTGTGTCGGTGGTGCCCGATGCCGAGGACGCCAAGCTTGCCACCGGCCCGACGCTGCCGCGCGGCAGCGGGCTGCGCGCACGGCAGGCGGTGGGACAGAACACGCATTGCGAATTCCGCACGGCCAGTGCACTGCGCGTCTGGCCCATCGAAATTCTGCGGGCCCAGTACTTCACCTATGCGCCGGACCTGCCGCTGAATGCGCACCCGCAGTCGCGCGCGATTCGCGGCGGGTTGCGCATTGCGCTGCGCGCGACGGCAGGGCTGAACTTCAGCCAGATCGCCATGGACGAGCTGCTGCTGCACTTCGGCGGCGCCGAAGACGTGGCGTGGCAACTGCACGAATGCGCGCTGGGCCAGCCCGTGGGCGTGCTGGTGCGGCCGATGGCGCCCGGCGGCGCAATGCAGGGCGCGATGAAGACGCTGCCCGGCAGCGCCATCCAGCCGGTCGGCTTCGAGGAAGACGAGGCGCTGCTGCCGGTCACGGCCACCGGCTTCTCGGGCTTCAGGCTGCTGCAGGAGTACTTCGCGTTTCCGCAGCGATTCCAGTTCGCCCGCATCGGCGGCCTGCAGCCGCTGCTGGCGGACATGGCCGTGACGGAAGTCGAGGTCGTGCTGCTCTTCTCGCGCGGCGATGCGGCGCTCGAAAAACTGGTGAGTGCGGACAACGTGCAGCTGCATTGCGTGCCGGTGGCCAACCTCTTCAGCAAGCGGCTCGACCGCGTACCCGTGTCGGAAGGCGTGAGCCAGTTCCACCTGGTGCCCGACCGCACGCGCCCGCAGGATTTTGAAGTGCACACGGTGACCGAGGTCACCGGGCACGGCGCACCCGGCACGGCGGAAGTGGCCGCCGAACAGTCGTTTCGCCCGTTCTATTCGGCCTTTCATGGCAGCCGCCATGCGCACCCGGCCTACTACACGACCACGCGCGAGCCGCGCATGCTCTCTGTGCGCCAGCGCACCGAGGGGCACCGCAGCAGCCATATCGGCTCCGAGGTGTACATGCAGATCGTCGATCCGCAGCAGGCGCCGTATTCGACCGCGCTGCGCCAGCTGGCGGTGACGGCGCTGTGCACCAACCGCGACTTGCCGCTCCTGATGCCGCTGGGCCGCGACAACGATTTCGATTGCATCGACTCTTTTCCAGCGCAGCGCGTGCGAATGGTGCGCGGGCCTTCGCGGCCGGTGTCGCCCGTGGTCAGCCAGGGCCTCGGTTGGCGCGTGGTCGACCACCTGGCGCTCAACTACCTGTCGCTCTCGGACAGCACGCCCGAGCAGGGCGCCGCCGCATTGCGCGAAACCTTGATGCTCTACGCCGCGCACGCGGATGAAATGCGCCAGGGCCAGGTGCGCGGCCTGTTGTCGGTGAAGAGCAAGCCCGTGGCGCGCAGGCTGCCGCTGCCCGGCCCGATCGCGTTCGGCCGCGGTCTCGAAGTGACGCTCGAGGTCGACAAGGATGCGTTCCACGGCCACAGCGTCTTTCTTTTTGGCGCCGTGATGGCGCGCTACCTGGCGCGCCACGTGGAGGTCAACCACTTTGTCGAGGCCGTGCTGCGTATTGCGGGCAAGGGCGAAATCATGCGCTGGAGGCCGCTGTGCGGGACACGCCAGATTCTGTGAGCGCCGCCCAGGGCTGGTCCGTCGGCGCGCGCGTGGACAACGCGCTGCGCGAGTGGTCGGCCGAGCCCTGGGCCTTCGACTACTTTGCGGTGCTGCGGCGGCTGGAATCGATTGCCGCAACCACGCCGCGCTGGGGCCGCGCGCTGTTGCCGAATGCGGAGCCGGTGCGCGTGGGGCAGGAGCCTTCGCTTTCGTTTGCGCCCGCCAGCTTCAGCCGCTTCGAGCCCGCCACCGCCTATTCACCGCCGCGCCTGCGCCAGCATTTCTTCAGCTACATCGGCCCCAACGGCCCGCTGCCGGTGCACCTGAGCGACTTCATTCGCGAGCGCAGCATCAACCAGGGCGACCCGACGTGGCTGGCTTTCCTGGACAGCTTCTCGCATCGTTTCTCGCTGCACTTCTACCGGGCGTGGGCGCAGTCGCGGCCGGCCGTGGCGCTCGACCGGCCGAACGAAGACAGGTTCAGGCTGCAGGTCGGTGCGCTGGTCGGCATCGGCGCGCCGGGGCGCATCGGGCGCGACGAGGTGCACGACGACGCGCGCCTGCATTTTTCAGGCTGGCTGGCGCGGCGCGTGCACAACGTGGAAGGCGTGGAGTCGGTGCTGTGCCGCTACTTCGGCGTGCCGGTCAAGCTGGAGCGCTGGGTCGGCCACTGGATGAGCCTGCCGACCGGCGAGCTCACGCGGCTTGGCCAGGGCGAGACCTCGCGCTCCATGGGCATGGGCGCCATGCTCGGCACGCGCGCGTGGGACCGGCAGCACCGCGTGCGGCTGCACGTGGGCCCGCTCACGCTCGACCAGTACCGCATGTTTCTTCCCATCGGCGATGCGCAGCCCGTGCTGCAGCGCTGGATGCAGCAGCTGCTCGGCGACGAGCTCGAGTGGGACGCGCAGCTTGCACTGCAAGGCGCGCAGGTGCCGCCCACGCGGCTGGGCCAGGCGAAGGGCAATGCGCCGCGCCTCGGCTGGATTGCATGGCTCGGGCAACGGCCGCGCTCGCGCGATGCGGCCGACGTGCGCATTGCAAGCCATCCGGCCGGCGCGAACCTGCGGCCGCACGCGCTTCCACTTCAATAAACCCATCTTCATTCGTCTTGAAGAGATACGGAGTCCTCCATGAGTGAAATCAGCCGCACCGCCCTTTTCGGCAAGCTCAACTCGCTGGCCTACAAAGCCATCGAAGGCGCCACGGTGTTCTGCAAGATGCGGGGCAATCCGTATGTGGAACTGGAGCACTGGTTCGCCCAGCTGCTGCAGGCGCAGGACTCCGACCTGCACCGCGTGATCCAGCACTACGGACTCGACGTGTCGGTGATTGCCAAGGACCTGACCGCCGCGCTCGACCGCCTGCCGCGCGGCGCCACTGCCATCAGCGACTTTTCTCCGCACATCGAGAACGCCATCGAGCGCGCCTGGACCTATGCCACGCTGCAGTTCGGCGAGGCGCAGGTGCGCACCGGCTACATCCTGGTGGGCATGCTCAAGACGCAGAGCCTGCGCAATCCGCTCTTCGGCCTGTCGAAACAGTTCGAGAAGATCAAGGTCGAAGACCTGGCCGACAACTTCGTGAAGATCTGCGACCCTTCGCCCGAGTCGCAGATGCGCGCGCAGGACGGCACCGGCATGGGCAGCGGCGCACCGGGCGAAGACTCGGGCGCGATGGCGCCGGCCGCCATGGGCAAGGGCGATGCACTGAAGAAGTTCGCGGTCGACCTGACCGAGAAGGCCAAGAAGGGCGAGATGGACCCGGTGACCGGGCGCGACGAAGAAATCCGCCAGATCGTCGACATCCTGATGCGGCGCCGCCAGAACAACCCGCTGCTCACGGGCGAGGCCGGTGTCGGCAAGACCGCGGTGGTCGAAGGCTTTGCGCAGCGCCTTGCGCGCGGCGACGTGCCGCCGCAGCTGAAGGACGTGAAGCTGCTCACGCTCGACATCGGCCTGCTGCAGGCCGGCGCGAGCATGAAGGGCGAGTTCGAGCAGCGCCTGCGCCAGGTGATCGACGAGGTGCAGAGCTCGCCCACGCCCATCATTCTTTTCATCGACGAGATCCACACGCTGGTGGGCGCGGGCGGCGCGGCCGGCACCGGCGACGCGGCCAATCTGCTGAAGCCGGCGCTGGCGCGCGGCAATCTGCGCACCATCGGCGCCACCACCTGGGCCGAGTACAAAAAGTACATCGAGAAAGACCCGGCGCTCACGCGGCGCTTTCAGGTGGTGCAGGTGCCCGAGCCCGACGAGGTGAAGGCCATCCTGATGCTGCGCGGCGTGGCCAGCGTGCTCGAGAAGCACCACCGCGTGCAGCTGCTCGACGAAGCCATCGAAGCGGCCGTGAAGCTGAGCCACCGCTACATTCCCGCCCGCCAGCTGCCCGACAAGGCCGTGAGCCTGCTGGACACGGCCTGCGCCCGCGTGGCCGTGTCGCAGCACGCCACGCCGCCGGAGGTGGAAGACTGCATGCGCCGCATCGAGGGGCTCACGGTCGAGCAGGAAATCATCGGCCGCGAGGCGACCATCGGCATCGACGTGACCAAGCGCTCGGCGCAGGTGGAAGCGCTGCTGGTCGAATCGAAGCTGCAACTCGAAGGCTTGAATGCGCGCTGGCAGGAAGAAAAAGGACTGGTCGACCGGCTGCTTGAGTTGCGTGCCAAGCTGCGGGCGGGGAACAAGCCGGTGGATGCGGCGACGGCCGAGGGCGATGCGAAGGCCGACGTGCCCCCACCCCAACCCTCCCCCAGCGGGGGAGGGAGCCAAGACCGGGCAGCGCTGCTTGAAGAGCTGCATGCGCTACAGGCGAAGATCCATGCGGTGCAGGGCGAGTCGCCACTCATCCTGCCTTCGGTCGACGAGCAGGCCGTGGCCTCGGTGGTGGCGGACTGGACGGGCATTCCCGTCGGCCGCATGGTGAAGAACGAAGTCGAAGCCGTGCTGAAGCTCGCGGACACGCTCAACCAGCGCGTCATCGGCCAGAAGCACGGCCTTGAAATGATCGCGCGCCGCATTCAAACGTCTCGCGCGCGGCTCGACAACCCGCAAAAACCCATCGGCGTGTTCATGCTGTGCGGCACCTCGGGCGTGGGCAAGACCGAGACCGCGCTGGCACTGGCCGAGGCGCTGTACGGCGGCGAGCAGAACATCATCACGATCAACATGAGCGAGTTCCAGGAGGCGCACACCGTTTCCACGCTCAAGGGCGCGCCGCCCGGCTACGTGGGCTACGGCGAGGGCGGCATCCTGACCGAAGCCGTGCGCCGCCGGCCCTACAGCGTGGTGCTGCTCGACGAGGTCGAGAAGGCCCACCCCGACGTGCACGAGATCTTCTTCCAGGTGTTCGACAAGGGCTGGATGGAAGACGGCGAGGGCCGCATGATCGATTTCAAGAACACGATCATCCTGCTCACCACCAATGCCGGCAGCGAGCTGGTGATGAGCATGTGCCGCGACCCCGAGCTGCTGCCCGACTCGAACGCGCTGGCCGATGCGCTCAAGGCGCCGCTCATGAAGGTGTTTCCGCCCGCGCTCTTGGGCCGCATCGTCACCATTCCCTACTACCCGCTGTCGCCCGAGATGATGAAGAAGATCGTGCGGCTGCAACTGGGCCGCATCAAGAAGCGGGTGGAAACCAACCACGGCGTGCCCTTCGAATACAGCGACGCGGTGGTCGACCAGGTGGTTGCGCGTTGCCAGGACCCGGAGTCCGGCGGGCGCGTGATCGACGCGATCCTGACCAACACCGTGCTGCCGACAATTTCGGTCGAGTACCTGCAGCGCCTGGCGTCGGGCGGTGAAATTCGCCGCGTGGCGCTGGATGTGAAGGACGCCGACTTTACCTACGCCTTCGACTAGCGCGCAACAGCGCCCGACGCCACGCCTGAAGAGAACACAACACATGTCGCATGATTTCCGCATCGAGAGCGAGTCGCCCGCCAAGGACGACCTCATGTTCTGGTCCATCGCCGGCCACGAGGCGCTGGCAAGGGCCTCGACCTACGAGCTCACGGTGCTTTCGGAGAATGCCTTCATCGACGCCAAGGACATCCTCGGCCATGCCTTCGACGTGGTGATCGATTTCTCCGATGCCGACGGGGCCACGCACGAGCGCCATTGCCAGGGACATGCGGTGCGCTTTACCCGTGGGCAGCAGTTGGGGCGCTACTTTCGCTACCAGATACGGCTGCGTTCGTGGTTCTGGCTGCTGACCAAGCGCACCAACTCGCGCATCCTTCAGGACAAGCCGGTGCTCGGAATCCTGGATGCAGTGTTCGAGGACAGCCCGATCAAGCGCTTCAAGAAGACGCGCACCGACAACGTGGTGGGCACGCATCCGGCCCGCCGCTATTGCGTGCAGTTCCAGGAGAGCGACTACAACTATCTCTCGCGCCTCCTGGAGGCCGAAGGCATCTACTACTGGTTCGATGCCCACGATGCGCCCGGCACGATGCACCTGTCCGACGCGAGCGGCATTGCCCACGAGAAGCTTGCAGCAGAGGCCAAGCTGCGCTTTGCATCCCCGGACGTGAGCGAGGCGCGCTTCAACGAAATCAGCGAATGGATCGATGTGCGCCGCTTCGACAGCGGCAAGTACGCCTCGCGCGACGTCGACTACAAGGCGATCAAGAAGCCGCTGAGCGTGGACGTCGACGTGCAGGAAAAGCACGAACTCTCGGACCTCGAGGTGTTCGAATACCCGGGCAACTATTTCACCGGAGAAGAGGTGGACGCCGCGGTCAAGGTGCACCTGGAGGAGTTCGACGGGCGCCGCGAGCGGCACTGGGGCCTTACCTCCTGGCCCGACGTTGCGGCAGGGCGAAGCTTCGACTTCGAGGGCGACCGGGGCGGCCTGCGCGACGGCGAGTACGTCATCGGCGGCTGCGTGTTCGTGGCCAGCCATCGGGGCTACGAAGGCGCCAGTGACGACGCAGAGTCGCAATCGGCCGCGGCGCTGCTGTCGGAGGCGATCCTCGACGACGCCGTCAATGCCGACGTGATGGCGGCCTTCACGGAGCTCCTGGAGCGGCAACCGTCGCTGCGAACCGGGGCGCGGGGTGCCAGCGCCTTCCTGATTACCGCGTTGCCGGTCGAGCGCACGTTCCGCCCGCCCCGGCTGACGCCGCGCGTGACGATGCCGGGTCCGCAGAGCGCCATCGTGTGCGGTCCCGAAGGCGAAGAGCTCCACGTCGACGAGGGCCGCGTGATGGTCCACTTCCATTGGGACCGCTACAACGACGGAGACGGCAAGGCCACCTGCTGGATACGCTGCTCGCAACCCTGGGCCGGCAAAGGCTGGGGCGGCTACTTCACGCCGCGCATCGGGCAGGAGGTGATCGTCGAGTTCATGAACGGCGACCCGGACCGGCCCGTCATTACCGGCCGCGTCTACAACGACGACCAGCCCATTCCGTACAAGTCGCCCACGCAGAGCGGCTTCAAGACGCGCTCCACGCCGGGCGGTGGCCCCGCGAACTACAACGAGATCATGTTCGAGGACAAGAAGGGGCACGAGCTCCTCAACATCCACGCCGAAAAGAACATGGCGACCACGGTGGAGAACGACGATTCCGGCCACGTTATGCGCGACCAGAGTCTGACCGTCGATCGCCACCGCACGATCATGGTGAAGGGCAAGGAAGAGCACACGGTCATGAAGACGCAGATGAACCACGTGGTTCAGGCGCAGACCAACAAGTTCGACGCCGACACCTTCACCACCACGCTGGGCAACCAGACCGTCGGCACCAAGGGAAAGCAGGACACGGTGGTGAACGGCGCCGTCACTTCGCACACCAACAGCACCTACACGCTGACCACCGTAGGCGCGTTCTCGCAGACCTCGGCATCGATGACGGTCAATTCGGTGGGCGCGGTTGCGCTGACCTCGGGCGCGAACATCGCAATAAGTTCAGTGGGCGAGCTGAAGCTGGCGACCAACGCGGACCGCGTGGACGCGAGCGTCGGCGCGCACAGCATCTTCGCCAACTCGATCAAGGCGGTGTCGAATTCGAACCTCGAGATGTTCGCCGTGGGCAACATCAACGCCACGTCGAACGGCTCCAACACCACCGTGCTGGGGCCCAACTCCAGCGGCTATATCGGCGTCAACAGCGAAGCCAACATGGGCATGGCGCGCTCGACCTTCATGGGACTTTCGATCGACACGATGATGGGCCTGAGCATGGCTTCGTGCCTGGCGCTGCAAATGGAGACGGCGGCGGCGCTCAAGCTCGGCTTTGCAGGCGTGGACCTGAGCATCTCGCCTGTCGATGTGGAGCAGCGCGCGGCCAAGGTCATCATGCCCGGCGGCGGCGCGGGCGCGGGAGCCGGGGGGGCATTTGCCATGGGCGCGTCCATCGGCGCTGCAGTCGGCGCGGTTGCGTATTCGATTGCGGCTGCGTACACCGACATCAAGGCCACCAACCAGCAGTACACGGATGCGGCCGCTGCGTTGCAGGAAGCCGCGACGCAGGCCAAAGCCCTCGGGCTGCACGGCATGGCGTCGCGCCTGGCCACTGCCAAGGGCATTGCCGAAGCCCGCAGGGACAACGGCTGGGCCAACCCCGACAACATTCGCCTGCATTCGGCACCGGCCGACAAGGCCGCGCAATACACGGACGACAAGCGGCTGGGCGCGCCGCCCGATGCCGTTGTGGGCGATGGATCGAAGATTGCCGCAGGCTCGTCGAAGATGCCCACCGAAGCGCCCCAGCCGGCCGCCTCCAAGGGGCTGCCCACGCCGCCAGCGTCTGCCGATTGAGCGCCGCTCCGCACAGCCGCGCGCACGACATCACCCGTTCTTCATGCAGATACTCAAGCCCCATGTCGCCGCGTTGAGCTTTCGGCCGATCGAGTACCGGTCCAAGGCCGGGCTGTGCGTGAGCACCATGCTCTTCGCACCGATGTCGCCGGAAGGCGGCGGCCTGCTGCGCGAGCAATCGATGTGGAACTGCATCTCCGAACTCATGGCGATGCCGCTGGTCGACGAGGGCATTGCCAAGCTCACGCCCGAATACCTGGTGGTCGGCCGCGTGCATGCGGGCGAAGCCGGTTCGCACGGGGCTGTTGCGCGCGTGCGGCTCGGCAATGCCGGCAAGGCCGTCATGGCCTTTTCGCCGCGCTACTGGGACGGCGCGCGCGTGGTGCAGTCGGAGGTCTATCAGCCGGTGCCGCTCGACTGGGCCAATGCATACGGCGGCCCTGCGGTGGCCGACAACCCGCTGGGCATGGGCGCCGCAACGGTCGGCGGCGTGCATTGGCTGCCGCCGCTGGAGCTGGCCGGTTCGCGCATCACCGCACCGGGCGACGTGGTGCAGCCCGCGGGATTCGGTGCGCTCGACATGATGCATCCGCAGCGCGCCGCATTGCGCGGCACCTACGACGAGAACTACCACAAGCAGCATGCGCCGGGTTTTCCTCCTGACGTGGACTGGCGGCACTTCAACATGGCGCCACGGGACCAGTGGCTGGACGCCCCGCTGCGAGGCGACGAGGCCTTTACGCTCGAGAACCTGCACCCGACCAAGCCGCTGCTGCAGGGCCACCTGCCGGGCCTGCGGGCGCGCGTGTTCGCCAACTACCGGCTGCCGCCCGAGCAGGTGGCGCCAGGCGGGGAGTCGCACAAGTTCAAGGAAGTGCCGATGCGGCTCACCACCGTGTGGTTCTTTCCTGAAGTGGAGCGCATGCTGCTGATCTGGCACGGCCTGGCCGAAGTGGCGGAGTATGACGGCAGCGACATCGATCATTTGATGACTGCCGTCGAGCGTCTGGGCCAGCCGCGCGGCGACGCCCACTATGCCGACGTGCTGGCCCGGCGCACAGACCCGGTGCAAGGCGGCATCGAAAGCCTGAACGATGCCGACCTGGTGCCGGAGGACATCGACACCATCGACCCCGGGTTCGAGAAGACCGCCGAGATCTACAAGATGGACGGCCTCCAGGCCGATGCGCAGTTCCGGCGCGCGGAGATCGACGTGGCCCTTGCGCGCGAGAAGGCCGTCGCCTTCGGCAAAGACCCGGATGCGCTGGGCCTGAAGCCGCCGGTGCGCGAGAAGCCGCCGACCCTGGCCGAGCTGCCCGCCTACATCAAGGCCAGCCAGAAGGAAGCCGAGGTGCAGCAGATCGCCGCCGCCGAAGACATGCTGGCGCAGCTGGAGAAGCTGCTCGCGTTGGGCGGTGAAGAAAGAAAACGCATGGCCGAACTGGCGCACCGCGGCCCGCCGCTCTACACCGCCGAGAAGCACCTGGCCGAGCTCAAGGCCCAGTTCGGCAAGCTGCCGATGCCCGAACCCCAGTTGCTGGAAAAGCTGCGCGATCGCCAAGGCGCCGAGCGGCTGGGCTATTTGCAATCGGCCCACATGCAGCCGCCGGCCTTCGCGCTCCAGGGAGAGGAGGGGGCCCGGCGCCGGCAAGAGGTGCAATGGCTGGCCGGGCAAGGCCACCGCACGCTGCCGTGGATCGATCTCACCGGCGTCGACCTGTCGGGCCTCGACCTGCACGGCTTCGATTTTTCGGGCGCGTGGCTGGAGAGCGCGAACCTTCGCAAGGCCAACATATCGGGCTGCAAGTTTGCCGGCGCGGTACTCGCGCATGCCGACATGCAGGGCTGCATGGCCATCGAGGCCGACTTCACCGGCGCCAACCTGGGCCGCGCGCAGCTCGCAGGCGCTGTGTTCGACCGCTCCAACCTGGGCGGCGCCATGCTGATGCGCACGCCGCTTGCCGGCACGCAGATGCGGCGCACCAACCTGGCCGGCGCCAACCTGCTCGAAACAGAGTGGGGCGTTGCCGACTGGAGCGGCGCCCAGCTTGCAGGAAACGTCTTCTACAAGCTCGCGTTGCAGGGGCTCGACCTGCGCGAGGCCGACCTCAGCGGTGCCAATTTCATCGAGTGCGATCTGCGCGGCGTGGACCTTTCCGGCGCGCTGCTGCAGTCGACCACCTTCGTTACCTGTCAGCTGCAGGGCGCACGCATGGTTGCCGCCCGTGCCAAGGGAGCGGTGTTCGTGAAGAACACCGTGCTCGACGGGCTGGACGCGAGCGGCGCCGACCTGTCGAACGCGAACCTCGGCGAATGCAGTGCCATCGGCCTTCGCGCGCCCAAGGCGCTGCTCGACGGCGCCAACCTGGGCATGGCCGACCTGCAAGGTGCCGACCTGCGGCTGGCCTCGGCCAAGGGTGCGCTTTTTCGCAAGACGCGCTTCAGCCGCGCACGGCTGGCCGGCGCCAATTTTCACGACGCGGTCTTCAGCTACGCCAACCTGATCGGCGCGGACCTGCGGCGCGCCAACCTCTTCGGCACCGACCTCACGCGGGTGGCGCTGAGCGGCGACACGCAGTTCGACGGCGCGTTGCTCACGCGCAGCCGCACCTGGCCGCGCCTGAACGCCGAGCAGCAGGCCTTGGCCGCGGCGCGCGATGCAGCGAGCCGTTCAGCGGGCAGTTCCACAGGAGATACGGCATGAAGGTAAGCGCCGAACTCCTTTCGCTGGGCGCCGGCCTTGGCGAGGCCTTCGAGGGGCAGGACTTCAGCGGCGGCCACTACGCCAAGACCTTCCTGGGCGGCGGCATCTTCACGCAGTGCCGCTGGGGCGGCGCCGACCTGCGCGAGGCCGATGTGCGGGAGGCAGTTTTCGACCAGTGCGACATGGGCGGTGCGCTGTTCGCAGGCGCCAACCTGCGCCATGCGGTGTTCAACCGCTGCAAGCTCGACCACGCGGACTTTCGCAGTGCCAATCTGCACACCACCACCTTCAACGAATGCGACCTCACGCATGCGCAGTTCGGCGAGGCATCGATGACCATGGCGAGGTTTCATGCTTGCGCGCTCGACCATGCCAGCATGCAAGGCGCGAACCTCGAGTCCGCGGTTTTCTCGCAATCGAAGCTGATCGACGTCAACGCCGACCACTCCCATTGGATGCACACGGTGGTGACCGGCTGCGACCTCAGCCTGATGACCTGGGTGGGCGCGCCGATGACTCGCGTGGTGTTCTCGAAATTGAGCCTGCAGAACATGCGCTTCGACGGCGGCAACTACGAGTCATGCCAGTTTGCCGACGCAGACCTGAGCGGTAGCAGTTTTGCAGGTGCGAAGCTGCGGCAATGCAACTTCCAGGGCAGCACCTTGAACGGCTGCGACTTCAGCAACGCGCAGGCGCCGCAAGCCATCTTCTGCGCCACCAAGGGCGAGGGGGCGCGCTTCACCAAGGCGCAGTTGGGCCAGGCACTTTTTACCGAGGCTGCGCTGCCGGGTGCCCACTTCGGCGCCGCGCAGCTGCACCAGTGCCACTTTGCGCAGGCCAAGCTGGCGCGTGCGGTGTTCGCAGGCGCCGATTGCACCTATGCCGATTTCCGGCATGCCGACCTGCAAGGCGCCGACCTGCGCGATGCCGAGTTGTTCCGCGCCGTCTTTCATCGCGCGCAGCTGCAAGACGTGCAAGCCACCGACAGAAGTCGCGCGCTCGGCACCGACTCCGACCTGGCACGCGCCGAGCAGTGGGCAGCCGCCTGAAGCACCGAGCGACAACGTCATCCATCCATGAGGCCATCATGACCGCCACTGTTACCGAACGCCGCACCAAGGCACCTCACAAGCCGAGCAAGCAAGCCGGCGCGCCTGTGCCTGCGCAAGCCGGATGGCATCGAGCCACCGTGCTTTCAGAGCCCGGGTCCGTGCAGGGGCTGCGCCTGCGCCTGAATGGAGAGGGCGTGCAGGAGATCAGCGCCCGCCAGGCTTTCAGCTGCCTGGTGGCTGTGCAGGCGGGCGATATCGTCGCGGGGCTGCTGGATGAACAGCGGCAATGCTGGGTGATGGCGGTGCTCGAGCGCAACGGCGCGCAGGACGTGGTGCTGCAAAGCCAGGGCAAGCTCGAACTGAGCGCGCCCACCATCAGCGCCAACGCACGGGAAGTGCTGCACATGGCCGCGCCGCAGGTGCGCCTGAGTTGCGAGCAAGCCGACGCAGTGGGCGAGCGCCTGAACCTGGTGGGCGGCACGGTCAAGGCAATTGGGGCCGCGCTGTCGACGCTGTTCGACCGCGTGCACCACCACAGCAAGCAATACATGCGCAGCACCGACGGCCTGGACCGCACCCAGGCCGGGCACATGGAGCTGCAGGCGCGCCAGCTGTTGCAGATCCACGGCGAGCACACGCTCGTCGAGGGCGAGCAGCTGGTCAAGGCGCGGGGCGCGCAGATCCACTTCGGGTAGGAGTCCGACATGTTCGCCAACTGCCAGATGATGGGCACCGACATGGGCTTTCCCGACGTGTGCCTCACGCCCACGCCCGCGGGGCCGGTGCCCATTCCGTACCCCAACATTGCCATGGGGCCGATGGCCATTCCGAACTGCCCGACGATTCTTTTCATGTGCATGCCCGCGCACAACCTGGGAACCACCATTCCCATGACCAACGGCGACAACTCGGGCGTGAACATGGGCGTGGCCTCGGGCACGGTCATGGGGCCGTCGCGGCACGTGACCGGCGCGTTCACCGTGCTGCTCAACGGCATGCCGGCCACGCGCATGACCAGCGTGTCGCTGCAAAACAGCACCAACTGCCCCGGAGTGCGGCTCGTGCCGAGCCAGGCGCTGGTGCTTCTGCTGGCGCCCTAGGCGCACGGCCCGCCGGAAGAACGGCGGCGAGGTTCGGGAGGGGGAACGTAAAAAGGGATGGAAGCATGGCCGATCACACGTTCAGCATCCAGGGCGACTCGCCCATCGTCGACAAGCTCATGTTCTGGCGCATCGTGGGCCATGAGGTGCTTGCGCGCCCGTCGGCCTATGAACTCACCGTGCTGACCGACAACGAAAGCATCGATCCCGCGGACGTGCTGGGCCGCGCTTTCGATGTGGCAATCGAGTTCGAAGATGCCGACGGCGGCACGCACAAGCGGCATTGCCAGGGGCACGCCGTGCGCTTCACGCGCGCCGGGCGCAGCGGGCGTTTCATCGAATACCGCATCAGCCTGCGCTCGTGGTTCTGGCTGCTGAGCAAGCGCGTCAATGCGCGCATCCTGCAGAACAAGCCGGTGCTGGATGTGATCGACGCCGTGCTGGACGACAGCCCGGTCGGGAGCCTGAAGAAGATCAAGTCGGCCGGCGTGGTCGGCCCCCATGCGCCCCATGGCTACTGCGTGCAATACCGCGAGAGCGACTACCAGTTCCTGTCGCGCCTGCTGGAAGAAGAGGGCATCTATTACTGGTTCGACGCGCATGACGCCCCCGGCACGCTGCACCTGTCGGACACCAGCACGCTGGCCCACGAGAAGCTTCCCGCCGCCGACACGCTGCACCACGTGGAGCGCGACGCATCGGAAGCGCGTGCCAACGAGATCACGCGGTGGATCAGCTCGCGGCAGTTCGAATCGGGCAAGTTCGCATCGCGCGACCGGGACTTCAAGGTCATCAGCAAGCAGCTGTTTGCGGACAAGGGCGACCCCGACACGCACGAGCTGTCGGACCTGGAGGTGTTCGAGTTTCCGGGCGGCTATGCCTCGGGCGACGACACCGACAACCTGGCGCAACTGCGGCTGGACGAGCTCATCGCCCGCCGGCAGCGCCACTGGGCACTGACCGGCTGGCCAGACGTGACTGCCGGGCGCAGCTTTGCGTTCAAGGGCGACCCCGAGGGCAAGCACGACGGCGACTACCTGATTGCGGCCTGCACCTTCGTTGCCAGCCACCCGGGCTACGAAGGCGCCGATGTTGCCGAGAACCCGCGCCCCATAGACGCCGTGCTGCACGACGCGCTGGCCGACGACCCCGTCAACACCGGGCTGCGCGAACTGGTGGGCGACCTGATTGCAGAGACGCCGGCACTGCGCGGCGGCCAGCGGGCGAGCAGCAGCTTTTTGCTGACTGTGGTTCCGCTGAACACCCCGTGGCGGCCGCCGCGCCTCACACCGCGCGTCACCATGCCCGGGCCCCAGAGCGCCATTGTCACGGGCCGCAGCGGCGAGCAGATATGGACCGAAGAGCACGGCCGCGTGAAGGTGCAGTTTCACTGGGATCGCTACGGCAAGAACGACGAGAACAGCTCATGCTGGGTGCGCGTGTCGCATCCCTGGGCTGGCAAGGGCTGGGGCGCGGTCAGCATTCCGCGCATCGGGCAGGAAGTGGTGGTCGACTTTCTGGACGGCGACCCCGACCAGCCCATCATCGTCGGGCGCTTCTACAACGGCGAATCGATGGCGCCCTTCGGCCTTCCGGCCGGCGCCGTGGTGAGCGGCATCAAGTCGAACACGCACAAGGGCAAGGGCTACAACGAGCTGTCGATGGACGACACCGCGGGCAAGGAGAAGGTGACCATCCACGGCCAGTACGACATGAACACCACGGTGGAGCACGACCAGACCACCACCGTGCATAACAACCGCACCGACGCGGTGGATGTCGACGACTCGGAAACCGTGGGCAGCAACCAGACCCAGAGCATCGGGGCCAACCAGACGATTTCAGTCGGCGCGAACCGCGAAGAGTCGGTGGGTGGCACCGAAACCATCACCATCGGCGGCCACCGGACCGAAACCGTGAACGGCGGCGAGACCGTGACCATCAACGGCGGGCGCAGCCATACCGTGAACGGCGTGCAGACCACCACCATTTCGGTGGCCGAGATGCACACGGTAGGGGCGGGGCGCATGCACAGCGTGGGCGCGGGCGAGGCCATCAACGTGGGTGGTGTGCAGGCCGTGACAGTGGGCGGAGCGCAGATCGTGAGCGTGGGCGGCCTGCAAAAGGTGAGCGTGGGTGCGCTGCAGTCCATCACCGTGGGTGGTCCGCACAAGCTCTCGGCCGCGGTGATCTCCGAGACATCGAAGGGGCCGATCAAGATCAAGGCCGGTGCCATCTGCATGGTCGAGGCGCCCACCATCATGCTCAAGGCGGGCGGCAGCAAGATCGTCATGAACGCCAGCGGCATCACCATCAAGGGCGCCAAGATCACCATCAAGGCCGACGGCACAGCATCGTTCAAGGCCGGGGGCTCGATCAAGATCAAGGGCTCCAACCTGGGGGAGGACTGAGCCGTGGAAGACCACACCGATCTCCAGAGCGCGCGCAGCCTGCTGCACAGCGTGGCCGCCTGGTCGAAGCTGTCGGGCCAGGGCGTGGCGGTGGCCGCCTTTGCCGGCTTCGATGCCGAGGGGCGCTTTCTCGTCACGCTGGGCGAGGGCATGGCGCCGGTGCAGGCGCTCTCGACTGTCGGCCTTGCACCCGGCGAAGTCGGCGCGGCCGTTGTCGTCGCCTTCGAGAAGGGCGAGGTGCGGCACCCGGTCATCGTCGGGCGCGTGCAGCCGCTGCACACCGAAGTACCACCGGCGGCCGATGCTGCGTGCGTGGACGCCAGCGTCGACGGCGAGCGCGTGGTGCTGCAGGCGCGCGAGCGCATCGAGCTGCGCTGCGGCGACGCCAGCATCGTGCTCACGCGCGCGGGCAAGGTGCTGATCAACGGCAACTACGTGCTCTCGCGCTCGCGCGGCGTCAACCGCGTGAAGGGTGCCTACGTGGGCATCAACTGAAAAGGCATGCGCCATGTGGCAGCTGGACAACCGTACGCCCTACGCCGCCGAACGCACTTGGGTGCGCGACCGCGATGGCGCGGAGATCTGGCTCGTGGCGGTGAAGTGCAGCTTCGACATTTCGCCCGATGGCGAGACCAGCGTCGCGGCCGAGCAACCGCCCGTTGCGCAGGCGCCCGTCTTCGTGGACGAGGCCGCGCCCCAGCCGAGCCTGCTCTACGAGATGGACCTGGTGCGCACCAAGTTGACCACCGATGTCGTGCTGATCGGCCACGCGCATGCGCCAGGCGGCGTGCCCGTGACGCAGCTCGACGTGGGCCTGCGCATCGGCCCCATCGCCAAGCGCCTGCGCGTGACCGGCGACCGCGTCTGGCTCGGCGGTGCGCCGTCGGAGCCCGAGCCTTTCAGCGTCATGCCGTTGGTGTGGGAGCGCGCGTATGGCGGCGTGGACCCGTGGACGCGCGATGCACCATTGCCGCAGTTCGACGTGCGCAACCCCGTGGGCACCGGCTTTGTGACGGAGGCTGCGCATGCCGAAGGCGTGCGGCTGCCGAACATCGAGTACCCGGACCAGTGCGTTCGGGCGTGCAGCGACAGGCCTGAGCCCGCGGGCTTCGGGCCGCTGTGCAACCACTGGCAGCCGCGCGCGGGGTTTGCGGGGACGTATGACGAAGCGTGGCAGCGGGATCGGTTGCCGTTGCTGCCGGTGGACTTTGATGATCGGCACTACCAGTGCGCGCCCGGGGATCAGCAGGCGCCGCAGTTTCTGGTGGGCGACGAGCCGGTGTTGATGGTGCATCTGGCGCCGCAGCCCGAGATCCGATTGACGCTGCCGCGCGTGCTGCTCGGCCTCGAAACCTTTTTCTCCGACGGCACGCAGGTGCTGCATGAGCGGCCGCAACTGCACACGGTCATCCTCGAGCCAGCGGCGATGCGTGTTTCGCTGGTCTGGCACAGCGCGCTGCCGTGCCACCCCAAGGTTCACAAGCTGCTGAAGACGCGCATCGTCGAGAAACGGCTGCTGCGCCTGGGCGAGACGGCGTCCGAGCAGGCGGTGGAGGCCTGAGGATGGCCGGCAACGCGTTGCAGATCGTCGGGCTTGGCGCCAGCACGCCAATAGGGCGCAACGTATGGGCCAGCGCTGCGGCGGCACGCGCCGGCGTGTGCGGCTTCTCCGAGCATCCGTACATGGTCGACACGGCCGGTGAGCCGATGCGTATTGCGCGGGCACCCTGGCTCGACGTGGGGCTCGACGGTAGCGCACGGCTGGGCGCGCTGCTGCTGCCGGCCATCGAGGAGGCGCTGGCTCCGTTGACGGAGCTTGCTGGAAACCTGTCTCTGCGCATCGGCCTTGCACTGGGGCTGCCGCCCCCGCGCCCTGGGCAGCCTGACGCATTGGCCGATGACCTGCTGGTGGCCATCCGGGAACGCATGGGAAACCGGTTCGTCCGCATCGCCCGCTTCGAGGTCGGCCACGCGGCAGGCCACATGGCCATGGCAGCCGCCGAGGCTGGCTGCGCGCGTGATGCCTTCGATGCGTGCGTGGTGGCGGGCATCGACTCGTACCTTGCACCCGAGACCCTCGAATGGGTTGAAGCCTGCGATCAACTCCACGGCGGCGGCCCGCTCAACAACGCTTGGGGCTTCATCCCCGGCGAGGCTGCTGGCGCGGTGCTGCTTGGCACGCCGCGACTGGCGCAGTTGTGCGGCATCGCGCCGCTGGCTGAGTTGGTGTCCGTCGGCATCGGCATGGAGTCCAGGCTCATCAAGACCGGCGAGGTGTGCGTCGGCGAGGGCCTGACACAGGCCTTCCGTGCGGCGCTGCAGGGCTTGGCGCCTGGCGAGCAGGTGCACAACGTGTACTGCGATCTCAACGGCGAGCCCTACCGCGCCGACGAGTTCGGCTTTGCCACGCTGCGCACCGGGGAGCGCTTTCGTGCAGCGTCGGACTTTGTCGCGCCGGCCGATTGCTGGGGCGACGTGGGTGCGGCGGGCTCGCTGCTGAACGTTGCGTTGGCTGTCATTGCATGTCGCAAGCGCTACGCCAACGGTCCGTTGTCGATGGTGTGGGGCAGTTCAGAGTCGGGCGAACGCGGGGCGGTGCTGGTGCGCTGCGCTGAACCGGCGGGAGGCTGAGCCGTGCCAGTCACCATCCGGGTCAACGGCACCAGTCTCACGCTGGTGCACAAGTTCAGCATCGGCATCAGCACCGCGACCATTCCCGACGTGTGCAAGACGCCGAGCCCCGGCGGGCCCGTGCCGGTCCCCTACCCGAACATCGCCAACTCGATCACGCTGTCGAGCGGCACCAGCACCGTCAAGGGCGACAAGGCGATGGCCGCGAACAAGGGCTCGAAGTTCGCCATTTCCAACGGCGACAACGCAGGCGTGGCGGGAGGCGTGAAGTCCAGCACTTTCATGAAGGAGGCGACCTGGATCCTCTACTCCTTCGACGTGAAGATGGACGGGAAGAACGCGGCCCGGCTCACGGACAAGATGTTCCATAACTCGAAGAACGCGGCGAACCTGGGCGGGGAGGCGCAGCAGCCGCTGATCGATGCCCTGGGGGACGCCATGGCAAAAGAGTTGTGCGAAGCCGCGTGCCAGGCCCTGAAGGACAAGGAGGCGGCTGACGCCAAACTACCGCCAGGGAAGGCGTCGACCGACCAATACCAGCGCCGTATGCGCAACATCGTTGATCCCAAGCCGCGTGGCAGCAAACCAGGCCTGCTCACGGAGGTTTCGCAGGATTTGAAGAGTGGGAAACTCATCGGCAAACATGGCATGGATGTCAACAGTGGCTTGGGGTATGCCAGGTGGGACATCCTGCTGGTCGATGCAGCGAAAGCCGTTGGAAAAAAAGCGCTGACGCTCGCCGATGTAGACCGTATCGTCGAGGTGAAGTTTCCCAACGACTCGCCTACGGACAATCAGGACATGCTGCGAAAAACCAACCCGGCCACGGACAAGAAGCTGACGGAGATGAAGGTCAGGAAAAAAGGGGCAAAGGATGCCAAAGGCGCCGACTGCCTGTGTACCTGAAAGGAAAAACTTATGGATGAGGCCCTGTTCACCCTGACGGACGATGGCGAAAGCGTGGCGACGCCCTGCGTCGAGATCGTTGCCTTTGCCTACGGCGTGCCTGAGAACATTGGAGCGGGCCTGGCGCGATTTCTGCGCGCCTACATGGACGCCTTTGGCAATCAGCAGCGTTTCTATCGCACTGGCGACATGAAGCGCTTCCGCGCCAACGATGCCAAGGCGATCGAGGGACCGAGTCATTGGTTCTCCGACCCGGACGTGCTCGCAACCAAACTACTGAGCCACCGAGCGCATTCGGGCAAGAAAGCCGGCCTGATCCAGTCACCCGCAATACGGATGTCGTTGGCGGGGCCTTTGGATCCGCCGCGCTTTGTGCTGCGAATGGCACTACCCGTCGAGTGGGGCGACCAACCCGATGAGGTGATCGCGCTGGCCCAGGATGCGCTCGCCGAATTCCCCCTCAGCAGTGGATACGCCGGCTACTCTTTGCTGTGGGAAGACGCGGATTCGTTGGTGGATCGGGAAGTTCTCCAATGGTCGGTCCCGCTGATGCTGCGGTATCCGGGCCTGGGCTACGGCGACGCTTTGCGCATGTCGAATGGCGCGCAGCATGGTGTCGCGGCCGTCAATTGGCTTACCTTTCTGGGGGCCGAAACGGCGGCGGCGCTGGGCGGTCTGACCGCCCTCGAGCGAAGTGCGCCTGCGGGGGTGTCGGCGCTTGCGCTGGGCAAGACCGGCGTGATCTTGCGCGCCGGCGATGCGCCGCAGATCGGCGACGTGAACCGGCAGGACACCGTGCCGATCTATGGCGCCGTGGGCAAGCTTGTCGCGCCAGTGGTGGCGCCCGACGAGGCTCTGGATCAGATATTCATCAAGGGCATGCCCGAGGAGCGCGCGCATGACTGGCTTCGACGTTTCTTCATCTGAGCGCTACAGCGGCCGGGTTCTGCTTCAGGCCGCGCTGGAGCACGGCCCCGAAGGATCGATCGGGCTTTTGGAGCGCCGCATTCGCGTCTTTCTCGATGCGGTGGACGCGGGGTTCTTCTTCCCGGGAAGGCGGCTTTCCTCGGCGCCGGTCGAGCTCCGAGCCGTCGGCATGTCGGTGCAGGCGCAGCTGCAGGTCGAGGATCTCCCTGTCACGGCCCTGGATGTATTGGGTGGCATGCTGGCGGACTGCCGTCAACACGAAGTCCTTTTCCACGCGGCGCGTGCCGTGCTGGGTCAGCGCGAGCTTGACCTGCTCCGCGAGACGGGCGTGCGCCCGGCCGCTCCGGAGGAGCCACCATTCGAAGTCGAGTTTCCGCAGGACATGGGCGGCAACTACGCATTGTTGGTGGAGATCGAATTCGCACAGCCGGTGCCGCCCGAAGCCCGGCAAGGCCTGCTCGAAACCCTTGCGCTGTGGGACGCGTTGACGCTTGCCTATCCCAACGATCCCGACGAGGCGGTGGAAGTCAGCGGCGCGCAGGCCATGTTCAACGATCCGCGCACGATCCACTATCACGAATGGATCTGGGACAAAGCCGACGCCGAGGCATGGGATCTCATCGTCAATCTCTGCTGCGCCTGGCACGAGAAGCTGCCCATCGTGCGGTTGCATTTCGAGTAGGAGTTTGCCCGTGGACGCCGAAACGCTGCCTTCCATCGTCGCCGAGCACGCCGACGAAGCCTCCTTCCTCTGGCTCCAGCGCGCGAGCGCGGTCCACGCGCCCAACTATTCGCCCCAGCAATTCGCCGACCTTGACGAACGCCTCGCCGCCCACGTCGATGGCCTGCGCGTTGCCGGCGAGGATGGCTGGCAGCATGCGCTCGCATTGACGGACAACGAAGGCCCGGAAGATTTCTTCGTCGCCGCAGTGCTCGCCATCGAAGCAGTCGATGGTCGCTTTGACGATCTGGTCGAGCGCGCCAAGGACTTGCCCGAGGTCGTGCCTGGCTTGATCTCCGCCATCGGCTGGACGGAGCCGGATCGTCTCGGCGGGCGCGTGAAGACTTTGCTCGAAGACGCTTCGCCGCTGCGGCAAAAGCTCGGCGTTGCGGCTTGTGCGCTGCATCGGCGCGATCCGGGGGCGTTGCTCGGGCAACTGCTCGTGGATGCGCCCGACAGCGTGCGCATCCGCGCGCTGCGGGCGGCCGGCGAGTTGGGCCGAGCCGACCTGTTGCCGCAGGCGCAGGCGCTGCTCGGCGAGGTCAAGCCAGAGCTGCGCTTCTGGGCCGCATGGGCGGCAGTGCTGCTGGGCGACCGGGCGCAGGCGCTCGATGCGCTCGCGGCTTTTGCGCTGAAGAGCGGGCCGCGCCAGCCGCGCGCCTTCCAGCTGGCGCTGCAGGCCGTGGATGTGGTACCGGGCCACGCGCTGCTGCTCGACAGCGGCGCGTTGCCCGAAGTGCAGCGCTTGCGCATCCTCGGTTCGGGCTTCATCGGCGACGCGCGCTACGTGCCCTGGCTGATCGAGCAGATGGCGCAGCCGGCCACGGCGCGCATTGCGGCCGAAGCGTTCGTCACCATCACCGGCGTGGATTTCGACCTGGAGCAGATGGAAACCATGCCGCCCGATGGCTTCGAAGACGGCCCGACCGACGACCCCGACGACGAGAACGTCGAGCTCCCCGAAGACATTGCCTTGCCCTGGCCGGACATCGACAAGGTTCGCGCATGGTGGGGGAAGAACGGCGCGCGCTTTGCACCCGGGGTGCGGCTCTTCATGGGGCAGCCGGTTTCCGTTGAAGGTTGCACGAACGTGCTGCGCGAAGGCTTCCGGCGGCAGCGCGTGGCGGCCGCGCTGCACCTGTGCCTGCAGGAGCCGCGCGCGCCGTTGTTCGCCACCAGCGCGCCCGCCTGGCGGCAGCGGCGCTGGCTCGAAAGCGTGGCGTGAAACGCCACTGCAATAAAGGCATACCTCTTAAGGCGAGATTGCCAAGCGGCCCCCCGGAATGAATACTCCTTCTGAGTTTTTGGGCTCGTGCATGCGCGAGTCGTGTTCGGGCGCAGCCCCGGGGGCCGATTCATGATTCATATCGCTGTCATCACCCGGCAAGGCGCCCCGGCGGGGCAGGCCATTGCCGCCGATTTCGGCCCCAACGGGGGCACCATCGGACGTGCGGACACCAACACGCTGGTGCTCGACGATCCGGACCGCACGGTGTCGCGCGTGCATGCGCAGGTGCTGTGCCGCGACGGCCAGTATTTCGTGATCGACCGGGGCAGCAATCCGATGCAGTGCAACGGCGTGCCGCTCGGGTCGGGCAAGGAAGCGCCGCTGACCGACGGCACGCAGCTCGTGGTGGGCAGCTTCGAGTTGCGTGTGCGTGCAATGGCCGGCGCGGCTGCGCCTTCGCTGGCCGTGCCCAACACGGTGATGAAAGCGCCCGTGCCCGCGTCGGCGGCAGCGGCATCGAGCGACGATCCTTTTGCCGACCTGCTGGCGGGCCTTGCACCGCCGGCGGCACCGGCCGCTGCGGCCAGGGCATCGCCGCCCGCGGCTGCGGAGTCCGCGGATTCGTTGTTGTTTGCCGACCCGATGCAGAACGGATCGCGCAATGCCCAAGCCGCGCAGATCGACCCGTTCGCCAATCTGCTGGGACCTGAGGCTTCTTCGGCGCCCGCAGCCGGACTTGGCGCGCTCGACGACTTTTCCGACCTGGGCGCCCCGCCCGCGAGCGGCAAGGCCGCAGGCATCGACGAGCTGTTCGGCGGCATGGGCGGTGGAGGTGGCATCGGCGGCGATCCGCTCTCGCTGTCGCCGTTGGCGGACCCGCTGCTGCAGCCCAACACGGCGTCCGATGCCGATCCGCTGGCGGCGCTGCAGCGTGCCGCGCCGGCCACGCCGGTACCGCGCGCCGACCATTTGCCCATCGATCAGTTCGGCTTCACCCCGCCGAAGGCGATCGATGCGCCGCGGCCGCAGCTGCCGCAGTTCGACGACATCACGGGCCAGCCGATCCGCATCAGCGGGCCGGAGGTTTCTGCGGGCGGACCGGCCGAACCGCCCGGGATGCCGGCGCCGCCCCCGCCACCTCCGGCGCCTCGGCCGCAATCGGTGCAACCACAGCCGCAGCCCATGCCGGCGCCGGTCGCCAAGGCGGCACCCGCATTGCAGCGCACCGCTTCCGACGACGAGCTGCTCGCCGCCTTCCTGCGGGGCCTCGGCAGCACGCACCAGGCGCCCGAGATGCTCACGCCGGGCCTGATGGAGCGCATCGGCACCATTCTTCGCAGCGCCACCGAGGGCACGCTGCAACTGCTGCTCACGCGCCAGGAGTTCAAGCGCGAGGTACGCGCCGAGGTCACGATGATCGCGTCGCAGGCCAACAACCCACTCAAGTTTTCGCCCACCGCCGACGTTGCGCTGGCTCACCTGCTGGGCCCGGGTGTGCGCGGCTTCATGCCGCCCGAGGCGGCCATGCGGGATGCCTTCAACGACCTGCGTGCGCACCAGTTCGGCGTGATGGTGGGCATGCGCGCGGCGCTGGCGCATGTCATTGCGCGCTTCGAACCCGACGAGCTCGAGAAGAAGATCAGCGCAAAGTCGGCGCTCGACGCGCTGTTCAGCGCCAACCGCAAGGCCAAGCTCTGGGACCAGTTCGTGGCGCTGTACGGCGGCATCGCGAGCGAGGCCGAGGACGATTTCCACAACCTCTTCGGCAAGGCCTTTCTCGAGGCCTACGAAGAACAGATGGCGCGCCTGAAGTCCGACGCCTGAACGTCGCCCTCAAGCACAACTGCAACAGCACCAGCAAACGCGAGGCATCCGCTTGGAAATCGAAATCGTCACGCTGTCCAGACAGGGCGGCCGCAGCTACAACGAGGACGTGCACGGCCACTGGCATGACGAGCGCTATGTCGCCTGCCTGGTGGCCGATGGCGCCGGCGGGCACGGCGGCGGCGACGTGGCGGCGGCCACGGTGCGCAGCAGCGCGCTGGGCGGCTTCTCGGCCGCGCCGAGCCTGGACCAGGCGAGCCTGCGCGCGCTGGTCGAACAGGCCAACCGCGACGTGGTGGCGCGCCAGGCGGAAGGTGGCAAGCTCGCGGGCATGCGCTCGACCATCGTGTTTGCGGCCATCGACCTGGAGAGCGAGGCGCTCGCCTGGGTGCACAGCGGCGACAGCCGGGCCTACCTGTTTCGCGGCGGCGCCATCGTGGCGCGAACCACTGACCACAGCCTGGTGCAGCAGATGGTGGCCGGCGGCATGCTCGACGAAGAAGGCGCGCGCCTGCATCCGCAGCGCAACATGCTGCTGTCCGCGCTGGGGTCGATCGAAGAGGCGCCGGACATCGCGGTGTCCGACCGCATGCGGCTGTTGCCCGGCGACGTGCTGCTGCTGTGCAGCGACGGCGTGTGGGAGCCGCTGGGCGACGAGTGCCTGATCGACACGCTGCATGCCTCGCGCACACCCAGCCAGTGGACCGAGCTGATCGACGCGAAGGTGAGGGCCAATGCCAAGCAGGGCCACGACAACTACACGGCGCTCACGCTGTGGGTGATCGGGGACGAGGGCGACGATGTGACGCGGCTGCTGCCGGAGAACGTCGCGCAGGCCGATTCCTGATCCTTTCCTTCCGTAGCGGGAAAGAAAAAAAAGCCCGAAGCTTTCGTCCATCCGGACAATCGCTTCGGGCCTTTGTCGATTTTTTGGAGTGCGACCTAGGAGTAGGCGTACTTGCTCGCCGTCTTCTTCACCCGCTTCAGGGCGTTGCGCAGCAGCGCCGGCATGTCCTCGCGGTTGGGCAGGTTGGTGTAGTTGTCGATCCCCTGTTCCTTGCAGCAGTTGGCGCAGCCGTTGTTGAGCAGGTCGAGCGCGTAGCGGGTCTTGCTGATCGTGCTGGACGAGCCGGGCTCCCGGAACGGATCGAAGATGCCGTCCGGCAGTACTTTTTGTCCGCGCGCGATCACCTGCGTCTGGAAGTGCGTGATGTGCTTCTGCGTGACCGGCCCGTAGTAGCCGTCCACGGCAATCACCTCGGTCTGGCCCGGAGGCGGGTCCATGTCGTGGTTGAAGCCGAGCAGCTCGTAGTAGAAGATCTTGAACAGCGCCTGCACCAGCATCACGTCTTCACGTGTGTTGGAACCGATCCGGCCGGCCGACCAGTCGATGTTGTAGGTGGTGAGCAGCGCGCCGCTGCGGCCGATGAGTGGGGTGCTGAATGCCATTGCATTGCTCCGGTGAGGACGCGTGGAAACCGCATCGGGCACTGGCGCGCCCGATGCCGTGCCCTGCGGGTCCGTCGTCCGTCAGCGAGTCTCGGTGGTTGCGACGTTCCAGCCGAACTTGACTTCGCCGCCGCCCGCGCCCTTGTCGTCCTGGGCCTTGTAGGCGAACTCGATGTCCTTGAACGAGCACGACACCTGTTCCTGCACGTCGCCGCCCTGTGCGCCGCCGGGGCCCACCATGGCGATGAAGACTTCCTTGAGCGTGACCTTCAGGTACTCCTGCTGGCCTTCGCCCGCCTTGCGGCAGGTCAGCACCATGTCCTTGAAATGCTTGCCGCTCACGCAGTTCTTGGCCAGCACCGGGGAAGCCTTGTCGTAGGTGTGCGTGAAGTGGAACTCGCCCGGCGTGGCCTTGCCCTTGCCCGAGCCGCCGCCGGAGCCTGCGCCCGACGCGTTGCTCACGTTCCAGGTCCACGACGAGATCTCGATCTCGTCCTTGTGGTCCTTGTGGGACGACTCGCCCTTGACGCCGTCGAGCTTGATGTGAAAGTCAGAAGACATGTTCCTACTCCTTGGGGCCCGGTTTGCATTCGGGCGGTTGATGATCGAGATGAAGACAAGGGCTGCCGGCAGGTTGCCTTTGGGAGCGATGCGCGGCAGCTACTGAGAGAACGAAAACGCAATCGGGAATTTCAAGAATTTCGAAAGACTTTTCAGCCGGCTCCCTTGGCCGTGGGCAGCTTGGAAACCAGCCGCAGCGAGACCGTGAGGCCTTCGAGCTGGTAGTGCGGGCGCAGGAAGAACTTGGAGGTGTAGTAGCCCGGGTTGCCCTCGACCTCTTCCACCACCACTTCGGCGGCCGCCAGCGGCTTTTGCGACTTCGTGATCTCCGACGAATTGGCCGGATCGCCGTCGACGTAGTTCATGATCCATTTGTTGAGCCAGCGCTGCATGTCCTCGCGCTCCTTGAAGCTGCCGACCTTGTCGCGCACGATGCACTTGAGGTAATGCGCAAAGCGGTTGCAGGCAAAGAGATAGGGCAGGCGGGCCGCCAGGTTGGCATTGGCGGTGGCGTCCGGGTCGTCGTACTCGGCGGGCTTGTTCAGCGACTGCGCGCCGATGAAGGCCGCAAAGTCGGAATTCTTGCGGTGGATCATCGACAGCAGCCCGGCCTTGGAGAGCTCGGCCTCGCGCCGGTCGCTGATCGCGATCTCGGTGGGGCACTTCTGGTCCACGCCGCCGTCGTCGCTCGGGAAGGTGTGCAGCGGCAGGTTTTCCACCGCGCCGCCCGACTCGATGCCGCGGATGCGCGAACCCCAGCCGTAGAGCTTGTACGAGCGGTTGATGTTGGTCGCCATGGCATAGGCCGCATTGGCCCAGGCGTACTTGCTGTGGTCGGCGCCGGCGGTGTCTTCCTCGAAGTCGAACTCCTCCACCGGATTGGTGTTGGCGCCATAGGGCGTGCGCGCCAGGAAGCGCGGCATGCACAGCCCCAGGTACTTGGAGTCGTCCGACTCGCGCAGGCTGCGCCAGCCGGCGTATTCGGGCGTGAGAAAGATCTTGGTCAGGTCGCGCGGATTGGCGAGCTCCTGCCACGATTCCATCTGCATCAGGTTGGGGCTCGCGCCGGTGATGAAGGGCGCATGCGCGGAGGCGGCGATCTTGGCCATCTCGCCGAGCAGTTCCACATCCGGCGGGCTCTGGTCGAAGTGGTAGTCGCCGACGATGGCACCGAAGGGCTCGCCGCCGAACTGGCCGTACTCCTGTTCGTAGATCTTCTTGAACATCGGGCTCTGGTCCCACGCCGCGCCCTTGAACTTCTTCAGGTTCTTGGCCAGATCCTGCTTGGAGATGTCCATCACGCGGATCTTCAGGTTCTCGTCGGTCTCGGTGTTGTTCACCATGTAGTGCAGGCCGCGCCAAGCACTCTCGAGCTTCTGGTAGTCGGGGTGGTGAATGATCTTGTTGACCTGGTCCGTGAGCTTGGCGTCGATCGCGGCGATCATGGCCTGGATCGACTTGGTCACGTCCTTGCCGATCACGGTGCTGTTGGAGAGCGCCTGCTGCGCGAGCGTGAGCACCGCGGCTTCGACGGCGCTCTTGGCTTCGTCGCTGCGCGGCTTGAATTCCTTCTGCAGCAGCGACGAGAAGTCGCTCCCCGCATAGGCAACGTCTTTCAGTGCGCTCTGTTGTTCGAGTGCGTCGGCCATGGTGTTTCTCCTCGGAATCCGGTGTGTCTGTCGAAAGGGGTCAGGCGGCGGGCGCGCTGTCTTCGGGCTTCTTGCTGGCGGCCAGCGTCTGCAGCAGCGCAGGATCCTCGAGCACCTTGGCGAGCAGTTCTTCCGCGCCGCCCTTGCCGTCCATGTACGTCACAAGGTTCGACAGCTGCGTGCGTGCCTCGAGCAGCTTGTTGAGCGCGCCGACCTTGCGGGCGACGGCGGCGGGGGAGAAGTCCTCCATGTTCTCGAAGGTGAGCTCGACCTTCAGGTCGCCTTCGCCGGTCAGCGAGTTCTCCACGGCAAAGGCGGCGCGCGGCTTCATGGCCTTCATGCGCGAGTCGAAGTTGTCGACGTCGAACTCCAGGAACTTGCGATCGGCCACCGGGGCGAGCGGATCGGCCGGCTTGCCGGACAGATCCGCCAGCACGCCCATGACGAACGGCAGCTGGATCTTCTTCTCGGCGCCGTAGAGTTCCACGTCGTATTCGATCTGCACGCGTGGCGCCCGGTTGCGGGCGATGAATTTCTGACTGCTCTTGGCCATGGCGATGCTCCTTGCGGGAATGAATGGGATGGGTCGGTGAGTTGATAGGGAGGCGGCTGGCCTATTCGGACGGGCGCTTGCCCGTCACGTTTTCGATGGTGTCCATCGCGTTGGGCGCGAGGTTGGCCATGATCTCGAGGAAGCTCACGCCGATGAGCTTCTTGGCGCGATCGATCAGGAGCGGCGCGGGATTGCCGGGCTCTGCTTGCTCCAGGTAGCGGATCACGCGGTCGAGCATCTGCAGCGCGTCCTGGCGGCTCTGGATCTCGCCGCGCATGGCTGCGGGGCGAGCGGCACCGGCGCCCGCATCCTGTTGCGCGGAGCCTTCGTCCGCTGCAGACGCGCCGCCCGCGTCTGCAGCGCCGGAGGCGGCCCCGCAGGCCTTGGCCAGCACGCGGCCGATGTTGCGCAATGCGCCGAGGTTGATGGCGTCGGAGCGGCCGGTGCGATCGAGCAGCAGCGCTTGCAGCTTCTCGACCAGCGCAGGCACTTCCATCGCGGCCTGCAGCCGCTCGGGCTGGTGCGCCTGGAGCGCCTCGAGGCCGCCCTGGATCTGCGACATCGAATAGGTGGCCTCGCCGCCCGCGGCGTTCAGCGCGCCATGCGCAATGGCGATGTCGCGCACGCGGATCTGCCCCACGCCAGGCGCCATGCCCACCTGCGCGTCGTACAGATCGCGCAGCACCATGTTCTCGTCCCACAGCGGTGCCAGCGCATTGAGCCGCATGGTGGGGTCGTTGTCGTCGTCGGCATCGAGCGTTGGATGTATGCCGTCCCAGAAGCGGTCGAACAGGCCTGTCAGCAATTGAAGGCCCGCATTGAAGCCGGGCACGCCTTGCAGCCGCGTGGCCGCGCGCAAGAGCAGCACCGCGGCACGCACATCCTTGCTGCGGCGCAGGATGGCGTCGGCCTGCTCGGCCACATCGCGCCACTCCGGCTCCACGGCTGGGATGACGGTGTCGCCGAACTGCTGCTCTGGCTTGCGCTCTGAAGCCGCGGCCAGCGCGGTAAAGGCCGCGTCGTACTCCAGATCGTCGCCGCATGGCGATGCCTCGCCGATGGGCGTGAGCAGGGCTTCGACAAGTTCGTTGGTCAGCATGTTGCCTGTTCGAGTTGGCTGGTGATAATCAAAGATGCAGCAGAACCGGTCAATGCAACGAAGGGAATAGCATGCGCACGCTGGGTACACGCCATTCGTCCTATGGACGCTCTCTCGCTGCGGTCTCGCGGCGCCTTGCACTGGCCTCTGGCCTGGTGTTGACGGGTGTGCTGCTCGCAGGCTGCGCACCCAAGCCCGTGGTCACGACGGTGTCGATCACGCTGGTTGCGGGTGCCGATGCCAACCCCGATGCGCGCGGCCGCGCTTCGCCGCTCACGGTGCGCGTGTATGCGTTGAAGTCGCCCGGCCCGTTCGAAGGCGCCGACTTCTTCTCGCTGTTCGAGAAAGACCAGGCCACGTTGGGCGCAGAGCTCGTGCAGCGCGAAGAAATGCTGCTGCGCCCCGGCGAGACCCGCAAGCTCGATCTCACCCTCCCGCCCGATGCCAAGGCCATCGGCGTGATGGCGGCGTTCCGTGACCTGGACCGTGCGCGCTGGCGCGAAGTGCGCCCCGTGCAAACCGGCAAGGCCCAGGCCATGACGGTGACCTTCGGCGCGCGCCAGATCCGCGTCGAGAGCAAGTAGCCGTTTCATGGCGGCGTGCTCGCGTTCGACGGGCGCCCAGGCCGCACGAGCGGTTGGTCGGCGGGCAGGAAGCGCCCGAACAGGTCGGCCGTGAATGCGCCGCCGGCCGCGCCCGATGCGGCGGCCGTGAAATAGAGGCCGCGCCACCGCGGCCCGCGCGAACCGCGGCCATGGCTCTCGAACAAGGCATCGGCAACCTGGCGAAGTGCGGGTTGCAGAGCACGCATCGCCTCGATGAACTCATGGATCGCGAGCCGGCCCGATGCACCCGGCTGCTCTCGCAGCAGCGCCATGCGCAGTGAATGCAGTTGCTGCGCCATCGGGTCGAACAGGGCATCCAGCCGCGCGGCGGCCGTGTCGTTGGCGGCGAGCGGCTCGACCAGCCGGTGGCCGACGGCTTGCGCCAGCACCTCGGGCGGCAACGCGCCGCGCAGCGTGGCATAGCCCGTCAATCGTTCGAGCCCGGTCACGACAAGATAGACGGGCAACTGCAGGCGCAGGGTGTCGCCGGCCTCGTCGAGCAGGCGCCGCATCCTGGCTGCCAGATGCTTCATGCTTGCGGTGTCCGTGCGCAGCAACTCGCTGGCTGCAACGCACACCACCACGCCGTTGAGCGGCAATCGCTCGCGCCGCTCGGCCAGCGCCAGCAGCGCCTGGAGCCAGAGGCCGCGCGTGTGCGGCTCGTTGGCCTTGTCGCTCACAGCGGCCGGGTGTAGTTCGATGGCGGCCATCGAACCCGTCAGCCACCAGCGCCAGTAGGGTTCGCCGAAGGGCTCGCTGTCCGGCGGCGCAAGGCGCTCGGCGCCTGCGGCCGCGAACAGCCCCGGCAGGTCGGCGGCCGCGTCGCCCAGGAAGAGAAACCACGGCACCGGTGCGTCGCGTGGCCGCGGCGGCTGGCGAAGGGCCTGCCGGGCGCGCGACATGGCTTCCCTGATGGCCGGGACGGCGGCTTCGTCGGCCTCGGCGGCCCAGGGGCCGAGCGCGTCGATGCGCCGCTGCAGCGCACGCCGGCGCGCACCGCGGCCCGCATCGCGAACCATCCCGTACAGCAGCGCGAAGCCCACCAGGCAGAGCGCAAGCAGGAGCCAGAAGAGATGCAAGGGCGAAAGAACGGCGGTCATGGCGATGGCGTCGCGGTTCTTCGCTGCGCTTCAGCGCGGGACGGTTTCCAGAAACACGAAGTCGGCCACCAGCCGTACGCTTCCCTTGCCGGCCGCAAGCGCTTCGCGCAGCCGCAGCAGATAGGCCGACGCGAGCTCGAAGGGCGGCCGGTCGGCAATGGCGGCGAGCGGCACGGGCGACGAGACCGCCGTGACCAGCACGCGGCCGAACGGCGGGCCCACGAGCCAGCTCGAGGGAATGTCGCGGCCCAGTTCGAGCCTTTCGCCCGCGCGCAGCCGTGTGGCCGACTGGCCGGCGTTGAGATGCATGACGGAACCGTCGGCGGTGTAGTAGTCGATCCACAGGTAGCTGTCGTGGCCCGGTGCCGACACCTGCACGCGCACGTTGTCGCCTTCGCGCAGCTCGCCGTTGGTGGCGGTGGGAACGTCCATTGCCAGTCCCAGGGCCTTCTCTCGGTTGCGCAGCTGGTAGGGCTTGAGGATTGCGAACACCTCGCAATGCGGCCACGCGCGCAGTTCGATGTCGAAGGTGGGCGACCCTGCGCCGGGTATTGCGGCCACTTCGCGCTCGACCCGGTCCAGGTCCGCGGGCAGCGAGACGAAGCCGCTCACGCGCAGGCTCCCGTCCTTGCGGGCGGTGGCGGCGAGATCGGCGCATGCGTAGCTTTGCAGATGCTGTTCGATTCGCCCGGCCAGGGGCGGCTCGGCGGTGGAGGGGCCGGCGAGCCACTGCCACCACAGAAGGTAGAGCAGGGGCAGCAGCAGCGTGAGCGAAGCCGTGGCGCGCAGTAGCGCTCGGTCGCGGCGTCGCGCGTCGTAGGGTCCCGGCGGATCGGCCACGCGATAGGGCTGGGGCGTGATGTGGTCCTGCACCAGACTGCCGAGCGCCAGCGGCTGGAGCCGCAATTGCCGGCTGTGCAGCTCCTTCAGCTTGCCGAGCTCGCCCTGGTCGCCATTCTCGAAGTAATACTGGCCCTTGAAGCCGTGCACCAGCGCATGCCAGTAGACCTCGCGCACTTCGTCGTCCTGCGCGGTCAGCGCCGAGAGGTGGTGGAAGAACTCGCTGGCGGCGTTGTTCGAATTGAAGAGCTGCATCTGCAGCGGCGCGGCATCGCCTCCGGTACCGGGATGGCGCGCGAGGATCTCGTCGATCCAGGCCACCATGGCAAACGCGGCGGATTCGACCTGCCCAGCAGGCGTGCCCGATGCACCGGCGGCGGCACGCGCCTCGTCGAGAAGGCGGCGGGCTTGTTGCTGTGCAGCATCATGGGAAAGCGTGGCACGGCCGCCGGCAACCGATGCCGCAATGGATGCATCAAGGGCGAGGCCGAACGAGACGAAGGCCGAAAAACTGTCGAGCAGGCGGGCCATGAACCGTGCCCCGCTCACTGCGCTTGCGTGGTGAAGGATGCCTTGCACCGGCGTCTGCAGCAATGGCGCATGCCTATGTCCCCGGTTCCTTCGAATGGGCGTTCATTCTTCCAAACGAGGCGCGGCGGGCGCCATATCGCTTGGGGTCTATGCCGTTCGTGGGTCGATGCGGTATTGCTGTGCGGGGCAATCGCCGGTATCTTCGGCTTCCGCTGAATTCAACGCACGCTGGGACACTGGGACACGCCATGAAAATTCTGATCGCCGACGACCACCGGCTCGTCATCGAGGCGGTCAAGGCCAAGCTGTCGGAGCTCGAACCCGGCATTGAATTCGTCCTGGCCATGAGCGTCGACGAATTGCTTGCCGGCGCGAACGACGAGCTCGATCTGGCCCTGATCGACCTCAACATGCCGGGCGCGGACGGCCAGGCCCACATCGACGAGATTCGCCGCCGCCACCCGGCCGTGCCGGTGATCGTGCTGTCCGGCTACGAAGACCCCGCCATCATGCGAAGCGCCCTCGAGCGCGGCGTGCTCGGCTTCATTCCCAAGGCCTATTCGCCCGAGGTGATGCTGTCGGCGGTGCGGCTGGTGCTGGCGGGCGGCGTGTATGTGCCGCCGATGATGCTGACGGCGCTGCCGCCGGGCATCGTGGCCGGCGTGGCACCGACGCAGAACGGCGACGCGCGCGCCGCGGGCGGATCAGCGGCAACGCTGGAGCACCTGCGCAGCGTGCTCACCGAGCGCCAGGTCGAGGTGCTGCAGCTGCTGTCGCAAGGCAAGCCCAACAAGCTCATCGGGCGCAGCCTGGGCATCAGCGAGGGCACGGTCAAGATTCACCTTGCAGCCATCTTCCGTGCGCTGAATGTGCGCAACCGCACCGAAGCGGTGGTGGCCGCCCAGGCCTTGACCGAAGCGCAAGCCTGAGGCTTGTTGCGCCGGGCGCAGCGGCCGCAATGGCCCTCGCTCAGGAGCAACTGAGCTTCATCGCCTCGATTCGTCCGCCAAAGCCCAGCTTGCGCATGAGGCCGCCTTCGCGGCTGTTGGCCGGAAAGTTGACCGTGCGGTCCCTGAACATCGCGTGCTCATACACTTGCAGCGTTGCGCGCGGGCCGACGCTCACGCTGTCGATGTCGCGCTTGAGCTGCCTTGCGGTGCCCCGGTCCATGCTCTGGACCTCGGCGGGGCCCACCAGCGTGAGCATGTCGCCCTGGAAGTTTCGGCCGGTATAGAACTGCGCCCAGCAGCCCGAAGCCAGCGCCGGGTCTTCGATGCGCACCGGCACCAGCAGGATGGTCGGGTCGGGCCGGTTCTCGGCGGTGGCGGTCGATGGAGGCGTCGAGGTGTTGGCGCAGGCACCGAGCGCAACGACGCCGGCAATCATCAGGTAGCGAAGGTTCTTCATGGAATGGAAATTCAAGTGGAGAGCTCAGGTGAAGAGCGGAAAGACGCAGGCTACCGGCCTCGCCCGGCCCTTGCGTAGGAGCAGGCGCCAATCTCCCGTCGCCCTTGCTCGGAGCCTCGATGGACCAGGGTACCCACTGCTGATGAGCAATCTCCGTGAATGACTGCGCTCCGGATGCGCGCATTTCCTACGCGCAGCCAAGCCGCGGCTATCCAGTCTGAAGCACGCGAGGAATCAACCTTGCGTCGTTCATCAACGTTTTTCATGAAGTGAAGAAAGCCATGGCCACGAGCAGCATCCTGGGAGGCGACTATCCGCCGGCGGAACCGAAGGGAACGGACGTCGACAGCCTTGGACCCAGCGACACGAGCGACAGCGGAAGCGATGTGCGCACCTCGCGCGAGCGTTCCGCGATTCCCGAAGATGCCGCCGAAGGCGCGGTTCCGGTGGCGCATGAAAGCAGCAGCGACGCCGAAGGAACCGGCGAGCGCGCATCGGCCGACGCACCGCCGGTGGAGCCCGACGCGGACATCTTGCCGGGCATCGTTCCTAGCAGCGCGGCCGACGTGGCCGCATCCGTCGACCAGGACGATGTCGGCATGCCGGACGAACTGGCCGACGAGGCGGGCGAGCCCGAAGACGAAGAAGACGGCGAAGACAGAGCCGCCTGAAGCGGGGTTGGGTGGATACGGCCATGACCATGCAACGCCAACTCGACTGCGCGCTCCAGAGCCTTCAGCAGCTTGCCTACGCCCGCATTGCGCGTGAGTTCGCCCGCGCCTGGCAGGCAAGGGCACATGCCCCCGATGAGGCCGAAGCACTCCTGGGCGAGGCTCACCGCCGCGTGCTGCACTGCGAGCAGGCGCTGGCTGAATTGCGCGTCGTCATCGACGATCCGCGCCAGATTGCCGAGATCAAGGTTGCGCGGGCGCTGTACCTGCGCATGCTGCTGGAAAGCGCTCCCACGCGGCTGCAATCGTGGAGCGATTGCGAGAGCCTCGACGACATGCCGAAGTCCCACCTGTTCGAATGGATTTCCTATGATTTCGAGCGGCTCGAACTGGCGGAACTGGAAGGCTCCATGACCGAAGAAGAAGCCGCCTCGTACACCCAGGCGATCGACACGGCGGCCAGGGTGCGCGATTGAACGGAGGGGTGTTCAACCCCTCCCCAGCACGATCGCACCGTCCTGGATGTAGCGATCGAACTCGATCTTCGGTATGGCGGCGGTCAGCGACTGGCCGTTCTCGGTCCACGTGATGACGACGCTGTCGTCCGCCATCAGGATCTGGCAGTTGCCTTCCGGGATCTTCAGCTGCGGGCCGTCGCCCGCGCGAAATTCCATGGGGCCGACGACGCGTGCATCGATCTGGGTAGTGGAAGTCATGTAGGGCTCGCTGTTCATCTATTGAGGCGCGGGCCGCGCATGCCGCTTGTCGCTGCCGCGCTGCTCCTTGGAAGGGTCGCCGTCGCGAGAAGGCGCAATGCCCCCGGGCGTGGCGGTCGAGGGCGGACGCGAGGTTTGCGTGCGTGCACTGGCGGGGCCCTTGTCCGAGCCCAGCGGGCCCTGGTCGATGGAGCCGCGAGGCTGGTCTGCCGGGCGCGCGCCCTGCGGTTCGGCTGAATCGCTGATGGGGGGCGCACGTGTTCCCTTGGGGTTGCCGGTGGGCTGCGCGCCCGCTGCCGCCACCGAAAGCAGCAACGCGGCGGCAAGACCGTACTTCCGCAAAGGGCGAGGCGCGGAACGCGATACGTCGTTGGCCATGAATTGAATCCTCGAAAACTGAAGCCTCTTTTTTCGCGCGCAACACCACGGTGTGCTTGTAGGCAGGAACACCGTCCTTGCGCCGGTTGCGTGCCTGCTTGCCCGATGACCGGGCGCTTGCGCCGAAGACGCGACGCTTTCCTACGCACGGCTGCACCGGCGCGTCGCACGGTGAAGCTTTTCGAAAGGACACAGCGTGACCAGATCCACGACCACGGACCGGCCCGCCACGCCGAATGAAGCAGCGAACTCGGCCGCGTACCGCAAGCCCACACCCGCGGAGAAAAGCATGAAGCGCGAAGCCAAAACGCCCGCGGAGAACGGCGATCCCGTCGGCCCCAACAACGGCCCCTCAATCACAGGCCAGCGCAAGCCGCCGACGCCGGGTGATGCCGGCGTGGGTGAAACCGACAACCACGGCAGCTCGCCCTACAGCCAGCCTGGCCGGCCCGAAAAACCGTTTCGCGAAGAGTGAATTGAAGCGGCATCGATGCCCCGAAGAACCCCTACAGGGGACGTCGGGCGAAGCCGACACGGATCCCGATCCGCGCGACCACCATTCGTCCTGGGACCAGCGCAATGCGACCGCCTTCGGGCATGCATGCGCGGCAATTTTCAACCCGCCTCTTCACGAGGCAAACGAAGGAGTCATTCCATGGCCAACTACACGAACACTGCTGAAACCGCGAACAGCGAAGACGTTGTCGAGGTGCTGAACGATCTGCTCGAGAACACGCGCGACGGCGAATACGGTTTCCGGGCCTGCGCGGAGGAAGTGGATTCTCCGCAACTGAAGCAGGTGTTCCAGAACCGCTCGGCGGAATGCGCCAAGGCAGCCGGCGAACTGGTTCAGCTCATCCGGCGCTTCGGCGGCTCGCCCGACGACGGCGGCACCGTGAGCGGTGCCATGCACCGCGGCTGGGTGCATGCGAAGGGCTCGGTCGGCGCGAACAGCGCGCTCTCGATGCTGGAGGAATGCGAGCGCGGTGAAGACGCCGCCGTGGCGCGCTATCGCAAGGCGCTGAAGGAAGACCTGCCCGCCGACGTGCGCGCGATCATCCAGCAGCAGGCCGAAGGGGCTCAGCGCAACCACGACCAGATCAAGCAGTTGCGCGACCAGATGCGCGCCAGCAAGTAAGAAGAAGTCACCTGCCCCGGCCGACGGGCGGATCGGCCGCCCCGGGGCAGAATGGACGCCGTTGTTTTCACTCCGGCCGTCCGTTCTTGACCTCTCTCGATCTCGACCTCACCCTGGGAAGCACTAATAGAGTTCGCAACAAGCAAGCTCCAGTTTCCCCTCGGAGAGCTATGCAATCTTCCTCCTTGCCCGTGTCCGGAATAGTTCAAAAAAATCGCCAAAATCGGAAACTGGCTCAAGCCGATCACGAAATAGAGTTCAGAAGACCCCCATACCTGCCTGTGCTACCACCAGGAGGATTGCTTTACAGCACGGTTGTTTTCGTAGGGCGCAGCATGGGCACGTCGTTCGAGAACGCGTGTGACACGGTTTACAGATCGGCCGCCTCGCCCAAGCACGCTAACGTCCTTGGACGTCGGTTGCAGGATGCCACAGACTGCATTGGGGATGGAACACTGTCCTATCAGGATGTGCTGATGAATCACTCTGTATGGGGCTTCTATTCCCGGTTGGTTCCGGCTTCAGTCGAGTTTGGATGGACGCAAAGGATGACGGGGGATTCGATGACCGGTGAGACCTCCGTCGTCTATCCGCGCCTCGTGTATCTCGGTCCCAGTAGATCATCGAGGATGAAGTACTGCCCGATGTGTGCAAGCCTAGATGCGAAGACTTCCGGCTTTCCGATATGGCGAGTCATCCATCAGTTGCCTTTCGTTGAGGTATGCGCCGCTCATCAAGTCACGCTCGTGCATTCTTGTTCGCACTGTGGTGAAGTTCTTGATCGAGGCACACATTTCAGGCTTCCAGGACAGGTGTGCCGCTCATGTGGTTCGCAACAAGCTCATCATGCGAATCGTCATTCAAGCGCATCGTCCCCTGCGGCATTGACCAAGCTGTGTGAAGAGATATTTTCAGGAAGTCAAGAGTACTTGCGCCCTGAGAATTGGCTCGCGCTTGTCAAAGATCTTCAAACGAAGCACTCCATCGAGAAGTTGGCGAACGACGTGCACCGCCAACTAGAAAATCTCTATGGTCGGGAGCCAAACGTTGCGCCTCATCTCGTTGATGCAATATCGAAGAGGTCCGTGGTGCACCAGCTCTCTTTGCTTTCTCTACCACGTCAGTTTCTCTCGCGAATTCTGGTAGGCGACCAACTCACGAGGATGGGGCTCATTGATCGATCGGAAGCATCGTTTCAGCAGCATCTGACAGATGCGGACGCGCTTGAGTTGAAGGCTGTAGAACAGGGCATCCCTGCTGGATTCGTGAAGCTGCTGCTGAACGGTGTAAGTCCTTTGCGACTCTGCAGAGACTATGGTGGGGCATATCAACAGCTAGTAGCATTTCAGGGTTCGATCCCGCCTGGCTTTGAAGTTAGTGAGAGGTTGCACAATTGGAGGGCGAGCCAGCGTGAAGCAAGAAAGCATGCACTGCGATTGTCCATGCAGCCGGGATATCGCGCAGTTCTTGATGAATTTGTGAGATTGAATCCTGGCTGCAACCTAAACGCATTCAGAGCGGCGCATCCGACTGAGCATAAATGGCTGTTCGTAAATGATCGCCCACATTTGCAAGCAATCCTGCCTGCCCGAATTCATACGCGGGGCAAGACGCTCGAAGAAAAGCGTGAGAAACACCGGGCGGTAATTCTTGACCTGTTGCGAGAGAATCCGCAGGTTTCTCGTACGCAGATTAGGCTGTTGGGCCATTCCAATTCATCGGATTTTCTGGAAAGAAACGATAAGGTTTGGTTCGACGCAATGATTCCATCCCGTCGCCGGGCGGTCAACAAAGCTGTGCCTTCGTGGTACACGGGTGCATCGCCATTTGTGTGGCCGGATACGCCCCTGAAGGGCCGATACGCTAGCACTGTCGATAGAAGGAACTGCTGCAAAACGTACATCTCGCAATTGATCGAACTTAATCCTCAACTGACAGCGAAAGAAGTTACGACAGCCGGACGCGTGGCGACTCTGTTTTTGAGACAAGACAGCCCTAAATGGCTTGTCAAAAAACTGGGGGAAGTGAAGGCACGATGACTGGTGGGGCAAGCCGAAACAGGGGCAGCCTGCGTTACTCAAGAGCTCAGTTGATAAACGGAAGCGTCCCTTGCCGCGGTCGAAAGGAAGCTAGGCGCGAGGTGATTGCCTCGTATTCCTGCGGCGCATGGCTCTTGAGAAGGCGGAGATCCGCGGAGGATAGAGAAGCGGCAGATGAGATAGAGGGATCCCGAAGGACTGAGCCGATAAGGCGTTGCAAAGCACCTTCTACGCGCTCTTTCTGAAGTCTTTGCCGCCAACGTGCACGCATCTCTGGATCAGCTTCCAGCCATCGCGCAATCTGATTTCGCGGTACTTGAAGAATGCGCATTGCCTCTTCATAGGAGGAGGCCGATTCGAGAACACTTGAAACCTTGAATGGAGTATTGGGGGTGGGCAGGGCCTCTTCAAAGAGTTCGATCTGTCCTGCACGAACGATCGGCAAGGCGGACGCCGCGTCGCAAAAAAATGCTCCGGCTTCGGCGGAGGTGCTCCAATCTAACGCGGACCAAAGAAGCACCCAACGAACAGCATTGCTGCGTTTCTGACGCCAAAGCATTGGCGCTATCCATTCTCCTTCGGAGAACCTCGCGAGACCCGCAGGGGCTTGCCGGAGAAATGTCGACAGAGGATTCGAGCGAAACCACGCGAGGACTCGGTCATGGTGTACGCGTCGTGTGCTGTGAATCACGCCCATCGCCTGGAGTCGATTCAGGGTCGCTTGACGAATGCTCGTAATCTGCACCGATTCAAGCTTGGATGCCGTTTCGCCAACGGTTGAAAGGATTGAGGCCATTGCGGCATTCCCTGAAGGCACGGTAGCAGATCGTTGCAACAGACATGATCGCGGCAATAGCCATCTCTTGTGCCGACCCTCAATGTATGCAAGTGAGAAATCATGCCGGCTGCATCGCCAGGTCGTCGGGAACTGATGCGCGACATGCCAGTACGAGCGGCCCAGTTTTCTGAGGTCTTCTTCTATACAGGCTCCGCACCACTTGAGTGGATGCGCCACAGGCAATGTTCTTGAGGAGCTTTGAATCAGCCTGCGCGCATGAGTTGTCTTCCCGGCAAGCCAGAGGTCGGAGATCAGTGGCAATCTGCTAGGGGAAACAAATGGGAAGTAGTAGGCTGCAATGCTGTGCCTGCGCGCCACTTTCGATGCCGTGTCTTTTTCTGCCAATCGACATTCCACAAGCCACTGAATGGAGGCAGGGAGATCGTGCTGAAGAGTTCCGTGCAAAGTCCCTATCAGCGAAAGAGAGCTCCTCTGTGAACTGGAAGATGCGCTCATCGAATGCGCTGTAGCACACAGACTGTAGAGCGTCTCGTCGTTCTCAATAGCCGGAAGATTCATCATGGATATCGATGAGCTGCGACTTGCTATTTCTCTTCTGCTTTCTGACCCCGTGACTTGGCTCCTTTGTCGCGGGAGAATTGATCTTCGATTTTTCGCGCTTCATTCAACATCTTCTGCGTCACGCCCAACATGCGCAGGTCATCTGGCGAACACTGCCTTAGGATTTCAAGGTCTGCAGTGAGCTTGTTCCCTACTCGAGTGACTTCAGCTTTGTAGTTCCGCAAAAGCCTCTTAATCGCAGCGATCCCGTGCGCATTTGGGATGAAGGTTTCCTGCTTCTGATCTTCTTTGGCTGTGGCCTTCCCACCCGCATTGTCATCCTCCGGCAGTGCAGGAATATCGATGTACTCAGATACGTCGCCGTCTTGGATGGCAAGGGCGAGCTTCTTGGCCCGGGTGAAGTTGGGGGAGCGGCTCCCAGCCTCGTAGTCTTCCCGGGTCAATATCGCCTTGGCCCCTTTGCGGCGAAGACAGTTCCGCTGACTGGCATCTTGGAGGAGGCCAACGAGCCCTGGTAGACCACTTGTGTGCCCGAACTCGATCTTGTCGTGCTCTTCCGGCAAGATATCGCAGTCATCGACGAGGGAGAACTGACGCATTCTGGGGGTGAGATCCTTCGCCCACCAGACTGTCTTGGGCGATGCCGCCGGAAGGTAATCATGTCGACCGCCTACCTCGAACCGGCGCTGCACCTGAGAGTAGGCGTCGAGATTGGCGAATGCCAACGGGTTTCCCAAGAGCAATATCGAGATTCCGAAGTTCATCAGCGAGAGATAGAAGAGAACAAACTGGATCTTCCATTGGCTATCTTCGAAGTTCGCTTCCTGGTTCTCGTCGATGACGAGCAGCAAGACCCGATGACTGATGAGCACCTTGCAGACCGCGACCAACAGTGAGTCGATGTTTACCGAGCGGGCGTTATCTGACGAGTAGTCAGTACCAATGAGCTGATCAACTTGATAGAGGATGCGCTTGAGCAGACCTCCCCGAGTGCCGTTCGAAGGGAAGTCGACATACAGATACATGATCTGTGTCAGCTTGATCCAGCCGCACACCTGTGACGGCCCGTACTCCACGACAGGATTCGGCACGCAGACTTCGAGAACGCGCTTGGCCGTGAAGGATTTCATCGTGCCAGTCATCCCTTGCCAAATGCCCCCGGCGCCGTCCAACGAGGAGTAGATGCGCATCTGGGGCATGGTCTCACTCACGAGGAGCTTGTTGACCCGAACTTGGTTCTCCACCTTGGTAGGGTTCAGCATCATGCACGAACGTCGAATGAGTTCCTGAAGGCCATCGGCCGGTTCGAACATAGTTCGCACCGGGGCAAAGTGAAGGCTTCGGAATTTCAATAGTGCGGTTCTTGCAGGCAGAGGAACCTGACGCCAATCGTGATGTTCCAGAGGGTAGTTTCGAAGGACTCGACCCCAAGCGTCGAACTCGACATGTGGATTCATCGCCTCGAAGAAGGGGTTGGGGCCGAAAGCCAGTTCAGGCCGGGCCCGAAGGTCGACAGTAGCATTCGTCATGCGGAAAACTCCTCCTGATTGAAGGCATCCATTGCTTCCGACGCCGCGTTTGAGTGTTCTGGCAGATCGGATTCGCCTTTGGTTGTGTCGTTTGTCTCCGCATCTGAAGGGGGCGATGAGCTTTGCTTGGACTGCTGATCTTGACGACGCAGAAACTCCATCTCTTCCTTCATGTTTCGCGTCAGATTGGCCGAGTAGGATTTTTTTGTGGGTGGGCGGGACAACGCTTTGATCTCAGCGTTCTGCTCCTCGCGAGCGTGATCGATGGTCGAAAGCCGATTGACGACGCGTTCCGCCGCGGCCTGCTCTTTTTCTCCGCGTTTGAGGTCATTCGAGAGCTCGTGCTTTTCCAAAAACTGAATCCAATCAATCAAAGGAATGTGCTTGAGTGAAGAGTCAGGAGATGCGTTCTTCAAGTGAAGCATTCCGGTTTGCGTAGGTAGCCATGCCTCCGTCATGTTTGTCTCTGCCATTCGCAGATTTGTAGGAATTGACTTGCCGCTCGACTTGACGGCCGATAGGAGGCCGCTCGCCAAGAGTTCAGGGCTGCTGAATCGCATCTTGGGGATCAGTCTCTTTCGGCCATTGACGAGTGCGACCAAATAGACCCCGTTCTTGCGTACGACGGCTTCGACTTCCGGAAACATGAAGGCTCGGAGCGATTCGATCGTGTACGGGACCTCGGCCGTTTGCCCATGTGCTCTCAGCCACTTGAATATGTTCAACCGAGTGGGGGTGATCTCCGGGTTCTTCAGCAGCATCTCGACAGGTGCCAGCTCGATCACTTCTTCGTTGTTGTAGTCGATGATCCAGAGAATCAGCTCGCGCAAATACTCTCGAAAATTGAAGAGGGCGTGTACTGCTGGATGATCCTTCCCACGTTCCCGTTGTTTGCCGAACGTCGTGCCGGATAGGCGATGGTCGAGTTGCAGTTGCACGGTGTGATGATCGGACTCGATATTCCCCTTGCGAGCGCCGCTGTATGTGGGGGTGTATTCGATATCAATGCCGAACTGAACCTCGGCTTCCGTCGGCTTTTCTGCTTTCAACTCTCCGTTGTCGACCAGATAGTTTCTGCAGAGGAGAGCTGGGATTTGGTCTTCCTCTATGGTGATTCCAACGCGTGCAGCAATCGGAACCTTAGAGCTTGCTCCGACAAGAATTGTCTCAAGGCCCGTCGCAGGGGATGGACTCTCCCATCCTAAAAACCACCCGAATATGACGGTGCTTCGATTCTCTTTGAGGACCGATCTCGTCATGGGTGGGAGTTTCTTCAGGCGTGATTCGATCGAAGAGAGATAGTTGTCGTTGGAGGTGCCATCAAAAACTCCAAGCTGACCAACAGACGATGTCATGTCCTGAACGGATCCACCACGAGCGACGTTCTGCTCCTCCCATTTCTTGTCGCCCATGTAAATCTGCGCGACTGACTTGTTCTTGTTGAGCTTCTTTCCCCAGCGCTCGAATTGTGCGTATGTAGGGCGTAGATGTATCGGGAAGAGCTTTGCGTATACGCTGCCATCCGGCCGTACCTCGTGAGTCGCCCAGTGAGAAGCCATCGTCACCAGGTAGGCGTCATGGGGAGGAATCTCGTGACAGACGAGGCGATACCCCCATGCGAGTTTCTGTTTGTCACTTTCTTCGTCTTCCTCGGCATCAGCTCCTTTGCATCGATCGAGCGGATACCCTTTCACGGGAGTAAGTCCCGCTTTGTATAGCCGCGAGTGCCGCCCCAGTGCATTGTTCTGCGGTTTCGATTTCCCAGGATTGCCGCATCTGGGGTAGCCGGGCATCAGCGCGTTTCGTCGGCTGCCACCCGCCCAAAATCGATGGAGTAGGGCGTACACCTGCGACGTGGCGCATCCCGTCTCCGCCGCTCTGATTCGAATTCTCTCCGGCAGCGACTCATCGCTGATCATCTCGGCGAAGGTTCGAATCCTTCCGTTTCCATCGATCCTGAGTAAGGGGGAGATGATGTCGTATCGCTTGTCGCGATGCTCTATGTACGCCTCGACTCGAGCTCGGTCCTTGGGGTTTTTCATCTGTGCCAGGAGGTCGGTATCAGACACGATCTCCTCCTTGACCCTGAGAACTATTGCGGTTCGATTAGATCCTTCAAAGAGGCTGCTCAAAAGCTTCAATGATTTCTTTTGAGGCTTCTTGACGTAGCTGCGCATCTTGTTCGAATGCTCTTTTTGGCGGCGATTGCGAGGGCATTCGATGTACCAGACGGTGTCTGTTGTCTTGTTAAAACCGAGGATTCGGCAAGGACCACCGAAGAAGCTTGATCCCTTAACGTCATCGACCAAAGCAAGCGGTGCAAACGGCAAGTCGTAGATATCGCTCATTGCCGCTCCTTGCACCAGCGTTCGAAGAGATTCGAACGTAGCTCGAGGCCACCACGAATGAGTGGCTGGTACAGCTCGAGTGGCACCGAGATGTCGTGATCGAGGTCTTGAAACCATATCGCGGCACGCAGTGCACGAAACACTTCTGCGGGGGGATATTTGTTGGCCTTTGCTACCTCTTCGCCAGCTTTTGATGCAGGCATCTGATACGCCCAGCGCAAGCAATGATCGACGGTGTGCCGATAGAGTGAGCTCGACCTGAGAGCCTCGATCTGCTGTTGCGTCAGCCGAGGATCAAGCGCCCCCAAATTTTTCTGCAGGTGGAGCCCGATAAGCTCCGGGTGCGTCAAAACATACTTGCATTGAACTGTCCTGCAATACGATCGCATCAACTCGAGCTTGGCGAGCAGTCGACTGGATGGGCGGGCGCTCTTGACCTGTTCTTCGGGCTTGCAATCGTGTCCGATCAGCTCGAACTCTCCACTCTCGTGCCTCCAAGTGGAGAGGATGTCGATGGTGTAGACATAGGGAACATCTGAGCCGACGTATTTCCACAGCTTGATGGCCCTCGCCCGTGCAATTTCAAGCGTGCCTGGTACTTCTATGTCGGAAGAGAACCCCGGGAGCCCACACAAGGGGTGTTCATGCGCCCATGGCCACATCGGGTACTGGTCGCGTGCATCGTATGCACCTAGCCACTTGAGTAAATGGATCAGCCATCTTTCTCCTGAGCTTCTGTAGTGGTGGGTATGTCCGAACGCAGCGCTCCTGTGATGGCCCATGTTGGCTTTATCAGACCAATCCTTCTTGGTCACCCTCAGGTAGGGGAGGTAGTCATGCAAATGACCTTGCCCGTAGCCCGCTTTGATCAGGGCATATAGCTTTGTCCATGTCATTCGCCCAGCCTGAGGGGGAGGGCGCCGCGAAGAAGCGACGAATCTCTCCGGTCGAAAACCGAGTACGCGCTGGTTCATGGAAGGGACCTTCCATGCGATGGCGAAAGATCGTTGGGCTCCAGCGAAGTTCGACCGCGAACGGGGCCGTCGTGGGAGCTCGTTCGATTGCCCGTCACTGCCTGCGCGTGACTGGCAATGACGCCACAAACATCTAACGGCCACCCTCGTCGGTTCGTGCTGCAGTCACTCGACTGCGGGTCGCCCGCGGACACGGCAGTGCGTCTTCGGTGAGCCTGCAGCCAGGTCCTAGAGAGGCGGTGAGATTCGATCCACTTCCGCTGAGAAAGTGGGGGTGAAACTGATGCGTCTGGGTGCCGGGGACTTTCCATGATCTCTCCTGGTTCCCGTCGATGTTCGACAGGGTGTGACGTGCCTTGACGCCACCTAGTCCCAGGGAGATACTGTCATTAGGGTCGTCCAAAAACCTTAGACATCTATCTATGAGGTGTCGGCGGGCGCCGGCTTTTCGAAAGGGGGTCGGCGTTTTGCTTTTCTGGGGGCGTAGTCCTCCTCAGGCGGTGACTTCAGTTGCGAGTCTCGCCAAGTACGCTGCCAAGTCTGACGTCGAAACAAAGGCCTTCCGGCGTCCGGGAGGCCTGATCAATTTGAGTGGAAGACGTTTGCGCTGGATGGCCCGGTTGAACGAGTCCAGCGTGGGGAAGCTCAATGCTTTCCAAGCATCGTCGGCTGAGACCAGCGGTCCATACTTTGCAAAGAGAAGCTCGAACGTACGCTGCTCGACGGTAGCGTCGTTCTGTGCGCGTTGTGCCGTCGAAGTCCCGGACTGGGACGGACTAGCAACTGCAGAGGGTGGCTGAGTGCTCACGAGCCAATTCTGATTTCGAAGCCATTTAAAGTCAAGAAATTCTTCCGTAAGTCATTGTCGCGGTTGAATATTTCCTTCGTGCCGTACTACTTTACGGAGAAACTAAATTCGCGGCAAATTTGAAAAAATCGGGCGCGATAAATTTCTTCCTGCACATGAAGATCAGCAGTCTCGTTCAGCCACGGAGTTGCGGAAGTTGCATTCAGAGCTTCTAGAACGTCCGGAATCATCGTCGGCCGGTTGCATGCTTGCTGTGTCTACAGCTAAGATGGCTTGACACAGCTCACTTTGGAAATCTGCGAATTCCCATGTCCGGCCCTTCTTTCACAACCGTCAAACGCGCCAGCATCGACGCGGGCGTGGCTGTGCACGTGGTGATTCGCTCGGAATGTTCAGGCCAGTCGGCGAACCGAATAGCGGTAGTGGCATCACCTCTGCTCGTCCCCGTTCACCAGTCTTAAGGAGCTGACGTTTGGCTCCTTTTAGGAGCTCCGAATGTTCAGCCGATATCGCTTCCTTCTCTCTCCTTGGGGCACAGCGCCCACATTGGCGTTTGTTGGCGGATCACACGCCGACTTGAAGCCGTTGATCTTTGCGATCAAACGCGTCGGAAGTTCACCTTTCGCGTCTGACGCATGCACTTCGCCTTCGAGACCGGCGGCTTTGTTCGGCCGATCTTCAGGTGGTCCATGTCGGTGGCAAAGCGTGGAATCTCCAGTTCTCGATAGCGGCGTCGTGAGTGTCCTGCAGAAGAAAGAGGGCTAGTGACGTGAAGCTGCTTATCCTTTCGGACCTGCACCTCGAGTTCGGTACCTTTCTCGTTCCGGAGGTCGACTACGACGTCGTGATCCTCGCGGGCGACATCTTCGTGCCCGGCTCCAAGGCCATGCGCTGGGCTCGCCGGCCGGAAAACCTTGGGGAAGCGGTTCCCATCGTCTTTGTGCCCGGTAATCACGAGTTCTATCAGGGCGTCATGCAGACGTCTCTCAACGAGATGGCACTGACCGCGGCCGCATGCAACGTGCATCTGCTGGCGCCAGGCGAAGTCGTGATCGCCGGCGTCCGGTTTCTGGGCTGTACCCTGTGGACCGATTTCGAACTGCCCATCCAGACCAAGGCCGGGTCTGTGGTCGACGCCGAGCGGGCCATGAAGGCGGCCAAGGTCCACCTCAATGACTACTCGTCCATCCGGTGGGCCGAGGTGCTGGCACCTTCCGATGCTCCGGCGGCAGCCAAGCCCAGGAAACGCCGATTGACGCCCGAGGACACACGGACGCTCCACTTCAGTGACCGTGCCTGGCTGGCCCAAAAGCTGGCCGAGCCCTTTGCAGGGCCGACGGTGGTCGTGACCCACCATGCCCCACACCGAAACTCGCTCGCGCCGCACTACCAGTCCGACTGGCTATCCCCAGCCTTTGTGAGCGAGCTTCCAGATTCCTTCTTCGAAGTGCCGGCACTCTGGGTGCACGGCCACCTCCACGAGAGCCACAGATACGGCGTCGGCAACTGCCGGGTGGTGTGCAACCCGCGAGGGTACGTGCGACATGGCCGAGAGCACGAAAACAAGCAGTTCAACCCAGAGCTGGTTGTCAATCTATGAGCTCCGTAGACTACCAACGTCTGGCCCAGCAGCTCTGCGAAGTGGTGGATGAGCGCCAGATCCTGTCGCCGGCGAAGTTCGTCGAGATGATGGGCCTGGATATCGCTTCGTTCGCCAGAGAAGCACATGTCCACCGAAGCACGGTCACTCACGCTCCCGGAACGCAGAGCATCCAGGCGCATATCCGCACGAGCCTGCAAGTGCTGGCTGCCGTGGCGACAGCCTCGGGAGGCGACCTCCAGGGCGCTATCTTCCGGTACAGGAACGAACCACTCGCACCGTTCAACTACAAGACGGCTGAAGCGCTGGTGGCCGAAGGGCGGGCCGCCGATGTGCTCAATCTCCTGAAGTCCATCCAGGCCGGGTTCGTTGGATGACATACCCGCGCACCACCCGCACTGACGACTCCAGCGCCCTGCTGTTCCTGGATGTCGATGGTGTTCTTCATCCTGTTGGTACAGACTACTCGTTCAGCAGCAAGTTCTTCAGCCACTTGCCGCTGCTTGAAGAGCTGCTTCGGGAGTTCAGTTCTGTCGAAGTCGTCATCTCCTCGGATTGGCGACTCGCCGACAGCGTTGAGCAACTGCAGCAGTATTTCAGCGATGACATCCGGGATCGGATCATCGGAGCCACGCCGCAGCTCGACCCCAACGCGGCCGTCCATCACCGGCGCCAGCTGGAGATCCAAGCCTGGCTCGAGGGGAACGGTCGCGGTGACGCAGAGTGGGTCGCGCTTGACGATTGGCCTTCAAGCTTTGAAGCAGGCTTCGAACGGCTCGTGCTCACCGACCCCAAGCGTGCGTTCGATCAAGACAGCTTCCAGGAGCTGCGCTCGCACTTCCTGCGGTTCGCGGTTGGCCGATGAACCGCTATCCGGCATATGAAATGAAACCACTCATTCCATCGGACCTCCATGCGCGACCCGAGCACGAGCGGTTCGCGCCAAAGCTGATGTTCTTCGGCGACCCCCACGGCGACTTCGACCCCGTGATTGCCGCGGTCGAGCGCTTTCAGCCTGAGGCGATCGTGCTGCTGGGGGACATTCAGGCGCGTCGACCTCTGCAGATCGAGCTGCAGTCGATCCTGTCCCTCACCGAGGTCTACTGGATACACGGGAATCACGATACGGACGGGGATTTGGACTACCAGAATCTATTCGAATCGGACCTCGCAGATCGAAGTCTGCATTGCCGCATCGTCTCCGTCGCTGGCTACCAGGTCGCTGGCTTGGGAGGCATCTTCCGCAGCAAGATCTGGGATCCTCGGCGGCCGATCGACGAGGCGGCGTTCCAATCGAGCGACGCCATGCGCCGAACCATGAAGAGCCATGAGCGGTGGCGCGACGGCATCTCCCGCAAGCACCGGTCCTCCATCTTCCCGGATGAGTACCAGCGGTTGCTGCGCAGCGGACCCGCTGACATCCTGGTGGCGCACGAGGCGCCGTCGGCCCATCCACACGGCTGGAAGGCGATCGACGAACTCGCCGTGAAGCTCGGCGTCCAGTTGGTGGTCCACGGTCATCATCACCGAAGCGTCGATTATGTCGGCGAGGGTCTGATGCCTGCCGCGGCGCCTTTCCGTGCCTTCGGGGTCGATACGGGATCGCACTTGACTTGGCCGCGCGATGAGCCTGGGCCGGGAGGGCCTCCACAAGACGTGCTCGATCTCGCTACTCAGGTGTTCGGCGCAGCGGCCCAAGCCTGGCTGGACAAGCCGCACGAGCTGCTCGATGGTCAAACGCCGGCGACGCTCGCTGTCGGGGGCGGCGCTGACAGAGTGCGATCGATGTTGATCGCGATTCAACACGGCGGTGTCGTATGAGGGCCGGTGGATATGGGCTAGGAGATTCAGAGTGATCCTGTTCCTCGACTTCGACGGTGTGCTGCATCCGGAAGGGGAAGATCACATTCTCAACGGTGGCGCCGACTTCTGCTTCCTGCCACGCCTGGAGGCATTGCTGCGCGAGTTCCCACACGTGAAGATCGTGATCAGCTCATCCTGGCGCGAGCAGCTTCTCTATCAGTCCTTGCTGAAACCATTCTCCAGCGACATCCGAGCTCGAATCCTTGGAGCTACGCCACACTCAGGTTTCGGGCTTCCACCGCCGTACAGGAAGCGCGAAGGAGAAATCCTTGCCTGGCTCCAGCTCCACGATGCCGTCGACGAACCTTGGGTTGCGCTCGACGATGCGTATTGGCAGTTCGACCATTGCAAGGACCATCTGGTGGTGTGCAGTTCGTTCGTCGGCTTCGACGACAAGGCGTGTGCCGAACTTCGCGCTCGCTTTGAAGGGGCATCCCGATGAAAGTGCTGATTCTTTCCGACCTTCACCTCGAGTTCGCCCCCTTCGAGCCGGTGCCTGATCTCGATTTCGATGCGGTCATTCTCGCCGGCGACATTCATTCACCGGCCAAGCGCGCCGTCCATTGGGCGGCGGATCGCTTTCGCGGCAAGCCGGTGATTTATCTGCTCGGAAACCATGAGTACTACGATGGACGAACTGACACGACATTGGCTGAAGCGCGCCGCGGGGCCGATGGAAGCAATGTCCATCTGCTCGACGGCGACGAACTGGTGATCGATGGCGTGCGCTTCCTTGGCGCTACGCTGTGGACCGACTTCGCGCTCGCCATCGAGACGCCTGAGGGTCCGGTCAGCGATGTCGGGCGTGCCATGAAGATGGCGACCAATCTGCTGAACGACTACGCGCTGATCCGCACGGTCGACGAGTCGGCGGAGCCCGATACCTGGCGCTACAAGCAAGGAAGAAAGCTCCAGGCGGCGGACACGCTTCGGATTCATCAGGCACAGCGCGCGTGGCTGCGAAACAGGCTTTCGGAGCCGTTCGCCGGACAGACAGTGGTCGTGACGCACCATGCGCCGCATCGCGGTTCACTGGCGCAGCGCTACGCTGACGATTGGTCCTCAGGCGCCTTCGTCACCGAGCTTCCGGATTCCTTCTTTGAAGTTCCCGTGCTCTGGGTGCACGGACACACACATCAGCAGTTCGACTATCGAGTGCGTTCTTGCCGAGTCGTGAGTAATCCGCGTGGCTATGTGAACTGGAGCGGCAGGATCGAGAACAAGGCGTTCGATCCTGCCCTGATCATCGACGTGAAACCTTCCGTCATTGAAGCAGCTCGTGGAGCTATCCAATCATGACTAAGGGGGCGTCCAAGATGACACGTCTGATCCCGCAGGCAACAGATCTGCTGCCTGCGAAATCGACGTCCGTCTGGACCACGAAGGTCGGATCGAAGAAACTCGCAAAAGCTGACTTCGTCAGCCTCTTCAAGATTGATCCCCTCGAGCATGTCGAACTGATCAAACACGGTGTACCCACATTCTTGATCGAGTTGGTGGCCAGTGAAATGAGCGTGTCGAAAGACAAGCTGCTCGCCATTCTTGGCCTGCCGCGCGCGACCATTCATAGAAAGGCCAGGAAGAATCAGCCTTTGTCGACCGAAGAGTCATCCAGGGTGCTGGGAATCAGTCGCCTCATTGGGCAAGCACAAGCCATGGTCGAGACCTCCGGAGATCCCGACGGCTTCGATGCGGCGACATGGGTGGCCCAGTGGCTCGATCAGCCTTTGCCCGCTCTCGGTGAGCGACGACCTGAAGAGCTGATGGACACCGCAGAGGGGCAGGCCATCGTATCGAACATGCTCTCCCGCGCCCAGAGTGGCGCTCACGCATGATGTCAGCGCTATGGCTTGTCGGAAACTGCTAGCGCTGAGTTCACCACCGATGAAATGGCAGACGTTCGCGCCGAGATCACCGGCGGCCACCGGAGCCGCATAGGCAGCGCCGTCATACGTGCAGTCGCGAACAGATCGCTCGGAGCAGTCCTCACGCATGCGGCATTGCAACCAATGCGACGCCCAGCCCGAGCAGCGCTGCCCGACACAACTCGTCTGGGTCACTGAGCACGATATGGTGGCTGCCCAACCAGAGAGAGATGAATCCGAGTTGATCCCGACTGAACTGCATGCATGCACCGCACCATGGCATTTCGACGGCAGAATGCGACCATCATTCGACCTTCATAAACAATCGGAGTCACGCCGTGAAACGAACGCTGACAGGTAGCGATGGTATGGCGATAGTCATACCAGACGGTTGGACGGCGCTGCAAGGCTCCGACGGGCGGATGGTTCCCATCCCACCAGGCGGTCGTGGTCTTCAAGGAAGTGACGGACGAATGGTCGCTATACCTTCCGGCGGTCGAGGTCTACAAGGGAGCGACGAGCGAATGATCGCCATTCGCTCAGGTGCGCAAGGGCTTCAAGGCAGCGACGGAAGAATGGTGGAAATTCCCAGCGGCGCTCAGGGAGTCCAAGGGTCTGATGGGCGAATGGTGGCAATTCGGAGCGGGTCTCGGGCCGTTCAAGGCTCCGACGGAAGAATGGTCGGAATTCCATCGGGAAAGAATGCCGTGCAAGACGCTCGAGGTCGGATGAGGGGCAAGTAAGAGCATTCCCCATGGCTGGGTAGTAGCCTTGAACGACTGTCATGGGACAGGCGAGTTTCGAGGTTGAGACTAAGGATTTCCCTGATCTAGCGCGTATTGATCCTGAATGTGGGCAAGTCTGTCTTCGAAAAAATAGGGATAGGCTATCTCGCATGAAGTGGACAGAATGCGCAACTTTCGGAGACGCCCAATGATCGAGGTCGCAGGTCTTGTTCTAGCGATAGTTGGTATCGCGTTCGCCTTTGAGACGCCTAGTCTTACTGTGTCATAAATGAAATAGTGCAATCCTCTAGGGCGTGTTAACACTACTGGCGTGACTCCAGGCTCATATCGGAAACTCCGGGTATGGAGATCACGCAAGCCCAA